>CAZHKA010000035.1:0-69081 GCA_964533505.1 uncultured Candidatus Bathyarchaeia archaeon | reverse complement strand
TGAGGTGATCGAAAAGTCCGGAGTTACCGGTGCAAATACTGAAGGTGTGCCGTAGATCGTGACCGCAATGTCTGACGAATGCGAGATTACGCCGTTCGTGGCGGTGAGTATCAGTGTGTAGGTGCCGGTTGACGGCGAATCGTCGGCCGTTAGGGTTAGGATCGAAGATGCGCTACCGCCTGCTGGAACCGTCACGGGGCTAGGGAGGCTGACAGTGATTCCGGCGGGAGCAGATCCAGTCCAAGCCGCAGTAAGGCTGATGGAGGAGCTGAACCCGTTCACTGATGATAGCACCATCGTAGTGGACTTCGAGACGCTTGGTGTCAATGTCACAACGCCAGGCGAGGGTTGTGTCAAGAAATCGGGAGTAGGCGAAGTGGCGATGATTGTGCCGGAAGGTGTCACAATCAGTTGGAGCGTAGCAACGTGCGTTATGCCGCCGCTTATTGCCTTCACGGTGAATGGGTATGTGCCTGTGGCCACGGTGCCGGCGACGTAGATGGTTACTGTCGGCGAACTGCTGCCTCCAGCCGAGGTCTCGATTTCGCTCGGGCCGTTGAATGAGGCGGTTACGCCCGGTGGGACTGAGAAGGTTAACGATACGGGGGATGCGAAGTTATTCAGCGAGGCTACGCCCAGGTTCACAGTGCCAGACGCGCCCTGCGCAATAGATATGCCCGACGTTGAGAACGCAACCCAGAAGTCGCCGTAGTAGTCAATGAACGCCCAAGATGACGCTTGACATTGACCGTTAGCATATCCACATCCGTTACTGTACGGAGTGGAACATGAACTCCAATTAATTCCACCGGACCCTGAATTATCTACGAGGTTAATCGCGTATACTGCGCCCGGAGCTAGAACGATTCCGCTGGGGAGCGGCACATTCAACCAAGCGCCGTTCGGCTGCCCGAAGAAGGCTGGAACGGTAAATGTGACCGTACCCGCTAGGGACCCTTGGCCATCGTTAACGCCGAGTATGCCGTTGGAAATGATGTTGGCGGTCATTGAGGTTGGGCTAGGGTTATTGGAACTAAGGTAAAGCGCTAAGCCGGTCATTGAAGATTGCATTGGAATGAATGTTTGGCCCGCGGGTTGATGCGTACCAACTCCGGCTAGGAAGGAGCTGCCGACCGTCGAACACTGTTGGTCTACTGCAGCGGCCGCGGCTTGTGCGGCGGGGGCGCTAATGGACAAGGCGACAAGGGAGATTACCAAGGCAACAGCGAGCACGGAGGAAAGTAGGCGTCCTCGAGGTTTGGACATCTCAATTCATCCGACCCATGCTTAGTGTGCGAAATCTATTAGGTACATTTACAAAATTTCCACTTTCACTCTCGCATTTCCACCAGCGGTGCTATCCGGTAGTATGGAGCTGGTGCCAAATACTCTAAAGAACAAATTATAGCGGTCGCTAAATCAGGCTCATTCACTCAGATGACTGTGTGATACGCGAAGCATGCGTCAGGAACCTCAATCTCGCGTGTGTTAACTTGGGAATAACTCGTACGAAAGCTGACAGATTCTGACTAGGCGACAGTCTGATGTGATTAAAGAGGAGATCAAGGGCTTCATTAAAAAGAAGCTTTACTTTATGATTGCCTATTCGGTTGTGGGGTAAATCGGTTCTCTTTCATTAAGCGGAACCGTCGCGCACACTTCCACACTTGAATCAATAATTATCTCGCCTGTTGCATAACCAAGCTCTTTCGCCACTAATGCCTTGAAGGCGTCAAGTTGCTTTAGCATTGGGTTCTCCACGCTTGTAATTGCCAACCATCGTTCAGCCTCAGGAGTGAACCTCAGTTTGACCTTGAGCTTGGAGAGAACACTCTCAACCACGACCAAGTCTTGACCCGAAATTTCTCTGACAACATCTGCAGGAAGCCTCAACGCGAGGACGTTGTATCCGTGAAGCGTGAAAAGGAAGGAGGATTCCTTTCGGAGAGGTTTGAGTGATGCATGTGTAGTTTTCGAGGTCGCGATGATTTGGATCAATTACGCGTACCTTGAAAGTAGCCCGATCAGGCCACCGATTATGGTGAGCAGTCCGCCGATTCCGCCTGTAAGGAAACCAACGACCATCAATATGATTCCCCACGCCAGTTCGTTGATTCGCTTCGATCCGACCACGGCCACAACGCCTAGAATCAGACTGATCACGTCTATACCGACATAGCCGGCTAGAGGTACTTGGACGGGTGGGTAGAGAGGATAATGAATCATCGCGGCTAAGCTCAAGGCGATGACGACTATGCCACCTAGCAGAGCGAATATGTAGCCGAGCTTCCACAATATTTTGTTGACGCGACCACGACTTGAGAAGCGTTGCGTTAGCGATTTACGTTTCTTAAATAACGCTTGCTCGGTAGTTCTCAAGCAGTCAGAGCGTTAAGCGTTTGTGGAGCGTTTCTACCACAGTAGAGCGGTTTCTACCAGGTAAACCGACTTGGGAAGTGGCTCACAAGAAACGCAAACCTAGAACCCGCTCTAATTGCTGACTTCAGGCTTCTACACACGATTACAGAACATAGTAATCCCGTCAGCATCCATCACCATGGATAGATATGGTTCGAATGGTGGAAATGGTGGAAGTACGTTTAACGCCGCCAGACGAGGAGTTGAATCCCGTGTGAGGTGACAAACAGATCTTGAAAAACCGTTATTATTTGATGCTGGCTTTCGCTATCTTGCTTCCGTTGGCAGCGGCTGCCGCGAGCACCGGTAACGTGTACGGCCAGAATTGCGGCCTACAAGTTGGCTCCATGGGCGCCACAACCCAGAATTCCGGAAGCTACTACGGCAGCAGCTATCCTTACAACATCCAACTCACCGTCCCAATAACAATGAGCTGCAACGCTGGACCTCAGGTTTGGGCGACCGGCACCGCATACGACACCGTCACCAACACTAATCTCGGCACCTACTACGTCACCATGAGTTCGAACAACGGATACTACTCTGGGCAACTCGTATTCAACCTGCCCTCATCCGTAGTCCAACATCAACTACAGGTAGAGATCCAGGTATACAACAACTATAACAACGGCCAGTACAGCGGGTTAGTCGCATCATCATCGCCGACGGTCACCGTAAACCCTAGCGGCAATTATCCTTCAACGGGCTCCTATAGCTACTACAATGGCTACCCTACTGGCTGCTATAACGGCTATTACTACTACTCTTACAGTGGATACCCATACTACTATTACGGGTACCCGAATTACTACTCTTGCAGTTCTTCATATTCGTACCCATACTATTACTACTATTCGTATCCATACTACTACCATTACGGCTACTACTCGGGCTATCACCGCCACCACTAGGACTCAGCGGACTCCCTAACAACCTCCGATCCTCTCTCTTTTCATTCTGATATAGAATGTAAATTCCCCTGTTGCCTCGAACAGGATTCAGAAGTTTCGAGGTACGTTCAGTCAGACTTTTCTAAGTAGTCCCTAACCGCCTCGCGCATAACATAGGAGCGTGATGGAACTTTGCTTTCGTGAACTAGTTCGTCGATAGATTCAAGCAATGATATGGGTAGTGTGGTTGAAAGGTTAGTCATTCGCCGTGACTTGGATTATCGATCAGCGCTCTCTGAAGAAACATTTGATTTTCAACTATTAGCGTTCCCCCTCCATATTACTAGTCAACCACAGCTCCTACAAGGAGGAAATATTTCACCCTTGGAGAGACGTATTTCCCTCTGCTCATCAGCAAGGTGCGCGTGCATCAGATTCCGATAGACTCCGGACTCTGAACACCTTCCGCCAGTGCGGTAACTGGCACCTATAACCAATCCGCTCGTTGCAGATTAATACCGAACCCCGTCGGCTTGGGAGGCGTCGGCCAAATGTTCACAATCGCATCTTCGTTTTTCTTATGACTCTCCCTATCTTCTGTCTAGCCTTTCCTTCAGCTTGCTCAATCTTACCTTTCAGTTGCCAAGTTTTGTTGTTTCTCAGTTTGCCTATCTCTTCCCGAATTTTCCCTTTGATTTGTTTGCTTCTCCCTCTGATTTCCGCCTTGCTCATGAACACTTGGGCCTTGATCGATGTCAATGTTTTTCCCGCACGGGCTTTTCCTAAGCAGCAGTGACCAATAGGCATATTTCGACCTAGTCACTTTTTCCACGTCCAAGGGCAATTGAAGTATTTGCGTTTGATCCGTAGAAGCCAGTAACGATACTCAGTTAGTCTGATTCTGCGGATTCCAAACTCCAGTCTAAAACATTTGAGGTGCAATGAGAATTAGAGCAAGTAAACCTACCGCGGCCCCCGTGAAGAATCCGGCTACATGACGAAACGGTTGACGTGCCACGTAACCAATAATTGTTGTAGGCAAATTTGTGGAAACGAAATAGTCAGCTAACGGCACAAGCAGACTCAGGAGCACGAGCCAGAGCATGTACTGATGAATCTTTGGCGCAAGATTCGCTAGATCAGGACTAACGCCATTGGTTCGACCGAGCCCGATTATGCCGATGACAAAACCAGCAAGTACACCAATGACCGTTGTTGTAGAGACTTTCATTACAACTCTTTCCTCCTCGGCACACTCTGTAATTTTCTTATCTTAAGGATTGTTCTACCTGTACGACCGCCGACACCATCATAATTCAGCACAGATTGGGTCCTGAAGTGGTCCATCTTCCTGTAACAGAACATTGTTGAATCTGAAGAAAGATCGAGGTGCTCATGGGCGCAGCTCTATTTGTGAACGACTATGTATTCCCCATATGCTCTCTGAAGAGAATTGGCTGAGCGACTTTACAAAATCAAACGGTGGCGAATCACGCCTACGAGTGACCACTTTGCGGCGTCTGAAGAACCGCGCCTCCTATCAGAGGAAATCAGAGCCTTCTTCAAGCCTTTGCTGAATTTTTAGCATCCGAAGTTCATGGGCTCGGAATTATGAAGCAGCTGATGGAACCACGAATTTGGTGGGTTCATATTCCACCGGCCCACCATTTATGGGGCTATTGACGACCTGATTCCGCACGCACCCTTTACCGCTTTTGATTTTAAAATTTAGAATCGAGAGATAATTCTAAAATTTTCGGATAGGCGAATTATGATCTACTAACTCTTTGAGGTGCAAAATTACGAAGGAAGATTGTTTTAATGGATAAACCGCATGAAGTAACGCCAGACATTGTGGCGCTTCCTGCACACTTCCCGATCCCCGGCATGGGATTTCTGCCAGTCGATGCCTTCTTCATTAAAGCCGCAGAGCCAGTCCTCCTTGACACGGGAATGGGAATAGATAATGAAGAGTTCATGAAGGCACTCAAATCGGTCATCGACCCTAAAGACTTGAGGTGGGTGTGGCTCACTCATGACGACGCAGACCATACCGGCAACATTCAGAAGATCATGGAGACAGCACCAGCAGCTCGCCTTGCAGTGAACGCCCTAGCCATGCTGAGGATGAGCTCGGCTTGGCAAGTGCCAATCGATCGGTGCTATTGGCTAAATCCGGGAGATAGCATCAACGTGGGTGACCGTGAGCTGACGGCCGTCAGACCGCCGCTGTTCGACAATCCAACCACAATCGGCATCTACGATAACAAGTCGACGGCATTCTTCTCTGCCGATTGCTTCGGCGCTATCGTGTCGTCACCAGCGCAGGATGCAGATGAGATTCGAGAAGGTGATCTGTCTCAAGGCATGATAGGCTGGGCTTGCGCAGACACTCCATGGATTCATATGGTGCAACCAAGCAGATTCAACCAAGAGCTGGATAGAATTCATCAAATGGATCCGAAGATAATATGCTCAGCACACCTACCGCTCGCTAGAAGCAAGACGAAAACGTTCCTCAAACTGCTTGAGACCCTTCCCACGTCCCAACCGTTTATTGCTCCAAACCAACCGGCATTGGAACAGATGTTAGCTCAGATGAGAGGCACTAAAAAAGCTCGATAATCCCACAAGTCGTGGGTTCATATCCCACCTGCTCCAGCATTCCGTGGGCTCATTTCGTAATTAGACTCATTTTTTGCGTCGTCGCTTGCTCTTTGAAGGGCCGATTCATTATCCTCATTCCAAAGAAGAACCTGAGCAAATTGACCTTGCTGATGAGGTAAAGTAGAGCGACTATGATGGGAAAAGATGCAAGCACAATTAGTAGATACTTTTCAATCACGATCAAATCCAATCCGACCACATAGTAGGCGACTGCGACTATAACGGCCTGGTGAAGAATATAGAACGGCAAGACAAGTTCGTTCGAGACCTGTAGGAACCGGTGGTTGAAGGAGAGGTGCTTGCGCCCGAAACCAAGTATCGCCGCCACCCAACACCAGCCGTTCAACGCCCAGATCGTAGAAACTACAATGTAAGAACTGTTGATCCCAGATGGGTCAGATGGCCCAGATGAGCCAGACGTGAGTCCACCCAAAGCCACAACGGAAATTATCAAGAGGCTTGTGATGATCCCCAATAGGAGCGAGGCCTTCCTGCTTTTCTCGATAGACTCTTCGAATTGAGGGCTGGAAGCCATCACGTAACCGGCGATGAAAAATAGGAGGTATGCGGGGAGTTTCCAGCCTCCGTAGCCACTGGGAAAGACGAAATAGGGCGGCACCGCTGCGATATTCACAATGATCAGAGGAATCGCGAGCAGTAGGATTCCTCCGCGCCTGTTGCAAGCGTGGTATAGTTTCGAGAGCTTGCCGCGTTTTTCCTCTTTCGCGAGCCATTTGAAGAGGGGAAATGTGGCGAGGGAGAATACGAAGAGCCAGAAGAGGTACCAGAGGTAGATGCCCTGATTTGAGTTTGCGAAGTAGGTGGGGGAGAAAGTCAGGGTGAATGGGAAAAACCTGGTAAAGTATGGTCCCAGATAGAAGCTGAGGAAGCCCCCGGTAAAATTCCCGTGGAATACTGCGTCATAGTAAGCGTTCACAGATAAGATAATCAGCAATCCAACGGTGAGAAAAGGAACCATGAGCCTTAGGAATCTGTCCTTAACGAATTGAAGGGTACTCCGTTTTCCTACAGAATAGTACGCGGCGATCCCTGAGATCACGAAGAAGAGTGGCATGATCCATCCGGAAATGAAAGCGTCGAACAGAGTGAACCCTAGGTCCAGCGTTGAGTTCATGACATGCCATGGGGGAGGTGCGAAAGGCCTGCTGCTGTGAAACAAGAAGATAGTGCCCATGGCGAGAACTCGGAGCCAATCAAGCCAGAGCCGGCGTGCAGACACTAGAGGTCGTTGGATGAACTGACCCTCCAACATCTTCATGTTTCTTAAGGCGAGATATTTGATTATGATTGACGATTTCGGACTGCGAAAGCAAAGTAGCAGCTGCCTGAAAAGATCTGGCACACATAACTGAGTGGGTCGCTAGGAACCCGCTTTTTTTTTGAATCTTCCACTCAGGCGGCTTATCCATGCGATGGTCAAGATAGTATACCAAAGATAGAACCGCACCGGTGTGCCCATAATTTCCCATGACCAGAAAAACGGTAGCGTCGAGACTGCGAAAAGGACCGCGACAAAATACGAGACATTTCGGTTACGACGATACCTGCCCGCAAGTTCGGGGTTAACCAGCTTTCGTTCTTCGATCGTCAGTTGATGAGCGAAGACACCCAATATCAAGTTAAGTCCAGCCATGTCGAGCGCGTAGGCTTCAGAAGCGAAATTCACTATAGCGACCCTAGATGCCTCGACCGAACCGAATGTCAGGAGACTGAGAAGATACGGCTCTACTGACACAAGGAAGAGCATAACAACGTTCAGAAACATCATTCCACTCGTCTCGACTGGAAGCACTGACATTATGTTCGTGTACCGAAACCAAATCGAGATCAGAATCAGAAAACTGAACCCAAACCCTACAAGATCCGTCATGACGTCCGCCGGACTCAAAGGCGGCTTGCTAAGCAGAGAAACGGCACCTATTGACAACGCAAGTCCGAATATGAGGTCTGTTAGTGATTCGATCTTCGTCTTCGGAATACGATTCCTGATCTCCTGCGCCAATGTCCGAGTCACTCCATAATCATAACTACTGCGCATTCCTTTCTGTTTTTCTTGTGCGTGAGTAGGTGGGTGCGCGGCACCACACACACATTTAGAACGAGGACGGACGGCGACAGTTCAATTTTTCCGCATCACACCTAGTTAGGGGACCGTGAAGTAAACACTTCTAGAATTTGGTCCTGTAATGAAGTGACCGGTTTGAAATCGACTGCAGTGGCGGAGTTCCCTTAAATTTGGGAGACTGAACCTTACTTCAAAGTGAAGACGACTGAATGACCGCCAGACTATTCGACCAAGATATCGATCACTGGATTTCATGCATAGGTTTGGTGTGCGCGTTCTCCGGATACGTGGGCTTGACCACTGGCGTCTTTTGTTTTCGTAACGCGGCCATCATGGTCCAGTTGAAGTTTAGGTGCGCCTGTACCAGTTCTGGTAGCGTAAGCGCCAACCATTGGTTCAGTGAGACGTCTTGGAAGCGCGGCGCTTTGAACACTTCCAGGAAGCGCAACGGTGTGTCGCCGAGATTCTCAATGTAGTGTCCGAAAGCGAACGGCACGGTGCCTACGTCGCCTTCTCGGTAGTTGAATGTGCGCGTGTTATGTTCAGACGCGAATACGCCCATGCGGCCGAATCCTTCAATGTAATATTGCCACTCGTCGTTGTTCGGATGCCAGTGGAGCTCACGCATGCCGCCGGGTTCGATCTCTACGAGCCCCGCTGCAATCGTGCTGGCCGCGGGGAAGATGGAAGAATCGACGATTCTTACGGTGCCGCCACTCGTCTTTATTGGCTTCTGTTCCGATAAACGATAACTGAAGGAGCGTTCTCCCTGCGGATTGCTAACTTTATCCTGTGACAGTGGCGGCGGTACCTGGCCGGGGAAAATGTATCGCGTGCGATCGACGTCGGTTGCTAGGTTGTCGAAGTCGCTTTCGGATACTCCAAAGTTCTTCGCCAATACTTCTTTGGGCACGTGAGTAAGCCACATGGAAGCGAGGAAGGTCGCATCTTCGGAGAAGTTTCCATCGTGCCGTGGCCGTCGCTTTCGCCAAAGAAGGTGCATCAGTGATAGGCATCGACATCTGTGAGCAAGTGGACCGTCGTTCGGGCGTTGAACCCTCAACCTTCAGGGATCTGGAGGAGACGGGTCAAATGGTCAGAGCGGAAGGCCAACGTTGGTTAGGCATCAAGCTGGATTTCTCTAACCAGAGTGGACGTCGGTAAAGCCTGATAAGAGATCATATCATCTACCTAGTTACAGTTTTCCTAGTAGTCGTTGGGTTGCCGTATAGTTCGTTAGTGGACCGCTAGCGAGTTGGCTATTGCTTATGATCACTAAATTTCCTTCCCTAGTTTTGATCCACGTATTCCGGATACCTATCTTGACCACTTCGCCTTTAACTCCACTGTATTCGACCGAATCGCTAACACGAATCGAGCCGTCTACCAGCAACAGAATACCAGATATTACGTTCGTCAACGTGGTTTGAAGAGCTAAAGAGAGCGCGATCGCAACAATTCCTGAAACGGTGAGCGCCGTAAACTGAGAAGTCAGACCGGAAACGTGAATTATCACTATAACCGCGAGAAGAATAAAGAGCGTCCTCATCACGTCTCTGAAAAAATGCAATTGGGCTTGAGGAACCCCAGCTCTCTTAGCTGCTGAGGTAATGGCTCTTGTGAGAAACATGCCGGCAAGCAAGACTACTGCAGCCGCGACAACAACCTCAAACGCTAGCATGAGGAGCAAGACATCTGACAATTTCAACCACGCCAAGAATATCTGTGGAAAGGGTATTTCACAATTAAGAATTGACGGGTAGAGGGTCAAGGACACACACAACCTTCCAAGACCCTCACGTCCGAACCGCGGCTGCGCAAGTACTCTTCAGCGAGGAGCTCGAGGCATTTCGTGTACGGGACAACGGCCTCATCAGCTGCGGAGAGTGCGAACCCGGTCTCTCCTACCGTAAGGCTGTCTCCGAGTGCTACGATCTTCGTGGTCCCACATCTCTTCTTAACGCATTTGGGCTCAAGGGCATCGTAATTGATTTGAAGTACAAACTCAACTTAGGGGAACGTATACCTCACCAATAAGCGAATACGTGAGTGCCTTTGAATGTCGTCATTGAAATCTGGCGTAGGAAATGAACAACGCGCTAGATCTTATCGGCAATACTCCCCTCGTGAGCCTTAACAGAGTGGCGTCGGGCCTCGACGCAAATGTCTATGCGAAGTGTGAGTTCTTGAACCCAAGCGGGAGTATCAAGGACAGGATGGCTCTGAAGATGGTCCAAGAGGCTGAAAGGAATGGAAAGCTGAGGAAGGGTGGCTTGATAGTCGACGCAACGAGTGGCAACACCGGACCGGCGCTATCATTTGTAGGCGCTATGAAAGGCTACGGGGTAAGATTGTTCATTCCAGCCAAATGGGCGGGGGAATACAACCCCGAGAACAGGGTCAGGGTGATGGAGTGTTTCGGAGCAGAGGTTGAGAAATTCTCCATTGAGGGCTATGAGAAATTGTTTGAGGGGCTGTCACCCAACGAGGCTTCAGCGGCCGTCTTCGCGATTGGTATGAAGAAATGTTACGACTTGGAGAAACGCGGTTCCGGAGTCTGGTGGGCCAACCAAGACGGCAACCTCAACAACATGCTGGCCCACAAGGAGACTACTGGGAAGGAGATACTCGAACAGATGGACGAGAAGGTGGATGCGTGGGTAGCCTCGATAGGGACCGGCGGAACCATACTCGGAGTTGCCGAGGCGTTACGAGAAAAGGTTGGGCATGTGAGGGTTATAGGGTTGGAGCCTGAGGACGCTAGGGTCACGGAATGGTCCAAGTCGGGATCTATGAGGAAGTACCGGGAAGCTGTTGGGCTGCCTCCCGCTAAGTCTCTTGTCGACTTGATGTTAGAACGGGGTCTGCCGGACGAGGTCTCAACGATTAGCGATGCCGATGCTAGGTTAATGATGAACCGGTTGTGTCGTGAGGAGGGTTTGTTCTGCGGTATGTCCTCGGGGGCAAACGTTTACGCTGCTATCAAGATCGCCAAGAGGATGGGTAAGGGCATGAATGTCGTAACCGTCTTAGTGGATAGAAGAGAGCGCTACTTCCCAGAGCACCCACGTGAGCACTACGTAATTTAGTGAAGATGAACTGAACCAACTTGTCGGGGAATATCATGACGAAGATATTATGCTGACCGCCCAGGGACTGATCATGTATGGACTGATCATGTAAGCCCCGAAGTATGCAAGGTTCGGTCCATTCCATGCGGTATTCGGTCCCTCAACTTGTTGGTCCCGGTCCATAACGCACCGAGCCGTCCTTGGTAACGACGTAAACTACTTCCTGAGTGCTGGTACGGCTCCATTGGTCAAGAAATGGTGTCTAACATATGACATACACCCATAAGCCGGGTCTCGCCAAGTCCGCAGGTATGGGCGGATTAGGGTTGAAGATAATGAGAAAAGTTCTATATCATTCTTGGATGGGAGAAGGTTTGTGGTTGAATCGGTTTGAGCGGGCCTGAAACGAATCGTCCTGGACGCGCCTACTGTGGTAAGATTCTCAAAGTCGACCTTTCGAACGGCAAGGTCGCACAGGAGGAGATCCGGTGGGACTGGGTTGACAAGTATATTGGGGGGAAAGGGTTAGGCATACGCTACTTATTCGAATTCCTGCGACCCGGCACGGATCCGTACTCACCTGACAATCCTATCATACTGATGACGGGCCCGCTAACTGGGACCATCGCATCAACCATGTCACGCATGGCCAATGTGACCAAGTCACCAGCAACGGGAACAATGAGCGACAGCTACTCCGGTGGATATTTCCCGGCGGAACTGAAATTCGCGGGATTTGACGGAGTGATCATTAACGGTCGTTCCCCGAAGCCGGTTTACCTTGCGATTAAAGATGGAAGCGCGGAGTTGAGGGATGCCGGTCACTTGTGGGGTAAGAGTGTCTTCGAGACTACGGATTTGGTGGTGAAAGAGTCTGGTGAGAAACCCCGTCACTACGAGGACGGCCCTAAAATTGGGTGCATAGGACCGGCTGGGGAAAACAAAGTCAGATTTGCGGCCGTTGCGTACGACAAGCGTCACTTCGCGGGTAGAGGCGGAACAGGCGCGGTGATGGGTTCAAAGAACCTCAAGGCAATATCGGCTCGAGGAACCAAGCAGCTCAGGGCGCTCAGCATCAACTCTGAACCTGCGTTCCTGAGCATGGTCAGGGAAATCATCAAGAAAGAGATTCAGGAAAACCCCGACGAAGAAATGCTGAGAAAAGTCGGAACCCCAGGTGTACTGAACCTGAGTCAGGGGGGAGGGCTGCTTCCAACCCGAAACTTCCAGACGGGCATGTTCCATAAAGCGGAGCAGATCAATTCGGACGCGCTTGCCGATACGATTCTGGTCAGGCACCAGTCAACATGTTACAGTTGCTCGATAGGCTGCCGAAATGTTACGGAGGTCAAGGATGGGGAGTATGCAGGCCTAAAGGGGGAAGGGCCGGAATACGAGACATTAGCCCTATGCGGCGCTAACATGGGCATCGAAGACATTCGAGTCATAATGAAATTCAACGAAGAATGCTCTGAGGCGGGCATTGACACGATCTCGGCTGGGAACGTTTGCGGCTGGGCAATGGAGCTATACGAACGGGGGATCCTCACGAACAGAGACACTGATGGGCTGGAACTCAGATTCGGAAACACAGGGGCCGCTGTAGCTCTGCCCAAGCTGATTGCATACAGAAAAGGCATTGGCAACGTGTTGGCCGAGGGAGTCGCTAGGGCGTCGAAGATTGTAGGGAAAGGCTCTGATAGGTACGCGTTACACGTCAAAGGATTGGAATATCCAGGGTACGACCCACGCGGAACCTTCGGCATGGCCCTCGCCTACGCAACCTCGGACAGAGGTGCAGACCATAACCGCGCGTGGCCGGTGGGCTACGATGCGTTCGGCAAACTTGACCCCCTGACGCCAGAAGGTAAAGCAAAGATATGTCAGATGGACCACATCAGAACAAGTGTGAAATGGAGCACCACAATGTGCGACTTCCTCGCCGCCAACTTAGCGCTCTGCGCTAGGATGATCAACACTTCCTGCGGAACCAGCTACGTGGAAGACAGCCTGAAAGTAGTTGGCCGGCGCATATGGACAATGGCCAGACTCTTCAACCAAAGGGAAGGGTTCTCGCGAAAGGACGACACAATCCCTCCACGCATCTACCTAGACCCACTGCCGGAAGGAAATCCGAAAGGCAAGGTCGTGTCGAAAGAGGATTTCGAGAAAATGCTTTCAGAATACTACAGGATCTGGGACTGGGATGAAGAAGGCAGGCCAACGAACGCAACGATTCAAGAACTCGGCCTCACGGACTTACCATCGCATTAGCGTCAGTTACGCGCCCCGGCGCCCTCTAACGCAAAACGTTAGGCTATTCAAACAAATATAGCCCCTCAATTTACTAGCAGGTTAAGCGGTCTCGCCTAGGATGCTTCGTATATGCAAGTTAAAGTAAAATACATGGCCGCTGCCCGCGAGATAACAGGCACTAGAGAAGAGACCGTTGAGACCAGCAATTCCTCAACGATAATGGACCTGCTTAAACTTCTCGTAGAAAAACACGGCCAGAAGATGCGCGACTACCTCTTTGACCCAACTACCGGCAAGCCACGCCCTCACCTTCGATTCCTATTGGACGGAAAATCAGTTCACATGATCAACGCCTTCGATACCGAGCTGAGCGACGAGGCCACACTCCTAATCGTCCCGTCTGTCGCTGGAGGCTGATTTGATGCATGCTGGTAGATCCGAGCAATAGCCGCAAGGCTCGGATCGCAGCCCTTCGACTACTCCGGCCGAGAACGGAGCCACCCGCCTATTGTCTATCGCATCCACTAATTTGAGATCGGACTCCGCTGCGGAGGACGACGGCATGCAGGTGTTGATGGTTGGGGCGTGTGTTGCTAAGGCTAATATAATCCCGGCGCGCATTATAGGGTTTCATGAAGACCACAGAAGTCTTCGCTAGAAAATCTTCTGGCTTAGTCAGAGTGATGTCACCGTACTCTGCTTTTGCATACAATGTTCTAAACATCGGAGTGATCTTTCCCTGGGTTTACTTGCTCACGTTAGCCTTCTGGCCTGATGCAAACGTCCCGCTTGGAATACTTATCACCGGAATCTTCACTGCTTTCCTCGCCGTCGCTTACTCTGTACTGGCTTCAGCGATGCCGCGCACTGGAGGCGACTACGTCTTTCAGAGCCGTACACTCAAACCGTTCGTCGGCTTCGCAATCGTTGCCACAGTAATCCCAGTGTTCTTCTGTCAATGGGAAGCGTTGGGCGGATGGCTGACGTCAATACTTGGATTTGCACCAATGTTCACGGGCATCGGATTGGCAACCAACAGCACACCCGTTGAGAACCTAGGATTGTGGTTCACAACTCCAATGGGCATTTGGATAACGACTGTCGTATGTGGAGCATTGGGTGCTGCTATCCTAATCAGAGGATTCAAGCTATTCGTCCTTGCCCAGTGGGTGATGTGGTACGGCTTCCTCCTTAGCTACGTCGTCATGATCGCGTTCTTCCTCATGACTCCAACATCCGCGTTCATCGCCAAATTCAACGGAGCCATGGCAGTGCTGGCACCTAACACTCCCGATTACTACCACTACGTTCTCACTCAAGCCACTCAGAATGGTTTCACACCCGTCTCCGGCTGGTCATGGGGATCAACCCTCTTCGTCATCCCCATCGCCTTAACCAGCCTAGGTTGGGTGGGGTACACGCAGGAACAGGCGGGCGAGATTCAGGGCGCTTCTAGCTTCAAGAACCAACTCTTCATCAACCTCGGCGGCGGCCTCTTCAGCACTTTGCTCATGATGGTTCTCGCCTATACATTCATCAACACTGTCGGACAAGGCTGGTTGGCGGCCGCTGCATACGGCAGCACAACAGGAACCGTGAACATGCCTATCCCACCATGGTTCAGCAACCTCGCAGCCGTCCTAACCAATAATCCTCTGCTAATCTTTCTCATGACCGTCGGCATACTCCTAAACGCATTTCAAGTTGAAACGAACGTGATCATAGGCTGGACTAGGGTTACGGTTGCAATGTCCATCGACGGTGTTTTCCCGAAGATACTTAGCAACGTCAACAGCCGAACACACACCCCCGTCATCGCACACGTACTGTTCTTTATCCTCGGCGCCGTCATCTATTCGGCAGTCTACAACTTCGTCCCGGGATACCTCACGCTCACGCTTGCAGTGACGGCAGTCGCGACAGTAATGTACATTGGAACAGCGTTCGGCGGCGCGATCTTTCCGTGGACCAGAAAGTCGGTATACGACAGTTCCCCTGGCGCCAAATACAAACTGGGTCGAATCCCAATAGTTACAATCTGCGGGTTAATCGCAACACTGTTCAGCGCTTGGATGCTATACTACTACCTCACAGTGCCCGGATTGGGCGTGATGACGTCAAACCGAATCTCAGAGAGCATAATGCTCGGCATCTTCCTCATTTGGGTCGTCTATTTCTTCATCAGACGAGCCTATCTGAAAAGAAGAGGCATCGACTTAGACTTGGCCTTCAAAGAAGTACCCCCTGTGTAGGGGGCCCGTCTTTTTTTCACGTCACCCAGACGTGAACTGGTAACTTAGTACCTTATCAGCGACTAGGTTAACGATTACTCCTCGCAGGATACCGGCCGAATATTCTGAGCTGGGGTTGATGCACATAGTGCGATTCAGCCTAACCTCTGCCTTTACTTCATGAATATGCCCGCAAAGCATTAGCAGAGGCTGGGTTTTTTCTATGATGCTGCGAACTGCTGTGCTGCCGACCGGAATGAGCACTTGCTGCCCCCCCTCAACGACTGGCTTCGGGGGATCGAAGTTTGCATCAAGTTTGGGTGCGGTATCGAGTCCTGAATCGTAGGGGGGGACATGAACATTGAATATGCTAGTGGAAGGAGTTTTGATAGTGTCTACCAGTGGTTGAAGTTTGGAAGCGATCTGCTCGTCATCGCATTCTCGTGGTGTTTTCCAAGGAGTGGGAGTACTCCAGCCTAGGCTGATCATTTCGTGTCCGCTTTCAAGGACAATCCGCTTTCCATCCACATTCACAAAGTGCTCTGACGATGAGACTGCGTCAAGTATCTCCTGTTTATCATCGTTTCCGCCCGTCCAATAGCACTTCACCCCTAAAGGGCTTAGGTTAGTCTCGGCGAGTTTCTTCCATTCGTTCAACCGATCAATCATTAGTTGGTCGAAGAGGGCGGTTACTTTTCCAGGTTCAGACCGAAGCGATTCGTACTCACTTTCGGAAGTTCGATACGGGTAGAGGCCTGCGTTCATGATGCGTTTCTCAAACTCGGAGATTTGGCTGGCCTGGATTTCGTTGAAGTCCTGCCCTTGAAAATTGAATCGATATTTACCATTCGCGTTGGATACGAGCGGGACAACGGTCTTACCGGTTATGTCCCCTCCCATCACTAAAGTATCTACGTTGTAAAATTTAGCCGTGCCCAGAAATTTCCTGAACACGACTTCCGAAGCGTGAATGTCTGTCGAAAAGAATATCCTGTAAAACTTTTTCGATTTCGAAGTCATCATTCAAATCAAGCCTAGCGGCATTCGGCCCAGGAAACAATTAAGCGTTTGGAGGTTTCTACTCGTCTCAGAGAGTTTTGGTCGCGTATTGTGAATCGATAATGTTCTTTGGCGATGCATCGGATTGCGGCGTTATCTGGCAATAGAATTGACGTGTGAGTAATTGCGGAGTCGCTCTCGGTCAAGTTGCCTTGTATACTTTGCAGAGAAGGGCGGTGTCTGGCCATGCACCGATTTCTCTGCTGCAGTATTCTGGGTCGTCGGTGCAGAGGACGTTGGCATTCGATTCGTACAAACCATGGAGGCTTGGCTCTTCGGCGGGTTTTTCGGGGAACCACCATCCATGCTGGACATGAATCATCCTAGGGTGCACTTGTTCTGTGAATCTGGCCCTCTGTTTGATTTTGCCTCTTCGTGTCTCTACCCAGACCCAATCTCCGTTCGCTATGCCCAGTCGGCCAGCTGTTTCGGGGTGGATATCAACGGCTGGGTCTGGGTTTGTTTCGCGAGCGGCTCGTATTTGCCTTAGCTCCGAATGGTACATGGGCATGAATCTGCCTCCCGTGTTCAGGATTAACGGATAGTTCTTCGCGATGTTCGGAGCGTTGACGGGGGTTTCTGGGGGTTCGATGTAGTTGGGTAAGGGGTCGTAGCCGAGTTCCTCGAGGATTGTTGAGTAAACTTCGACCTTTCCTGATGGTGTCCCGAAACCGTACTTTTCATATTTCTTGTCCTCGTGGGGACCGAATACCTCATACTTCTCGGTAAGCTCCGAGAAACTTACGCCCAGAGGTTTGAGTCTATAGTCGCAGACCTCTTCCGCGGTCTTCCAAGGCCAGTGTTCCTTCTGGCCCAGCCTCATGCCCAATTCACGCCAGAACTCGTAATCGCTGCGCCGTTCGTACAGAGGGTCCATCGCCTTAGGACAGGCGACAACTCGTGGGCCGTTTGTTGCGATGTCGCTTCTTTCAAGGGTCGAGGCTGCGGGGAGAACATAGTCCGCGAGCTCGGCTGTCGGTGTCATGTAGTAATCCATGACTACGAGTAGTTCCAGACGTTTGAGGGCGTTTTGAACGGACTGCGTGCTCGTTAGGGATAGGAGTGGGTTTCCAGCCAAGACGATCATGCCCTTGACTGGGTACGGATTTCCTTCGGTTATCGCTTTCCAGATCGTTCTCGGATTGGCTTGGGCTGTCACCCCGGCCGTTGGGGGTTGCATGTAGGTTGGGGGCATCTTCCGTGAGGCTTCACTAGTGCGTTCCCATCCGGGATAGCTCATAAGCCTGTATTCTTGGCTTCCCAACTGCTTTCTTCTCTGGTTTGGGGGCAGCATCTCATTGAGTTCCATCTCGACATCTGAAACAACGCTTCCTAGCGGGCCTGAGAGGCCGATAATGTCGCCGCCTTTCACATCCAGATTCCCTGTGACTGCCCGCAAGATACTTCTCGCTCTTGCAACGTTTGAAAGGTTGACTCCCTGTTTATCACAGCCCAAGCCCCAAGTTAGGGCCGCGGGTTTTGTGGTCGCGTAGATTCGTGCGCTCTCGACGATTCTATCTGGCGGGATCCATGTGACTTCAGATACTCTCTCGGGTGTGTAGTCTGCAAGCCGTTCCTTCAACCGGTCGAACCCAACGGTCCACTTCTCTACGAAATCCTTGTCATAGAGCCCCTCGTCGACTATGATCTTTAACCAACCTAACATTAGTGCGGCGTCTGTGCCTGGTCGTACCTGTAACCATGAGTCGGCCATCTCAGCGGTTTTAGTGAACCTGGGATCTACGACGATCAGTTTCGCGCCTCTTTTCTTGGCTGCAAGAATCTGCGGCCATTCGGGAATCGGAACGGATTCTGAAGGCGTATGTCCCCAGACGACGATGCAGTTAGCGTTGCGAAGGTCGCTGTGGGCCATAGTCCCGTAAGTGGCGGACTCAACTGCGAAACTGGAACAGTGACATATAGCACCGGGGCCGGTTAGGTTCGGTGAGCCGAACAGGTTGAAGAACCGTTTGCTAGCCCACATGTACGTTCTGTATGTGCCGCCGCAAAAAGAAAGAGACTCAGCTCCGAACGTCGTTTTGACATCGCTAATCTTTGATGCTATCTCGTCCAGTGCCTGATCCCAAGAAATTCTCTGCCACTTTCCCTCCCCCTTCTTCCCGACCCGTTTCAGCGGGAAGTTAACTCGGTCGGGGTGGTAGAGATGTTCCAGAATCAAACGGCCTCTACTACACATAGCACCTCTATTCACCGGGTGCTTCGGGTCGCCCTCAACCTTAACCGCTCTATCGCCTTCGAAGTGAATTAGTAAACCACACCTTATGTGGCAGGGTCCACACCAACCTCTCCTGATAACCTCGGCCATCGAAACCATCTTTCACTAAGAGAACAGCCGACTTAGTAATCTCCACAAAGGCTCGGGATAGTCATTTCGCATATAGAGTGCATAAGAGTCAATGGTTGCATTAGGAGGCTCATTCTAGCATGCGAAGGTACGTGCCAGTCGCCCAACGAACAACACGGGCGAAAAGATCCGCCGCAATTCTAAGGATAAACGGTATGGTGCGAGTCTTTTTCTCGCATTCCAGCGCTCCGCACACCCGAGAGCTTAGATATATTCTACCAAGTGGAGAGGCGGTATTATTACTCTTTCTAACTTTCGCTCCAATCGTCGTTATATATGCTTGACAGGTATCTTGTTCTTCAGTAGTTTTGATGGAGGTGTTTGGGTTTGGCCAAGAAACGCAAAGTTAAGATGAAGTTAGGTATTGAGCACGACAAGAACATTCGTCAAGAGGAAATTGTAGCGTAAGGGTGCTAACTATGGCGGTTCGTTCCGCCTTGCTTTCTTTTTTTGGAGTCTATTTGCTTATTTGAGGTCTTTTCCGCCGGATTAACAGAAGCGGTAGCAGAAGAGCAGCGGTAGCGAGCAGTGGCGCGGAGAATTCAGGGATTGAATGCGTAGTCTGCGTAGTCAAGAAGCCGGTCACGTAAAAGCTGTAGGGCGCATTGTATGTGCCGATGTCGGAGGGGTTGAATGGGATGATGTTGCCTTCCCCGTTCGTAAAGGTTGTATTGCCGAACGAAGCGGGCGGAAAGCCTAGTGCATATGATGCCGGGAAGGCGTAATTGAAGTATCCATAATTGTAGAGGTATTGCCCGCCGTATGCACCCGTGTAAGTGAAATGGTAGATGGTTCCGAAGTCTTGTGAGGCTAGCGTGGCAAGCCAATAAGTTCCTGGGTTAAGAGTCATCCAATCTGATTGCGCCAGCGGCCACGTTTCCCATGCAGGGCCGAAATTTCCTACCAGCAGGCAGTAACCGTAATGCGTAGCGGCGATGAGCGGCTGATTAATCGGGTTACTTTGTCCCGAAGAACCTCCATTGTCCCCGTAAATTCCAAACTTAATACACTGGCTTCCATCGGAGCCGGCGTATTGTATGTACATTGAAACTGACGTAATCGTAGTTGGCTGAGTGACAACGATCTTGGTAAGGGCGTCAACGTAGTTATCCAGAAGGTTGGTAGTGACCGGTTCGATGTTCGTATCGCCGTAAGTTACCACCGTGGCCTGGGCTTTGGCGAAAATCGCGGTCGAGGCGATAATTACCGCAAGAAAGAGAAGTGTGAGAACTAACCACTTGGGCTTCGGAAGTATCGTCTTCAACTTAGTCACAGATTAAACGCGATGTCGGCGAAATATTAACGCTTGGCCTCAAGGCCGCTTGAATCCCCAATTCTGATTCCCTTTAGTGCAGGTTTATCTTGCGGCCGCCATTTCCTATAGCGAGAACGTCATTGTATAAGACCAGCTTGAACGAGACGCCCGATGCCGGTGTGACTGAGGAAGGCGCGCAAGGTGTGATGATAAAGTGGCTTATCAACAAAGACAAAGCACCTACTTTCCTAATGCGTCACTTTACGGTTGATGCCGGCGGCTTCACACCATACCATAGCCACGACTGGGAACATGAAGTCTATGTTCTCGAAGGCAATGGAAAGGTCCGGTACGAGGACCGAGAAGAGAGGATAGCACCTGGTGATGCGATTCTGATTCCGCCAAACCGCAAGCACCAATTTCAAGCAAGTGCGGACAAGCCTCTCAAGTTTCTCTGTATGGTACCGAAATAATGTGGCTAACGTAGAGTTCTCGAAAAGACTTCTCTCAACAGAAATTTTGAGACAACTGCGGCCAAGCGGATTACGCTTCCTTGCAAGCCTTTCCTATGAGTAGTATATGCCCCATCTATGATTATGGAATTCAATATGGATGAAGCCACCGTGTCAAACGTAAAGGTGTGAAATTCATAATCGGGTTTCGCCGTTAAGGGCTAAAAGGGATTCCAAACCGACCGTACGCGATTCCCAAATTGACCGCGCCAGGAAACCGCAAGATCGAACTGCCACCACAACTGAAGTGGATGAATCATCGGGCTTTAGGAGACCCCGACACATTCTGGTCGGAGGTTGCTGAAGACTTGCATTGGTTTCATCGTTGGGACAAGGTGCTTGAATGGAATTATCCTGACTTCTCTTGGTTCAACGGTGGAATCACAAACCTAGCCTACAACTGTCTTGAGGCCAACATTGAGAAGGGTAGAGGCAATCATGCTGCTCTGATATGGGAGAATGGTGAAGGTTTCCCGCCCTGTGTACTCACGTACAATCAACTCTTGCAGGACGTGAAACGGTTTGCTGCAGCCCTGAGAAGTCAGGGTGTTGCTCGCGGGGATCGGGTGACAATCTACATGCCAATGGTCCCTGAAGCGGCAGTCGCAATGCTTGCGACGACGCGGATTGGCGCGATACACTCGGTGGTCTTCGGCGGATTCGGATATGGGGCTCTGGCGGATAGGGTTGAAGATGTCGAATCCAAACTCATCGTCACGGCAGACGTCGGATATCGACGGGGAAAGACGGTGCCTCTTAAGGAAGTAGTCGACGAGGCATTAAAAGCGCGGCGGCACGACGTCCGGAATGTCATAGTTCTACGCAGAGAAAAGACCAGTCCGCCAATGACGGAGGGTAGAGACCTCTTCTGGGAGCAGGCCGTTGAGAACGGCGAAGGGCAGAGTTCTGAATTTGAGAAGATGGATGCAAACGATCCGGCTTTTGTCTTGTACACTTCCGGAACGATGGCTAAGCCAAAGGGCACGGTTCAGCGTCACGGAAGTTATCAAGTCTATATCTACGCGATGGGCAAGTGGGTATACGGCATGGACGAGAGGGATGTGTGGTGGTCTACTTCGGATGTTGGCTGGATTGTGGGACACAGCTATGTTGTATACGCGCCCCTCATCTTTGGTTGCTCAACACTCATGTACGAGGGTCTTCCAGACCACCCAACGCCGGATGTTTGGTGGAAGATAATCGAGAGAAACAAGGTCACACGATTCTGGATATCGCCCACAGGTGCACGCGCACTGATGAAATATGGGGACGAATACCCGAAGAAACATGACCTAAGTTCCGTCAAGCTCGTAGCCTGTGCCGGGGAAGTGCTCAACCCGCCGGCATGGGAATGGTTGCAGAAGAAGGTCTTCGCAGATCGAATCCCTGTTATTGATCATATGTGGCAGACCGAGACAAGTGGGCCGCTAGTGGGAAATCCGGCCGGAATCAACTTGCTTCCTATTAAACCGGGCTCAGCATGTGTTCCACTGCCCGGCGTCGATGCTGACATAGTCGATGATGAAGGGAAACCAGTCGGTGCCGGAATTGAGGGGACGTTTATCGTGAGGAAGCCTTTCCCAGGACTGACTCCAACCCTATGGCGTGATCATAAACGGTACGTAGAGAGTTATTGGAATCGGTTCCCCGGAGTATACACGACCGGAGATGCGGCTATGAAGGATGAGGACGGCTACATTTGGTTCTTGGGAAGAGTTGACGAAGTAATCAAAATCTCCGCACATAGAATTGGCACAATCGAAATTGAGAGCGCTCTTCTGCAAAACGCCAACGTGGCAGAGGCCGCCGTAGTCGGACGACCTGATGAGTTGAGAGGAGAGACTGCATGCGCCTTTGTTGTCCTTAAGGATAGTAAGATGGGCGACGAGTCGCTCAAGCAAACGCTGAGAGAGCTCGTTAGAAACACTCTCGGCCCAATCGTCATCGTCAGCGATATCTATTTTGTAAGCAAATTGCCGAAAACGAGAAGCGGCAAGATCATGCGCAGAGTCATCAGGGCTATAATCGCAAATAAGCCCCTCGGCGACTACTCAACAATTGAAGACGAGACCTCGATTAGAGAACTACAAGAAGCGTCCAGCAAGAAAGTAACCGCCGTCTAGAACGGCCCACGAAGTTAATAGCGAAAAAACGATGAGCTCTACGGAACTTCGAAAAGGAATCGCTCACTTTACAAGCGCTAATCAAATTGTCTTCCAAACTGGTTGCGATAAGCAGGATACGCCTCCATCTCCTTTGTAGAACTCCGAGAGTTCTACCTCAACAGGCTTGTAGCCTGCTTCCTTCAACTTTTCCGCGGTCTTCGGAAAACCCGCGGGGATCAACACTCTCCTCTCGCCCAAATAGAGTGCCTCGGAAGCATACGACTCTTCCTTCGGAACGAGTATGTGTTCAAACCTAGGGAAAAGGGTCGGGTTGAGAAGGTCAGGCACTATCAACATCCCCCCATTGCTGAGATAACTGCAACCGCATAGCATGTGGAAGGTCTGCGTCTTGATCGCTCGGACCGTTGTATTCTTCATGATCTCCGTCAATTGCTTAATCCCACGTGGGTTAGTCCTAGTTGACTCCCCAACGAAGATCTCCTGTTCCGTCACAAGTATATCGCCGCCTTCCAACGTTCCAGGGTCAACAACGTGGGTCAACCTTCCCACTTCGTTCCTGTATTTTTCAAGATCTCTTGCAAGGGCTTCCTCTTCTCCTCTCCGGGATTTTTCACCGAACCTTCCAATGACGCAGGTTCTCTTCCCAAGCAGGCCAGGGTCATATGCGAAGACAGAATCCGGAAAGTCTTCCAGTGCGGGTAACCCGAAAACTTTCACCCCAGACTCTTCTAGGACGGAGACATAGTTACGGTGTTGTTCCTTTGCGAGGATGACATCGATGCTATCTCTTTTCGGGTTGGAAGAAACACAGTTCGCGTAGCTATTACTGGGCGGCCTCACGAAAACACTATCGTACAGGCGGTCCAATCTCGATTCCACCGTGGTGTGTTTGCGTTCGAGCCTCTCTTGAGGTTTTAGCCGTTAGGAGTCTTGGATTCGAAGCTACTTTCTTCCTTGAAAAAGAGGCGACTAGCTTTATGGGGAGCGCGATTGGCTTCCGGTTGATGAGGTTCTTGGCATGACGGTGAGCATTGACGGTCAGTCTTTGACCATCGAGGATGTGGTAAAGGTTGCGAGGGAAAGTGAGTCCATTGAACTTGCACAAGAGGTTCCTGGAAAAATTGCGCGGTCGAGGCAAGTTGTAGAGAGGTTGATTGCGAAAAAAGAGAAGCTCTACGGAATTTCCACGGGGATTGGCGAACTCTCAAACGTATTGTTATCGCCCGATCAACTCAAAGATTTTCAAAGGTACGTGGTTTACAGTCATGCTGCGGGCTGGGGCGAGCCTGTCGCGATAGACGATGCTAGAGCGGCTTGGCTTACTCGGGTCAATGTTCTTTCAAAGGGGTACTCGGGGTTGAGGCTCGTTGTTGTCTCAACACTGGTCGACATGTTGAACAAAGGGGTAACCCCGGTGATGTGCCAGAAGGGATCTGTCGGAGCAAGCGGGGATCTCTCTCCGCTAGGCCAAGGGTCGTTGGTTGTGATGGGAGAAGGGGAAGCGTTCTATCAAGGAGAGAGGATGGCTGGGAAACAAGCCATGGACAAAGCGGGAATCCAAACAATCACGTACGAAGCAAGGGACGGCTTGGCGACGATCAATGGTTCGAACCTGGTGGCTGGCATGGGATGCTTGCAAGTGTCCGATGCTGAGATGCTTGTGAAGACTTCTGAAGTTGCTGCTGCAATGACTCTAGAGGCTCTGACCCCCAACATGTTAGCTTTTGACGAGAGGATCCACAAAGCTAGGGGGTTCGAAGGCGCAATCGAGTCGGCTGAAAATGTCAGGAGAGTTGTTGGGGGCAGCGAGATTTTGAAGCAGAAACCTCAGAAGGTTCAAGAATCCTATAGTCTGCGGAGCACACCGCAGGTTGTTGGCGCTGCAAAGGACACTTTGAAGTTTGCAAGAAGAATCTTTGAGACAGAGATTAACGGTGTGGGCGACAACCCTCTATTTTTCACGGATGAGGGGGGAATTTGTTTGACGGGAGCAAACTTTCAGGGTACGCCATTGGCTTTTGCATTGGAATACTTAGGAATCGCTCTCACGACGGTCGGTGCATTATCCGAAAGAAGGATGAACCGCCTGGTGAACCCTGCCCTAAGCATGGGCCTACCTGCATTCTTGACCAAAGGAGCGGGAATGTTCTCGGGTATGATGCTTGCGCAATACACAGCCGCATCGCTGGTATGTGAGAATAGGGTTCTGTCCACGCCTGCGGCGACGGGATCCATCCCGACGGCGGCGGATCAAGAAGACTTTGTCAGTATGGCAAATACGACTGCATTGAAAACGAAGGAGATTTTGAAAAACTCGTCCGCCATATTTGCAATTGAACTGATGGCTGGCGCCCAAGCTTTGGATTTCAGAAAACCGTTGAAACCCGGAAAAGGGACGCAGGCGGCACATGACGCGGTAAGGAAGTACGTAACACACCTCGAAGAGGATAGGCCGTTATATCCGGACATTATGAAATTATCAAAGGCCGTAGAACAAGGGGAAGTTCTTGAGGCGGTTGAACAGGCTGTTGGAAAATTGAAGTGAATCCGCATGGATTTGCTTTCACTGCGTCTCTACGCTGTTTCGGTTACGAAATGGCAGGCTACGAACCTGTCTTGTGATAGCGGGTCCAACGATGGTTCCTTGATGCGACATAGCTCCTTTGCGAAGGGGCAACGTGGGTTGAACCGGCATCCAGGGGGAGGGTCGATTGCGCTAGGGGGTTCTCCAGTGATTTCTGCGCTAAGTAGATTCTTCTTGCTTGGGTCGGGGATCGGTGCCGACGCTAGCAGGGCTATGGTGTAGGGGTGCCGGGGCTTCTTGATCACTTCGTCCGTGAAACCTTGCTCCACGATTCTACCTGCGTACATGACGTATATTCTGTCGGATAGGTATTCGGCGACGGATATGTTGTGGGTTATGATAAGATAGCTAAGGCCGTGTTTGGTCTGCAGGTCGAGAAGGAGGTTAAGTATCTGAGCCTGGACCGATGCATCGAGGGCACTGGTCGGTTCGTCTAGTATCACAAGTTTGGGTTCACTTACTATTGCTCGAGCAATGTTTACGCGCTGTTTTTGGCCTCCGCTGAGTTGTCGTGGCACTCTGTGCAAGACATCCTCGCCAAGCCCCACTTCGTTCATGACTTGAGTGACTTTCTTGTCGATTTCTTCCCTAGTTAATTGTGAAAGACCCAGCAGTGGCTCAGCGACGATATCTCTTATTCTCATCGTAGGATCAAGTGAGGATTCGGGATCTTGAAACACGAGTTGCATGTTTCTGTAGTACTCTTTTGATCTAACCGCGTCTTGTCCAAGAAGCTTGATCGACCCGGCCGTGGAATGCGTCAACAACAGAACGGTTCTCGCGAACGTCGTCTTTCCGCATCCGCTCTCGCCGACTACGGCTACTGTTTCTCCAGATGCTACGTTGATTGACACCAAATCGACAGCCCGGACATACTTGCGCCTTCGGAGAAGTGATCCCCGTAAGGTGAAGTACGTCTTCAAATCCTGCGTTTCGAGTAGTTGATCGTGCCTATTCATACAGATAGCACGCTACTTCGTGTTCTGTTCTCGATGTCTGGAGATGGGGCTTCGCTTTCCAACATTTCTCCATGACATAAGGGCATCTGGGGGCAAACTTGCAACAGGTGTATGTTTCTCTCAAATCTAGCACGTTTCCTTGAATTGGCTTCAGTCTCGCTTCTTTCTTTGAACCCGTTGGGATGCATGAGAGTAAACCGTTTGTGTAGGGGTGTAGTGGTTTCTTGAACAATTCGTTAACTTCGGCCTCTTCAACAATCTGACCGCCATACATTACGGCGACCCTGTCAGCGACCTGCGAGGCTACGGCCAAGTCATGGGTGATTAGGAGAATTGATGTATCGACCTCGTTCATGAGGTTGCGCATTAATTTCAACACCTCGGCTTGGGTGGTGACGTCAAGGGCCGTTGTTGGCTCATCCGCTATCAATAACGACGGCTTCTGCGCCAGAGCCATGGCAATCATGACTCGTTGGCGCATGCCTCCACTCAACTCGAATGGGTAGCGATTCGCAACACTCTCTGAGTCTGGGATGCGCACCATTTTCAAGCTACCTAGAACTTCTTCGCGTCTTTCGCGCGCTTTGTCTTGTTGAGAGTTGGATGACTTTTCTTTCTCCCTGGAATCTCTGATTGCAATTGCTTCTTCGATTTGGGTACCGATTTTGTATACGGGATTGAGGGATGTTATTGGCTCCTGAAAGATCATCGCAACTTCTGTTCCTCTGTAGCGACGCATCTGTTCCCGGTTAAGGTTGGACAGGTTAACCCCCTTGTACACGACGTTTCCTGACACCTGTTTAGCTGGGGGTACTGGAAGGAGGCCTATTATCGCGAGTCCGAGCGTGCTCTTGCCGCAGCCGCTTTCTCCCACCACCGCGATTAGGTTTCGAGGTTGAATCGCGATTGAAACCGAATCAATAGCATGCACAGTTCCTTGGCTTGATTCATAGTTCACCGACAATCCGTTTACTTCTAAAATGTTCTCGGTCAAGTCTAGAGAACTCCTAAGAGATGCTCTGCGATTCTATAGTGTCTCTAAGCGCATTGCCTAGTAGACTGAAGCCGATCACCACCGCGGCGATGACCAAAGCAGGGAACAGGGGTAGCCAGGGTGCGGAGATCAGATAGTCCTGATAAGCGCTGACCATTGCGCCCCAATCCGGAGTTGGTGGCTGAACTGAGAGGCCAAGGTAGCTTAACCCAGCGTAAACAACGACCACGGTCCCGATGTCAAGTGTGGCATATGCAAGCATCGGATTCAGGATATTCCGGGCAAGATGTCTTCTAAAGATTGTAAATGTGCTTGTTCCCGATGTTTTTGCACTCTCGATGAAATTCTTTTGACTTATCTGCAGTGCTTCGCCGCGAGCGAGCCTAGCATAGGGGGGCCACCATACGATCATAAGTGCGTACATCATATGGATCAGTCCGGGCCCAAGAATCACTGCAATGGACATTGCCAGGATAAGTGCTGGAATGGCAAATATCACATCGGTAGACCTCATCAATATCTCGTCAAGTATTCCACCCCAATACCCAGCTAGACCGCCGAGAACGATACCTACCAGGAATGAGGATGTGATTACCACGAAGCTGACAAGTAAATCGTTAGGCGTCGCGAATACGATTCTACTGAAAACGTCTCTGCCTAAGTTGTCGGTCCCCATTAAGTGAGCCGTGCTCGGTGAGGCTAAAGCGGGCCCAACGTTCTGCTTTATTGGATCGTACGGGACCACGGACTTGCCGGCAACCGCGACGACCAATGAAACCGCCAAAAACACTATGACAATTGTCAGCCCCAGTCTGGCTTCGTTCCCTGTCAGGAACAGTTTCAGGAATCGTTTGCCTTGCTGACTTGGGTCATTTTTCATCGTAATCGTATCTCCGGATTGACGACTGCGTACAGAATGTCCGCGGCGAGGTTCGATAGTACGATGATCACGGCTAAGACTAGCGTGATTGCCAGCAAGGATGGGTAGTCGAGATCGCTTAGCGCTTGGACTGCGTATTGGCCGATGCCTGGATATGCAAAGATCACTTCCACAAACAGCGTCCCGGTCACTAACCAAGTGACGACGATAGAGGCGAGTGTCACGACGGGGATCGATGCATTTCGGAGAGCATGTCTGAAGAAGACAGTTGTTTCATCTACGCCCTTAGCGCGAGCTGTGCGAATATAGTTTGCATGCAGCACGTCAAGCATTGACGAACGAAGAACCCGCGTGACGTATCCAAATATTCCAAGGGCTAGTGCGAGGCTTGGCATAATCACGTGCGTGATTCCGTCTGCGAAAGTGGACCATTTCCCCTCAATCAGGCTGTCTATTAAGGGAAAATGGGTTATCGCGTAGGGTTCGGTTACCGAGGGACTGAAAGCACCTCCGCTCGGTAGCAGATGGAATGTGTAAGTTAGAAGAATCAGCAGAAAAAGCGCGAGAAGGAAGTAAGGCGAGGCTATTCCTGCAAGATAAAAGCCGCTGATGCTGTAGTCTACTGCAGTATGATGATATTTGGCCGCCAATACTCCCAGTGGAATTCCAATTGCTAGAGTCAGCAGGATCGCGAAGAATGCTATCTGAAGAGTAAACGGCAGAGTCTGTTGCAGAGCTTCGCTTACTGGCTCACCCTTGAATACCGAGAAACCTAGGTCTCCATGCAACAGCGCAAGCATGTAGTAGCCGAACTGTACGTACAACGGGTCATTCAAATGATATTCTTTGACGTACGCCGCCGCCAATACTGGGTTGCCTGATGCGCGTCCGAGCCATGCCACAAGCGGATTGCTTGATACCAGGTGCGAAAGCGTAAAGGTGATTGTCGCC
This sequence comes from uncultured Candidatus Bathyarchaeia archaeon, assembly GCA_964533505.1. GTDB lineage: Archaea > Thermoproteota > Bathyarchaeia > 40CM-2-53-6 > 40CM-2-53-6 > FEN-987. The sequence continues at coordinate 39,777 of CAZHKA010000035.1, read as the reverse complement.
ACGCCTAGCAAAACAAAGATTGCCAATCCGAGTCGTCGCAGGATGAATGTCGCGAAGTTCAAGACGCATTCATCTAGTCTCTGTATGACAATGGGATTTGAAACCAGCGCTTTGTAATCATGTTAGGCTTTCGATAGTTGGTCAGATCAACCCATGGCATTCGCATGCAAACAGTCGGGCGCAATGAAAAAGTTGTCTACGGCGCCTTTCGCGATCAATGAGCCTTCTTGAGGGTACAAGTAGGTTTAACCAAACCCTCTGAGCGGATAAACGAATGTAGAAAAAGCTACGGTAGTCCTCGCCGCTCAGGCGAAGACTATCGTATTAAGGAGTGGAGCTGTATCTGTGCCGCCGTAATTCGGTTCAAAGAGCATTGATTGTATTACGTTCTTGTTCCAAACCACTGATCCGTCGACGCCGAAGAGCTTGTAGGTGCCAAGCCATGCGTACGGCGCGTCGTTGTATATGTGTTGTTGAGCGTCGGCGAGAGCATTGATCACCACCGTTGGGTTCGCGCTGTTAGATAGAAGTGCGACGTCGTTGTCGACTTGTGGATTATCGTATACTGCCCAGTTTCCCCACACCGAGGAATTGCTGACGAAGCCTATCCAGTAGTCCGGTGCCCCCAGGTAGTCGGGAGCGTAAAGTTCTCCGCCTAAGAATGATAGCTGGCCGAGCTGGTTAGCGTTCTGTAGGTTCGTCGAGTACGGGCCGTAAGGGTTCCAGTAGGTTGATGAGGCAACTTCCAGTATGTTAACGGTTATTCCGACGTTTGCTAGGTCACTCTGAATTACTTGCGCGGCATTCGCGCAGTATGTGCATCCTGCGACTGTTCTCAACGTCAAGGTTGCTAGGCCTGTGCCATTCGGATATCCGGCTTTTGCCAGGTCCGCGGTTGCTTCCGTGACGTTGAAGTCGTAGGGTGGAAGTTTGGCTGGGTCATAGTATGGTCCGTAGTTTGGTGTTTCAGGTCCCATGAATGCCGCGGCTTCGCCTTGGTAGGCCTTTGCCCAAACGTCTGTATAATTGATTGCGTGAACGATCGCTCTTCTCACCCAGACATTGTTAGTTGGAGCGATTGCGGTGTTGATAGCTAGGGCTTCAACGTCGGGAACTCCAGGAGGCATTACGAAATATGCATACTGTGAGTTATGTGTCACCAAATTCCAATCTTGCGAGCTTATGGCGACTATCTGGGCTGCTCCGGTCGATAGGTCGGTATACCGTGCCAGATCATCTGTTTTTACGTCCACAATGATTGTACTGGCTTGTCCGGGGTTAAGCACGGGGGTCGCTGCAATCTCAGCCGGTGTCAATGAATCGCCCCAGTAGGTGGGGTTCTTCTGGAACGTTACTTGTGAATTCATGACAACTTGACTAACCACGTAGGGGCCTGTGCCCGGTGCTGGGTGGTCGTCAAGATATGAATTGAATTGCGTAGGGGTACCAAACCCGCCGTGATTCAATACGTATTGAATGTCGAAGATTAATCCAATATCTCCCCCTCCTCCAATTACCCCGTTAAAGAACAGAAACGGGGCTGCAAGGTGGAAGGATATCTGATCTGGACCGTTAGTGTATATCGGCCACGTCGTGTTTTGCATCATTACAAGAGCCGCACCTGTCGGGTTAGCCAGTCCGCTGGATTGGAGAAGGGCGATCTGTGTAGGACCAAAGTTGACGTTCGAGAAATCGAAGAGATTCAGCCCTCCCAGGAATGTGGGCCCCATGAGATAGTAGAAGCCCATGAATTCAGCCCAAACCTGATACGAGTTGAATGGGTCCCCGTTGGAGAACGCCACGTTCTGTCGTAGATTGTAAGTGTAAGTCGTGTAGTCAGTAGATATCGTCCAGTTTGCCGCCAGGTCCGGAATCCAGTTGATAACATTTTGTTGAAATTGCTGAGTAATGTTCGTTGTGACGAGTGGCTGGTAAACGGCATGCTCCATCCAGTTAGGCCAAGGTTGGTACTGCGGCCCGTAAAGTTGGTTGAGATTGCGTGTGGGCCAAGTGTAGTCATCTATGACTAAAGTCTGAGGCACAGTAACGGAGCTCGATGATGATGTCACCGATGTCGGAGGAGCCGAAGATTGGCTAGCGAAGTAAACTCCGGCCCCAACAATTGCAATTATGACGACGACGAGAATAGCTACTTTCGTAGTTGATACTGCTTTCTTATATAGTGACATTTTCGCGTCACTAAAAAAGAATGGGAGCCGCGCATCTAAAGATAAACGTTCAGTGCTCTTATCGAAAACAGAATGCAGCTCGCCTTTCCATCACGGCATTTCAACAGCGACGCAATTCTTGACAAGCTCGAACAAGTCCGGGAGGCATCCGGAAGGACTCCCCACTCATTGAGCTGATCGAACATCTATGTCTACTGTCGTCTCGGCCTCTGGATCCAGAGTGGTAGAAATGAGAGTATTCGTGCTGCCTGCCTGTCGCCATAATTATGACAAGAGTTTCTTGAGGCTTGACACCACGATTTTCTCTTCTCCTTCCCGAAGGCACTGAGGGTTAAGGTACAGTCGTTCGTTCATCACGTAAGCGTAGATGGGGGGGTCGCATTTCTTCAGTTCCTCTGCGACCTTTTCGGCCGACCATTGAGTGTTCTTGAATTCCAATTCTACGCGAGGAAAACAAGGCGGCCGATTATGAGTTGGTCCGGGTTCAAAGCTTCGCACGGCTACGCCTGCGTGATCAGAAAGTTCCGAAATCATGTAGTGAACTTTTCTTTCGGATTCTAGGATTCTTTCAGCGGGGTCTGCTTTGAGATATCTCCTGAGAGCCACGACGACCCCCAGGATGTCTTCTTTGCATGTTTTCATCGGCCTGCCGAAGTACACTCTTCGTTTCGAATTTACCGTTTCGTAGCTATGCGGTCCGAGTCGCATGCAGGTCGTGATTAAGTCACGTCGGCCCAGTATGATACCGGTGTCGTTAGGAGCGCCAATGTCTTTGCCGCCAGAGAACAGGACCAAGTCGGCTTTCATGCTAATGAATTTGGTAAGATTATCTTTGGGCGGTAGTTCTGCTGCCGCGTCAACTATGACTGGGATCTGGTTCTTGTGGGCTATCTCAATCACTTGGGCGAGCGACAGCACACCGATTTGTGGCTCGTATGAGAAGAAAGCTACGGCTGCTGTTTTCTTGCCGATGGCGTCTTCCAAGTCTCTCGGCGTGGTCTTTTGTTCGGTTCCTATCTCAATAATTCTGGCTCCGGCTATCTCTAGGTTGTAGTCGTACATGTTGCGATGTAATTTCTGGACGATGACTTCGTTCCTCATGCTCTCTGTGAATGGGAGTTTGGTCATCAGCTCTGTTTGTCCTCTCGTCATGCATGCGGCTATTGAAAGGGCGAGACCGGCCGCGGCGCCGGCCGAAATATACGCGGCTTCAGCTCCGGCCAAGTTGGCGACATAGGCTCCTGCTTTTGTATGCAGTTCGGTCATGTCTACGTAGACTTTTGCAGCCTCTCTCATCGCCTGAAGTACTTCGTCATCCATCAGGCAGCCGCCTAGTACGGTGACTGTTCCGCATGCGTTGATTACGGGTTTAACTCCTAGTTCCTCCAGCATTTGTTTCATCACCTTGAATTCATGCTAGGCAGAACTGATTCGCCAATCAGTCTGATTAGTTTCGGGTCTGCTCCGGTTCCGAAGACGAGATGATCTGCTCCTACCTTTCGATATTGCTCAGCTACGTCGATCAGGGCGTCTGCGGTTGCGCATAGATGGAAGTATTCTTTGATGGATGGAACGTCCACCGCAGCTGTTGATGCCTCTATATTCCTCGAATCGGGATTATCAAATGCCCTCGTCGACAAGAACGCCGCTCCGCCTGCCCGAATCTTCCTCAAGCAAAGCTCGGGATCGCCGAATTCGAAAAGAATCAAAACCATCTTCTCTGCTTCCGAGGGATCCTTTCCTACCAACCTTAGCCCCTCCTCGAAATTCGGAAAGATAACTTGTCGGCATTTTTCGGGCGAAGCGATCGTGATCAAACAGTCTCCGAACTTACCGGCGTAGCTCGCGGCCTTTGCTCCCATTGCGGAGAAATAGATTGGAATTCGAGTCTTGGGTTTCGTGTATAACATGACTTTAGGCATTGTGAAGAACCTGCCGTGAAAATCGAAGTAGCCCTCGCTACTCCACAGCCTTCGGATCAGAGTAGTGGCTTCCGACAACCGCTCAATCCTCTCCTTCCACGCGGGCCAATATCCTCCGCGCTCTCGGAAGAATCTCTCTTCATTCACCGCTTCTCCTGACCCGACTCCCAGCATGAACCGACCCGGGTACATGTTGTCTAAAGTCGCTGCAGCTTGAGCAACAATTGCGGGATGAAACCTTCCGCCTATCGGGCAGGTGACATCGGGCCCAATTCTCACTTGTGTTGTTCGCTCCAAGGAAGAAGCTATTACAGACCAAATGAACGCCGACTTTCCCTGCGTATGAACCCAAGGCAAGAAGTGATCTCCGAACCATACCGAGTGAAAACCTAAATTCTCGCCTAGGGTCGCGCATTCGACGAATTGGTTGGGTTCAGCCACGTTCTCTGATAGGTCCACTCCGACCTTGACTCGTTTTGACAACGCTTACACCAAACGATTAGCTCGCTACGAAAATAATAAACGCGACCTGCCTAGGCTAGGCTTAGTTATCCAGCCCACTCTTTCGCTTCTAGCACGAAAGCATAGCATTCAACCATGTTTTATCACTGGTTTTGTGTCCCGAGGGGGGCCCCGGCCAAGTCTTAAAGGTACGTGGGTTCTTCTTGGGAGGGCATGTCTGCCTATGAAGCCTTGGTGAAGAACGTTCTAACCTCTACGCTAGACGCGCAAGCTGGTGATGATGCAATTGTTGAGACTTGGGACCATGGTCTCCCTATTGCACGCGCTTTCATCTACCAATTGCGAGAGCTTGGCGCACATCCAATGCTACTGTTGGAGAGTGAAGAGTTATTCTGGAGAGGTGTCGAGTCGCTCTCTGAAGAAAAGCTTGGCAAGGTCGGGGATCATGAATGGGCCGCGATTGAGAAATCTAAAGAGTACATATTCATTCCAGGCCCTGCCGATTTTCTGAGAATTTGGAACAACCGCGCGAAGTTCGCTGCCGCAACGGCCTACAACGAGGAATGGTATAGGAGAGCTAAACAGTACCGTCTGAAGGCAGCTCGGATAACGTTAGGGTATGCAACTCAGCAACGGGCTCGTGCTTTCAAAGTTTCACATGCAGCTTGGCAACGAATGCTGCTCGCGGCGTCAACGGTTGATTTCAGACAGCTTAAGGAGAAGGCGGGGAAAGTGGCCTCCATGATGCAGAATGGGTCGGTGAAGATCACAGACCCGAACGGCACCGACTTGAATCTTCGGCTGGCGAGCCGGAGTCCGTTTCAGGATGACTGCATAGTTGACGCAGACGACTTAGATCATGGAAGAAACGTCGCTAACATTCCGGGCGGCGATGTACTGGCCTGCCCAGACGAGACCTTCGTGGAAGGGAAGGTTGTCTTTGACCGACCGGCGCAGTTCATGGGTAAATGGGTTGGAAGAGTTGGATTAGACTTTCGAAATGGGTTGCTGACGAATTATCGTGCGGGTTTGAACGCGGACCTTCTGAAGGTGGCTTACGAGAAAGCTACGGGTGAGAAGAATAAAATTGCCGCGGTCGGAATTGGGGTGAACCCTAAAGCGAAGAGGGGGTTCTTGCAGGACAGCATAGTGTCTGGAGTCGTGACGGTAGGAATCGGCGGCAACGATGACATCGGCGGAGCGAACAAGACGGATTTCTACTTCGCAGGGGTCCTGACAAAAGCGACGCTAACTGTGGATGGAAACGTCTTAGTAGAGAATGGCAAACTCAAAGTGTAAGCGATGGGCTGCATACCATGCGGGCTCGAAAACATATCTCTAAGCGTCTCAGCTACGAGCACTCGGAGAATAAGGTAGCAGATCCGCGTTTGCGTCGCCGGTTATGACTGTTTCGGCAATCAATTCGCCAATTACGGGAGCGAGCATTATCCCCTTACTCGAATCACCGAGGGCTACGAAGAGATTTCCATACCCGATGCTGCCGCAGATGGGTGATGAGTCCGGAGTCACCTCCACTAGCCCTGCCCACGATCTGAGCACCTTAGCGGCTCGCAAGGATGGCAGGAAGCTCGTGAGTTGGGTTGCGGCGTCTTCCAAGAATTCCAAAGTTGACTTGGTCTCTTTGGGTCTTGGGTCTATTCTGGGGATGTGGCAGATGATTTCGCCGCGAAGACTCTGGTTGATGTACAATTTATCCTGATATAGTTCAATCATCGGTTTCAAGAAGAACTTCAAGGGTTCCGTTGCAAGCATTTCGTGCCTAACCACTACCGTCGGTACATCTAAGCCTACGGATTGAAGTAAACCGCGGGTTCCAACGCCCGCGGAAAGGACGAATGTGTCCGCTTCGAAGGTGCCCTGGTCTGTATCAAGCTCGCAAACTCGTTCTCCCTTGGATCGTAGGCGCGTCACTCGCGTTGGCCGAAGCAGTTTGCCGCCATGTTCCAGAAGGCCTTTCCAATATCCGAAGACCACCGAGAAGGGATGTATGGAGCCGTCCCCCATGGATATGGTTCCGCCTACGACCGAACTCGTGTCAAGCATCGGATAACGGCTTGAAAGTTCTTCAGAAGAGAGGCATGCTGTTTCGACTCCAAGAGACTGCTGGGTTTTCGAATTTTCCTTAAGATGTGTGAGCTGCTCCTCGTTGGCTGCTAGCACCAGATAGCCGTCCTGGCGGAATGGAATGTTGAACTCAAGTGTTCCTGAGAGACGTTCTAGAAGATCCCGGTTTCTCATGGCAAGTTTGATCTCTTTCTCATCACTCCATTGTGTGTGCACTCCTCCGATGGCTCTGACGCTCAGTCCGCTTCCGGGATATCGACCCTCAAGGACCGCTACCTCTGCTCCGCGGACTGCTAGGTTGTAGGCTATGCTTAGACCCATAATCCCGGCGCCGACAACGATGACACGCATTACCGTTCATCCCTCGCAAGTACACTAAGGCGGACTGGGTCGACGGGCGGCCTCTGTGTGGTAAGTCGAAGCTGAGCCGGTTTCAGTTTCTTCTCCATTGAAAGCAGTCGGAGGACATGCATGAGGCAGGTTTTGCCTTGGCATGGGCCGGTCGAAAAGCCTGCGTATCGCTTCAGTGTCTCTATATCATCGTACCCTAACCTTATGGCTTCCAGCACGTCCTCTTCAGTCAGGTCTTCGCAAAAACAGACTATCTTCTTGCCCATGATCACTCGCCTACCCTAATCGCTCTTGCTTCGAGAAGCCAATCGTTTGGCACCTCGATTGTCACCAGTGCTGTTCCGTCGTTCCGTTTCGGGGGCAAAATTCGTAGCACTTTGGCTTTCCCTAGAGGTGTACCTTCTCGGTCAAGCGCTGTGATCTCCTGTCCGGGGGCAGGAGTGGGAAGGAATTCGTATGGTAGGGTAATGTACCCTCTATCACCTTCGGACCGTAACAGGAATATTGCAAGCCCAGGGCATGTCATCGCGCAAGCCATGCAACCCGTGCATTTGTTGTAATCAATTTTCGGAATGTCGTTGACATTGGCCATATGGATGGCTTCGAGTTTGCAAGCAACGGCGCAAGAGTTGCAAGGGATTTCTTGGACGCATTCGATCATTGCCACCGGCCGTTTCTCTTCGAACCTTGCTTTCGGAGGGACTAGTCCGAGTGAGGTTAGGTTGTCGTTTCGGATGATGCCGTCGTTAAGGTATTGTTGGGTAGACTCCAATTTCTTTTTCCTCCGGAATGATTAGATTTGCAAGGCCGCGACGGATTTTCTCGCCAAATGGTCCTGATCGCTCCTCGTCAAGTCGTTTGACCCAAGCTTCGAGTTGTTTTGCGTCTTCGGGGAGTCCATGTCCTAGCTTGAGGGATGCGTGAACTCCAACTATCTGTCCCTCCAGCATCGCGGTCGTTGCTTCCTCGATGCCGGAGACGTCTCCGGCCACATAAATTCCGTCCGAGATTTCCATGAACTTCGTTCGGCGAACCACGAAACCTCCGAGTTCTGGCACAAAGGCTTCCTGACCTCCCGCTTGGGTGGCGAGTTCATATGTCGGTGTTAATCCGACTGCTATGCAAATCAGGTCGCAGTCTAGTTGTCTCTCACTTCCAAGAATCGGTTTGAATGAGTTGTCAATTTTTGCTATGATCGCTCCCTTGACCTTTTTCCGTCCAAGGGCTTTGACGACTGTATGCGAGGTCAAGATTTCGACGCCTTGACGGCGAACTTTGGCGGCGTGGACTACGTATCCGCCGATTTTTGGAAGAGCCTCGACGATAGCTACGACTTTGACTCCGGCTTGAAGTAGCTGATATGAGAGAATCAGTCCAACGTTCCCAGAGCCAACTACCAGAGCCCGCATTCCTGGCTTGATGGCGTAGGTATTCATTATCGTCTGAACGCCCCCCGCTCCGTAAACGCCGGGGAGGTCGTTGTTCTCAAAGACGAGTGTCCTTTCGTAGGCCCCTGTAGCGATGATGATCTTCTTCGCATGCAACTTAGCAAGCCGGTCGTCCTGTGCGGCGGCAACTGTCCGACCCTCGTAAATGCCAAATACTGTGGCGCCTAGAAAGAGCGTGACGTTTCTGAGTTCAGCGATTTGTTTGGTAAGCTTCTCCGCGATTCGAATTCCTCTGACGCCCGCATGATGTCTCGCGTCACCAAAGAAACGGTGTGTCTGCTTCACGAGTTGTCCGCCCAACATCCGTTTGTCGTCTAGCAGAATCACCTTATTGCAGCGTTTTCCGGCCTCCAAGGCCGCAGTAAGGCCTGCGGGACCGCCTCCAATTATGACAACATCCGTCTCTTCGCTAATCTTTGATCCCTGAATGTCAGCGGCGGCTTCTTTTGATGGGAGTTTGCCGAGACCGACGAAGGACGTGAGGATTCTGACGTACATTCGTCGGAGAAAAGTTGGATGTATCATTTTTCTGTGGTAGAAGCCTGAGGCCAGAGAGAAGTAGAATCCCAGTTTATCTATGATTGATAGTACATCGTGGTCAGCGTTTGGAAAGGCGTTCTGTCTTGAGACAACCATGCCCTCACGAACATTTACCATGCATGTGCGAACGTTTGGAATGCCGTCGACCGTCATCATGCAAGCTGAGCAACGGCCTATGCCGCAAAAGAATCCTCTGGGACGATGGTATTTCATGCTGCGGCTGAATATTCGTAGGCCATTCGCGTATAATGTTGCGGCTATCGTCTCGTTCGCATATCCCTTTACAGACTTTCCTTCGAAGGTGAAGGAAACGTCTTTTCCTCGATCGAATTGAAAGATCGGATGTTCGGTGATCCTTGCATCGGTCAAGTTGGCTTCCATCCAGCTTACTTGACTATTGTCGAGTTCTCCATCGGCACTATGGATTCTCGAATGTCTATGTCGTCATACTCTACATCAATCGCATGCTTAGGGCATGCGCCGATGCACTGCCAACACAGAAAGCATTCAGGAACGTGATACCTAATTGCGACTGGCACGGGACCATTTCGCTGCGCAATTTGTTCCTGGAAACTCTGTAATGCCACGGTGTTCTTGATGAACCAGTCTATTGGTTTACATCTCCGCTGTGAAAATTCGAAGACGGAAGCGGGGCAACTGCTAACGCAGGCTCCGTCGCCGTCGCATTTGCTGTAATTAATTAGAATGTAAGGCAATTTCAAGCATATAGTCTGAGTACGATAGTTCGTATAAGCACACACCATTTACCCTTGATAGTACCCAATATAGAATATACTATGCCTCCTTGAATGCACGCACCAATACGTCAGTAGCACATGCCGCCCAGGCCGGCCGACACGCGCTTTCATTCTTTGCTTAGATCGAATTCGTCGTGGACTGCGTTCACGGCCCTTGGCTCATCTGTCTGATCTTGGCGTCTTTGGTTGATGCCCCGACAAGAAGGAAGGTTGCCTGTAGGGAGTGAAAGGTTTCTCCCACCGCGTTTGCAATTTGCGATGGGAAAACTAGATAAAATGGCCCATTCTTCTCGGGCCCACAGTTAACCCACGTTTAGGTAAGTGTAAGCCGGTTGAGAAAGCTAACGCGATGCGGCAGCAAGCCTATCATAACCCCGGAAGATGGAAAAGAGTGGGAAGTTGGTGGGACCTTCAACCCTGGTGCGATTGCTGGCGATGGTGTCATTCACCTGCTCTACAGAGCTGTGGACCGACGCGGGACATCTCGACTAGGGTACGCACGTTCGTTCGATGGAGGCGATATTTCGAGTCGTTCTCCGACCCCGGTCCTAGAACCCTCCGCCAAGTGGGAAGAGTTTGGCTGTGAGGATCCGCGCATTACTCGTTTGAATGGTCGTATCTACGTCACTTACACTGCTTACTCGCAACGAGGGCCTCGCATGGCATTGGCCTCAACTGAGGATTTTTCGCAATTCAAAAAGTATGGAATCGTGGGACCTGACCGGAATGACAAGGATTGCGTTATCTTTCCCGAAGCTATCAACGGCAAGATCGCCTTGCTGCATAGGGTTGATGGAAGAATTCAGCTTGCTTATTTCGAAAGCCTCGAGGCCTTGGAGCATTCACGAAGCTACTGGAAAGACTACCTTAGGAAGCTCGACCAGTTCGAGGTCATTGGGCCGCGGTTTTACTGGGAAACACGAAAGGTCGGGGCGGGATCACCACCGATTAGGACGCCGAAAGGCTGGGTGGTCATTTACCATGGGGTGAGTGTAGAACGCGTGTACCGTGTCGGGGCGCTACTCTTGGATTTGGATGACCCAAAGAAGGTGATTGCTCGAACGAGAGAACCGATCCTTCAACCAGAAACCGAGTTCGAGAAGCTAGGTATCGTACCGAACGTTGTATTCCCCGCTGGCGCCGTTGTGCATGAAGGACAATTGTTAGTTTACTATGGCGGGGCTGACCGTGTGTGTTGTACGGCCAGTGCGCCGTTGGATGAGTTCCTCGAAGAATTGGCGAAAGAAAAACCATGAAACTAGCCCGTCACGTACTCTGTCCGAGGTTCTCGATTGCTGTCACCGCACCAAGCAGAAATGATAGCGTGGATTCGGAACCTTGGTTTTGGTTTAAGCCGGCTGGCGTTATACCGTCATAGCAAGCGCCAGTCGTAGGGTCATAGACTGCGGCCCCCTTTGTATTTAGGCCGAAGAACCATCCCAAGGCTTGCCGAAATCCATTCGCGTAGATATCTCGTCCTGTGAGTTTGTACGCGAGGGCAGTGGTCTCAGCCATTGCGCCGGCGTCAATGGGTTGCTGGTCATACATCGCGGCCCTCCCGCCCTTTGTGTACCAACCATTGTTTCCGATTGGGACGTGTTTACCGTCCTGAGTTGTTGCTCGAAGAAGGAAGGACAACGACTTCTCTGCTGCGCCACGGAATTCCTCTTTTCCTAGTGTATCATAGGCGGCAAACAGGGCTTGACTCAGACGTGCGTTGTCGTACGTCAGCGAATTCTCGAACCAATCCCAACTATCCGTCGCATTCTTCTTGAATTGGTTGAACAAATCGCCTGCTAGATGTTCGAGGTTGAGGGCAAGGTTCTCGTCCCCTGCGTCCGCCCGGAGCCTTTCAACGAGGCCGAGGCAAGTGTAAGCTTTAGTTCGGAGGTAGGCCGATGACATGCCCCAAGGCAATGCACGATCGAAGATGAGGCGGGCCGAGTTTTTCATTCCCGTCTGCAGCTCCGAGTGAATGACCGCTCCAGTGGACCAAATAGCACGTCCTAAGTGGTCACCCACCGCCGGTTCACCTACGATTCTTTGTGAGAAATCCATGAAATTGTGGAATCGTCCGTCGTCTGACTGCATGAGAAGAATGAACGCGAGTAATTTACGCTGAAGCTCAGTAAGACGATCGCTCGCCCAATATCGTTGCGCCTTTGCAGCGAAAACTAAGGCTCGGCCGTTATCGTCAGTCGTGTAGCCCTCTCTCTTAGCCGGGATCGAGAAAGTTGCATGTTGCAGAACCGCATTATGATCGGTTATTGCGTAAAGGTGGTCAAGTTTCAGTGATTCTTGAAGTCTCAGTGACAGTTCCCTCAAGTCGCCTTGCAGCTCTGAAGAGGTTAGCATATTCGTCCGCCACGTTTGCCCATGTTAGTCCTTGGCCATACTTGAATGCGTTCGCTTCAAGCTTGCGTCGAAGCTTCGAATCGCCAAGAATTCGTCGGACACATCTGGCAATCGAATACTCATCTCCGAAATCACAGAGGAGGCCGCGACCATTTGAAAGGACTTCCTCTGCGAATATTGTGGGTGTCGAGACGACTGGTTTTCCGTGCGCGAGTGCGAAAGTAATTGTTCCACTCGAGACCTGGTCCCGTCCCACGTATGGTGCTATGTAAATGTCCGTGGCCTGCATATATAGCGAGAGCTCGGCCTCTGGAAGATACTCGTCCACAAACCGAACGTTCCGCTCGAGGTTTGACTCATTAATCAATGTGAAAAGTTTGTTGCGATATGCTTCTCCCTCGCGTTTTCGGACTTCGGGATGCGTTCTACCGATCACTAGGTAGAGGATGTTGGGCCGGTCCTTGACCAAGTACGAAAGGGATTTAATGGCGTGCTCTATTCCCTTCCCCGGATTAATCAGGCCCGTCGTTGCAAGAACAATTCGGTTGCGAAGGTGAAGATGCTGCCTCGCATAGCTTCTGCGTCTTTGATCCGGCACGGGTGCCCCGTGGGGTATCACCCTAACCTTTTCAGGATCAATCCCGTATTCCTCTGTAAGAAGTTTCTTTGCCGACTCGAGAGTGACTACCACGTGAGCGCTCAGGCGAGAAATTTCGCGCACAATTTCGAGAGGCCTCTCATCGGGGTTCAATATAACCGAGTGAAATGTCGTAATGAACGGTGGCTCAAGGTTTCTGCATAGATCGAGAACGTACTCGCCCCATTCTCCACCGAAGATTCCGAACTCGTGTTGGATGCTTATCACGTCAAGGTTTGACTCGTTGAGGAAGCCCGCACCAACAACATAGCTCGCTCTGTCGTTTTGGTCGATAGCGTTTCCATTTGCTGTCAGCGAAGGATCGTTTTCAATCGGGAGGATGACGGTGCGTCGCACTCGGCGTCGAACAATCAAAGCCTGCGACAGATCGCGCGTGAACGTGGCTATACCACAGGCCCGTGGCGGGTACGTGCTCACGTATCCAACGCTCAGTTTGTCCACGTCCATATTCGCTCACTTTCAACTCTAGCAAAACTCGGCAGGCTTACAGGCCTACTTTGAAACATTAATGTTCCAGCATTAATAACTCTATGCCAATCTGATAATTGCTGCTGTGCGAATTTGCACGGGCAATTTCCAAATCAACTTGCCAGTCCTAGTTTCACATATCACCATGGTATTGATGAATGGCTACTTTAGGCATCAGTGATGCTCGAGACATGATCAGGTTCGCAACCTTGTCCGGGTTTGGGACGTTTGTCATTTCCGCGACGATGTTTTCCGTGTGATCCATGCCGTGAACAAGACCGTATCCACTCTTGCTAATGGGCACAACGTTTCCGAAACCGGCCAAGCGGCCCATGAGGCTTTGAGAAACTTCAACATCGCTTAGAGATACGAACGGAATACGCCTAACACTACGGCGCAGAAGTTGTTTCTGAATAATAATGCCTGAATCCATGATCTGGTTTGTGTACATGTTCCGTCTGACTGCCCCAAACAGGATAATTAAGAGCCCCAGCCCCATCACAGTCAGACCAGCAAGAATGAGGAAGGAACCGTTGAGGTAGGGAACGGTTGGCGGGATTTGAAACACAAACGAGCCGGCCGAAAGTACGAGGCCTAGCACGACCACGATTAGACCTTTCCAAGTGAACGGCAAAAGACTCGGTTTGATCTTAACGACTTCACCTCCAAGTTCTTCCGGCAAGGAACCCAACCCAGACTCAATTCATTTTGAGATAACTTAAGCGCGTGTCTCAACTGGTACTTTCTCCACCGGAAGCCGCTTATGTTCTCACACCGCCGGAGGATCTGCTCTTCCTTAACGTAAGTCGCGGCAAGAAACGATTGCAAATCCCAATGGGTATGGTAATAAAGAATCAAGAATACCGTCTACGCGCGATCCGACTTGACTACCGAGATTGACGGAGCGACTCTGTAATGCGCATTGCTGTTATCTCAGATATCCATGCCAACTGTCTCGCACTCGACGCAGCAATTGCCGATCTGCGACAAAACTCTGTAGACCAAGTCGTCTGCTTGGGTGACACAATCCAGGGCGGAGCACAACCAACTCAAACATTGGAACGACTCCGTGATCTCGCATGTCCTGTTGTAATGGGCAATGCCGATGCTTGGCTTCTAACAGGGGACGACGATTCTGGTGAGCCGATATCTAAGGAGCAACGTGAAGTGCGCGCTTGGACGCTCGCCCAGCTTTCCGCTTATGATTTGGATTACCTGCGTGGTTTTCAGCGAACCGTCGAAATTAGGATGGGCGAAATGCAGCGTTTGCTTTGCTTTCATGGCTCTCCCAATTCCTACGATGATGTCCTTCTGCCCGAAACCTCGAAAGAGGAGTGGGACCGATTGCTTGGGCGTTTCGCTCCAGCGATAATGGCTGGGGGTCACACGCACACACAACAAGTACGTCGCATCGGCGAAGGCTTATTCTTCAACCCCGGCAGCATCGGTGTCGTCTACGATTACCACCTACCTCAGGAGCACTTCCACACCGATGCCTGGGCGGAGTATTCGGTCTTAACGTACGAACAAGGAGCTATGAGTCTGAGCTTCTATCGAGTGCCGTATGATGTCGATATCCTGATCAAAATCGTTCAGGCTGGCGGTAGGCCTCATGCCGATGACTTGATCGATGACTACCGACGCAAAGAGGTCAAGGTAAGTCGGATTAGCCAAGCAAACTCGGTTAATCGTCTCTGAATCCAGAGCATCAGATCTGGCATTTGATTTATCATCGCCGTCAAAATGAGATACATGTGGTCGACTAGCGCCGAATCGTTTGCTAGTTTCAAATCAGCAAGTGATACCGGTAGAAGATCTCGTCACGCTTCCAGCCCAGACCCTCATAGAGATGTTGTGCGGTAAGATTACTCTTCATGGTCTCCAACTCCAACTCTTTAGCCCCCGTTTCAACGGCCAACCGCTTACTCTTGCAATAGAGCCGATCCCACTCCGTGTCCTCTCGCCGATGAACTAACGAAAAGGTCGTTCAGAATCCATACGCGATTCATGGACAACGAAGAGAATGTGGGATAAAGCTGGGCGAATCCTGTAGCTTGGGAATCCTCGGAGGCGAGAAACATCACGGACTCATTCCTAATCAATCTTTCAGTTAGAAAATGTCTTACTCCGTCAAGATCGGACCGTTGAGCGTAAAACTGCCTGTACGCATCAAATAAAGGAATCAGGGTATCGAGGTGGTCTGCTGTCACTCTCGTTAACGTAATCTTGCTCATGTCCGAGAACCTTAGCCCTTCCGAATACGGTTTCGTACTAATTACTACTGTTTTCGTAAAAGGAACTAGGTCTAGAAGATGTTGAGTTTTTGGAATTGTGAACTCAGGACTTGTGTAGAGTCAACTCCAAGCCAATCTTGAAGCACCGACGCGTAAACTTGCCTGAAATCGACAGTATGTATGAGGTCGCCGTTACTATCGAGGTTTGAGAGGCTGGGGTAGTCTCCGTAGAGTCCACCGCTTACCTGTCCTCCGACTAAGAACATTGGTTCAGCGGTTCCGTGGTCTGTACCTTGACTGCCGTTCTCGTGAACTCTGCGCCCGAACTCCGAGAAAGTCATAATCAATGTGTCTTCCGCCTTGCCCTTCGAATCCATATCCTGGTAGAATGCAGATATGCCGTCGCTGACCGTCTTGAGGAGGTTCGCTTGAGTGTTCTTCTGGTTTGCGTGAGTGTCGAAGCCGCCTATCTGTAGGTAGATGATTGTTGGCTTCAGGCTTGAGGAGACGACTTGTGCTGCCAGTTCCAACCTGTTAGAAAAGTCGTCCGTTGGGTAAGTGACCGAGGTCTGGTAGTTGGCGGCAGTTTGTCGCACTATGTCTGAGGCGGTCATACCATCGAGTCCAGCGTCCATCATCGCAGTGATCAGATTATTGTACTCCTGGCATGAGCTGCACTGGATAGCGTCTAAGGCCTTAATCGCCATCTCATCAGTTGTCTGGCTTTGTTTTGTCAGGGAAGTGATCTTGAATGATTGCAGGCTCTCAATGGCCATGGCACGCTCTTTTTCTCCAACAACGGTGGGGGATAATAATGCGTCTAGTTCGACGGCGTTGATTGAACTGTCGACGCTTCGTGCTGTGTCGAGGTATCTGCCAAGCCAGCCGGTCTGCATCGTCTCGTCTGGGGAGGCGGTCTGCCAGATCGTCATTGACTCGTAGTGGGATCGGTTGGGGTTGGGGTATCCGGCTCCTTGTACAATCGCCAAGTGTTTGTCGTTGTATAGGGATTCAAGTGCCGTCATGCTAGGGTGCAATGCAACGTCGCCGCTGAGCGGAAGGACATCATTCTTGGCAAGCGCGAGGGTGGGCCGAGCGTTGTAGTAGGTTTGTTGAGTGTAGGGAACGAGGGTGTTTAATCCGTCGTTGCCACCACTGAGTTGCACAACGACGAGGGTTCGGTTCTTCATACCGTCAACTTGTTGCGGTGACTGCATGCTTGTCATGTCAAGTATTCTTGGCCCAAAGCTTAGTGGGTTTAGTGATGGCACTTGGCCAATTGACTGAGCGAGCTGGCGCAAAAAGAGGCGGCGAGTAATATTGACTGGCATTTTCTAACCACTCAGTTCAAGTTGTAATATGGGGTGGACATTGTTAGTCGAATGAGATTCCGTACTTTTTCCAGCGTGTCGGTAAGTGAATCGGTAGACCGCTGGATGACCTGCAATACATCCGCTGGTAATCCTTCGGGGAAAAGGATCCGCGTTGCCGTATCAACTGAGTCTTCAAACGCGACGCTAGCATTATCGAGGTTCTTTACGAATAAGGGGAAGTTGTATCGGTCCAGCATGGTTGAAGTATTGATCCAAGCTGCTCCGGCAGGCCATCCGAAAACGCTCGGAGGGTCGAATGGAAGCTGACCCATATTGTTCAGCGTGCCTACAGCGGCCTTCGGGTTTACCGTTGCTCCAAGAGAGCGGAGCGCCGTCGTAACATACTCCACTGGGCTCTTGACGAGGCCGAGGTAAGCTTGACTGGACCAGAACTCATAGGAGTTCAGAATGGCTTGGACGACAGCTTTGATGTTGCCGTTCGTCGCAGTGAAGACGTTCGCAATTTGATTTATCGTATCATCGGTGGGTGCGTCGTCAGCAAAATATGTGAAGAGTTTGCGGGCGATGGATCTCGCTGTCGCCGGATGGGACGCTAGGATGTCGACGATGTCCTCCGGGCCGAAGTTACCTGTTTGGCCTAGGAACGTTTTGGTCCCGTTATCATGTTTGTTAGGGTTGAAGAACGTATTTCCTGATTTATCGATTTGATATCCTGTCAATGCTCTGGCCGCTGCCTTGACATCATCTTCGGTATAGTTGCCAACGCCAATCGTGAAGACTTCCATCACTTCCCGGCCGTAATTTTCATTCGGGGCGGTTTTCCTATTTTGTGCTCCGTCAAGCCAAATGAGCATCGCGGGGTCTTCGGTCATTCCCATCAGGAGATCGCGGAAGTTGCCCATGCCCTTGCTACGGATCAATTGGTTCTGTTTGAACATCAGGAAGGGGCTTCTGACCTTATAAATCGCCGTCGCAAAATGATTGTGCCAGAATAGCGCCATCTTCTCCTCCAGAGGCCTTGGCGTGTTGATCATTCGGTTAACCCACCACCAGACCAAGTTTGCAATCTCCCCAGCGGGGGTTTTTCTCATGAATTGCATAGTAATGTCGGGTTGG
Source organism: uncultured Candidatus Bathyarchaeia archaeon (assembly GCA_964533505.1). Classification (GTDB taxonomy): domain Archaea; phylum Thermoproteota; class Bathyarchaeia; order 40CM-2-53-6; family 40CM-2-53-6; genus FEN-987. The sequence continues at coordinate 21,857 of CAZHKA010000035.1, read as the reverse complement.
TCCGACAGGTTGCTGTCGTCAATGCTCTCATAATTCAGGAGTTGATTTGTTGTTGAATTCACGCCAAGGTTTTCGTAGAATGCTAGCTCTGTAGGCGAAGCGCCGAATCCGGCCCTACGCATGAGGTGCGGGATCCTCCAATCATTAGTTGTGAACGATGTCGTTCCAAATTCCATTTGATTATCCAAGGATAGGACAGAAGTATTGGCCATATCGAGAAGCTGAGCGCCAAAGTAGCCGCCCACGGCGACACCGGATGTGGCGAGCGCGATTTTCAGGAAAGCTCTCCGATTCATGCTCATGCCTCATTCTGTTGGGTCGACTACTTGAATCGTTTAGTCCGCCCGAATCGATAAAACTGATAAAAAGGGTTCTGGACGAATCATCCATGCTCTACAGTTGAACTGGGTAGTTGAAAACAGAATGGGTGTAGGTTAGCTCCAGTGACCTTGGATTCTGAGAGCGCAAGCTCTTTTTCCATGCAAGAACATGGAACGGGCGGTCGCTAGGAAACATGGCTCAATCATCGGTTACCCAACCGTCCCGTTACAGCGCGAGTGCCTTCTGGTTTACTCGTTGCAAGAATTGTTCGCATATTTTGCTGAAGCACAGCACCGCGGCTGACCGTCATTGCACTGAGAATGAATGTGATTGCCGAGGGTTTCAACAGCCCTGAGGGACGAATCGTAAGCCTCTATTTAGAACGGCATCAGAAAAAATCGGAGGGGGGGGACTCTATGTCCCCATTTTCGCAGTAGCGGTCGTCGATTTGCTTGGGTTATCGTTCTGTTAGCTACCGTTACCGTCGTGGTGTAGCTTATGGTCACGCTTGCGATCGTTTGTGTGGCGGAGATTGTTTGGTTGAGGTATTGAGTGACCGTCACTGTCGAGTTGCCCGCGGCGGATGGGTTGTTAGGAGCACTTACGTTACCAATCAGCGAGCCTGCAGTTGTCGTGTTCGCCGTAGCCACTGCGGATGTTTCTGTTAAGTTGCCTAGGGCGGTAGTCGCGTTCACGGCGTTTGATTGTGTCGAGTTCTGTGTGAGAAGCGTGTATGCTATAGTTGCGTTAGCCGCGAGGGTCGTCGCAACGCTAGTTTGTGTAGAATTCTGCTGGACTAGTGCAGATGCCACCGTTGAGTTAACGGACGTGGTGGTCACGTTTCTGATTCCAGACTGCGTGGAGTTTTCCTGAACTAAGGTTGTAGCTGAGAGTTGTGAAGTAGAATTGGTCGCAGTGGAGTCCGTTGAGGTTGTATTGTAGAAGCTGGTAATGGTTGCGGTGGAATTTGTGCTTCCGGTAAGTTGGGACTCGGTTTGGGTGTTGTTCTGATTGAGAGTTCCTGAGAGTGAGAGATATGCTAGGGAGACGATCTGGCTTGGTGAATCGAAAGTCAGGTTGTTTCCATTCATTGATCCGTGGAGGATGAGTTCGTTTTGGGATGAGCTTGCATTAGTGTTGCAGAAGATTGCTACGTCACCGAATGTGTTGACGCTGCCTTGGCCGTTGATAATTGCAAAGGTCGACGTACCAATCGTGAGTGTTCCTGTCATGTTCTGTATTATCAGCCAATGATTAGAATTAGTGTAAACCGTAGCGTTCAGAGTCATTGTGGTCGGTCCGGATGGCCCGTTGCCGAATGCTGTGGCTTGGCCGGTCGCGTCGATTGTTATTGGGTTCGCTGGGAAATTCTGGGCTGCGTGTGTGAGCGGAGGCGTGACCGATATGATCGAAATTGCTAGCAGTAGCGATGCGAGGAGGGTTTCGTGTGTCCATTTGTCTTGCATTTCCGTTATCTTCCGGCGCCTGCTCGGTGGCCCTGGTATATCAATGTTCGCTGGACGAAACATTGATGTTTCGCACGTAATCTACGAGAAACTTAATCCTGTATATTTCCTCACGTTTCAGCTGCTTAAGTTGAGGCTATATGTGCGATGTACACTAGCATAAACGGTTGAATGCCCGATGAGGCTCTCCGCATTTGCCATCATGCTGGCTCTAGTCTTCCTCGGATGCAGTTTCGTCCCCGCGTTTGGTCAAGGGGTTACAGAGGGGTATACATTGTATGTTAGTTTCGTTTATCCATTGAACTTCCTGTACAACCTCCAAGTGACAATCCGGGACCAAACGGGCAGAATAGTCGGGACGGGTTTCAGCGCTGACGGGTCAATGGTGATAATCCCTATCCGGACCGAGACTCCAACCGTCTGGCTTTCGGCATACGCAATAGGCTACGCAAGCGGTCCACTGACCAATTATGTTGTGAACCCGCCCTTCTGGGTTGTCGCGGGTAAGTCAGTGATTCCCGTTGAAATTACCGGTGGAGGTTACTGGATAACAATTAACCTGTCCACGTAGAAATGGTTCATCTTTTGGGTCTTTTAGTCCTCGAACCCAACTCTATCCAATTCCCGTCAGGATCCCTGATGTAAGCCAGCAGCCATCTTCCTTCCTTGAAAGGACGTATAGCTCCTTTTTGTTTGTAAGCGAGTCTCCTGTAAGCGCCTGACGCGTCGTCAACTTCGAAGGCTAAATGGTCAAGCCCGGATTTCCCACCGTGCTTGTACCGCTTAGGGTACCAGTTCAATTCGAGAATTTGTCTTGTTTCCTTCGTAGTTAGCCACGCCACACGGCCGCCCGTTTCCTTTATCTCCGTCTTGAACAGCAGTCTCATTCCCAAAGATTTCGTATAGAATGAAATCGCTCTTTCTAGATTTGAGACGTGGATTCCAGTGTAGATGAATTTAGCTTTCATCGCCGCGCTGTCCGTTTGATCGAAGTTTTCGGTCAGTGCTTTAAGTTTCTCTGCTTCGATCGACCACGTCTATTCTGGAGCGCCGACAAAGGCGATGGGAGCCGTGGGCTTCTCTTTTTTGGCGACGTTGGCTTCCTTCTGCAAGTATGTCAGTAGACTTTGGATTCTACGGTAGGCATCGAGAAATTCTAGCCCCTTTCTGGTTACATAGAAGAAGCGCCGCTGCATGAAGCTAGATTGCAAGGGGTGGCCCTTAGCTTGAACGGCAACTAACTCGCAGTGCGTCAACGCGTCAAGCATTGGTTTAATCCGATCGAGCGGAAGTCCGGCTCCATATGAGATTCTCGTGATTAGTACGCCATCAGGTTGTCGCTTCAGAACTTCAAGTATGTCCGCGTAGATGTCAAGCCTCTCCCGTTTCTTTAGTGTGGCTGCGTTCAAATTTGAGGCACGGGCACTGGTTCTCTGCGGGAGCCTCTTGCTACTTTCTCTTTATTGGGACCTGAACTTCCGCATTCGCCCAAGCTCGGCGATTAATCCATGGGCTTGCGATGTAGACTTCCCTGCTCGGCCCGGCCTCCTTGAACGGTCGGTATTGTAACCAGCCTTCTATCCCATGGTAAACTAGGCGGTCCGCGACCTTATCAGGGTTGAACGTGACAGATGCGACTTTCTGTCGTGGCAGGGTCATGACCTTGATCTTTCCCTCAGGTTCGACGCGCCCCGTTATTTCAAGGCAGGCGACGGATCGTCTTTGCCGTTCGGGTTTCTTACCCCACTCATCAATGAAGTACATGATCCACTTACCCGTGCGCAGTTTCCTCTTCTTCGCCCATCTGACGAGCTGGGCAAATTCTGCACGCCACATGTTTTGCCCTGAATAAGGCCCAACATGCGTTAGGTACGCAACTTTGTAACTCGGAGCCGTCTTTACTCTTATATCGACAAACAATCTTCATCACAAACCGTGGAAGTCGCACTTTATTTGAAGTTTGCTCACTAGATATGGACCCCATGATAAGTGTCTGTGCAATCTTCTTCTCTCGGGCTAAGCGTTCGATATTGTAAATATAAGGCGAAACTTAGTCACAACACTCGTTCGATGTGCTGGCTAATGAACTGGAACCCAAGGAAGCCCGAAGACGAAGGGCCCGACGAAGCGGGCTTGTCGAGTTCGAACTCATTGGGTTTCAAGAACGTGGTTAGGTTGGGCTATGTCAGTCTCTTCACGGATTTTTCGACTGAAATGATCCTCGGGTTACTCCCTATTTTCATTCACGATCAACTTGGAGCATCCTATGTAATCGTCGGGCTCATTGAAGGGAGCGCTGAGGCCGTGAACAATATGTTTCGCATTCTGACCGGCGTAATCACCGACAGGATAGCGAAACGCAAACCGTTGGTCCTTCTTGGTTATGCTCTTTCATCATTCGCGAAACCACTATTCGCTTTTGTCACAACCTGGCCGCAGGCTTTGGCTGTCAGGGCCACTGATAGGGCGGGTAAGGGAGCGCGGACGTCACCTCGTGATGCTCTCATCAGCGATTCGATCGCGAAATCGGTGTCGGGTAAGGCCTTCGGGGTGCATGAATCCTTGGATCAAATCGGCGCAGTTCTCGGCCCGCTAGTTGCTTACCTCGTGTTTCCATTGATTGGCTTCAGAGGAATATTCTGGCTATCATTCGCGCCCGCTATCGTCTCTCTGCTAATACTCGTGTTCTTCGTCAAAGAAGCTGTGGGGTTGAAAAAACAGACGCGTCTGTTCGAAAATGCCCGGGCGGTACTGGATCGTCGGTTTATTTCCTATCTCACTGTGCTGGGGGTATTCTTGGTGGGAGCCTACAATTTCTCATTTATCCTGTTGAGGGCGTCATCGCTTGGCGTCTCGAACGGGCAAGTCCCACTTGTCTACGTTGTAATCAACGCGGTCAGTGTGGCCGCGGCGTTTCCTTGCGGGATACTTGCGGACCGGGTTGGCAAACTGCCGGTGCTGGGTCTCAGCTACGTAGCTTTCATTGCCACGTCAGCAGCTGGGATAATGTTAGTAGGAAGCTGGGTCTATGGTTTCGCTATTGGTTGCCTATTCGGAATCTATTTTGGAATTTCGGACTCAGTTCAGCGCGCAATAGTGCCTGATTTTACGCAGAAAGAACTCAAAGGGACGGCGTACGCCATTTATTACCTCTTAGTTGGGCTAGCCTCGCTCGCGGCTAACTCGATATTTGGCTACCTATGGACGTTCACGAATTCTCTCGCCGCGTTCGAGTACAGCGTTGGAACATCAACTGTGGGACTGGCTGCCCTGGTCTTCTTGATCGTGACAACTGGGTCAGGTCGAGTTTGAGGCGACTTGGTCATTCAATAATAAACTAGATGAAAATCAAGCGCAAGTGTTTAAGCAATTAAGCCAAGCTAAATGATGGCTAGCGATTCTGTTGTCTGCCGTGACTGGCACCTCATGTTCAAATTGCGGTTGTGCCGAGAATTCATGCGCCAGCTGCACTTCCCCAGAAAATTGTGCGAACTGTGTTTCTTGCTGTTGCAGCGCAACCCACGTCTCATGGAGGCATGAGCGGCTTCGGAGCGGAATGAGGTTGGAATACATCAGTTTCGCATGGATGAGCGTCGAGGTTCTTGGTTCGATTGGCGTAGGCCTTTTGATAAGAAGTTTAGCTTTGGTGGCATTCGGAGGTGACAGCCTAGTGGAGCTGCTCTCAACTCTTGTCGTCGCTGGGCACTTGAAAGAAGACATAGCTGGTTCAAAGATTTCAGGGAGAATGGCTTCTCAAATCGGAAGCGGTCTGCTTTTCTTGCTGCTTCCGCTCATTGGTATCGGAGCGCTCTATTCTTACCTTACTGGTGTCAGACCCGAGGGTTCTCCTCTCGGTATTCTGATCGCGATCGGAGCCGTGATCGTCATGCCCTATCTCTGGCTCGAGAAGAGGAAGGTCGGTCAGGAGACTAACTGCCTACCGCTGAAGATCGACGCAATAGAGTCCGCCACATGTTTCTTCATGTCACTCGCGCTCCTTGGGGGGCTTCTTGCAGAATATTTCCTCGGGTGGTGGTGGGCCGATTATCTGGCGGCTGCGGTTATACTCGCATTCGTCGCCAAGGAGGCGGCCGAGTCGTACCACGAAGCATGTATCAGCGGGTAAAGCACCCTGCCAGAAAAAGCCGCTCTCACCAGTCGGCCTAGAAAGCTGTTGCTTGAACTAACTGAAGTAGAGGGAGACCGACTAAACGCACGGTATTCTGCGTCTATCGAGCGTTAATAGGGACAACTTTCCTGTTCATCGGGCCCGTGTACTCTGTCTCGGGTCGAATTAGCCTGTTGTTAGCAGCTTGCTCTAGAACATTCGCGGTCCACCCTACAGATCGGCTTGCTGCAAACGTGGCAGTAAAGAGGTCGGGGGACAGACCGACGGAATGCATTACAACGGCTGAATAGAACTCCACATTTGCATACAGCTTTCGCTGCGGTCTGTACTCTTGAAGGATTCGGATACCCGTCTCCTCAACCGTCTCCGCGAGTTCGACCAGATCCTTTGGCGCGCTCTTCTCCCCGATCCCTCGCAATATTTCGGCACGTGGGTCAGTAGTTCTATACACCCTGTGTCCGAAGCCCATCAGGCGGCGGTCCGACTTCAACTCGTTTCTTATCCATTCTTCCGCTCGTTCCGGTTTGCCGATATCTTGCAGCATTTTGAGTACGGGGGCGGGTGCGCCGCCATGTAACGGTCCTTTGAGTGCGCAGATCGCGGCCACGACGGCCGAATACATATCGGCCCAGGTTGACGCTACGACTCTCGCGGTGAATGTCGAAGAATTCATCCCGTGGTCCGCGAGTAGGATCAAGTATTTGTTAAGAGCTTCAACTTTGACCGGTTCTGGGTCGCGGCCGGACAACATGTACAAGTAATCTGCAGCGTGATTCAAATCATCGCGAGGTTCGATAGGTTCTTGCCCATTACGAATCCGGTAGAATGCTGCATTGATCGTTGGGATTTTAGCGGAGATGGCGATTGCGTCCATCATCTCGGGTTTCTTGAGAGGCGTTTCGGCTCCAAGAATCGATATAGCAGTTCGAAGAACGTCTAATGCGTTGGATGAGGTCGGGAGGTTACGGATCGCCGACTTCAGCTCCTGCGGGACGGTTCGTTGACGAACGAGTTCGTTGTTTAACTCTCTCAGCTGTTGGTGGTTTGGCAAGTCTCCATTCCATAGGAGGTAAGCTACTTCCTCGAAGGAGAGGGACGAGGCTAGGTCATGAATGTCGTATCCACGGTAGATGAGTCGGCCTGCGTTACCATCGATCTTGCAAATCGAACTATTGTCAACAATAATCCCTTCCAGGCCCTTTGCCACGATCATTCTGGGTCAACGATTCAGTCTCGTCGCTTGCTTATTACTCGTCTCCTCATGTCTTCTCCATCATTGGTCTCTTGCAACGAGGTTTCGAAGGATATCGTGGACGTCACGTGATCAGAGCAAGAGAAGGAGCCTTATCTCCAATCCTTCTTAAACAAGGGCGCGTCATTTTCTCCTCAGGGGTCAATTATGGCACGCGGAATTCCTGGACGTGAATCCGGATTTGTGATGTTGAAAGAGGGGAATGAAGTTCGAGTAAACGACGACGCGGTGTTGGCTCCCGAGGCAATTAGAGGTGAGGTTGGAATCATCGCCAGAATTGACCGCTTCGCACCATCACCAGCTCAAATCTCTCATCAGGTCGTTGCGGTCGACCGGTATCAGCAATTAGTGAAACAGCCTCGAGACACTAACATTCTTGGTTTCGCGCTTCAAGTTCATTTTCCCAAGATTGGAGACTCTATTCTTATTGCTTCAAATGAAGTTACCTTACTTTCGAAATTTCGGGAAAGTGTTGATAATCTAACTGAGCGATTGATTAGTCATTTGATGGATCCTCAGGAATTCTCGGTCCTCAAAGACGGCGGGCTGGATGTCCCATTTGTAAATCAGAATTTTGACGCGCCCTTCTTTGGGGATATCGTGAGATATGTGCTCAGACCTAAGCTGGGGAGGTCGGTAACGAAGGTTCTCTCTCCCGAGTCATCTGGGCCGCCTCTCGCCGCTGTGTACGCTAGCATCGCAGGCTTAAAGTTCGTAAGAGCCGTCAAGGTTTACGATCGTATGAAACCGCAGGTTCCAGCAACATGGAGAGGAAAGATTCTTGGGGACTTGGAAGTTGAGTCCGCGACCAAGAAAACGAAGCATTACTTCGCAATCCCTGAGGGCTCGATAGTTCAAAATGACAGTGTGATAATATTCGACGATGTCGGATTCACTGGGCAAACGCGTAACGCATGCATTCAGCTCGTGCAGAAGACAGGGGCGACCGTGTCAGCGGTCGTAAATGTCATTGAGAAATCGTACGAAGCACGGAGAGAAGTTGGAACAAAGGGAATGGCTATCCTTGGGATAAAAGGGTTTGAGCCCGAAACTGCTACGACATGCAAATTGAGCATTAACGAACTCCTGACGGAACGCCTGGACCCGCCGAGGATTGTTGCTGGTGTGAACTACCAGCCAAATCGTTCGCTCTCATCACTCCAGGCTCAACAATAACCAAGGACGACGCGTTTGCAGATTGAACACTGCGAGTTCCCGGACGAGCTGCTGTACGATCTTGAGAACAATGTCTGGGTAAGAATCAATTCAGCAGGAGCTATCCGATTAGGGATAACGAGCATTCATGCAGCCCTCGTTGGCAAACTAAATCAAGTGAAATTCAAACCTATAGGAACCAATCTTCTAAAATCCCAAGGCGTAGCGACAATCGAGAGTGCAAGATATTTCGGCGTCGTTCGGACACCACTATCTGGAAGGCTAGTCGCTCTCAACTCGCGGCTAGATGATCAACCGAAACTCGCGAATGATTTCCCCTATGGGGAGGGGTGGTTTGTTGAGGTCGCTAAGAATTCGGATACAAGCGGGTTAGGGTCACTGGTGGAACCAAGAGCGGCTGTCGATAGAATCAGAGCACAGGTACGAGACTTGCATGTCCGATGTTTCACGGCGTACCCGGACTATGACCTGTGGGAGATTGGCGTGGAATGTGCCGCGGTCTTGGTTAGGTTGAATGAGTTGCTCGAAAGTTCCAAAGTGAACGATGTGGTTCATGTTGTTTCAGATGATCCCACCGCAGATATTGAGATGGAGCGGTGGAGTGACGAAACTGGTCAGGATGTGCTCGAATCGAGGAAGGAAGGAAACCTAATGCACTTTATTGTGAGGAAGGTGAGGTAAACTGGTTTTTTTCTATGGGGTTTTTGACCATGTTGCCCCACTCGGTCCACGATCCGTCGTAGTTCGTTACGTTGGGGTAGCCCAAGAGGTATTTCAGAACGAACCACGAGAAGGATGAGCGCTCTCCAATCCTGCAGTACGTAACAACGTCCTTGTCTGTTGTCACTCCGTTTCTCTCATATAACCTCCTAAGTTCTTCAGGTTCTTTGAACGTGCCATCTTCCTTCACGGCTTGTGACCATGGAATGTTCACCGCTCCTGGAATGTGTCCGCCGCGTTGAGCGTGCTCGTTAGGGTATTCGACTGGCGCAGTTATCTCTCCCGTGAACTCCGCGGGGCTTCGGACATCTACCAATACGCTGCCTCGTTGGCCCAACCGTTTCTTCACGGCATCGAGATAGGTTCTGATGTTTTCATTGGTTCCTTTGACTCTGAATTCGGTTCTATTATAGCCCGGCTGGTCTTTCGTAACCTGTCCGTCCTCGGCCAGCCATTTTTTCCTACCTCCATTCATCAAAACGACGTTGTCAACTTGGTAATATTTCAGAATCCAGAAAGCGAAAGCTGCGAACCAGTTGTTGAAGTCTCCATAAAGAATCAACTTCGAATTTGCGCCTAATCCGACTCTGGAGAGGAGATCCTCTAGTTGCGATTTGCTGGGAATATCGCGCGTAACCGGGTCGTTCATATCCTTCTTCCAATCGAAGAGGACGGCTCCGGGAATATGGCCTAGATTGTAGTTGGCGGTAGGATCGTAATCGACCTCGGCGATTCGGACCTTCGGATCATTCAAATGATCTTTAACCCAGGACGTTTCCACGAGAACTTCCGGGTGTTTGTAGGTGGTTTGGGCGGTCGCTGTCATGGTAACTCGCCAAGATTATTACATATGACATATTTAACCTAGACCCAAGCTATCCGGCTCAGGATTCAGCAAAGCATTAGATGCAAGAAGCTCGGTGCCCCACCAAAGCTTAAATTTCGATGGAAAGGCTTGGTTGATTAACGGGCATGTCATTGGCGCCCGTTGAATCGGAAAACTTCTCGTTCCTTCAACCAAGCGCAAACGACTCAGCCATATTGGGGCCAAGTATAATCGGGTACAGCTTGATATGTCAAACAAAATCACTGAGGGTCTGACTTTCGACGATGTCCTACTTGTTCCAAAGAAAACTGCCGTTCGTTCCAGGAAGGATGTACACACAAGAACCAAGCTTACTCGGGGTAGAGAACTGAATATTCCAATCGTCAGCGCACCAATGGATACAGTCACGGAACACGCCATGGCGATTACGATGGCACGCGCCGGTGGTATAGGAGTCATACATCGATTCATGTCAATTGAACAGCAAGTTGAGGAAGTGCTTAAGGTCAAACGCTCAGAGAGCATCGTGATCGATCAACCCTACAGTCTTAATGGAAAGGAAACATTGAGGAAAGCGAAGGACCTGATGGCGCATCGCGAAGTCTCAGGTCTCCTGATTCTCAACGACCAAGGCAAACTGGAAGGAATACTCACTTCACGCGACATCCTCTTTGAACGGGATCTCAAGAAACCCATTCGTGAAGTCATGACCGCGCTCAAGGATATGGTGACGGCTCCGCCGAACACAAGCCTGCAAGATGCAGAGCGAATATTGCACAAGCATAAAATCGAAAAACTACCGCTTGTTGACCAAGAAGGCAAATTACGTGGCCTAATCACAAGTCGGGATATACTCAATCGTGAGCAGTATCCGAACACATCTAAGGATGAAAAGGGGAGACTGATGGTTGGAGCAGCGATTGGCGTCAAATCTGACTTCATGGAGCGAGCCAAGGCCCTGCACGAAGCAGGTGCCGACGTCTTAGTACTCGATATAGCACACGCTCACTCTGACGTCGCTCTTGAGGTTATTCAAACCGTCAAGAAAACCATTTCCAGTACGCAACTGATTGCAGGCAATGTAGCAACTAGCGAAGGCACGGCCGACTTAATTAGAGCAGGAGCGGACGCTGTGAAGGTAGGGATCGGCTCTGGGTCGATCTGCATTACACGGATTGTAACTGGAGCGGGAGTACCACAGTTAACAGCTATAATGGAATGCATGAAAGTCGCGGATGAAGCCGGAGTGCCTATCATAGCGGACGGAGGAATTCGTAATTCTGGAGACATTACGAAAGCAATCGCCGCCGGCGCCTCAACGGTAATGCTAGGGGGCCTTCTGGCGGGGACTGAGGAAAGCCCCGGGATGACTGTGATGAGAGAAGGAAGGAAATACAAACTGGTACGGGGAATGGCCTCAGTGGCCGCTTCGTATGACAGGCTTGGTCGCGAATCGAATCAACCGGAGCTTGAAAGCGTCGGTGCGCTCCTGGACTACGTACCGGAAGGCGTTGAGGCATTCGTACCATTCAAGGGCAGTGCCTCCGAACTCATTAACCAACTCGTCGGTGGTTTAAGATCGGGTCTGAGTTACTGCGGAGCTACCGAAATCTCTCAACTTCGCGGAAAGGGCGAATTTGTCAAAATGTCACCGGCTGGGTTGAAGGAAAGCTACCCACACGATGTAGATGTCATATAACCTCTAATGTGAAAATCTCACGCGAGACCCAATTGCACATTTTTACGGTTGGCCATTCAACTCGAACCTCCGCGGAACTCCTTCGACTCCTCACGCCTTACGGAGTTACTCTATTGGTTGATGTGAGAAGCTTTCCGCATTCTCATCGCAACCCACAATTCAATAAGGAAACAATAGAACTCAACGCTTCAAGAGCTGGAATACGGTATGCTTGGCTAAAGAAGCTGGGAGGAAGAAGGAAAGGACTCGGCGTTTCTTCGCCAAATGTATGTTGGAGAAACAAGTCATTCAGGAATTTCGCAGATTACATGGAAACAAACGAATTCCGGGACGGAGTCCAAGAACTCCTTCGGATGGCCAATGCCGAGAGTGTGGCAATTATGTGTGCGGAGTCGCTCTATTGGAGATGTCATCGATCAATGATCGCCGACTTTCTGAAATCGGAGGGCGTGGATGTGACGCATGTTCTTGATATTGGAAATTCGAAGGAACATAAGTATACGAAATGCGCTAAGGTCATCCATGGAAAGCTAACATATCACTCTTAAGTTTTCCAGATATCCGACTAATCAAGAGAGTTACTATCGAACCTCACGAGCAGTGATTAAGATAAGTTGCTGGTATTTTCAAATTGGATCAAGCTATCTTCTTGCCGGTGTTAGGCCCGAAGTTTAGCGATTGAATTTCATCAATATCTATGCTCACCAAAGCTTTGGGTTTGAACCCAATGTTTTCGAGTTGGCTTGCAGCGTGTTGGAATAAGGGGCCGAAGGTCTCCAGATTTGCTTTTCCTTTAACTCTGAAGCCTATCACTGCTTTCGGATCGAAGAAGGCAACGGAAACCTGAGGGGACTTCCTCAATACGTCACCCAGCGTCTGGGAGAATACATCTGTAAACTCCAAATGGCTCTCATCCCTAATTCGGAAGTGTTTAGGCGAGGCGTTAGGATTGCCCTCCGCCGTTAGGGAGGCCAAGACACCAACTACACCGTCGTATTCCTTGTCAAATTTCTCTGACATGAACTTCTTCAGACTGTCGGGGATCAACCCTCTCAACCTCTGATACGATTGGAATTGACACGTTGGTGTCACCTACGCTATTTGAACACCTCTCCTGTACGGTCAACATTCCGAAAGGGAAAATTCAATAAGGCATCGAGGAGAGGAGAAGGGCCGGAAGCGTGGATCGCAAGAGTGAAGACCGGCATCTATGTCTCCCGCCTGAAGTATGCTGCGAACTTCGACCACAAGGCCGTTGTGTCGGGAATCGCACGAACTTATTCACAACGGGGTATCGCGGTAAAGTCTGAGCCTTCATTGCCCGGCGGTAAGCACGCCGATTTGGCAGTATCGCTCGACAACGTCTGGACTTACATCGAAGTCAAAACCAGAGCCCATAGCGCCCTGCGCAAGAAACAGGCTTCATATCGTCAAGATCTACTTAGAGAGATCCTGCGACTACACGCACATTCCCTTAAGCAGTTGCCTAAGAAAGAATCGTCGCTCGTAGTCCTCTCCGCATCCCTATCGCCCAGCCGTAGAAAAGCGGTTAGCAAGATCGCGCTTGCACGCTCCTTTACGAATAGGATTTTCGACAGCGGCAACCAGAAAATTCTGGGACTGATGATATTCGCGCCCTTCAAGAGCTCCATTGACTCCTTATCGTCATGGCAGTATGCTTCGGCTCTGATTCCCAACCCGAACCTTGACCGCAACGATGGCCTCCAAAGACTTGCGAGCGTTCAGTTATGAACGCAGAGAGATCTTATGGACCTTTAATTAGCGGCTTCATCAAAACATGATGAGAGCAACGATGCAAACGCTCGCATCATTCCAAAAGAGATTGGACAATTCGCTTCCACTCTTTCGTAAGAAACATCCGGCCTTCGAGGAGGCTTATTCCTCTTATGCGGCGCAATATGGTGCGAACTCGATTAGAGCCCACGAGCCGTTCAAGATTAGCGCCACAATCGATCCCGTCATTATAGTGCTCGGCCGCACCACGCCACTCTTTTATTCGGACTCACGGAGACTCCTTAGCGGAACACTCGCATCCGTCGAGCTAAAAAAAGGCGCTCTGTACATCCTAGGCAGAAGAGAACCGGTCGACTCCAAGCTAATTGTTTGGTCGATGGAGTCGGAGAGTGAACTGGAGCGCTTCGATAGTCGAGTAAGAATTGTTCCGTCTAGGGTGCATGCAGCAATTCTTGGGGAGGAGAACGGCGATGTGCTATTCGACGATCTTGGCAGTTCATCAGGTACGATTATAGCCGGAGAGACAAGCAAACCTGATCCATTCATAACGCTCTATGCCGCACCGCGCGTCGAAATTCATAGAGTTGAACTCAAGTCAAAATATGCCAAGTAATCAGTAAATCTCGTTCATGACCGCTAAACGAGAAGGCTAAATCCGACCCTTACGCCTCCACTTCGCAGAAGGTACCGGGGGGAGCTGGGGTGTGTCCCGGCTGAGAGGACGACAATGGTCGTTGACCCCGTGAACCTGATCCGGGTAATGCCGGCGTAGGAAAAGGAAGATGGGAATCAGTCTCAGTGGACCTTGCAGGTCTATAGTCGACTTTTGCGGCTCTGCATTCGCAGCTTCTGAACGTCTCGATTGGACGGAGGTGTAGACTATGTCCAATCAAGCCGAAAAGAGGAAAACGGTCGAAGGCATGGGCACGAAAGGTCGCAGCCAGACTCTATTCCTTGCCGAGACCGCTTGTTTTTCTGCACTGATCGCTGTAACCACTGCCTTTTCCACCGCTCTTCTCGGGATTCCGCTGCCCGCGCCGCTGTCTGAGATCACTTTCGCCCCTGCGGTTTATCTCACGTTAAGCGTGCTGTTTCCTCGCAGAGTCAGCTTCTGGTCTACCGCCATTGGCTCGGCCGTTGGAGAAGCAATTAACGTCCTAATCTTTGGCTCGGCACCCGCAGCATTTGCCGTAATTTACATACCCGGTATGATATGGGCGCGGGGGCCTGAAGCTCTCATCATGAACAAATTCAGACGGAAATCAGCATCGTGGCTCGTCTTCGCCATGGTGATAGCAACTGTCTACGAGACGTTGGCGTTCTTCTTTCCAGATTGGTTCTTCTATTCATTTACATTCTTCTACGGCGCGCCTGCGGGTTTTATGGCAGGTCTCAGCCTCGCAGCTTTCGACTTTGGCACTCTCATCGATCTGATCTGGATTCCTGTAGCTCTTCTTTTGATAAAGGCGATTCGAGGCGCGTTCCGCGTACAATTCTTTGGAGAAGCTTGAGTTGAGGTCGGGAGCGCCTCACATAGACTTGGTGTTCTTCATTGAGGCTTTCAACCTTACCAATGATATCAGGCCAACCTATGCGGCACTTTATGGGTAGTCCTTAGGTAGACTTAGCCGTTGGTCAGTGGACGAGTTGGGGAAATGATTGATTCTCGGAAAACCTGACCGCAAGTATCTAGCGAAGGTAATCTACCGCCGGCTGGGCGCAAGAAGAGGTGACGTTGTCGTAGGGCCGAGGTTTGGGGTCGATAACGCCGTTGTGAGGATCGGGGCGAGAAAAGTCCTTGTTGTTACTGCGGACCCTCTCTCATTCATTCCAACCTTGGGGGCCTCTGCCTCCGCCTGGTTATCGGTCAACTTGCTCGCCTCCGACCTGACAACAAGCGGGCTTGTACCCCAGTACGGCGTCTTCGACTTCAACCTACCTCCTACAATGTCTCAAGGCCTCTTTGCAAACTATTGGAAATATTTCCATGAGGAGTGCGCCAAATTGGGGTTAGCAATAATCGGGGGCCACACTGGTAGGTATCAGGGATGCGATTACACGGTAATCGGCGGTGGGACCATGTGCGCAATCGGAAAGGAGGATCAATACTTGACTTCTGGCATGGCTCATCCTGGGGACGAGATTATTCTCACCAAAGGAGCAGCCATAGAAACCACAGCGGTATTGGCCAGAGTCTTCCCAAGGAAAGTGAAGAGATTCATAGGTTCCGACTTATTCGAGAAGGCCCTTGCATACCTGCCTAAAGTATCGACCGTCAGCGATGCTCTCGCAGCCGTCTCCGTAGGAGTGCACGAAAACGGAGTAACTGCAATGCACGACGCGACTGAGGGAGGAGTAATAGCGGCCGTTTTGGAGGTTGCCAACGCTTCGAAAGTAGGTGTCGAACTAGCTCTTTCCGACATTCCGGTATCCCTAGAGACAAAGGAGATTTGCAAATTGTTCCACATTGATCCCTTCCACTCTCTTAGTGAAGGAAGCCTCCTGATCGCTTGCAAACCCGAGAGAACTCGGAGAGTCATGGCGAGTCTTCGGCCGGCAGGTATCGGATCTGCGGTAATTGGCAAACTAACGACACGCCGGGCCTTTCGCGGCGTTGATTCAAGAGGCAGGAAGCGAACCATACGATATCCGAAGTTTGATCCGTACTGGAGAGCCTACTGGAAGGCGTCAAGCAAGCATTGGAATTAAAGAAGTTCGAACCGATATCATATCCTAGGCTGCAGACCTAAACTTCAGGTAACCGACGTCGCCTATGCAGTTCTTGCACCAGAATTGATTCAACTCGGGTGAGTACTCCGCATAGGCATCGACAACTACCTTCTTGCATCTTGCGCATCGAAGTAGAAACATACGTTTCATTTTGTGAAACCCGAGTTGGCTTTGGTGTTCTTGCCACAACGGGTCCCCCCACTCGCAAACTAGATTGCACACTTCGCAGAAAAAGAAGTTCCCAGCAATTGCTAGTTCACGTGATCGAAAGCCTGAAATTTCCGCCGGCTTTTCCACTCTCAGCAGGCCTCTAATTTTCTGACAACGCCTGCTTGAATCGCCCATATCCTTTCGGTTTGACCGTTGCAGGGGTCCCTGACGATTTCCAGGTTATGAAGCGGTGTGGTTCGATGATGATGAGCGGTCGTTCTTCGATCTTCATTGATTTGTATTGCTTGTACTTCTTTCGCAAAAGTGCAAGCGCCCGTGGAAACTCCTGTCCCCGCTTAGTCACTACGGCATGGCCGATGACTAAGACATACTCCAGTTTGCGCCAGTCTTCCCTGTATTTGTCAATGACTAGGCAGACGTTTGGGTTTTCGATGATATTGGAGACTCGTTTTAACGCAAGCGGGCCGGTCTTTTTTGGTTTCTCATCGATTGAACTGTAAAGTCTCGATCCGTCGAATGCAAAACAAATTGGGATGGCAAGTGGCCTTCCTTGCTTACTTGAGCTTGCCAAATGTCCGACCCTCGCCCTGCTCAGCGATTTTATCGCCCAGGCAGAGGGCTCTACGACGGGGCTAGTCTCTTTATCTCGCAAGAGTCTTATTCATATGCAGCGAGCTTCCAAAGGAATTAACCTTGCCTATCTTCTACACTCCAAAGTATGCTGAGGAGGTTTTGCCGGAGATTAAGGTGATTGTTGAGCATGTCCTGAGAGTTAAGGATGAGACCGATCGCGCCAAGGATGATTCCGACATGACGGAGGCAATGAACAAGTTGGAAAGCGAGGTTAGGAAACTCGAGGAAATGGGCTGTGTTCTTAGGGATATGAGCATGGGTTTGGTTGATTTTCCGGCAGTTAGGCTGGGGGAACGAGTTTGGTTGTGCTGGAAATTAGGGGAGGACCATGTTGCGTTCTGGCATTCTAGGCATGAAGGTTACTCGGGAAGGAAGCCCGTTGAAGAGAAGGAGTTCTATGACGACGATCTAGCCATCAGGTCGCTAAACCGTGAGATCGTCTCTAAGACGCACCCGTAAGACTTGGAGTTCTTCAAAGAAGAGCGATTTCTTAGCTACCGTCACGAACTCCAGATCCGTATGTCGCAGCTGAATCGCGATAGGATAATTGATGCTGCTTAACAAGAGAAAAGCCTCTGCCGCCGTGCTTAGGTGGGGTGGCAGTTCGTCCAAGAATCTATCGGCAAGCATTGTCCCGCCCGGACCTCCGTCAACGGTACTATCCACAACCTCTACGCTAGGCAAGTACGGCGGGTTGAAGAGGATCAGATCGAATCTATCCGAGATGTTACTGAATAGGTCAGAGGTACATAACTTAACTTGTACCCCAAGTTCGTCGGCACGTCGACCCACCTCCTCGACCGCTGGCCGATCGACGTCTGACGCGGTTACTTCGGCACCATGCATGGCGCAGTACAGTGAGAGTACGCCCGAGCCGGTCCCCATGTCTAAGATTTTTTTTCCGGTGAGGGGATGGTTTGCGATTGCATCGATCATTAGGAGGCTGTCGTCGCTTGGTGCGTAGACGGACGGCGGAGGGTCGCCGATCGTCGTTAAGATTTTCTTCAGCACTGCGTGATTAGTGACAGAATCCAGGGGTCGTCGCTTTTCGTTCATGGTTCGGACATGAATTTGATGAATTCTTGTTTCGTTCTCGGTTTCAGAGTGTAGTTGGTTCTGCGTTCTTCGCCGATTGTAGATGAGGGTTTGTGCCCGTAATCGTGGCCGGGATAGACTTCGGTCGAGTCATCGAGCGTCATTAACTTGTTGAATAGGCTCTCATACATCGCTCCCGAATCTCCACCGATTAAGTCAGTTCGGCCGCATTCGCCGACGAACAACGTATCGCCGGTCAACACTTTACCCTCGACAAGGAGGCAAATATGGTCAGGGCAGTGACCCGGGGTATGGATTACCTTGATCCGCAGTGAACCCACCTCCACAGGGTCGCCATCCTTAACTGGGATATCTTTTCGAATCGGTGAGGTTTGATGCGCCACGACTCGGGCGCAGGTTCGTTTCACTACGGCCTTGTTTCCCTCTGTGTGATCGTAGTGTGAATGTGTGTTGATGACGTTAACCACGGAGAGGTTCGCAGTTTGGCATTGGCTCAGGAGTTTGTCAACTTCCCAGGCCGGGTCGATGATAGCCGCTTTTTGGGTCACTGGATCGCCTATTATGTACGAGAAGTTCTGCATCGTGCCGACCGGAATCTGTTTGAAGATCATGGCTTGGCCCTAGGTTTCTTAGCTAACTTTAATCGGTTGCGTTCCCGACTTTTCGCCATCTAGCCTTGGGACGATGATTGATGGGCGGGAAAGTGTTTGTTCTTGAGCCAGACCTGTTGTTTTCTTCTAGGGTGGAAAGCGCTGCCCTCAAGTCTGGCCTAGAAGTCAAAGTGACGACTACCTTTGATGAACTGCAAAGCGCCTTGAAAGAGTCTGTTCCGAAAGCCCTGCTTGTGAATCTTGATGCATTTACGCGGCTTGGGGCACCTTTGATTGCATCCGTCCGCGGTCAGTGCAGGTTGATTGGATATTACTCGCACGTGGAGTCCAAGATCGCGGTGCAGGCGTTGGCTAACGGTTTTGAGCGAGTCTTGCCTCGTCGAACTTTCATGTATGAGTTGAACAATCTCCTTGTTGAGCTCAGCTCAAGCTGAGAGTTCTCTTACTTTCTTCAAGTCCCCCAACTCATCCCTGCGCTCATCAATCGGCGTCTCCAGTATAAATGGCAGGCTCTGTATGGCTTCATGCTTTAGAAACGCCCTGAAGCCTTTTTCGCCAATGTACCCCATCCCGATATGTTCATGCCTGTCTCGGCCGGACCCTAGGCCGACCTTAGAATCGTTAAGGTGAACTACTTTCAGGATGTTGAATCCTAAGACTGAGTTGAACCGTGCCAGTGTCTCCTCGACTCCGCGAGGGCTGTGCAGGTCGTAACCTGCGGCGTATGCGTGGGCCGTATCGAAGCAGATCGCAACCCTTCTCTTATCATCGATGCGGGCAAGGATTTTCTTGAGGTCCTCGAAGGAGGAGCCCATGCTGTTCTTCGTGCCAGCGGTATTCTCCAGGAGCACCATGACGTTACTCGGGTTCTCGACGCTGGCGGTGTTGATGGCCCCTGTTATCCTCTCAAGCCCTAACTCCTGTCCCTTTCCCAAGTGGCTGCCCAGATGGGTAACAAGGTACTGAATCCCTAGGGCGTCACAGCGCTGGAGTTCTACTGAGAGCGACCTTACGGATCTATTGTAGACCGCCTTCTTTGGAGAAGAGAGATTGGGCAGGTAAGGCATGTGGGCCGTTACAGGAGTCAACGAGTCCGATGCTAGCTTGCGTCTAAACTCATCCACCTCCTCTTCTTTCAGCTTCTTGTATTTCCATCCCCTCGGGTTCCTTGTGAATATCTGAAATGTATCGCAACCCAGCTCACGAGCCCTATCAATCGCCTGATCAATCGTCCCAGAAATCGAGACATGAACGCCGACCTTAACCATCTGAAATCGCCTAGCAGGCGGTTGACTCGGATGAAAAGAAAAGGTGTTCGATTCGGACCTTTGGCAAAGGTTGATATGAACAACTACGGTCCACTAACGAACGATGGCCGCCGTAGCGTAGAGGAGCCCACAAACTCCACGCAACTTGGTAGCGTATAGACCTCCAAAGGAGGATACAAGGCTGTGGACCCTAGAGGCCGAGTGGCCGGGGAAAGGCCGGGTTCAAAGCGTTGAAAACAACGTGAAAATCCCGGCGGCGGCCCTCACATTCCTTTCTAACTTGTTAATTGAAAGATTCGAGGGAGTTCTCTATTTAAGTGACGCAATCGCTCATTCACAGCCTTGATTCGTTTCATCATTTGATGAACTTCCGAGATAGGTGATCCATCCTCCCGATTCATTGCTGATACCACAGACTTAAAGGCGGACTCGGGAATCGGTCCCGCAGCCTTCAGCGTGTTAGAACATCCGGAGAGAAACGCCAAACGGTCAACTATACATGTTCTCGGTGGGCATTCTCCTAACTGTTCGAACATCATCATTCGGGTGATGTGAGATGGATTCGAAAAGCCGATCGCCCTTCTCCAGGTTTCAATATCCTCTGACCTATTGATCTGCAATGTATGGCACGGGCGTACGTAGGGTGATGCTATAGTTTCGGTATTGAATCTGAGGGGTACTTCGAGACAGAGTTTCTGTCTAAGAAAACTCGCCATCTGTTCCATCACTTTTCTAGTCGTCATCTTGAACTGGATTCTAGCGTAGTTGTGAGGGTCATCCTTTGAGGCGTTGTAGAAGCCCAGCAAGCCATCAGTGGCGAGTATCTCTCGCGTGCAATGTTTCATCAGTTGCGTGTCATCGAGGATTGGTTGGTATGGGGGGATCAATCTTTCGACCGTTGGGGAGCCCTAGCGTTTTGTGTTTGAAGAGTGCGAGGTCTTTGCTTTGATATCCGATGCTCATCCACCTTACCTCGGGGGCTAGATGAATTCCGAATTTGTGGATGTTATATGCTGACTCGATGGCGGAGATAGCGTGTCCGAGGAGATATAGTTGATCGTCAAGCGCGTTTCCTGTAATGTTGAAAGGTTAATTCGTATCGACGCCTTCTTGCCGGATGCGTAGACTGCCGTCTCCGAGATGTACACCCGTATCCGCTGCAACGCTAGCCGTCAAAGGGAACATTGTGGCGTAATTCGGAGTCACTTTGACAAGGAAAGGCATACTCTCCAGTGGGATTAGCCCTCAAGCTGAAAGTAAAAGCGTCATGGCGAAGCTCCAAAAACAAGTTGTTTTTTGGGTCCGGGTCGGGCATCATATGTCAATTCGATCCGGGTTCAAACCGCCAGCTCGAGGCGTGAAAGTCCCTTCGGCGGCCCTCATTCTCGGTTTAGGGGGGCGGAGAAGGGTTCATTACGTTATGATCGAGATGTTTTGATGCCTAGGTAAGGCACCATGGAAGACGAGAAGGACGAAGACGACCTGGAGAAGGTGGCTAAGGCGTCTGTTTCACTCGAGGGGAAGGATTACTTGGCGTTAGCGATTGCATCGCTTGAGACCATCTTTCTTCCGCTGCTTATTCTCGCGGCTGTCATCATTGCCATTACGCTTCTGTTACGCTAATCGCTGTGCTGTCTTGGGTCGTTCAGCTACGCTCTTGGCAACGAAGTCGATCTTGTAGTGGCATCTAACTAGATGAGACGGAGCGGTGGGCTCCAGTTCAGGTTCTGTTTCAGAGCATAGACCAGTCGCGTAAGGGCAGCGCGTTCGAAACCTGCAGCCTGAAGGGATGTTGATTGGACTCGGGACATCGCCCTCAAGTAATGCGATTCCTTTCCTTCGGTCAGGGT
This sequence comes from uncultured Candidatus Bathyarchaeia archaeon, assembly GCA_964533505.1. Taxonomy (GTDB): domain Archaea; phylum Thermoproteota; class Bathyarchaeia; order 40CM-2-53-6; family 40CM-2-53-6; genus FEN-987. Next base: position 194 of record CAZHKA010000035.1, on the reverse strand, counting down.
CTGGGATTGGCGCGGAGGAGAGGAGTGCATACGTGTATGGGTGCATGGGGCTGTCATAGACGCGTAGAGTATCGGCTTCCTCGACGACCTTTCCTAGATACATGACCAGAATTCGGTGGCACATGTATCTGATGACCGAGAGGTTATGGGAGATGAATAGATAGGTTAGATCGAACTCCTTCTGCAGGTCTTTT
>CAZHKA010000034.1:0-30871 GCA_964533505.1 uncultured Candidatus Bathyarchaeia archaeon | reverse complement strand
TTTTCCAACACGTTCTTCTTGGATGCGGGTTAGGTTATAGATTGGGGTTGACTCTTCAACTCTTATCAGGTGCTCAACTTCATCCAAGCCGAGTATGAGGTGTATGCCCTTGTCGTCTAGCATGTCCATGAGGGTGTGGAGGAGTTCTTCGGGGGCGAAGCCGCGTTTCGGAAACTCAGGTTCGAACTGCGTCAGAATTCGTTTTATGATCATGAAGAGGCTGCCTTTCGCCTCGCGGCAGTTCACGTGCACATAGTGAAGGTTGACTTTGCGGCTCCTTGCCGCCTTGACTAAGTCTGAGCCGAAACGTTGAGCTAAAACCGTTTTTCCAGTTCCAACATCGCCTGTTATGAGCACGCGTTGGCTTGTGGAGAACGGGCTGTCGAGGGAGAAACGGAAGAGCTGAGTGAGGAAACGCATCTGCTCCTCTCGGTGAGGAAGATTTCGAGGTATGAACTCTAATGAAAGAGGCGTTTCATCCTTGAAGACTGTCGGCCTCTCTAACGTCTCTTTCACTATGTCCGAAGACAACTGAACGAGAGCCCCTACCCTCGACATGATCTAAGCCACCATATTATGTGGTTTGTTATTCAGCCGATAAAAATAGGAGAGGAAGGTGAAACTGATTGCCGGGCTGCATTAAATTTCTAAGGCGTTAGCTTCACTTTGCTCGATACAATTCGATAACTCTGTAAAGCTCGTCACGTTCCGATGACTGAATCTCCTTCACACCCCCGTCAATCGTTACCAATCTTCTCCCGTTGCTACGTCGGGTCACCGTTCCAATAACATTTGCTGGAATGCCGCGCTCTTTCAGCTTGCGCAAAATCCCGGTGCTCTTTCGTCTATCGGCAGCGATAAGCAGACAGCCTGAACTCATGAGCCGGAGAGGATCTACTCGGAGTGCAGAACACACTTGTCTTGTTTCTGGCCGAATCGCCATACGTGCCTCATATACTGTCACGCCAACTTTTGAGGCTTCTGCGAGTTCCCAAAGCCCTTGTAAGATACCCCCTTCGGTGGGATCGTGCATGGCTGTGACGCCCCCTGCCCGCACGGCTATCAATGCATCATCCACCACGCTGATCAAACTTCTCAGGTTCTTGGCTCGCTTCAGAGGTCCGGTGCCAATCTTGGGCTTAAGCTGATGGGCAAAGTCGGCAGCTAGGACCGACGTCCCTTCGATGCCCACAGTTTTTGTCATGATGATTCTGTCTCCTGGGCGTGCCTCATGTGATGTGACGAACATTTTCTTCGAAACGACACCAGCCATATACCCAATCAAGATTGGGCGATTCAGGCCAGGCGTGACCTCTGTATGGCCGCCCACAACAGCGACGCCAACAGTCTTCGCCGCGCTATCTACTCGTTTCATAATTGTGTCAACCAGAGCGGCATTCGATCCCTCAGGAAGAAGTAGGTCGCACAAGAACCATCGCGGTCTCGCGCCCCGGCAGGCCACGTCGTTGGCGTTCACATGAACAGCTAACCATCCAATGTCGGAGGTTGTTCCAGTAACCGGATCCGTAGTCAGGACCAGCAGGTCCTTTCCGATCGATACCAAGGCCGCGTCCTCGCCTATCGACGACCCTAGAATGACGGAACGATCTCTAGCTCCCCTATATCGAAACACATTACGAACCAGGATGTCCGTAGGCACTTTCCCAGTCCGGAAGGGAGGCATTGTGAACCGACCTGTAGATGTTGCGTAATGCTTTAAGTAATCACTTTGACCCTATGAGAGCTAGGTTCGATTCAAATGATTAAGTCGATCTTGGATGTGGCTATCGTAGTTTCCGACGCGAAAAAATCCGCGGAGTGGTACAAGCAAAACTTGGGATTAGAGGTACGGGCGAATGAAGGCCACTGGATAACCGTGGCTCCGAAGGGTTCGAATGTAGAACTACATCTTTGCGAGACTACACCCATAGAGAAAGGCAACACTGGAATCGCGTTCCAAGTGGACGACCTTGATAAAACGTACAAGGAAATGAGCAGCAAGGGCGTGGAGTTTACAACCAAACCCAAGAAAACAGAATGGGGGACCTACGCGATGTTCAAGGACCCGGACGGCAACGAGTTCTGGCTCTATCCTGAAGAATAGAGGGCTCATTGCTCTAAAATCTCCACTATCCGCGTGGTGTTTTCATGCACCTACAGCGCCCGGACGTAGTCTATTGTACCCACTGCGGGTTGGCGAATCCAACGAACAACAAATTCTGCTGGAGTTGCGGTAAAACCCTCTCTACAAGAGCATGCTCCTTCTGCAGCACCGTTAACCCCCACCACGCGGAATTCTGCGGAGCCTGTGGACATGAGCTAGCCACATAGCTTTCCTTGTCTCCATCCTTGAAATGTAGTCTCGGACTGGTAGGAACTTCTAGCCAGCACGCTAGAGTTCCAAAACCAACCTGACGGTGTCATTGAGCCGATCTTCACTTCCCCGACGATTCAGAGTTTCGCTTTACCGCGGGCTCGCGCACTCAAGATCCTTCTCACGCTTACGTCAATTGGGCCAGACTCGTCATCGCCCGCAACCTTCACTAACGCTAAGTCGCCTATTTGGCTATCCTAAACCGGACTCCTTGAATGCTTATCTTCGAGCACCGAGGCGCTCGTCGACAGGAAGAATCCGGAGATTTGCCTGCGATTCGCATAGTCCCCATAGGTTTCGAGAGCTTCGGCGTCCGCTCCATGTGCACATTCGTCGAAACGCCCGACGTTAAGCTCTTAATCGATGCGGGCGTAGCCTTGGGCCCCAGGTTTGGAAAGCTTCCACACCCTAGGGAATATCGGGCTAGGGCTGAATGTCGTTCGAGAATTCGTGAATATGCGGCGAAGGCAGATGCAATAGTAGTTTCACATTACCACAACGACCATCACACGCCAAACTATACGGAAACTGTCTGGGTCGGATCCAGTCCCGAGGAATCTGAGAGGATATATCGGGGTAAGCTAGTTCTCGCGAAAGATATCCGGAACTCAATCAATTTTGGACAACGGAGACGAGGGTGGATGTTTCAACGCTTCGTAAAGCGAAATGGTGGAAAATGCGAAACCGCAGACGGAAGATCTTTCAAATATGGTTCGACTGAGATCGCATTATCTCGCCCTGTCCCGCATGGAGAAGACAATTCCGAGATGGGGTGGGTCCTCATGACTCGCGTGAAGTGTGGCGAAGAGACATTCTTGCATGCGTCTGATGTTCAAGGCCCAATGTCAAACGAAACCATGGAGTTGATCCTGGAGGAGAAGCCCGACATTCTGGTGTTGGGGGGACCACCAACATACCTCAAGGGAGTCAGAGTTTCGGAGCCTGCGATTCAGCGCGGACTAATGAACGCATCAACCGTCGCCATGGCGGTTCGGAAAGTGATACTCGAACACCACATATTGCGGTCCGAAGCTTGGAGGACTGAAGCCGACCCAGTGTTTGACTCTGCCGCTAAATCGAATAACATAGTTGTAACGGCCGCCGAATATCTCGATCAAACCCCGATGACATTGGAAGCTCGCCGGCTAAAGTTGTATGAGGAGGAAGAACCATCTCCGGAGTTCACTAAGTGGACCGAATTGCCACGTGAAAAGCGGCAACTGCAGAGTCCCCCGATTTGAAAGGTTAGATAGAGAAAAAGATGGACCCAGGCCGGTGGTTGCTGGGCCGATTTATGCGCCCGCCAGTTTCGTTGCTAGGCGGAACTTCTTTCCACACTGAGGACATGAGAAGTGCTTGATATGCAACGCTGGGCCGCGTCCGTCTTTCGGATGCATATCCCATTCCTTCGCTGGGCCGGATACTTCGCCGCCGCATTTGAGACATTTCACCAAGAGACCTTCACCTCGTTTGGGGAGGCAGTCGGTTGCTGGACATGAGCGCACGCTGGATGGTCAGGCCACTTTGGGTTTGGTTGGGGGTGTGGCTTATCGTCGGACACGTGCATTCCTCATGTCCAACTGGACTGACTGCCATGAGGCGGCCATACACTTTTGATGGTATATTAATGTTTCATTTATGGTACATTAATATATCAGAGCGTAAACTGTAGCTCAGTACTTAACAGGAGGTCATGTGATGAACGGAGAATCAAAGCGAAGCTTCGCGCTAGCTGTTGCTTCATTCGCGATCGGAGTGGTCTTAGCAGGTGTGCTCGGGAACCCAGAAACGCGGTCAAAGATTTCTGAAAGCGGCAAGAGCTTCGTAAAGATGACAAAGAATCTCTCTAAGAGAACTGACTCAGCGTAAAATTACCAAAGTCGGAAGAGAGACTTCCGCTCTCCTTTACCTTATTAATACAAGATCGGTCGCTTCAGGAAGACTTAATTCTAATTCGTAAACCAACGGGCAGTTGAGGCACGTGAGTGGGGCCTCCCACCCGATTGCGCCTAAGAAACCCCGGAGTAGGGAGGTAAAGGATTGAAAACAAAGAATTCCATCCAGATTGCATTGACGACGGTGTTCGCTGCGTTATACGCGGTAGGCGTTGTGTTTCTCGCCCCCATCAGTTTTCAGGTCTTCCAAGTCAGAATAGCCGATGCTTTGCTCCCGCTGGCTATGCTATTTGGATGGCCTGCCATTCTTGGATTAGCTTTGGGAGCTTTTGTCGCTAACGTTTTCGGGGGCCTAGGACCTGTTGACATGATTGGCGGCGCACTCGCGAACTTCTTTGCAACCCTAGCCGCCTGGCACATAGTCAATCAGAAAGGCAAACGATGGACGCTTGTCGGAGTCGGCGTTGAGATTCTGGTTGTCACGTTAGTCGTTGGAACTTACCTCAGCTATTTGCTCGTGATTCCTCTTTACTTGAGTTGGCTCGGGATCTTGCTAGGGAGCCTGATAGCAATAGGATTGCTAGGTTCGATACTAGTCTTTGCGCTCTCTAGGCGGAACGTAATCGCCCTCTTGCGAAGCCACGGGCTAACTGATAGAGACGCCAGCCCTTAAGAGAAAATGTATCCTTGAAACTTGGTAGGACTGTTAGCTTATGCCAAAAGTCTCTGTAGTGTTGGGTGATATTACGAAGCAACGAGTCGACGCAATTGTGAACGCCGCCAATACGTCTCTGCTAGGCGGCGGAGGTGTTGATGGGGCAATACACAGAGCGGCAGGGCCCGAACTTCTTAGAAAATGCCGGTCGCTGGGTGGATGCGAAACCGGTCAAGCTAAGATCACGAAGGGCTACGGCCCACCAGCGAAGTATGTCATTCACGCGGTTGGTCCGGTTTGGAGAGGACGTAACGAAAGAGAAGACGAACTACTTCGGAGTTGCTATCGTAACTCACTAACGTTAGCCGAACTCCATGAATTGAACTCCATTGCTTTTCCATCGATAAGCACCGGCGCGTACGGCTTTCCATTAAAGCGCGCCGCCCACATCGCAACCTCCACAGTACGTGAATACCTCAACGGACACACGAATATCGAAGAGGCTGTTTTCGTTTGCTTCTCAAATTCTGACTACGACATCCACAAGTCTATCCTCAATTCAAGTAGCAGGGCCACGCAATGACGTAATTGCTTGGGGGGTAGTTTGCGTTTCTTTGAGTTCTGCTTGAAATACTGTGACGGCTTTCCCGGCGATGAACACTCGCCTATCGCCGACCCTGACCCGTACAACGCCGCCGCGTTTCGAAGCTTGGTACGCCAGTAGTTCGCTCTTCCCAAGTTTGCCTTTCCAGAATGGGCCTAGGACAGAGTGTGCTGAGCCGGTCACGGGGTCTTCGTTGATGCCCGCCCTCGGAGCGAAGAAGCGACTGACAAAGTCATATGGTCCTCGCTTCGTTTTTGCGGTGACGATCAGCCCTCGGATGGGCAGAGTTGACAAAAGCGTGAAGTTCGGTTTGATGTTCACGACCGTATTCTCCGATTCAAATTCGGCAATGTAATCGAATCTGCTTCGTCCCAGATATTTCGGTCGAACTCCGAGAGCCCTTGTAATGCCTCTGGGAATTGGCGCTTTCCGTTCGGGCAGCGCCGGGAAATCAAGCTCAATCCACTCACCACGGCGCTCTGCCTTAAGGAGGCCACTCCGCGTATGAAACCGAGCGGTCTCATTGTCGCGTAGGAGACCTTGCTCCCAGAGAATGTGAGCACTCGCGAGGGTGGCGTGGCCGCATAGCTCGACCTCGACCAAGGGTGTGAACCACCGAAGGTTGTACCCATCTCCACGCTTCTGAAGAAACGCCGTTTCGGATAGGTTCAATTCCTGTGCTAACTTCTGCATCCATGCGTCCTCTCGCGGTTCCGGGAGGACGCAAACAGCAGCCGGATTACCGCCGAACATGACATCTGCGAATGCATCCACGTGATGAATGATTAAGCCCATAGCCACGCTCGATTAGTCATGTGAGGTATAACCTTTGGTGCGATCAGCGACGCCTCTCACGATCATATCGTCGCAGTACGATGGGTAATGCTTCGATAAGGTCCGTTGCTACCATATGGAAACCCTTGTGTTTGCGCACCATGTCGCCGGCCAAACCGTGGAGGTATGCTCCCGCCACTGCTGAGAAGAAGCGATCTGAACCCTGCGCCAAGAAAGCTCCGATCATGCCTGAAAGAACGTCTCCCGTCCCGCCCACAGCCATGCCTGGGTTCCCAGTGGAATTTACTCTTACATGTCGACCATCAGAAACAACGGTGTTGTGCCCCTTCAAGACGACAATGCAAGAATGTTCCATTGCGAAATTCTTGCACAATTTCACTCGCTCTCTCCAGTCTCTCGGGACATTAAGACCCGAAATCGCTCTGAACTCGCCAACGTGCGGAGTGATAACTGTCTCTGCGCTACGCAATATGTCTGTTTTATCGCTAAGCGCCGTGATTGCATCGGCATCTATCAAAAGAGGTTTCCGATTCTGAGCGGCCATCTCAATGATCGAAGGTATCGCCTCTCTGGTTTCGGGATGAAGTCCGATGCCAGGACCCAAGACAAGAGCGTCGGATGACTTCAACAATTTAGACACTTTATCCGTGCAGGAACGAGTGACCATCTCCCCTGGTAGAGGGTGCACGATGAGGTTTGGAGAATAACCACGTATTGTCGACGCAACCGAAGCAGGCGCAGCTATGACGGCTAGGCCTGCTCCAGTCCTCAAAGCCCCCATGCCAGCCAAAGCTGGGGCCCCAGAGTAGACATCACTTCCTCCAACAATCAAGAGGCAACCGAAATCTCTCTTGGAAGAATCTACAGCTCGCGGTCTCACCACTCGCTTGACATCAACAGGACCAGAGTACAAGGTTACTGCTCACATAACCTACCTTCTTCCTCGCAGCACTTCTCTTTTACTGAGCCTCCACCGTACTAACCCTGACCAACTACGGACCCCAAGGAAACACCGAAGACGACGTCACGTCGGAATTTTATACGCCAGAAGCATGATGTTCCTCATATGAAGAACCAACTGGTAGCCCGAATCCTTAACGAAATTGCTGACATGCTTGAAATGCAGGGAGTTGAATTCAAGCCAGGCGCGTATCGGCGGGCCGCCCGCACGATAGAATCTTTGGCCGAACCAATTGAGCAGGTGTACGCCCAACGTAAGCTCACGGACCTGCCCGGAGTCGGCGACGCCATTGCGAAGAAGGTCGCTGAGATTATCGATACTGGAACCTTAGTATACTACGAAGAACTCAAGAAGAATACTCCCGTCGATCTGGAAAACTTACTAGCCGTCGGGGGAATCGGGCCCAAGACAGTTGCGCTGCTCTACAAGAAACTTGGGATAAAAACGCTAGACGATCTCCAGCATGCGGCGCAAGAACATAAGATTAGAGAGATCAAACGTTTAGGGCCGAAGACGGAGGAGAACATCCTAAGCGGCATCGAACTCGCGAAAAGGTCTCAAGGCCGCAAGCTACTAGGCGATGCCCTACCGATTGCGGACGAGATCTGCCAGAGACTAAAAGAGGCCGTCCATTCAACTGGGCAAGCACTCCAGATTGAAACCGCAGGATCAATACGCAGAATGAAGGAGTCCGTTGGCGACATAGACATAGTAGCAACCATCGAGACGCCAACATACTTATTAGACAAATTCTCACGGCTCCCCGGAGTACAAAAAATCTTGGAAAAGGGCGAGACCAAGTCCTCTATCCTGTTGGACAACTTGCAAATAGACCTTCGCGTAGTCGCAGAGGAATCCTTCGGTGCAACCTTGATGTATTTCACAGGCTCCAAGGACCACAACATAGCGCTGCGTAAACTAGCAATAGCCCACGGATTCAAACTCAACGAGTATGGGTTATTCAAAGGTAACAAGCCGGTCACGGGACGCACTGAAGACGAGTTGTACGAGAAGCTTGGATTATCCTACATTCCTCCGGAGCTAAGGGAGGACCGCGGAGAGGTAGCGGCTGCAAGCAAGCATGAACTTCCACACCTCATACCATACGATGGAATCCGTGGCGACTTACACGTTCATACCCGATGGAGCGATGGACAGCAGACAATTGAAGAAATGGCCCAAGCGGCCAAGAACCTAGGGTACGAGTACGTAGCCATAACAGACCATTACAGCAAAATGCCTATCGTGAACGGCCTCAATGAGGAACGCCTCCGAGACCAAAGGAAAGAAATCGACCGCGTAAATGATAGATTGAATGGGATTCATATCTTGAAGGGAGCTGAAGTAGACATCGCAGCTGATGGAGCATTAAGCGGCGGTCCCATTCTAAAGGAGTTAGACGTGGTCGTAGGGAGCGTTCACGGAGCTTTCAAACAAAGTAAGAAGGAAATGACAACGCGCCTTGTGTCTGCGATGGAATCTGGACTCGTCAGTATCATTGGTCACCCAACAGGCAGAAAGATCAACGAGAAGAATCCGTCAGACCTCGACTTTGATGAAATTTTCGAGGCCTCAATAAGGACCAATACTTTCCTGGAGATAAACGCGTCTCCGCAAAGACTCGATTTGAGCGATGTGAACGCCGCCTTAGCATTACGGGCGGGATGTAAGCTTGCAATCGACACCGACGCTCACAATAGGGAGCATTTGAAGAACATTCGACTCGGGATTGGCACGGCCCGCAGAGCCTGGGTCGAACGAAAGGACGTTATAAACGCACAATCGCTCAACGAACTCGAAAGAACTCTGAACAAGCATTGAGGCAAGCGCTTGTCTCGGCCGTCGAATAAAGTCTTAAAACTCTAATGAGCACTAGCTGGGGCCGGATAGTCTTGGCAGATATCGTCGGTCTGATAATAGATCTGGTGGTCGCGGGCATTATTGGCGGTATTTTCGTTTGGCTAGCGGCAAAGGCACTCAAGGCCCCCAAAGCCACCTACTGGCACGGAATCCTCACGGTCATATCGGCCATTATAGTGACCGACATAATCCGCTATTTGCTCGGCAGCATTGGCATAATTGCAGAGATAATCGAAATAGTTGTCATACTTCTTCTCATCAAACATTTCTTCGGCGTAGGTTGGCTGAAAGCAATCGTAATCGCAATTCTAGCATGGATCATTTTGATAATCGTAATCTTTGTGCTCGCACTGCTGGGAATCGCATTTGCTTACGGCGCCCTCAAAGGAATGTTCCCAGGCCTTCCGACCAGCCCCTAGAAGGGTTCAACTCAGGCGACCGGTTACCCAACAATTAATCTGAGCCTCAGGTTTGAATGATCAGTCCTTAAGTTCCGCAAAGGCTCGAACAGGAAACGAAGCACCTTTCACTATTGGCGGTGGCACGGCATAGAACTTGAACCCTGCCCTTGGCAGGGACGAGAGATTCGCCAGATGTTCAACGATTGGTATGTTTGCACGCAAAATTCGCGAATGAGCTGGTCGCGAGAGGTTCTCCGTGTCGTCGATATTCCAGAAGTCAACTCCTACTAGCGCCGCCTTACCCGCAACCAGCAAGTCAATTGAGGAATCGCTTAGAAATGGCCCGGGCTCCCAATAGCTGCCGGCCCCCCACCGCTTATCCCAGCCCGTTCTCACTAGGACCGCGCGGCCGTGCAACTCTGACTGATTACAGTCGATCGCAATCGCACGGCTAGGCGATGGGATTCCATCAAGGACTACGCCATTTAGGCCAGCGATCGATTCAAGCGGAACGTGACTCAAGTCGGCACCATCAGCATACCGGTGAAAGGGAGCGTCCAAATATGTGCCAACGTTACCGACCATGTCAACTCTCCCGATGTAGAATTCTGCTTTCCCTCCGTATCGTGCGCGAGAGTTCTCTCGTGTGGTATGAGCGCCGATCTGAGGACTGGGGTAGCCAGGGTAGGCTTTCATTTCGTCTTCGATTGGGTGGCTTAATTCGACAAATTTAGTCAAGATATGTAGTGCCCTTCCATTATCCTATGCTTCTTTGGAGAGTTCCTGCGACTTAAGATGAGCCCAATCACACAAAGTGTCAAGATGAGCGTCAGTCCCGGTTTGAACTCTGCGACTGGGGCTTGACCAATCTGAATCGTAATGACTGTCGAGTTGACTAGGTATTTTCCGCTCGTTCCACCGGCTTGGATAAGATACGTGTTCACGTCGATTGCCCATGATAGGTTTCCATTCGGGCTTATCGCTGCGTTTCTTACGGTCACGGTGAAGTTGTTGGCGTTGTATCCGATAGGTGTGCTGTTTGAAGATAGAATCATGTTTGAGGTGCTATCTATTAAGTCAACTCTCACAGCGAAGTAGTCTTCGCCGTCGGATGTGCAGGATCCAGCCACCGTTGTGATCACCGATACATCTCGGTCCGGTAACGCTGACTGAGGGTAGCCGGATGACGCTCTGATTGTTTGGCAGAGTGATGCGGTCGCGGATGGAGAAGAAATGAGAGAAAAACCCAGTCCCGCCAAGAGCAAGCAGCAAACGATCGTACTTTGCTTCAATCATTTTGTCTCCGATGAGCTGATTCACTCACTCTAAGAGCCTATCTTCGGGTCAAGAACAACATATGCAATGCCGGCTCGGATGTGTGCGCATTCACCACGAAGATTTGCGGCGTGTTCACGTTAACTTTGACCTGACCCAAGATAGAACACACAGAGGGAACGAGAGCTTGGCATTAAGCCTTGGCATAGACTCTATGATAGTTGCGATCTTCGTGCTATGATTAATGCTAATGCTTTAGGACCGCGGAAGACGACACGCCCTAAGCACTGGGACTGCAACAATAGCTATCAAGTAGAATAGCGCCACGTTCTCCTTTCTCACCGCTTGCTCCACGCCTGATTAAATATCCGCACGGGCGAGGTGATGCTAGGTGAGTTGTGGAGGTGAGTTGAGATGCCGAAGAAACGGAAAGTGAAGACAGCCTTGGGTACTGAGCACGACAAGAACATGAGACAAGAGGAATATGTAACATAAGCGCCCCTGAGCACCGGGCGTCTGAAGCAAGTTGCTCGCCTTGTCCCACTCTTTGATTGACGTTGCCGTTTCCGAATCAGGCTCGAGTCATTTGTTTGCTGTAGTTATTCCAACTCCATCAGCCTGGGCATATGGTGTGAGTGTCGGCGTTCTTACCTCCCACCACTTAATCCAATGCCTTTCCTTAGATAACGCTTTGATGGATCGCAGGATGCGGAGCATGTTGTCGCTTAATCTCAAACCTTTCACAGGATGTGCAAGCTTGCCGTTGACGATCCGAAATACGCCGTCTCGGATTATGGTTGAGAAGTCGCTCGTCCTATAGTTTTGAAAACGTGTGTACCAATTATTCGTTATATAGAGACCGTCGTGAGCGCGGTCTAACAAATCGTCTAGGGATTTATCTCCCGGGTCGAGTAGAATGTTGTGCGCGGAGGGAGTCATTCCTCCAATGCCTGCCTCAAAGGACGCGCTGCCCGTTAACGATGCCTTCTGCTTCGCGGCAGTGTATGAGGACTGGAGGTACATTTCGAGGATACCATTCCTAATTAGGCAGTTTTCTTGGGTAGGGTATGCTTCGTCATCGAGCGAACTTGAGCCCGGGCTATGTCCCAGCCGAGCATCATCGTGGAGGGTGAAGGCTTCCGAGGCAACTCTTTGTTTCAACATTCCTTGGAAAAAAGAGAGTCCGAGGTCGACCGCATAAGCCGAAACAGAATCGCCTACGCGGTCCAGAAGATTTGCCAAGATTGACGGCCCAAAAACGACTTGATATTTCCCGGGCTCGCCACGCTGAGGGTTCACTGCCAATTTCGCTATACGACCGGCTGTGCGACCTGCTTCCTCCGGACTGAAATTCCCAAGGTTCGTTGCGAGAGCGATCCCTTGGCCACTCGAATCGTCGTCAACAAAAGCACGAATCGTCATCGCAATCTCGGTGTTCCTATCCGAGCCCTCAGCCCCTTCCGACGTGAGCACGTACCGCTCCTTGGTCTGAGCCGTTACTACTCCGGAAGCACGGGCGGCGCCCTCCGTCCTTGCGGCATTGACTCCTGCTTCCACTGCATCAATAAGCTCATCCTCGGCTTGAGATACCTTATCGTCGTACGCCCCCGTTACCGGTTGGTACTTGAACGGTCCTTTCGGCAATGAAAATTCCACGTCGCCCGGTGGACCGAGCCGCATCGTTGCTGCGAGTTCTTCAACGGCCTTTCTCAGGCTATCTAAGTTCTCCTCTTCGACTATGCATGCCGCTCGACGCTTCTCCGAAACTAAGTAAATCGTGGGGGTTTCGGAGACCCAGCTGTTCGTTATCGTTATTGAATCATTGCTGAATCGAACCATTCGTTTGGTCGTTCGCCTGTATCCGGCGGCGGTGGATTGTATGCCGGAGTGTTTAGCGGCCAGCAGGATGTGTTGCAATGCCTCATGAGGGTCCGTTCTTGCTCACCCTCCGAGACGAATATTGTGCAGTCGAATTGCCGGGCCCCCCGTCCAAACCGGAGCGCCCTGCATCGGCTCACCTTTCCCGCATGTGGCTCCCGAAAACTCCATTTCCTTCCCCACCGCCGTCACACTGCCGTAGAGCCCTGGTGTCGTTATCTCTAGGATCGGGTTTCTTACGGGCACAGTGATTTCCCCGTTCTCAATCATACAGGCGTCTAAACCGACGTATCGTTGATTGTAGCGTCTATCGTCGATATTCCACTCCATGAAATTCTTCATGTACAATCCATGCCGGACGCTTTGGATGAGTTCTTCGAGGGAGTGGTCTCCTGGCTTCATGAACGTGTTCCCCATACGTATTATCGGTTCGCGGTCGTAAGAAGAAGATCTTGACGCGCCGTTGCTCTTCTTCCCCAGTTCGGCGGCAGTCTCGCGGTTTTGCAGAAAATCCGAAATGACGCCTTTGTCAATTAGTGTTCTCGGTGCCGCTTTCACGCCTTCATCGTCATAGAGGTAAAAGCCATACGAGTTGGGTAACGTGGGGTCATCGATTACGGTAACGTGCTCTGTTCCTATCCTATGCCACAGCATGTCCGGTTTGATGTAAGACTCCCCAGCCTGCGCAGCCTCGCGACCGAGGATGCGATCCGCCTCCTGAGGATGGCCGCATGATTCATGACATATTATGCCCGTAACCTCCGGCCCGAGGACGACGTCTAACTCGTCTTTAGGTGGGGCGATCCCTTCCCTGAGCAACTTACCAAGCATCCTTGCGTCATCGGCCGCAATTTGGGTTGGGTTCCAGTCGCTGACAACTTCCCACCCGCGGCTTTGAGCCTCTTGGCGGAAGCGCTGCACCAAGCCAACTCCCGGCTCCTCCGCGGTAATATAGTAGATGAGGCTGAGTCGAGGAACAAAACCGTGAAGTTGCGAACCTTCACTGTTCGCGTAAAATTTCTCAGTAAGCTCTTCATCGAAAACAAGGATACGCGAAGGAAGCGAGACGCGAACGTTGTCCTGTGCGAGGCTCCTTTCAATTGAGAAGAGCAACTCGAATTTCTCCTGAGGCGAAATCTTTCGAACATCGACTTTCATCCTCCCTTCCCACTCGCCGGTCCAGGACCTCTCCTCCGAAAGACGAATGAGGTGCTTGAGAAGGCGCGTCGATGCCTTAGCCGTTCTAACCGCAGCTCCGGTCACTGAACGAATTGCCTCTTTGTCTAAGTTATTCGTGGAAGCGAAGCCCATCGCGCCCTCGACGATAACCCGAACACCAATGCCTAGCTTCGCCGCTATTGCTACTGGTTCGGGCGATCCGTTTTTCAAAGTGTATGTGTGACCTACGTCACTTTGAACTCGTGCCTCTGCGTACCCAGCCCCCGCATGTAGTGCTTGGTCAACGGCAAAACTTGCAAGCTCACCGTTCACGGCTAAGCCTCATTTTTGGCAGACAATGTTTTCGATAATAAGCATACCCATTAGTTGCTGCCACTCTGTGAACTTGGCTTGACTAGCCGAAAAATGGCTCAGATCACTGCCAAAGAATCGTTTGACGCACAGAAACTTATGATCGCAAAGGGGTCATAACGCCTAATTCGAAGCTGAAGACCTCGTGCACCGACTCAAACTTGAGTCTTGATCTGTTCGTGCAAGGACTGATTGCAGGATACGGCATCGCGATTCCCGTCGGTCCAATTGCAATTCTGATAATCGAATTAGGCATCCGCCGAGGGTTCTCGGTTGCATTCTGTGCTGGTGCCGGGGCAGCATCTGCGGATTTAATCTACTCCACTCTAGCCTCGCTTGCCGGCACATTCTTAGTCTCAATCCTCAAGCCCTACGCGTCCGTCATTCACACAATAAGCGCGTTGGCTTTGATATCGTTGGGGTTATGGCTGCTGTATTCGAGCAAAATGAAGAAAGCTACCGAGGTTGACGAATCTCGCATATCAACACGGTCAGGCGCATACTGCTTCGTGCTCGGCATGACCTTGCTTAACCCTCTTACCATAGCTTACTTTACAACTTTGATCTTGGGTCTAAAGTCAAACATCGCCGGCTCGGCCGACCATGTTGTTTCCTTCGTTTCTGGAGCCTTCCTAGCGTCGTTGTCTTGGCAATCAGTTGTTGCCTCCGTTGGCGGTTTTGGGCACGACCGGCTCTCTCCAAAGTTCAGGTTGGTCACGTTTGCCGCTGGAAACACGATAATCGTCTTGATGGGAGTTCTGCTTCTATTGGGCTTTAGTCTGTGAGATAATGCGAAGTCTCTGCTGCAGATATGAATCGCGGTCGTATTCGCCGTTAAAAAAATGTGTGTGGCTGGATTGGTGCGGCCGCCGGGATTCGGACCCGGGTCGTTGGCTTGGAAGGCCACTGGACGCGTAGCGCTATGTCCTAGACCAGGCTAGACTACGGCCGCACTGGCTGCACGAAGAATGCTAATCAACAAATAAGAATTGGGTTGTGCCTTACTGACTTACGCGAATTCGATTCACTTGAATCACATTAACTTTTGCGCACAAAAGCTACTAGCTGACGAGCGCTGCTTCGCCGTTTGGTTTGATTTCTATCTCATGCCACCGTGAGGCGTGCTGTTGGCCCTTAAGGCTCCGAACGCGAAGGACGTTCTCATTTCATAACCGCTTTCTTCGACTCTTATGTCGATCATGCTGTGCCCGGAGTCCTCGCAAACATTCCGGCTTGACCCGCAGCAGTTGGAAGTTAGATGTGTTTGGTCATGGCAGACCATACGGATCTAGTTCGGTTCCCCAGAAAACGAAGGCGAAGCCTAGGAAGCCGTCGCTATCATCGCATGCGGTCAACTCAAGCCATCCCCAACTATTGAACATGGTATCTGGTTTGGGGAAACATGATATCACGTTTGATAGGCGTCAAGCGAAACGCATACTCGATATGCATCATGACCCTGCTCGTTCAGTTTACCGCCGGCCCTTCGGCCAACTAATCAAACGAAGCTACTGAGGCTTCCTCAAAATTTCGAAGGTTAGGAAGTATGAAATAATAGTCTGATCCAGGTCATTGTGATTGGCGTTGTCACAGAAGACGCTTAGGTTCAGGCTTCGCCGCGGCAATCTTGAGGTTGAGCTTGAGGGGGATTACGACTATGTGAAAGGGAAATTCGAAGAACTCATGCAATCTCAGCCTGCGGGCGCTCTTGGAGGGCAAGCTGCTTCCGATCAGTCTAGTCAGGCTTTCATGCCGGGCGAAGAGCTCACGGGGATCCTGGAGACCACGCCGGAGGGAAAATTGCATTTTACCATACCTTTCGACAAGATCTCCGCGAAGGAGGCTATCGGTCTCATACTGTACGGGAGCAATCCGGCACCTATCGAAGACGCCAAGCTGATTGAGCTTCTGCAGACTAGCTGGAAAGCAGTGAAGGATAACGTGGTCCGCGCTAGAGTAAGTGAGTTGCGAAAGGAAGGTAAGCTCATTGCTGAACAAGGCCGGTACTCGCTTTCCGGTGCTGGAATACAGTGGATTAGCCACGAAGTGTTGCCCAAGGTCCGACCCTCTCCTGTTTAAGAAGCCCTAAAATTGCTATTAGCACCTCAAGCACTTAGCGTACTATAAGGCCTATTAGTACTTAAAGCAAGGGCGATTGGAATCACACCTGGTTCAGTAGTCTTGGCGTTACTTCGTTCCTGGCTCCCGCGTCTGTCCTTCAAGCCATCGAAGCCGAGCTAATCCTCGATTAGAAATTGCGTATCTGAACTCTCCCCCGGACCGTTCGCGTCGCAGCAGACCTTGACGATAATATCGAACCAACGCCATACGCACCGCGTGAACTTCGAACTCCTCACTCCCAGCTGAACTCAACTTCTCAAAGAGTCCCCTGCTATCGGTCGGCCCAATGTCCTCAAGAGTGTGCAATAGCAAGCGTTTCAATTGGTTATAGTCCAAAGTCGACACTTACTAACTATCATCGGCTTTAAAATCTTGCATTTTCGAGCCGAAGCACTTTAACTTGTGTCCGAGCTGAGTATAAGTAACACCTAGCAGAACTATCGATTCTGACGCAAATCTGCTCGCAGCTGCACTCTGCCTGGGATATCGATAGAGTAACATCTAGCAGGCTCACTTATCACTTCAAAACTTTTATACTGTATGCATCTGAAAGTGAAGTGAAAGCAAATTGCCGGAAGGCCAACAGGAACTCACAAGCTTACCGCACTCTCTGGAAGTCACTCTCAGGTACGGCGGTATTGAAAAGCGAATTACTGGCCCACCCGAACAAGTCGCTCAAGACACGCTTGTCTTCCTCAACAGCGTCATTCCGCAGCTCGAGCTGGCCTCTCGCCTAGCCCTGTCGGTCGACATCACCACCCTAGCCAAGGCGTGTGAAGGCATCCTAGCGGTAACGCCCGAAGGAGTCGTCGTCACCGTGCCTGTCGAGATGCTTGCCGATCGAGAACTTCTCCTTCTCTATTTGGCGAAGGCTCGGATCGCCCTGCTTCTGAGTAAAGCCGAGAAGGACTTCGTCACATCCGCGGATCTGATTGCGGCAACGAAGAAGAGCGCGGGCACGGTCGCGGGTAGACTCAGCGAACTATGTGGAGAAAGCCTCGCAGAAAGAAAAGGAAAGGGCGAGTACCGAGCAACGACCTTGGGGCTCCACGTATTCCAAGAGCAAGTGCTTCCGAAACTGAAGCCTCGCACAGAAAGGTGAGCAAATGACGCAAACCCAAACGCTCCAAGTCAGGATCCACATAGACACGGGGGAAATGCACTACGATGGGACTGGTTCGGTCGAAGAAATCATTCCACAAGTAATGCAGTTCCTAATCCAAGCCGTCCCGGCCTACGACATCGCCAAAAAACTGGTCTACGCCCCAGATTTGGCCGGATTAGCGGACAAAGTCAGCGAGTTCGGGAGGATGACGACAACGGGCCAACTACTCCTAACGCGCATTAACCTGCCCGCCGAAAAAGGGATTGCCGTCCTACTCTTCATGGCTCAACTAGCAAACAAGATGGGGAAGCGCAACGCGGATTCACTGAGCATCGAAGAAATCTCGACCGGCGTAGGGAGGGCACCGAAGACAATCAGAAATGTTCTCATTCAAACCCAGCGGTTGGGCCTCATAGAACGAGCAGACCGCGGCAAATACCGCATCACATCAAAAGGACTAATGGAACTCGAACGATCTCTAACCGAGCCTCAAAGCGGAGGGACGCCATAACAAGCGGAGCCCCCCAACATGGCCGCACAATTAGTGAGTGCGGCGGCAGCGGGAGATTTTGGAGGATCCGCCCGCTAAGGGAGTGAAGATGCTATGAGCCGCCACACTCAGCAAACTACTACTACGCAGCAGAAGATAAGTAACTTTCTCTTTCCAGAGGACACAATCCCCGTAACGCCCAGGGGCATCATCGAGTTCTGCCGCGAATCGATGCAGGGCCTTCGAGGTCACCAACTCTCTACTCTGCCTACGTTTTCCCCAGAGTTCGGAACCACTCAGTTCGACGGGGCGGAGGGGTCGATTTTGAATCTTGATGTGCCTGAGGATAGGCACGTGGTAATGCTTGAGTCAGTTCGGACGGAAAGGCCCATAGCAGCAGTCGATACCTCCACAATAAAACTCGGTGAGCTAGATGACGGTATACTCTGCGCGCTCCGCGGCGCCGTCGTCACCCTCGAATCAAAACAATACCGTTACCTTCGCTACGGTCCGTTCGTATTTTCGCTAGGGTTCAACGGTCCCGTTGCTTCAAAGTCACTCCAAAATCTGGGACTACAACCCTTTTCCGGCGAACCAAACATCGATGGTCTCCTTAAGCGGATCCGAAATGTACTCGAACGTTGGCTGCAATTCAGCGTCAGCTCCTCGCTGAAGAAGGCATTCGTTCTGATCGATGGCTCGCTAACCGCCAGCACTCCCGACAATCCATCCAGAGAACTCGAACATATCCTGGAGGTTGCGCGTAGATCCGGAAGTGTGATGATCGCGATATCGAAGAAGACCAAATTGCGAATCAGGAACGTATCCTTGACGAAGCTCCTTGAGAATGAGTCCGACCCATGCTTAATTGATGTTGACGGTGAAATTACAGATCAATTTCCGCCTTATCCTGTCAGATTTCTGGGAAGAGTCTTCGTCGCAAAACTTGCAAAGTGCGGTTTTCCCTTCAGGATAGACATTGACAGACAAATTGCATCCACAGCCGTTGTCAGCGAATTCGCACAACTGGCAGGCACAGACATCGTTGACCAGGGGTACCCCGAAACTCTCAGAATGGCCCACATACTCTCAACTTTCACGGCCACAGACGTACTGGCGATGCAGGCATTCGCGCAGATAGAGTTCGGCCTAGAGATGACGCCGAACTTGTGCTTACGGCATTCATTATTCGGGCCCTTCGGCACGCGTTGGGAGGAGTTTCATTGAAGATTCTGAAAAAAGAAGCCGACGACTTACAATTGCTCTGCTTCCCAGAGGAAGAAGCCGAAAAAGGCGACTACCTCTTAGTGACTGACAGGCTCAAAGCGCGCTCGCTCATCATACAAATCATCGACATTCAATACGCCAATATCCCCGGAATCCTTGAGGACTTACTTCGCGACGGCATTTCGGAAGCCTCGCTTTCGGGTGACGAACTTGACCCATTAAACGTCTCATCACAAATTCGGATCCTGAAGGACACAAGGCTACTCTTGGCGAAGATAAGAGGAGCAATCGAAGACGGCCGCGTTAGCAAAGACGTAGCTTGGCTCCCATCGAGAAACAATTCCATTATCGAACCCATGCCATCCAAATTGTTCTTTGAGGCGTTCTCATCTCGGCACTCGTTCGAAATCGGTTCAACAAAACGTTTCCCGCACATAACGCCCGACCTTGCCGCCCTCGACGGCCGCTTGAACATTGTCACCGGCCGAAAAGGCACCGGAAAGTCCCATCTCACTAAGCTACTCGTGACGAGCCTAGTCCGAGAAGGCGCTCCGGTCGTCGTCTTCGATGTTAATGGAGAATATGTGAACCTCGGTCGCTCTACCGACGGGCGTGAAATGCACCACTCACCCAAAATCATCTCACTGATTCCGGGCCTAAACCTCAGATTCAGCCTTGGACAAGTAGGTCTAGGAACATTGTTAGGCACCTTAACCTATGCGCTCCAACTCCCCGAAAACTCCGCCCGTGTATTCAGCCGTATTTGGAGAGATCTCGAAGAACAGAACCAGCTGAGCATGGGCGCTCTGAGGTCAGCGATTGTGAACGCAGACTGTCACGAAAGCATCAAAGACGCCTTGCACGCTCGGTTCAACACGCTCGAAGATTCAGGCATCTTCACCGACGACCCCCACACCGCTCTAAGTATAGAGGATCTATTTCGAAATCACTCAAACGGTTGCGCTCTAGTCGTGAACATGAAGAACCAACATTCCGCCATGCGACGCATTATTGTTGAGCTACTCATCAGCAAACTAACTGACTTATTGTCGACGCAAAAACTACGGGCCCTTTTCCTATTCGCTGAGGAGGCTCATCTGTACCTTCGAGAAACATATTGGGACGACGTAGTCACGCGAATGCGACACCTAGGGCTCTTTACTACTTTCGTAACAAATCAGCCCGACACCATTCAAACCAGCATCTACCGGCAAGCCGACAACGTCTTCCTATTCAACTTCAGTAACGAGCACGACCTCGACGTCGTATCCAAAGTCGCCAAGCTTGACGCGGACACGATTCGCTTAGTCGTCCGAGACTTGCCACCACGCCGTTGCCTCGTAATCGGCGATATCGTCGCAAACTTTCCGCTCGTTATCAATGTCCGCCCACTGGAAATCCAGACACTCGGTGCCACACGATATTTCTTCAATGACCAACTTGCCGTAGCGTAGCAGCCTACTCGCATCGAGCTGCTCCAGGTTAAGCGCTTACAGCGATCACTTGGTCAGGGAGCTCTCTCAACTCATGCCCGTGAGTAGTCGTGTGGAAGAAACAAAACGCACGTCCGCACTCAGAGCACGTCCAGTTTGAAGGCGATATGCAATTAAAGAAACCACAGCGCCCCAATGTCAAACCCACAAAGGTCAACGTCTGCTTTCCATATAACGATTGGTAGAATAGTCGCAACAAAGCGCAACGAAATGTAGTTCCGCGGCACCATTCTTGGAAGAGAACACTCGAACATCAGCACATACCGAAGAAAGCCTGAGAGTCAAGGGGTGATAATAGACAAAACCATCTCCGGGTTCTTCCGCGTTGCCTCGTCGCCCTGTGTTATCAGACTCTTTGCGAACATCGAAACGAGGATGGAAAGAATAAATAGGTTAGATACGAAACCTTTCATCACAAGAGGTGTGTAAAGATTGCCAACTCACGGTTCGTTAACCAAGGCAGGTAAGGTCCGGTCGCAAACGCCTAAGGTGCAAGGGCGCGAACGACATTCTCCGATCCCGAGAATAAGAGTGCGAAGGAATTCTGAGAAACGATTTGACTTGGGACGGAAACCAGGCCAGAATTATCTGCGAACTTAGAACCGATCTGCGCCCCAAGCACGCCCACTCTTGGGCCGCCTATTTCTTTATGAAATCGTCTACGCCGGAGACGGAAGCCTAGCGTAGGTTAGCACAGTAGATTAAGGAACTTCTGCAGCTTCGACGTCTCTTTCCGATATTCGCCGAGGGACATGATCTCCTCGACTTCATCGAAACCACTCATACATAGTCCCTGCAGACAGTGGGTTTGTGAGAGATATGCTTAAGGAATCGTACGATTTCCGATGTGTCAAGAGTAATACCCCTTTTCCTACTCGGAGAAGTATGTTTAGGCATCGTCACGTAGAGGGATGATGCGCGAATCTGATCTCTGGGCAGGTAACTGGCTATGCCAATCGCTTGCTGCGAGAATCAAAGAAGACCGCTAGACCAATTACCGATGCGCAAGGCCCGGAGGGATATAGGCGCCGTGTCCCGGTGCCGAACCTAAATCGGGAGTGGAAACGTTGGAAATCCGAGGAGAGAATAGGGATTATTTCTTAGGTGCTGGCGGGCCGGGGGGTTGGTTCTGTGACGCACCGCGGTGCATTGCGTCTCCGCGGCTAGCGACCGCGATCACGCCTATGATGGCTAGAATGCCAATTATCAATCCGGCCTCTGCGATTAATGTATTCATCCCCGTCTGTTGGTTGATTGAGTTCATGCTTGAGCTCATTGCCACTAACTGATCGTTCATGCTATTCATCTGGTACTGCAAGTAGCTGATCGCGGTGGTTTGGTTTTCTGTAGAAGACGAGGTCTGAGAAGTGGAGTTCAGCGCCAGTGCGGACGTGGTTTGGCTAGAGGTCGTTGCGTTAGTGTTCTGCGCGGTGGCATTCGCGGACAAGGATTGACTCGAACCTGTCGGACTGGCAGTCTGAAGCGGCGCACCCACATTCCCCGACATCAACCCCACGTTGAACCCATGGCCAACCGAGGCTACAGAAGTCTGAAGGGCCTGAAAAAGGACCAGGGAAGAAAGCCCAATCAGGAGAATCGTGAATGCAAGCGTTCGAAGTCGCGGATTCAAGTGAATCGAAAATGCGCACCAGCATGCCCCATTAAAAAACCCTAGGCTTAGGGCACAGGCGTTCGGTTTTTGTTGGCAATCAAGTATTGGCGGGCCCGCGGGGATTTGAACCCCGGATTTGCGGCTCCGCAGGCTTACGGGAGGTTAACCTCGCACCGTCCTAATCCAGACTAGACTACGGGCCCAGACGCACATGTTTCGTTCGGGTTAAAGAATTCTTAGGGTCGTCGTGGGCTGTGAGTGAATCAGCCTTGCGCTCGCGGTGTGGTGTTCGATATGCCTCGGTCTAATGCCGCGGCGACGTTTTCGCTTCCCATGGCCTTGATATAGGGACCGAGACGCGGTCCGCGGGGGGTGCCTATGAGAATCGTGTAGAGAAGTTTGAAGAACTCGGATGGTTCGATGGCATATTTCTTGGCTAGGTTAAAGATGGTGTTCTGGAGTATCCGTTCGTCGGCCTCCTTCCTCACCACAGCGATCAAGTCCTCAATCGCTAGCTTCTGAGGACCTGTAATCTCGATCTTAGTCTCAGGGATCTCTTGGAAATCCTTGGCCCAATTTACGGCGTAATCAATTTCCTGCAGGATACTCGGCGTGAGGCCGTTCTTGACGTATCCGTACTCATGGAGTTTATTTTCGATGTATTCCTTGCGCTTGTCAGCGGGCGACACGGTCACTAGGTAAACTAACAGGTTGTACGGTACGTGGGCGCTCGGCTTTGGCGGAGGTTTAAGGAAGTATGAGTATTCATACAATCCCTTTAGTCTCGCCGCTTCCTTCTCGTCGTTGACCTTTCTCAATCCGAAGTATATTTCTTCTAAACGGTTCAATTCGTTTAGGAAGCTGGGTATATCCTCGACTCCGACGTTGCGAGCTCCGGTTATTCTCTTGAACATCAGTAGGATCAGGGAGCTTGTCGGAGCGTACTTGAACCATGTTTGCGGCGTTATGACGTCTAATGCGGATTTCGACTTTGAAATCTTCTTTCCGCCCTTGTCGAGGAACAGCTCATACCGTACATGGTACGGGGGCGGATACCCAAGGACTTCTTGGCAAATTCTGTCGTTGACGCGTACTGAGTCCGCTATGTCTTTTCCGTAGGCTTCAAAGTTGATGCTCAGAGCGGTCCAACGCGCGGCGAATTCTCCTTTCCAAGGTAGCTTTCCTCGGCCTTCACGAATGTCCACTTCACCCTTGTAGCCGCAGCCCGTTACCTGTTGTCCTTTGATCTCGGCCGTTCCTTCACATGCGTACGTGAGCTTGTCTGTGCTCGCATCGAATGCCAACGCCTTCGTCGTGTATATGCGCCCGCAGGACCCGCAGATCGGAAAATAAGGTAGAGCGGTGGTGAACTTTTCCTGTCCCACCTCTTCTTTGACGATCTCGCCCACTTTCTCGGCGGAGGTCAGTAGTTTTCGGATTTGTTCCGTTAGAACTCCTTTTCGATAGTCTTCGGCGGCCGAATGGAAAACGTATTCCACGCCGCATTTGTCCATGGCATCTTTGAGCAACGAGTTGATGTGGAGTGCGTAGCTTTCATGGCAGTTGTATGGATCGGGCACTGAGGAGACGGGGTGCCCTATGAAATTTCTCAGCGACTCAGGCATGCCTTCGGGAACTTTCCTTAACCCGTCGAGGTCATCTGAATACGCTATGAACTCGGCCTTCCTACCCTGACTCTCCAAGGCGAGTTTCACCCCGTACGCCCTGATCACATCACCCAAACTGCCTATGTGCGGAATACCAGACG
Organism: uncultured Candidatus Bathyarchaeia archaeon; assembly: GCA_964533505.1. Lineage (GTDB taxonomy): Archaea > Thermoproteota > Bathyarchaeia > 40CM-2-53-6 > 40CM-2-53-6 > FEN-987. The sequence goes on along the minus strand of CAZHKA010000034.1, from coordinate 6,827 downwards.
CGCCAAGGCCGCTTTCAGTTCGCAGCAAATTCGCATGCCGTCCCAGTTTCTCTTCTCTTTCGATCACGCGGCGAGCGACCATATCTAACCAAGTGCCGCGTCCGATGATTTCGACCTTCGAGCTAGCCAAATCGTATTCACGCCTGTTGTGTCTAGGCCCCAGATATTCTTTATAGCTGCGTCATCTAGCCTAGCGAACCTGCAACAAAAGAGAGATTGGGACGTTCGCAGTTGGCTTCTAATCGCACGAGCAAGGTATCTTCCGTTTTGGGCTGGACGGTCGGCGTTGTATTACTGAATTTGCTTCTAGTATTTTACGTGGTGTCTCACGGGTTTGAATCCATGGCTAGTGGTCTGATGATTGGAGGCTTTGCCCTGCGCTTAGAATGGTTGCCTGTGGTGGGAGTTTTCATCCTTGCATTGGCGGTATGGAGCGACACATTCTCACGGATCTTTCCGAGGTGGCTCGGACCCGTGGCCGACCCGATGGCACGTCTACGATTGCTCAGAGTTGTTACGGTTTCCTTAACCGCATTCGTTTGTTTTCTCTACATTCCCTATTTGTTGGGCTCCAATTGGTTCTGGCTTCATCTAAGCCACCTCAGCCACGTGATACGCCCCTTCCAAGGGTTCGGAAACTGGTTGGAGGTCATCGAGATGCCCCTCCTAGCCTTGAGCCCGGCATTGCAATACGCGATAACGCAACTTCTTGCGTGTCTAGCGCTCGTTGTCTCCGCTTGGGCTCTAGCACGTCCCGCAAAACGAGTCCGAAAGATACGATGAGAACTATACTAGAATGTGGCTGTAATTGCTAAAAGCGTCGCACAGACGCTTTGGCATTGCGCTCGAGCCTTGACGGTTACCAAATTGGTAGATGCGTGCCCCATCTGTCGGAGGCCTAAGGTAGGTCAATCAGAGTTTTGCAGCCTCCATTTTCGGGCAATCAAGAACATTGAGGAGCAATACACGAAGTGGTGCAAGGCGTTTGATCGCGACATTGACAGGCTTGAGTACTACGCCAACCTACTCCGCTTAGAAGAAACTGGAAACGCGGTTAGAGCCGCCATTACCTACCTGAAGGGCAACCGGGACGGTCCAACCTAGTTGGCAGCAACTCTGATCGTGACTGAGAAACCGGACGCGGCTCTGCACGTAGCCGAGGCGCTGAGCGAGAACAAGGCGCCGGCCAAAATCCTAGTCGAAGGTGTGCCCTTTTTCGAGATCCGCGCCGATACACGCCGAACGCTGGTTTGTTCCGCCCTAGGGCACTTGTACGCCGTAGCAGCGAAGGAATCACATGGTCAATCCGAATACCCTGTATGGAATTTCGTTTGGAAGCCCAAACATCTCGTCCAGCGAGGCGAGGATCGACAGAAGAAATGGATCCAGGCCATCGCCAAAGTTTCGCAGCAAGCGGATCGATTCATCGACGCATGTGATTTCGATCTCGAAGGGTCGCTAATCGGATACATGGTTCTGAAATACGCTTGCCACGGCGCAGACCAGAAAGCGCAGAGGATGAAATTCTCCACCCTCACAAAAGCTGAACTCAGAGAGGCGTACGCGAATCCTCTACCGCACCTGAACTTTCCATTGGTGTTCGCCGGAATGTGCAGGCACGAGGTGGACTGGTTATTCGGAATCAACTTGTCCCGAGCCCTGACACAGTCAGCGTTGAAAGTGAGTAAGCGATACGCGACGTTGAGCACAGGGCGCGTGCAAGGCCCTACGCTACGATTTGTCGTTGAGAGACAGCACGAGATTGAAACGTTCGTCCCCACACCATATTGGGTTCTAAAGGTCAAACTCGATGTGGATGGGTGCATTGTTGCCGCATCCTACGAAAATGATCGGATAGACAAGAGGACGGATGCCGAGGAAGTGGTGCAGACGTGTGCGGGAAAGTCTGGAGTAATCAACGCCTTAGATTCTACAAATTATGACTTGCCTCCTCCAACTCCATTTGATCTTACCTCACTCCAGAACGAAGCCTTCAGGCACTTCCGACTATCGCCTAGAATATCTCTCGCAATAGCGGAACGTCTGTACCTGGATCAACTCATTTCCTACCCGAGAACTTCAAGCCAGAAACTCCCGCCGTCGATTGGCTACGAGAGAATCATCAGGAACCTAGGACGATTAGATAGCTACCAAGCGGATGTCACAAATCTGCTGGGTCAGGGCAGGTTAGTGCCAAATGAAGGAAAGAAGAGTGACCCAGCTCACCCCGCAGTCTACCCAACCGGTACGCTCCCGAAACGGCATCTGGAAAGTAGAGAACGGAAATTATATGATTTGGTAGTCCGTCGATTCCTAGCCTCCTTCGGCCTAACGGCCGTAAAGCAAACTAGTAAGGCCGCAGTCAAAGTCGGGAATCATCATTTTCTTCTACGCGGATCTCTGCTCATCAAGAAGGGATGGACTGGAATTTACAGACCATACGCGAAGTTTGAGGACGTTGTTTTGCCGCCCCTAAGAGTCGGGCAGTCAGTACTGATACACGAGATCAAATCAGAACAGAGGCTTACTCAGCCGCCGCCCCATTATAACCCCGGCAGCCTGCTGCGCAAAATGGAGGACGCCGAGATCGGCACAAAGGCCACGCGAGCTGAGATCATTGAAACCCTTTACAAGCGTGGGTACGTGACCGGACAAAAGATCAACTCGACTCCGCTTGCGTCTCGCATAATCGAGATTCTAACCAAGCATTGTCCCAAGATTGTCGATGTGACTTTCACACGGGAACTTGAAGCTAAGATGGAGAAGATAGAGCGTGGTTCAGAAACCCGCGAGGATGTCGTCTTACAGACCGTGAACTATCTAAAGCCAATCATCGAATCTCTCAAGGCCAACGAAAGAGAGATCGGACAAGAACTCACAGCGATACTCGTAGAGATGAGAGAAGAATCAACAAGCCTCATCACTCCATGCCCTCAATGCGGTTCGAGGCTTAGAATCGCTAAAAACCCTCGCACCCACAAACGTTTCATTGGCTGTACAGGAAAGTGGCGGAGTGGCTGTAGCTATTCGCTTCCGTTACCGCAACTCGGAACACTAACTCGACTGACCAAGACTTGTCCGGCTTGCGGCTTCCAGCTGATTCAGGTAAGATTGAGGGGGCGTCGTCCCCTTGTATCGTGCTGCAGATGCTATACGAAAAAGGCACTCAGCCAATTCCCAAGCCTAAAGGCGTCGGTGCGAAAGGTCGAAGTGATGTAGGTAGTTTCTGACTCCAGCACTTCGCCCGGTCAAATAGTCACTTGGTAGCAGGCTTCTGTCCCGAGTCAATGCCCTCTAGAAAATGCCAAACGTACAGACATAGGGCAAAGATCAGAAACGATATTTTTGTTGCGAAGTTGAAGTTCACGGGTGGGAACGTGTGGTTGTGGAAGTCGTTCGCGATAAGGTCTAGCGCCCCTCCTTGCCTTAGCCAAACTGTAAACCATGCGAACATGTTCCAGAGGAACTCGTAACCCGCAGCGAATGAGGCGGTTAGCACAATAGCTTTCAAGCCGCGAGTGCCGAAACTTAGACGGGCCCTGTTTGCTTCAAGTAGGAAAACTGTGCCGGAAAAGAGAAAGTAGGTTATCAGCGTCACAGGTTTGAATGTCGTCAGTTCGTTCACAGGATAAGGGGGCGAGATCACGGACGTGACGTATCGTTCCCCAAACGACCCCTCTACGGGAACGGTTATTGCAAAATAGACGATTATCGCTATTGCGGCGGTCAACAGCAAGATTCCCGCGAGTTCCATAAGCCTATCTGACACTTTGCGGGGCAACCTATTCACCGTTCTCGGGCTTTTCAATGCTAATTGGTTTCGACAGAAAAGGCTTATACACATACCAAATCAGGGGAGTGAATCGGCCTCGACCGGCTGAAGGGTTGTCAAGTGAACGTGCTTCCAGGGAACCTCACGAACCTTCAACAGCTGGTGTTGTTTCTCGTAGCATTGGTCACTGGGCTGATATCTATTTACGCGTTCAACATCTGGGCAATGAGTTTTCTCTCGATTCTTGGCAGAAACAAAGTCGCTGAGCCGCCGAAGGTCGAATCTTGGCCTAGCGTTTCGATTCACCTACCTCTCTTCAACGAGGAGAGGGTGGCGCGTCGTCTTCTGACCGCTTGCGTGGGCTTAGATTATCCGAAGGAGAAGTTAGGAATAGTGGTTATCGACGATTCGACCGACGGCACGACGGCAGTGGCTCGGGAATTTCAAAGAAATTATCCCGGCTTGGTCGAAGTAATTCACAGGCGAGAACGGAGTGGCTTCAAAGCCGGTGCACTTCAAGCGGCTATGCAAAAGTCGCGAAGCGAAGTGATTGGCCTTTTTGATGCAGATTATGTGCCCCCACCCGATTTCTTGAAAAGAATGGTTCCGTACCTTTACGTGAGCGATAAGGTGGCCTTTGTACAATCTCGATGGAGTTACTTGGACGGGCAGTTTTCCTGGATTGCGAAGGCACTCTCGCTAGCGATTGATGTCTACGCTTTTGTTGATCAAAGGGCTAGATACGTGGGAGACCTCCTAGCTCATTTCAGCGGAACATGCGGTATTTTCAAGAGGGACGCCATCGAGGGGGCAGGAGGATGGAGCCCTGACACATCGGCTGAAGACCTAGATTTATCAATTCGTCTCCACCTTAAGGGTTGGCGGTACGTCTACGTGCCCTCTGTCGTATGTCCGGGAGAGATCCCCGCGAGCTTCAACAACTTGAGGCATCAGCAGTTTCGATGGGCCAAAGGCTTCTCCGAATGTTTGAGAAAGCACGGCGCCGCTATCGTGCGAAGTAAAGAATTGAACATATTTCAGAAAGTCGAGGCCCTTCTGCATCTAGGAACTTACTTCATTTGCCCCTTGACAATTATGGCGATCGTTGTCGGGCTGCTTTACTACGCGATATTTCCACCATCGTTCTGGTTGCTGGGATTTTGGAGATACCAGGTGGCACTCCTTACATTCTTGCTGACTCTTGTTATCTACAGCGCGCCACTAGTCGCGTCAGGCATAACGGTTTCTGAGCTCTCACAAGTAGGGCGCACGAAGTTGCGACGCTTAACCCACTTGGGCTACCTAGGCGCAATCGTCTACGGGCTGCTACTCAGCAATACCAAAGCCGTAGTTGAAGGCCTATTTTCAAAGACGTCTCACTTCTATCGCACGCCGAAACTAGGTTTAGCGCGAAACGTAAAGGACGTCTAACTGGTCTTCGGTGATTCCGTCTCTGCCTTTTGCCGCGGCGACACCAAAGCGCCAAGCATGTCCATGAATCGGTCACTCTTCAATGCGTTCCGCCTGTCGAGAAGCAGGAGAAACGAGAAGCAGAGTAGAATAAGATAGGCGATCATTGAGGCATTAAGGGCGGTTACAGGAATATTCGGATCCCAACCGGCTATGTTTACGGAAAAGACTAGGGCGTAAAGAAACTCCACGATTAGTAACGGGAAGGTAAACAGCCCAATCCAATAGGCCCACTTGGACAGAGTGAATAGAAAGATTGCAACCAAGATCGATGCGATGCCTAGCGCAAGCAGATGGTAGGCTGAAAGACTGAACATCGCCCAGAGTGCTAGAATATAGATTCCGCCCACAGCATAGAATACTGTCGGTATCCAAATTCCCGCAGTGCGTTCTGTGAATGATTCGGTCATTGCTTCTTCCTCTTTGGGAGACCTTAATACGCCTCAGGAAAGAGGTGCCATAAAGCTTTAGGGTTATGATTCTGTCGGTTTTTCGCGATTTTGTCCGGATAACATCTTTTATCACATGTGTTAATGCTCAAAGAATCATCTGTGGCTCAGACGTATGTTTCGGTGTCAACGAAGAGAGACTCGCCCGGAGAACGCTTAGCCAACCCCAGCGGCAACCACGCATGTCTATCTTTCTCTGTCGAACGAGCCGACTGAGAAAGCGCGCCTATTCAAATGAAACCTATTCAAATGAAACGACCTAATCGATAGGAATCGTTGACTGTCCCCCTGGGTTCGTCTAAAACCCCCCAGGGTTGGATTTGAACCGAGGGGGGCGAATTGAATTCACCCCGCGAACCTAGGGGTGTCTTTGCGTCTTTCGAAGGAATATCTGTCTCACATCGAGCAGCTATAGGATAGCTTCGAAAATAAATCACTTTTCCAGCGATACTTCAGAGGTTTCAGCTATTCTTAGCGGGTACCAATGCGCGTCGAATCCTACGTTGCGCATGGATCTCATGCGCATCATACTCCTTGCCTCCCCTGTGCTCTCATCGAGCTTGATGTCTATCACCGCGTCAACCGCGGCTTCTAGGTTCTTGTAAACCCATTCGCTGTGAACTCCTTTGATGATGCCGCCGATTCCGGTGGATGTCCAGAGAGAAGAGATTGGAATCAATCTTGTCCTAATGAATTCTACCCAGCTCTTCTCTTCGTTGAATCGCGCCAGACATGAGATGTCATCCAATATCCTCAACCATTCAGGGGATGGAGACGGACGCACTAACTCAATTGCGTCCTCGCTGGCCATCATGTACTTTGAATGCAGCACGCTCAGGTCTGCAGCCTTCAATGAGTAGAATGCATACCTTTCGTTGGATTTTCTGCCCAGTGTGGCCGTGTACCAATCAAAAACTCTGAGCTTCTCATCTGCTTCAAGGTGGGCGACATCTACGCCGAGTTGTCTTAGTTGTGAACGTATGTTGTCAGGTGGTTGTGAAGTGACGCCGTATGTGACTGTTCCTCCCTTCCTCAACCATTCAGCCGCTACGCTGACGGAGGCCTGGTACCAAGCAGAGGTCGGATCGTACTCGACCAAGATCGATTTCCCAGGCGGCAAGGGTCCCTTGAGTAAG
>CAZHKA010000033.1:0-4361 GCA_964533505.1 uncultured Candidatus Bathyarchaeia archaeon | reverse complement strand
AAAAGGGCGAACACGGCAATGCCTCCGAATATGGCGATGACATGCGACTTACGAACTTGTCTGACCTCACCCCCGAAGTATGCCGGAAAGTTGAACCCAACGAAACTATAGAGGCTGAAAGCGCCCGCGTACATGGCCTGGATTGTCAAGAATGAAGGCATATCAGGTTGCGCCCCTAGCTTCTGGCCTGCAGCGATCACCGCGTTATAGTCAGAACCGGACAAGGCGTTGAAGTTCATCATGAAACCGGAAGACCCTGACGAGATGACCGTCCAAGCAAACAAGGCACCGATAACTATCGCAATGATACTCCACCAGCGAACAACGCGTAATGCCAGCCGGGAACTAATACCCACAATAACAGTAGCCGCCGAAATTATCAGAAACGCCAACGCAAGCGTTACAACGTTATCATGAAGAAGACGCAGCCCCATGCCGGTAAGGCCGGGATCTCGATATAGGAGACCAAAGTCATAGAACATCTCCGCAAGCCCCCACCGCGTAGCAGTCGATGCCGATGTTCCGATGAATGATAATGTAATCGCGGTGATCGCAAAATTCGTCGCAAAACCAACGCCTGGATGTATCACTCGGCTCATCCAAACATAATCGCCGCCGTCACGAGCGATTATTGACCCCATAAGAACGTAAACCCCTCCCAGGGGCAAGATCAGAATGAAGCCTACGAGGTAAAACATGATGGGGTTGGCAGATGGAAAGAACGCCGGGGCAAACGCAACTGCATTATACGCAAACAGAAGGCCCATCCCAGATAATCCCATTGCTAATGCGTTGACCCAAGAGATGGCCTTGACTAGACCAGTGGCATCTCTCGGAAAAGCCGATACTCGGCGAGAACTCAAACCTTAGCCCTTGGTTCGGTGGGTGTTCGAGCTCGGCATATCTCACTTGTGGCCAACGCACGAGACACAAAAACACCAAACCTTCGACCTTTGTCCCTGTGGCCGCGGATTGCCCATCTTGAGGGAACTTCAAGGTATGGTCTTTGATTACATTCTGACTACGAACGGCCGCCATGTCTCACCTCACATGGTCTTCTAACCGACGTAAGCAGCGTCGAGCAGTTCAAGGTAACCCAGAACAAGGATCTCTCCATAGAGGTGCTCATTAAGACTGGTATGAGCGAATCTGAGCAGATAATCCAAAATGTTCAGCAACAATGCGAAGGTCTCTTCGAGCTTCCTTTCCTCCATGTTCTCTTCACTTCTTTAGCCGTGAAGCTAGTTGACAAAATAGAAATTACTAGCAAGTTTCGAGTGGAATCATGCGTTGCCGGCTGAGTGTAGCAAGGATAACCTAGAAAAATGGGCAGATAGATGAGCTCCGATAAAGCAGCGTGAGCTTGGAACTCTCTATGACTTCTGCGAAAGATCCAGCGACATACGCCTGCTTGCCCGAGTATGAGCCCATACTCGCGCTTCACTCTCGACTACCTATGGGAGAATGCTACTTAGTGATCGACACTGCAGTCTTAGGTCGTTCTTGGGGAGGTTTTCGGGTAGCCGAAAATCTTCCGCTTGACGAGCTCAAAGTACTCGCGCGAACTATGACTATGAAAACGATGCTTGCGGGAATCCCGATGGGCGGTGCTAAGGGCGGTGTCTCGCTTTCGACTTCACGGTATGACAGAGAGGAAATGCTCCAACTGACAAGTGTTGTTCTGGGCCCATACATCAGGCAGCGCAAATACTTTCTCGGCACGGACCTAGGATTCACCGAGTCGGACGCAGAGTTTCTATACCGTTCAGTCGGCACGAAACTGAAGCTATTCTCAGGCGGCATGGCTGTCGGAGACGCCTGCGCCACCGGGATCGCTGCAAGCTTGGATTACTTCGAGCGGAAAGGGATTTGCCGATATGAGGGAAGGACGGTCGCTCTCGAAGGGTTCGGCCGAATTGGTGCTCCCACGGCAAAGCTTCTATCAGCTGAAGGTTACCGGATAGTGGCGATTTCGAACCTGGCCGGAACGCTCCAGGACCCCTCGGGATTGAGTGTGCCAGAATTACTCTCAATACCCACCACGTCTCCTGAGAACATTCTCTCCACATATGCGAAGAATCATCCTAACGCAGCTCTTCTGCCGCGAGAGGCTTTGATTCACGTCGAGTCGGATATTCTCATTCCAGGAGCTCGAGCGCTAGTCATTGACGAAGCCGTGGCGCGACAGATCAAGGCAAAAGTGATCTGCCCAATATCAAATGCACCCGTGACAACTGATGGTGAGGAAGTTCTCCTCAGGGTTGGGAAAATTTCTATGCCTGATATTATCACTAATGCCGGTGGTCTGATCGCAAGCTTCGCTCAACATCTGGGAGCGGATGTTTCCCAGACGAAGAGAATGATCTGCGGAATCATTTCGGGCAACTTGGATTCTGTGTTTGCAGATTTGTCGGACAGAGAGGTTCCGAAGAAGAGAGCAACCGCAATCGCACTCGGGAGGTTGAATGAAATTCAAAAATCTGAGAAGCTCAGTACCCTCAGATTCCTGTCCCCATGGATTCAGAACCTGGGCCTAGGCGCGGTCTTAAATGGGTTCAAAGAGTATCTTAGTCTGAAGACCGGAAGCTAGAGCGAAACATTACTAATCATTGCATTTTGCTCACTGAACCAACACTGCAGTCTGAGTATCCCAACAACAAAGAGTGGAGCCCGTGCTATCCCAGAACGAGGTTGAAATGCTACGTTCCTGGGATCGCGTGGCCGTACGCTTTCGCAGAAGGTACCTTTCCGACGGAAACAGGAGATTTCGGTTCAAAGACTACGCGTTTCGCCAGACCTACGGGGAGTTAATCAAATGGACAATAAGGCTACTTCCCGCGCACCCTAGGATCCTCAAGACGGACTTGTGGAATGAAGGCGTTGAAGACGGCCGGAGCCTCGCAAGCTATGCTCAAACCGAAGGCAACGGCTCGGGGCCGGTCTGCATTGATATTTCTCGATATGTCTGCGAGTCAGCAAATATGCTCAACAATTCAGACTTCCAACCAATTCAAGCGACACTCTTGGCTCCTCCATTTCGCTCGGCGTTTGACCTCATCCTTGACGTGTCCACCGTCGACCACATGCCCAAGAATCTGAGAACGGCATGGATTTCATCAGAAGCGTCCCTACTCAAACCTGACGGAGTCTTGCTGATCTCATTCGATTGCCGACTGAACCTGGCAAACGAACTTTACCACAGACTGTTTACGAGGAACGTGTATCCCGAATGGACGTTGGCGCCCTCAGAGGTTCGTGCGCAACTCAAGGCGCTGGGTTTCAGCATGATCCGGGAGCATGCCATATTTATTGCAGGTTTCTTCTGGGGAACGCACCGCCCCTTCTTTCCTTTGGCCGGAGTGCTAAGGCACAAACGGGTTTTCAAGCTACTGAAAGATACTGAACTGTCAAATCGTTCACGATGGTTATCATTTGTTGCGCCACAGTATGTTATCGTGGCAAGAAAAAACAGCTAGTTTCTAGCAGAGTGGTTTGACATAGTACATGTTTCGTACCGTGGGTCGCGCACCATGATGCCCTCAGGCACACCGGGCAAGCAGAATGCCGTAGCCCTCCTATAGAATCAATTAGAACGGATAACGGTCAATCCACTTATGCACTCGACTCATTAAAGGCAGTTAGATAAACACAAAGAGCCGCCCGAACGATTCGGGTTCCTCTTCCTTGTCCTTGCCGATTACCGTAAGTGTTTTGACAGAACTTATTACGAAAAGCTACGCCCCTATAGATCGGCGGTTTTGATTGGTGACTTGCAAGAAATGTGGTAAAGAATTCAAATCAGAGGCTGCCCTCAAAGACCACTTGAGAGATGCTCAAGTTCACCGAGAGACCGCATACCCGCACAAGAGCCCATATCGCATATGGGTTCTGGCAATTTTCGTGTTGGTGGTCATCTGTGGGGTAGCGATTCTCGCGTACACGGGAACTCAAAGCGGAACAAGGGGAACAACTCAAACGGTTTCGACACCAACACCATCGGGCGGCTCAAACATAGTCTGGACCAATCATCTCTTTAACCTCTCTGAAGGAGGCATGATTAATGCGACTTTGAATCCTGTTGGTAGACTAAACTACAAAGCCCAAGGGCATGTCACGTTAGCAGCTTGTCAAGTTCTCTCAAACGAGACATGCCCTACGCTAGGAATGTGGATTGTGAACCAAACGGAATCAGCCATACTCCAAAACCCTAACGCGCCCATTCCAAGCGCTTACGCCCTAGTAAGAATGTCTCCAATTCCGGGAGACCCTACAGAGTTTGCTCTTCATAATCCAGATTACAATGGACAATATTATTTCGTCTTCATCTCGTCTCATCAAGGACACCCACTATTCGACGGCGA
>CAZHKA010000032.1:0-10846 GCA_964533505.1 uncultured Candidatus Bathyarchaeia archaeon | reverse complement strand
ATCGTCGTCATCCTTGCCGGATTCGGGCTCATCGGACTATTCGCATCATACCCGTAGTGATTTCTTACTTGCGTTAGTCGAGACGGAACATATCCTTTACTTTCTTCTCAAGCACCAAGGACGGAATGATAATTAGAATGTGGTCAGGTACCTCGGCAAAGAACTATCAGAACCTGGCGTGCCTAGACCTCTGACCTCTGATTTCTAGGCAAAAGATCGCATCTTCCCCCATTATAGTAGCCCCATTATAGTAGCCCCATTATAGTAGCCCCATTATAGTTGACATAACGCATCGTTATGCTGATTCGCAACAGATGGCTTACGGTGAAACTATCCGATTTCAGCACACTGGTCATTTGACTGTGATACAGGAGCATTTCATGTTAGAACTTAGAACCTTGGTGGAGACACTTCCAAGAATAACGCGAGACAACTTGCCCAGACCGCGGCTTCCCATAACTGTTAGGTCCACTTTCCTTCGGTTTGCATTTCTGAGAATTTCATCGGCGGGATCTCCTGTAGCGCGAATACCGTTAAAATCCTGAACTTCAGCTTCCTTTGCCCGCGCGATTAGCGGGGCGAATAGTCTTCGCTCGATAACGTCAAAGTAGTCTGCCGTACCGAGCTGTTCAACTTTAGCGTATTCCTTAAACCAATTCGGAATCTTGCCTTCCTCTAGGACATGAATGAAATAGAGTTGAGCGTTCCATAACTTCGCTAGGTGAATGGCAAGCTCTGTCGCTTTCATTGAATGATCGGAACCGTCGACCGCGGCCATGACTCTCGTAATTTTGATCGGAACAAGTCTCGGACTCACGAAATCCGCCCAGCAAACTCACTATTTTTCCATGGTATGAAGTCACGTGTAGGTCTCCAGGACTTGCGATGGAGCCGTGACGCTGTGATGGGGAGATATTTCCTCCTTAGGCGCATTAGGTGCGGCGCCGCGCGAGGCGCGATAGTTGTCGTCGGTTCGATCTTGATCACGAAGGCAATCCGATCAGCCAAGTTTAGCGGAGATGCGGCCGTGGCCATTTTCATGACACTGGGTTTAGCCACTGGTGTATTCGTTACAAGCGTTACACTTCAGTACGGTTTCGACCTCGATGCCCTCCTGTTCGGAAGCATTCTACTGGTAACCTGTGTCCTGCTCATCTCTGCACTCCTCGTCCTACCAGCACTAGCCAGCATCCAAGTCACTCAATCATTCAAACAAACGATTCTACTCTCACCTGTCTTAGGTTCCATTTCCGTAATCCTCGGACTGTTATTTTCAATAATCGAACCTAACGCAGCCCCCGGCGGAACGATCGTCCTATCCGGATTAGCCATACTTCTCGTCGCAATCCTCGCGAAGAAAATTAAGGGATCTGCTTAGTGCGTCAATTCGATATATCGTGAATACTCACATTCCTTGGATTATCGTTCGCAACTCTCAGTAGCTTTGTTAAACGGCATGTCGGTTTAGGCATTACTTATGAGTTAGTCTGAAGGTTTTCAGGCGGTGCGTTAACGGAAGTTTCTGTAAGTTTACGGATCACTAAGCTAGGATTTGAAGCCCATGGTTGCAAGCTCCTTCTTATCCGCCATTAACCGGGAGACGTCACCGTCTGCCGGTTTATTCTGTTTGACGTACCATCGTATTGCTGGTTCCACTATGTCTTCCTTGCGCTGCGTTATCACGGCCTCTCGATAAGTAAGGTCATTTTTCTTTTCAAATTCACTAAAGAATTCGCTTATCCGTTTCAACGCCATGGCTTTGGGTGGCGCCTTGGTTTCAGCAACGCCAGCGTCCAACCAGAACGCCTTTAGTTCTTCCCCGGTTCTAATTTCTTCCAGCCTGATTCTGAATTTATCCAGTACCCGTTTCAATAGCTCAGGGTTGGCCGCCAAGTTGTTCATTGGATAGGTCATAAGTCTTCAATTCAACCTAGAACTGCTCGCAGCTTAGGAACTTATCGGCGTCCACCCTTACCAGCGATAATCAGGGCAACCAGAAATGAGAGGTGACGTCTAATGGCCTTTTTAGTGGAAAACACTTCGATGCATCGATTCCTGGACAATCCGCTCCTCACCCTTGGAATCGCCTTCTTACCCGGACCATTGCTGGGAGTCCTCCGAGTGCGCGCCCTTCGTCAATGCGGACCAGACTGTGTGACAAAGAAACGTGAGGCTTATCTGCTCGGTTTCACGCTCAACAATAGGCACCGAACGCGAGGTTCCAGTAACGATGAGTGAAGTCGCTGATGACGCTCTCAGTGGGTTGACTCAGCAAGAAGCAGAGAAGCGTCTGGAGACATACGGCCCTAACACTGTAGTTGCTGAGAGGAGGAGATCGCGAGTTGCGATGGTTCTGTCCTACTTCAAGAGCCCCTTGGTCATCATACTGGTAATCGCGGGCACTAACTCTGGTCTTACCGGAGACATTGGCGACGCCTCAATAATCTACGTCATCGTGGGCATGAGTGTAATCCTTAGTTTCTATCAGGAGTCAAAGGCCGAGAAGGCTGCATCCGTCCTCAGGGCAAGAATCCACACAACTGCCACAGTGAACAGGGACGGGCAGAAGGTCGAGCTTCCCGTTTCCGACATTGTCCCGGGCGACTTGGTGTATTTGTCGGCTGGTGACTTGGTCCCAGCGGACGGCACAGTGCTGTCGGTCAAGGACCTCTTCGTTGATCAAGCAGCGCTCACCGGTGAATCGTTCCCTGTTGAAAAGGATGCTTCGCCAGATGACGTAGAGAAGGAAGACCTCTACCGTACAGACTTGGCGTTCATGGGTACGTCGGTTGTCAGCGGAACCGGCACAATGAGGATTACGAAAACGGGCAGCACGACTGCCTACGGAAAAATAGCGAAGCAACTGGTTGGTAGGGAGCCTGAGACTGAATTCGATAGGGGACTTAAGAGGTTCGGCTACCTTATCACTCGGGTTACGCTCCTGCTTGTTGTCTTCGTCTTCTTCATCAACGCTCTGTTAAAGCGTGACATCCTCACCTCTCTGGAGTTTTCCGTCGCCCTAGCAGTTGGTCTTACGCCTGAACTGCTTCCGATGATAGTTACGATAAACTTGGCGAAGGGAGCTATGGACATGGCCGACAAAGGTGTGATAGTCCGGAAACTATCGTCCATACAGAACTTCGGAAGCTTGGACACCCTCTGTACGGACAAAACCGGCACCCTAACGCAGAACGTCATAGACTTGACCTCGCACCTCGGCGTCAACGGTAAAGAAGACAACAACATTCTGCTGATGGCCCAGCTCAACAGCAGCCTTCAGTACGGACTGCCCACGCCTATAGACGACGCCATACTCAAGCACCAAAAATTGGACCTAACAAAATACACGCGCGTCGACGAAATTCCGTTCGACGCTGTTCGACGAAGATCATCCGTAATCGTAACCGACGGAAGCAGGACGCTCTTGATCTCCAAGGGCGCCACCCTGGAAATGTTAAGCACATGCAGCCTATACCAAGACGATAGCCAGCAGCTTCCGTTAACCGACGAGATCAGGAACAAGATACGCGCCCAATACGAAGAAATGAGCAAGGAAGGAAGACGCATACTCGCCGTAGCGATCAAGCAAGTCGGAAAGTCGTCGACCTACACCGTCAAGGACGAAGCAGGCATGGTCTTTCTCGGCATGTTAACCTTCACGGACCCGCCAAAGCAGACGGCAACAGCCTCACTGCAGATGCTGAAGGAATCGGGAATATCCCTGAAGATTTTGACAGGCGACAACGAGTTTGTAGCAAGACACCTCTGCGAGACACTCAACATCAAAGTCGACGGTATAGTGACGGGGGACGAGCTTATGCAGACTAGCGATTCAGCGCTACAGAGAATCGTCGAGGAGACGAACATCTTCGCTCGCATCACACCCGACCAGAAGAACCGCATCATGATAGCTCTTCACAAGAACGGGCATGTGGTAGGCTTCCTGGGAGATGGAATAAATGACGCCGCAAGCATAAGAACTGCCGACGTGGGCATATCGGTCGATAACGCCGTAGACGTAGCGAAGGCCGCAGCGGACATTATTCTCCTGCAAAATGATCTGACCGTCCTAGCTCAGGGAGTTCAGGAAGGGAGAAAGACAATGGGAAACTCGATGAAATACATCATGATGGGCACAAGCTCTAACTTCGGAAACATGTTCAGCGCAGCTGGAGCAAGTCTATTCCTACCATTCCTGCCCATGTTACCGTCACAGATTCTACTTAACAACCTACTTTACGACATTTCCGAATTAACGATTCCAACAGACAACGTCGACGCCGACTACATGAAAATACCGCGCCGATGGGACATGCACTTCGTGCAACGATTCATGGCCTTCTTCGGCCCGATAAGCTCGATATTTGACTACCTAACCTTCGGCGTCATGCTATTCGTATTCCACGCCCCACCACCACTCTTCCAAACGGCATGGTTCCTTGAATCCATAAGTACCCAGTCGCTTGTTATTTTCGTCATCAGAACGCGACACACCCCATTCTGGAAAAGCCATGCAAGCAAGCCCTTGATCTTCAGCACTCTGGCAGTTGTGATCATTCCGATGCTGCTACCATTTACCCCAATAGGGGAGCTACTGGGCCTCGTGATTCCACCCCTCACTTTCTACCTAGTCCTTGCAGCGTTCATAATCGCCTATCTCGCATTAGTCGAAGCGCTGAAGAACTTCTTCTACCGAAAGGTGAGCCCAGGACCCTAGCAAAAGAATGCCGAGGTACGCATGAAACCAAAAACGGAGTTCAACCGCTTAGGCTTGCGACACAATGAACACGTTTGCAAAATGTCACAAAAGATCACAAAGCAGACTCAACCCTTAAGACCCGGAAATAATGGAACCATGGTGATTTGCTTGAGCCAGCTCCCCGTCCGCCATCCAGTTACGGCGGCAACGACAGAGAGAATCACGATCACGACCACGTAAAGTGCAAGGCACAAGCAAGAACGTAGCATCAATCATGATTGCGCATTCATACAGTCGTAGTTGAGTTCCTGTCATTTTGAGTTCACGCGTAAGCTGAGTACTAGACATCGTGCGCGATATTCTTTGTGGTGGAGTTGCGCGTGTTATTTGCCACATGCAAAGGTTGCATTATCACTAATCATTTGCCACCTCAGCGTTGAAATAGGATTGAATTCACCAGCTCAGTGTTAGAAGCGACCGCATCGAAGTAAGCGATTCGCGCGCATGTCGCGTGATTCCGGGGATTCGGCGCGCAGGTCGCGCAGCTTAGGTGGACAACAGATTGATCGAGTGAAATTCCGCGCGCACGTCACGTGAATTTCCAGATTCCACGCGCATGTCGCGTAAAGTACTGTTGACCCCACAGCAAACCGACGAGACGAACCATTACTTACCTGGGTAACGGTTGAGGCACTCCACCAGCTAACTACGGGCTGTCAAGTACTCGATCTGGGGCTTCCCTAGGTTGCGCAGAACGCCTTTCACGGGTATATTTGCGCAGAAATTGAACAGCATGGGGAGTAACCGCGGAGTAGGCGAGAGGATTACAATTCGTTTAGATAGTGTTGCGCGGCGAAATCGTTGAACGATCCAAGATAAGCATATCCAGGCGGGGTATGAGCCCAATATATTGGGGCTACCGGGTAAGCAAGGCGAAGTCGCACTGTTCTGAAAGGGCAGTGGGATTTGAAGATCGGCACGTCGCGCTACGGCACTCCGATCCAAGAAGTTCTGACCAACCTCACTGAAGGACTCAAAACCAGCCATTCAACGGTGATCGCCTTCGGGTCGCCGAAGACCGGGTTGAAGGAGATGCTCGTGCAAGAGAGGCTTGATCCCAAACACGCCTTCCACTATTTCGTGAACACTGTCCCAGACCAGCAGACTGCCACAGTTCGCACGGAAGAAGCCATCTTAATCTCGCTTGGCATCCTGAACTTGGCCCAGCGGCTTACTGGATGATGAACGGGGATCGCGAGTAACAAAAAGAAGTCTAGACTTTGAGCGCGCAAACAATACGATGGACTTACATACTGCCGTAGCGAACGAGTTAAGACAGAGTTTCATGGGGCACAAACATGACCAGTCTAATCAAAAGCGTAATCTTAGCTGTGGTTTGTGGGATCCTAGCTTTTTTCGGAACTAGTTTTCTGTTTTTGCTACTATCATTGCTTATCACTTATTACGACGTTACTATGGCACGTTTAGTGAGGGCGAGTTGCGAGACTAATGGTACCGCAACGGTCGCCGGTGCGTGTTTTTATCCCCCAGCCTCAAGTATTCTTGTCATTGGTTTTATCGTCGCGATAATCGTTACGTTAAGCATTTTTGTAACAATTAGGCGACATCAGGGTAAGAAACCTAGTCACCGCATCTGGGATGATTTGAAGCACGAAGCAGGTGAAGTGAGGCACCAGGCAGAAGCAAAGAAAGAAACGTAATCGAACTAAGTCACGCGTAAAAGGCCTAGACAAGAAGACATTGGCTATTCCAGGCTTTCAATTTGGCAGTATTATTCTGCCCAAGATCCTCAACCGCATATTTTGACTGATTAACCTAAACCATGCCTTCGAAAATTCATGCGAAGGAGAAACCGTGGCGCGCCAAGATTCGCGTTGCGAGACCTCTAAAACCATGATTCTGAGCTAATTGCCGAAGGTTCACTAGCAGAGTTATTTCATTGGGCAAAGGCATATAGGTTATTATAGAGGTAAATGATTCACACTATCAGTTACATGTTATCGGTGATTCGATTGACAGTTGTAGAATTGACTACTTTAAACCGATTACCTAGGACAGCCGTAGAACCGCGCCAAATAGCTGGACGCAAACCGAAATATTATGAAAGCGCTTTGAAACTAATGGATGGCAAAGTCATAAAACTAATCAAGACCGAGAAGAACGCCAACGATGCTAGAGGCGTAACAGTTGCGCTTGGGAGAATACTATACAATAAAGGTTGGAAGTTAACTAGAAATGTCGACAGATCAGACACCAATATATGGTATTTAGGAGCTAAGAAAATGAACGGACAAGAAATCGAAGAGTCAAAAGCCTAGCGTCGACAAGAAGATCCAGCTAATACGCATCGCCGGGACTAGGTGGTGCATAATACGGGGAGTAATTGGCAGCATAATCGAAGGGACTTTAGTTTTCGTTTATTTTTCCATTTGACTTTTTCTGGAATTTTCCTTGGAGACGTTCGAGGGCTGTGTAGTTGATGAACGGACCCGTACGAATCCATCCGTTGCTTACGATTATGACGCCGCCTTCGTCGCCCCTGAACCATACGTCGGTAAGCCCTATCTTCACTACCTGACCTTTCATTCCTGGGCGCACTTCAACAATATCGCCAAGCCGGACTATATCGTCCACGAGAAGGAGAAGGCCCGCACCTATGTTCCCGAGGGTATGCTCGGACATTACCGTAACCACGACGCCAACGATACCGAGCACCGTTAATGTTTCCAGTTCGTTGACCAATCCCAGGACGCGGGCGATGCCTGCGACTACAACTATGATCCAGGGTAATCTCAACCATGCTCTAGCGGTACGGACTCGATCTTTCGCAACCCCCTCTATCTTCGCGCCGCCAGCAACTAGGCGTGCTGTAATACGGTCACCAATTATTGCCGCTGCAATTATAGCTGCAATTTCAACGAGTGAGACTAGAGACAACAACATTTCTACTCAACGCCCATTCACGGGATGAAGAATAATAAAGAAAGCGAAATCCAAATCGCCATTTCTCCCGCGTACGTGTACGCGCACGCCAAGAAAACATGGAAAAATAGTGCTGTAGTTTGTGCAAGTTATTGCTGACCATTAGACGTGAAGACGGCGATGGGATTGCAATGAGAGAAACAGTGCTCTGCCGAGCAGAAAACGTAGCCTCTAATCTCTAGGAACGTTACCCTTATCCTCATATGGGCGCCTCGTTGAACCGAAGCGCTAATTTGTCATGAGCTCGCGAGAGGAACACGGGTCGACATCAATGGGCGTCGCGGAGGAAGTCCGAGACTTTTACGAACGTTACCTTTACCCTCGGCCGATCGAGAGCCTTGAAAAGTATCAACGGCTCTGGCACGATCGACAGAGACGACGCGCGGATTATCACCTGTTTTGGCCTGCGAGATCTTACCGGGAAGACCACTCCATCCTCATTGCCGGTTGCGGGACATCTCAGGCGGCTAAGCATGCTTTGCGTTGGCCTGCGGCTCAGGTGGTCGGCATCGACTTCAGCGCTACGAGTGTGCGCTGTACTGAGCAGCTCAAACGAAAATCCAACTTGAACAATCTTCAGGTCCACCAGCTTCCCATCGAACGAGTGGAGGAGCTGAAGACGAGCTTCGATCAGATTGTCTGCACTGGAGTTCTCCATCATCTTGCCGACCCAGATGCGGGGCTCAGAGCATTGCGTGGCGTACTCAAACCGGACGGAGCGATGCACCTCATGGTGTACGCACCTTACGGACGCGCCGGCATCTATATGCTGCAAGAATTCTGCAGACGGATCGGCATCCACGCGACCGATGAACAGGTCCGAGATCTCATCGCCGCGCTCAGGGAGTTGCCTCCTGGACACCCTCTGGAGAATTTATTGCGCGAGGCGCCAGACTTTCGCGAAGAGGCGGCGCTTGCCGATGCTCTTCTTCACCCACGAGACCGCGCGTATTCGGTTCCGCAGTTATTCGATTTTAATAGAAGAGGAGGAATGGCATTCGGTCGGTGGCTTAGACAAGCTCCCTACAGCGCCAACTGCGGCGTCATCGCCAAGATCCCGCAGGCTGCCAGGATCGCACAGCTTCCGTTAGAAGAGCAATATGCCGCTGTCGAACTTTTTCGGGGCACCATGGTTAACCACAGCATGATCCTTTACAGAAACGATAACCCGAACGGGACGCAACCGGTTAGTTTTGCTGGCGACGCGTGGCTGGATTACGTGCCCATTCGAATGTCAGACACGATCTGTGTTCAAGAGCGACTTCCGAAAGGAGCTGCGGCTGTTTTGATCAACCAGAATCACACCTACAGGGATTTGATTATGCCAATAGACCCGACACAGAAGCGTTTGTTCGATGCTATTGACGGGAACAACAGTATTCGCGGCATAGTACGAAGTACGTTAGCATCCTCGCAAAAAGAATCGCAGCTCGATATTGCGCGTATTTTCTTCGAACGGCTCTGGTGGTATGATCAGGTCGTCTTTCAAACCATCATGTAATGTGTTAGGTGCGTCAACGAAGTGGTAGATGTTTTTTCGTTACTGTTGACGGTTCTCGGTCTCGTGGTATTCGAGATTATCACTAGCGTTGACAATGCAGTCATAAATGCCGACATGCTCCGAGTAATGTCCCAGAGAGCCAGGCGCTATTTTCTAGTGTGGGGCTTATTCATCGCAGTTTTCCTAGTCCGCGGTCTGCTTCCGCTTCTCATAGTATGGACCGCCGATCCGGCCCTCGGGCTTCTCGGTGCGTTGACCGCAACGTTCAGTCAGGACCCTGCGACCTTGAAAGCAATCGGAGCCTCGCAGCCTCCCCTTCTCATCGCCGGCGGCATGTTTCTCATAATTCTGTTTCTCCATTGGCTGTTCATGGAGGAGAAGAGCTACGGGCTAAAGGGAGAAAGTTTCATTCACCAGCATGGCTTATGGTTCTATAGTGTTGCTTCCGTTGTTCTAGCGATTATCGCATGGTTCGGTATTCATAGGAATCCGCTCATGGGATTCGGCGCGGTGGTTGGTTCGACGGCGTATTTCATTACCCATGGTTTCAGGGAAAATGCAGAAGAACACGAAAGAAAGCTCATTCATGAGACTGGTTTAAGCGATCTAAGTAAGCTGCTCTATCTCGAAGTGATTGATGCCACGTTCTCCATCGACGGCGTGCTCGGAGCCTTCGCGTTCACCCTATCCGTTCCCCTGATCATTGTTGGAAACGGGTTGGCCGCGTTCGCGGTTCGCGAACTCACTGTGCGGAACATAGAAACGGTCAGGAAATACAGGTACCTCAAGAACGGCGCGATGTATTCCATCCTGTGCCTCGGGGTGATCATGGTGGCAGGCAGCTTCGGAATCCAGCTACCAGGGTGGCTGTCGCCCGTCATCACTTTTTCAGTAATCGGGTTCTTCCTCTGGAAGTCAGCTGTGGACTAGGGAGGTCGGATGGTGTACGGCCGATTATGGGTGATAATCGAACATGTCAGCTTGCAAGAAGCTTTATGTCCGGTTCTAATGGTCGCGGGTCCTTAGGTACTCATACGTTTCCACTTCTCACTATTCAACGAGACGGATGAGCAGCCCCTTCATCGTTCTTCCGACCCTGAGTCTCGTTCTATCCATGGTTCCGCGCTATGCAGCGAAACCCAAGATGCGACATCCCACTATCGATCATTTGCGGCTGTCGTGCTGCGGGTCTGTATCGTAAACAGTAATTTGGGGCACATAGATGGGAACCCCCCTTGACCACTTTACGGGGTATCCTAAACTGTGGTTGCCCCGGGTCATAGCTTGCGTCCGGTTTGATTACGCGAGGATTCACGGTGGGTGTGCAACAGGACTTGAATTTCTCAGCTCGTTCATCAAGATGGGGGACGAACCAATCACTGGTCCACTCCCACACGTTTCCCGCCATGTCATACAATCCGTAACCGTTCAATTCAAAGGAACCTACGGGTGACGTGCCTTCATACTTGTCTATGAGCAGATTCTGGTAGGGGAATTCCCCTTGCCAAGTATTTGCCTTAGGTTCCGTAGTCTGTAAATCTTCGTCGCCCCAGGTGAACTTCGCTCCATTTAGTCCGCCGCGGGCAGCAAATTCCCATTCCGCCTCGGTAGGCAGATCTTTACCCGCCCATTTTGCGTAAGCC
>CAZHKA010000031.1:0-10773 GCA_964533505.1 uncultured Candidatus Bathyarchaeia archaeon | reverse complement strand
CTTAACCGAGAGACAAGCTCGAAAGGATGCGGTGAAAAGGGCGAAGAGGCGAAAACAATTAGGATTATGAAACCGGCATGCTTTACGCCCATAATAAGTTACACTTGGCAGGATAATCAAAGCTCATCCAAAGAGACGAAGGCTTTCTTGTCTTTGAGGCGATCATACTGTCTTTCCATGAACTCTTCATATTCAGCGATTGACATGAGTCGCTTTAGGATCTGGTCATAGGTTTCTCCCTTGTTGCCAAGAGATCGCAAACGATCTCTGGTCCCCTTTTCGAGAGGGATTGTTGTGGTCGCCATCGCCGATCAGCGTTTTCCTTAGGTATGTGAAACTATTAAGAAGATGTGTAATTATGAGCAACCATAGTCGGTCATACCGAAAAGAGCGGTCTTCAACATTCGGGTTAATGCTTAGGCCTGTTGCGAAAGTTACCTTCCAAGAGCAATTTGATCAATGGATGTACGTTGATTCAGGAGCCGACATAAGTCTAATTCCTCTCTCGGTTGGGGACCTAATTGGGTTTCACTGGCGAGAAGGTTCTCGTAGATTATTCTCTGCCTGCGACCCGGAATATCTCTTTTCTAGCTGGGCTTTATCACGGTTACGTAGCCGTGCATCCATGGGTGATACGTACAAATGTAGAGGTACATTCCTGGCTTTGTGAACGTGTATGTGAATGTGGCGCCATGGTTCATGTTTCCTGAATCGAAGCTCCCGTCTGACGCGGTCACGGTGTGAGGTTCATTGTCATTGTTTGTCCAGATTACTGTGTTGTTGACTCCTATTACTACGGTGATGTTATCAGGATTGTATCCAGTCGCATACGATGCCGCTCCTGGGTAACGCAACGGGTGCTGGTTTTGTCCACGGGCTTAAGCTGAGTCAGAGCACTCTCTTCTTAGCTAGTAGGATGCAAACCACGACGACTATTACCAATCCGACTGCGACCCGTAACGTTTCGCTCTCAGACATGAACGGTTGTTGGTCTGGGATTAGAGGTTGATCGTTGATTGGGCTGATTAGGTTCTCGACTGGGGCGTAGTCGTCGGTTAGGATAGGGGAATTGTTTGTTGGGACGATGAGATAGTTTGTGACGTAACCATTCATCTCAGGGATCTTGACAAGTCTGTCGGATGCAGCGAGTTGCTCGAAGTCTCCTTCGGTAAGATGCTGTGCTGAGTTCGTCGCTAGAATTTCCACGTTCTGCGGATCCATGGACGACGTGCCCTCGTCCGGAAACGCGTAGACATTGGGGAAAACGGCTCGCATCGTGTTGACCTCTGCCGTTAGCAATTGGTCATTATCCATTTCCACTCCGGAGATTAGGTTGGAAAGCACGATACCGTTGCTTGTGAGGTGTGAGGAAACCAGTTTGAAGAACTCCAGCGTCATCAAGTGGAATGGCACGTAACTTCTTGAGTAAGCGTCTAGGATGATGAGGTCATATCGCTGAGTTGTGTCTTGGAGAAAGATGCGTCCGTCATTGTTGTAGATGTGTAACCGCGGGTTGCTGGCGTTCAATGCGAAGTATTCTTCCGCGACGCTGATGACTTCTGGGTCGACTTCGACTACGTCCACCGTTACGTTTGAGTAGTCTCGAAGGAACTGCTTTGGGCCCGTGAAACCTCCTCCGCCGATGAATAGAACTCGGCTGATTTTCGGGTTGAGAAGAAAGCCCAGATTGAAGTAGTCTGTGTAGGAAAACACGGTCCTGTTCGGGTTCTGAAGGTCCATTGCGCTATGCAGGTTATCGTCCATGATGAGAACGCGGATGGTGGATTGTGAGGTTGGGTCGTAGTAGTCGGCGACGACGAGATGGTGATATGGCGTGTCGGTTTCGTAGACGGTATCACCAAGCGCCAGAGTGTAAGTGGCCGCCGTCAGCTGCCTGCTGACCATGTAGGGCGCTGCAAACGGTAACATTATCAGAATCATAAGGACAACCGCTTTCAGCTTAAGGCTCAAGCCTAGAAACGCAATTACCAGCAACAACGCGCCCATTCCAAAGATGATCTTGTTCACCCCGAAGATCGGTATGAGGACGAACACGGTCACGAAGGTACCTACGATGCTTCCCAGAGTCGAGAGCGCGTAGAGGTTGCCGGCCGTCTTTCCGAGGCTTTCAACGCTCTTTGCTACCAGGCGAATTGCGTAGGGGGAAACTGTGCCTAGAAGTATGCTGGGTGGTGCCAGCAGCAAGGTTGTGGCTAGCAGCGGCGAATATTCTTCAGCAATGTTCAATGAGATTACGAAGCTGAACAGTGGCGGTGCTATGGCCGGTAAGGCCAGAACTAGGATTCCTGCGGCAAAGATCAGTGTGGATAGGATCTGAAAATTCGGCTTGAGGTCGGCAAGCTTCCCGCCAAGATAATATCCGCCACTCAGCGCGGACAGAACCACTCCTATCAGGCTGCCCCAAACGAAGATCGAGTTCCCAAAAACAGGTGCCAGCAACCTGCTGCCGAGAAGCTCGAGCGACATAACAACGGCTCCTGAGAGGAAAACCGCGATGAACAAGCGCAATTGACGTGGCATAGTAATCACAATTAATTCGGCTGAAACTGCACTGGGAATTCCGAGAGCGAGTTTACGTTAGGGCACCGCTGGTCGTCGTTGCGCGTGGTCCCGGCACGAGTTGTTTGGTTGTGGTTTGCGTGATAGCGTTTGGGATGAGTGCGTTGGTGACTTCCGTTGACGTTTGGTAGTTGTCCAACCAAATCCACATGGATATATCAGATCCTGCGGGAACGGAAACGTTTGCTTGGTAGGGTCCATAGCCTTCTAGAAGCACGCCCATTCCGTATGTTCCCTGAGGCACCCATACCTGAAACGTACCGTCTAGACTGGTTGTGGTATAATTGCCAGGCTCGACGTCGATAATTCCTGATAAGGTGTAGTTGTATGGTTCAAGATCAACCGTAGCCCATGATTGCGGCCGCGCGAAGTCGAAAAAGTCGGGCCCTGCAATTGTTCCGCTTATCCTTGAGGCGCGGTCGAGGACGACGGTTGCGGAAACGTTTCCGTAGGTGGGGACGATTACTTGGAAAGGATACTGCTGGTAGTATCCCTCGACCCAAATCCTAATCGCAAATTCATGGTGTGGTTGCGACAGTTCCCAAGGATACCGCAGCAACCCTCCGGATTGTTGACTTACTTGGTCTGTGGTATCGTAGAAGCCCGACCACACATACCGTGGGTCGCCATAGTAACTGTTGAATCCGGCCAATGTAAAATTAGCAACTTGGGTCGGCGCACCACTCCGGGAGTTGTTGGGGATGTAGGTTTCGTTTGCCGCAACAAAGTCGCCTAGGTAGTCGAAGGCCTCCCATCTCACGGGGGTTCCCGGCAGATTGTTAATCGGTTGGGCATACGGTTGCGTGGAGTTTATTCCTGTCAGCAATCCTTCGTGCCTGAATGCAACGGTTAAGTCGATGAATGGATTCTTGATCATCCAGACCGAAGCATCCGCATTAGCGCCAAGTTGCACAGTAAAGTGACATGGCGTTTGCTGCGTATATCCAATCGTGTACACGAAGCAGTCGTACCTACCCGGTTGGAGGCCGGTCACATTTAGCACCGGAAGCGTATGAGTCAGATAGTTCAAGGGGGGAGCTGGAATTGAGTAACTCTCGAATGGCTGAGTCGAGTTCGTCTCATAGACAGAGATTTCGGATGTTGGTATGAACTTAAAGAAAACTGGACTCCCCGGGAAAGGCCAGTCACGAAACAAGGGAGGAATTTCAGTGTCGATTGAATATACGTTGAGTTGCATACCCGCAGCTCGATACAACGGAAAGCTCACTTGAACGTCTCCGTTCCCCAATCCGATACTTGCCTGAACGATCGCATACTGATAGTATAAATCGCCCACAACCAGCGATCCGGGAACAGGAGCGTTAGTGGTTGTAGCCGCGTTTCCGGCGACATATGGAGCCGCCGTCAACCGCGCTTGAATATAGTAAGTGCCGGGAAGGATGCCGTAGTTCTGAGAGAATGCTGAGAACATTCCTTGCTGCCGAGATGTGCTGATGCCCAACAATTCTATGTAAGCGGAACTCGATCCGTCGAAGACGTTCGTTGAATTCTGCGCCCTGAGGATTCCTTCCATATCGTATGCGGAAACGGTCAACGTTGCCTCTGGCACCTTGATCGGGTCGTCCTCGAGATCCGAGCCCGTAACGTTGAAGTCTTTGAAATGTACCGTGACGCTGATGATGCCGGTCCGAATAAGGGGCACAGGCACTTCGGTTTCTAAGGTGGCGTTTGCCACGTGAACCCGGATCTCCGCAAGTTGAACGTACGAAGTCACATACGCACGCACAAAATAGTCTTCACCCGTCGGCAGTCCGGAAGTGAAGTTTGCGAACGTCTGAGGAATTTCTCCATTCCAACTTGATAGTTCATTTCGAATAATAAAGTGAAAGTCAGTGCGGGTTGGAGTTGTGGCGAGCGGTCCCGTTGTTGGTAAAGTGTAGGGTTGTTGGTCTGTAGCTACGACCGCGCTGCCGTCAAGGGTGATCAACTCAACTGTGATGGCTCTGTTGGTGGGAAAGCCTTCCAGGTTGTTCACAGTTCCCCATGGGATAGGTGAACCTTGTGCTGTTTGCGACAGTACGGTGCCCGTAACGTTGGGGCTCTCGGATAGGTAGATGTCAATTCCCTCTAGAGATTGGGCTGGGGCTACGCTGATGGGAGTTGGCCTGGTTATTGAGGGATTGAATGGGTAAGGGTACGGGAACTGAGTTATAGTCGTCGGTATGTACCCGGCTGCGTACACGGTCAAATTGTAGGTTCCCGGAGACACGCCGAAAAGAGTGTAACTGCCATCCGCCGTGGAGTTGATGAAAGCTTGAGCTGAAACGCTCCTCCCAAGCGGGTCATACCCTGCTGCAATAATCTGGGCACCCGTGCCCGGCACCAGAAATATGGGCTGGCCCGCTCGGGATGGATCGCGGTCCCCGAGGTCCCTGAGCGTTCCAGAAATGGTCGCTGGATCTCTACTCCCCTTCACCACGATCGTCGGGAATTTCCGGGCGCCTATCGACTGCCCGTTGATGAACGCCTTGAAAAAATAGCGACCCGCAGTCGTCGGGGATGTCACCTGGAAAAGTCGGATGTATTGTGGCTTGGTCTGATAAGTCGCAGGGTATGGTGGAGGAGTGAGAGGATTTGGACTGCAGGTTGGGTAGGCCAAGAATATTGGGTTAGGGTGGATTGGGGTGGTTGTCGGGTCAGCACGTGCAGGCACACATGTGACGTTCACGTCTTGTATGCTGATCTTCCACCAATTTGGCGCTATCTCGTCGCCCGATGATTGTCGCGACAATCGAATGTAGTGTGAGTCGTAATTATTCGTGAAACTGGTCCATACATTGCCAATGCTAAGGCCTGTGAAGTCAGGGGGTATGTAGAGGTCAAGGGTGAACTGGCAATCGCTGAATTGCAAGCGTGACGGTCTTGGGGGCGGTCCTGGGGTCGGGGAAACGTCGCAAAGAAACGGAGTAGCGTTGGGTTCAAGCGTTACGGTGAAGAGTAGGTCTCCGACGCTGTCGGTTAGTATGGTGCTGTTTGGGTAGCTCAGTTTCACTAGGTCCGTACTGTTTCCTAGTGTTAGGTCGGATTTTCCGGGTGATAGTGCTATGCTGTTAGCTTGAACTGGCCGGGTTGTGTTTGCGGTTATTGAGATTAGAATTGTTGAGAATAGAAGTAGGACTATGAGGAGGTTTTTCGCTGCTCTTTGAACAGCGCGCAGAGTCGGCATTAGGGAAGCCAGTCGTGGTTAGATCTCTTCTTGCCCTTTTTGTTCGGGTTCCTCTAATTCCTCTTGCTTCTCAAATTCGTCTTTCCCTTCACCCGGTTCCTCTTCACCGTGTCCACCCTTGTACCGCACGTATAGCAGAGCAGATCCCACGACAACAAGGACGATCAGCAGGCCTGTTATGAATGATAGGAGTATGAATGAGCCCTCGCCGCCGCCCGCGGCGCCTCCTCTAAAAGAGGATGATCCAGTGAAAGTGAAACTTGAAGATCCACCTCCAAAGTTCCCACCACCGAAACGTGAGAATGTGGTAGGAGGGAAGAGCAGGTAGGTGATGAATGCGTTTGCGGCGTTCAGCAATCCGCCGATCACAGAAACTCCAATGAGTCTTTTCTTCGAGATCTTACGCTTTTCAGATACGAGCAGTGAGCCCAGCAGGACGCCTGCAACTATGAGAGGTAACACGGTTGGCACGATAGGCATTGATCTCACTCCATAGCGTGCGTTGCTGTAAGCGAATTTATATAAGGCTAACTACAGCCGGTAGTCTGGATTTGTCGACCCTTGAAGCTGCATGCTCTTCACCCACGCAACAGTGACATACGCTTCGCCCTCGGCGACTTGGAAGCTGCTATGCTTGAGGCGCTCTGGAAGGCGGGTTCTTCACTCTCGGTCAGAGAGTTTCACGACAAAATCGCGCCCACTAGGCCTGTTGCAGTCACAACGGTAGCGACCATTCTAGACAGGCTATATCGAAAGGGCCTCATATCAAGAAAGTTAGTCAAGGAAGGAGGACCGCATTACCTTTACTCCTCACGCCTCTCGGAAGTCGAGTTCAAGCATGTCGTTGTCAATAATGTCATGGGAGCGTTACTGCGGGGCTTCAACGATATGACCGTGGCATACCTTGCGGAGCGAATGGCAGATAAGCCTGAAGATCGCAGAATCATATCGAAATACCTGAACAGGCTCAAGGGCGACGACAGGAAATGATCCCGCTCCCCAGCGCTGTTATGTTCGCAGTCTTCGTTTTCATCGGCCCCTTCGGCATACACAATGAGATTCCCACGCTCTTCGCCTTTGGACTCATGGCCTCCGCTCTCGGAATTGCTCTCGTTTCCAACCGTTCCTCAAATCGGCAATCGGTGGCACTCCTGTCCGTGCTGGCCATATTGTCCTACGAGAGCTTACAATCCATCACAAGTTGGCTGCACTTTGAGCTCACAGAAATGCCCATTCTAGGGGAACGAGAAGCGCTGCACTTTGTCTCTTTCTTCTTCACGATGAATGCCGGGTTAGCGATGATTGGAGCGGCTGCGGCCGCGGTAGTAGCCGTATCCCTCGAAGTCAGGAAAACACGTTTTCCTCTAACTAGGCTGTTCCCGGAGCAAAGATTCATTACAGCTCCGAACGAACTAGTCAGGTCAGTCGCTGAGATTTCGAAAACGGCTGGCGTCGCGTCTCCCAACGTGTCGTTGATCGATTCGGGGGATCCAGCGGCATTCATAACTCGATCAAGCCATGGTATCGAGTTGGCCATCTCGGTGGGGCTTCTGGAATCGTTAAGCCAAGATGAACTCGAAGCATGCATTGCACATGAGCTTTCACACGTAAAGAACAATGATTTTGCGCTTCGGACTTTCGCGACATCTGCTAGGGTTGCGTTGTTCGCGCATCCTGTCAGTCATTTGATTGAGCCAGCGATTTACAGGGCACGTGAATACCTAGCCGACAAGACGGCAGTGCAGCTGATTGGCAGCCGGGATTCACTCATCTCGGCCCTTACGAAAATAAGTGAATCCGAAGACTACATAACCTCTCAACCCGGGTCCATTGCAACGGCATGTTTATTCGACCCGGCAAGCAAGAACCGCTTCGCCAGGCTATTCGATAAGCACCCCAGCCTGGATGCTAGGATACAAGCGCTCAAAGAGTGTAATGTCGTTGAATAGCTCCAAAACATGGAAGATAGCATTTCTTCTATTCGCATTGTGCTGCTGCTTTTTGATCACTGAGGCGCCGACTGCGAGGGCTCAGACTTCACACTTAACGGTGCTTGAGACGGGTCAAAGTTTGACCGCGGGCTTCAATAACACTGTCACCGTTACGGTTGTGAACAATTACAGCGGTTACATTGCAATATACGATCTCGGCCTCGCGGTTTCCTTGCCGAGCGGTTTGACATTGGTGGGTACTGGGGGGAGTTGGCAGTATGATTCGTTACCTTATGGACAAAGTGTCACGGTCTCTTTCCAAGTTTACGCGCCATCATCCTCGTCGGGCACCTCCTACTCCGGCACCCTGACCCTCACGTACAAGCAGCTTGGGGACGTCTCGTATACGACGGAGACGCACACCCTCGCCTTCGCGGTTACGGGGTACATCAATTTGGTTGTTTACGGCGTCCTGCTTTCTCCAGGGTTGGTTTCGCCTGGGGGCAATACCACGATCTCGGGCAATGTGCTGAATAACGGAAACCTTGCCTCCTACAACGCTAATGTCACGATCGAATCGCCCGTAATCGTCCCGGGCCCCCAGAACAGCGTATTTCTAGGTGAGGTTGATCCAACCATACCCAGGCCGTTCAGTGTTCTGGTAGTTTTCGTGCCGGGTCTTACTCCCGGAAACTACACGCTCACTGTCAAGGTTTCGGCCACTGACTACAATCGTCCAGGCGCACCGATAGTCGGACAGGGCAGCGCGACGGTTCTGGTCGTAAAACAGACAGCACAACCATCGAGGGGCCAGACTAGTTTCAGCGTCGTAGGGTTGATCGTAACGTTCTTTCGTAATCTCTTCAACGCATTCTTTGGATCGAGCACAGGGATCGTAAGATACGATCAATTGGACTTAAGGAATACTGATGCGGGAACTCTCTAGCGTTTGAGCGGCGCTGGATAAGAGTTACAACGTATCGGCCCGTAACGGTAGACGAATTTTCGAATATTCTGTTCTACGGTTGATGCGGAAACTCATTCATACTTCAATGCAACTACGGCGTTCATTCGTGAAGCTCTCCAGGCGGGGTATAGGCCGGCTACGGTTGCCAGAAGAATCGGGAAGGTTAATGCGAAGATGATGAGCTCGGTTGAGAATACGGGGACTATGGCGGCGCTACTTCCTCCGCCTCCGAATCGACCTCCAAATGTGGAACCCGCGAGTTCTCCTCCCATAAGGAATGAAAGCGCGTATCCCAGCATTAGGCCGGTGACGCCTCCAATTGCTCCCGTTAACGCGGCTTCTGAAAGGAACATGCCCATTATCTGCTTGGGTCTATACCCAATGGCCTTGAGTATCCCTATCTCCCTCGTTCGTTCCATTACCGAGACATACATCGTGTTGACTATTCCGACGGTTGCCACAAACAATGAGACGGCGCCAATGCTGCCCAAGAATACTGTCAACGAGCCTGTGATCGATTGAATACTGGATAAAATCTGGCCGGGGCTTATGACTCGTACGTTGCTTCCATAATACGTTGTTATAGTGTTTTGAACAGTTGCTACGTCATTCGTATTGTCAACGACAACGTAGATTCCTGTGAAATAGGGGCTCTTGGATAGGTAGGTGGCTGCTTGAAACGAAATGAAAACTGTGTCGTCAATGTTCGAGAATAATGCCGTGCCGTATTGAGTGAGTATTGCGCTTGCGAGGACCGCGTAGGAGAGGCCGGATTTGGCGCCTTTGATGCCTGAAACCGTCATTTCGACCATTTGGTGAACGCCAATGGGTGTGCCTGAAATGGGATTCGCTATTGACCAGCCTACCGCAGCGGACGTAGTGTCCCCTGTCAGAGGAATAGTGCCTTCCGCGACCGTTAACCCATTGTAAAGAATCGGCAGCGCGGAGAGGTCGATTCCGATCACTGAAGCTGAAAGTGTCGACCCGCCGGACACGATGGAGGCGCTATAACTGTAGTAAGGATAAACGTGGACCACGTTGGGCAACCCCTTTAGGTAGTTGACGTCGGTCTGACTAAGCTGATATGTGTTCGCCGCGCCTGCTGAAAAGAATCCGCCGGAGTTTCGTATTGTGAGAATGTTCGCGCCTGTTTTTTGGATGTTAGCCGTTATGCCAGCATTAAGTCCACTGGAACTGGCGATCAAGGCTAAAATGATTGCCGATCCCACTGTGATTCCGAGTACGGTTAGGACGCTGCGAACCTTCCTATCAATTAAGGCTTTGTAGGCCAATTTGAACATGTCAACTAATAGCATGCTCTTTTCACCCTAGACTGTACGAATCTATCCTCTGTAGGTATTCATCCTTCTCGATTAACCCATCTCTAATAGCGATTATGTGTTGTGTTCGTTCGGCGATATCTGGGTTGTGCGTTACCACGAGTATGGTTGTCCCGAACTGCTTGTTGACGTCAATGAATTGGTCGACGACTTCCTGAGTTGTCTTCGAGTCGAGGTTGCCGGTGGGTTCGTCTGCGATTATGAGTGTCGGCCGTGTAACGAGTGCCCTCGCGATTGCCACCCGCTGTTGTTCTCCGCCGCTAAGCTCAGTTGGTCGCTTGCTAGCCTTGCTAGCCAATCCTACCGCGCTCAACATTTTCATCGACTTGCTCCGTCTTTCGGCCTCCGCCATTCCACGTGCGATAAGCGGCATCTCCACATTTTCGATAGAGGAGAGTCTCTGGATAAGATTGAAGGATTGGTAGACGAAGCCCAGTTTACGATTTCGTAAGATGAATAATTTATCCTCGCCAAGCTTCCTCAAATCGATTCCGTCGACCAAAACCTTGCCCGAGGTTTGTCGGTCAAGGGCCCCAATTAGGTTGAGGAGCGTCGACTTACCGCTTCCAGACGGCCCCATAATCGCCACAAACTCGCCCTTCTGAATCTTAATGTTTATGCCCTTCAGGGCGGGGTAGTCAGTATGGCCCACCCGGTAGACCTTAGTCAGGTTTACGGTCTGAACGGCAAGGGGCTTCGTGGAAGACATGCAAATCACAACTACGAGGCATAGTTGCCGCATTTACGCTTTACGTTGGAATACATGAT
>CAZHKA010000030.1:0-10054 GCA_964533505.1 uncultured Candidatus Bathyarchaeia archaeon | reverse complement strand
TTCTATGAAGACACTGACTTGAGTTGGCGTGCGCTGTTGAGAGGCAGGCGAATTATCTACGTGCCGTCCGCGCTAGTCTATCATCAATGGGGTCAGGCGTGGGGAATCTTGTCAAGCGCGAAAATTCGAGTTGCCGAGCGAAACAGGTTGATGATGCTACTAACCAACTATGATCGCGGCACGCTACTCCTTCTGGGCCTTCCAATCTTATTTACGGAAATCGGGTTACTGGTCTGGGCTACGAAACATCATATTACTCGCGCCAAAATCTTGGCGTATGCAGATCTCATCTATTTGAGGGCGCATCTACGTTCAAGGCGTAGGATGATTAAAGGAATGAGAAGGGAAAGTGATTTGGTGCTGCTAGGAAGGTTCACTTCGGACCTGGATCAAGTCATGCTTGGAGGCCCTTGGTTAAGGCCAACACGATTCCTCTACAAGGCCTTCAAGACTGTAGTGATAGAGCATCTATGACTCCGCCCCGCGTATCATTCGTCATACCAACCTTAAACAGTGCAGCCACCCTAGAGCCTTGCCTGCGTAGCATTACGGAACAGAACTATAGGAAGCTGGATATCGTCATCGTAGACGGCGGCTCACGCGACTCAACCCTAGACATGGCCTCGAAGTATGGCGCGCGGGTTCTGTCTAGGACGGGCACTCTAGGGTTAGCCCGTCAGGTTGGATGTGAAGCATCGCGCGGCGATGTTTTGGGTATTTTTGATTCGGACGTCGTGCTGCCAAACGTGAACTGGCTGACGGGTGCGGTTGCTCACTTTCAATCCAACTCACGGGTTGCGGTCGTGTGGCCAATTAACGCGGCACCGCCGAATTCCTCCCGTGTTACGAAAAGCTACTTTCAGCTATGGCGAGCTTTCATGGAAGACAGACGCGCAGGAACCGTTTTGCCCGGGGGAAATTCATTGGTGCTCAAACGTGTTTTTGATGAGGTCGGCGGATTTGATGTGAGACTTCAGTTTGGCGAGGATTTCGACCTGACAAGGAAGATAATTGCTGCCGGTTTCGAAGTCGCCATTCATACCGATCCAATCTATCATAATACTATGCGAACTCTCCGGGAGTTTACGACCAAGCAGATCAAAGCGGCAGCGTCGCTATCTGCGATAATGCGTCGGAACAGAGGCCTTGGGCAGCGACTTATCTGGGAAAGTATGACTTGGTCTCCGCAGCGGACAGGGCGCGTAAGTCAACCGCTTCCATTGCAAGCCGTACGGCAAATGATGGTTGGTGTGATGTGGCCGACGCAGAAAGAATCGCAAGGAGGAGGAGTGCGTTCATTGTTACTGATTCCCACTTTGCTCTCGATACGGCTGATGATATACGCACCTTACTACACGTTCGCAAAATTACTGACCCAAGAGGAGGCTGCTTACCCGCGCGTCCGGACCGTGACGGAAGAGAAGACAAGTCAATTCCCGGAAGGCGAAATACGCAAAGCGCCTCTTCCGAAAGTCTCGTTTGTGATACCGGTTCTGAATAGCCAACGAACACTGGAAAGGTGCCTGTCTACTATAAACGAGCAGAACTATCCTTCAGTTGAGTTAGTGGTGGTCGATAATGGGTGTACGGACAAGTCGATTCCAATCGCAATTGAACATGGGGCCAAGGTACTGGCCTGTCAAGGTCCACTTGGTAAGGTAAGGCAGTTCGGACATCAAAACAGCTCCGGAGAACTTTTGGCCTTTTGGGATTCCGACCTATACATCCCCAGAAGTGACTGGTTGCGAAACGCAGTTTTTTGTTTGTTGAGGCATCCTCGGGCTAGTACGTTATGGGTACTGAAAGACCCCCCGCGCGAGGCCCCTGTCGTGTCGTGGGCCTACAATTGGCTCACGTGGTCTGTACTGCTTACGCTCCTAGGCAAAGGGATTGGATATCTGGGTGGAGGCGGTTGAATCTTCAGGAGGCAGGCACTCGATAGCGTGGGCGGAATTAATCCCAGCATTGACACAGGTGAAGATTTCGATATTGCTCGCAAACTCGCTTTCTCCGGGTTTGAAGTGGTGTTCTATCGCGATCTCGTATATCATGACAGTCATCTGTCAATTTCCGAACTGCTCGCAAAAGACCTGCGCAGGGCGAAGAATTTCGGGATGTTCCCCCTGGAGGCCCAGACCGGCATATCGCTACAGGAATACCTGTTTTGCCACGTCAAGGTCGGAATATTTGAGGCTTTGCAGAACTTGTTTTCCGAGAGAGAGACATTCTACGCAGTTGTTCCAATAGTCCTCGTTTGCAGGATAATGGTGTACCTAGTCATAAGTCCATTCAACATACTTAGCAGACAGCGGTGGTCTAAGCCTCGCATTACACAAACTCGCATAACTCCCTAGACTGGTCGGTTGCATGCGGCATTAATCCTCAGACATTATCGGCGTCACGATCACGGATCAACATATCTTATAATCTCTCTGCGCTCATTACGCGTAAGTGCACAACATACGAAAAGCGCATTCACTTTTGACGACATGAGTCCTAGATATGTCTCAGAACCTCTGTTGCATGAATTACTGGCGCTCCTAGATGAGGTGGAGATTCGCGGCACTCTATTTGTTGTCCCCCAATCTCTGTCTTCCACGAGGGAAGACCGATATAATCAAGTATTAAGAGAAGCATCGAGGAAAGGGCATGAGCTTGCTTTGCATGGGTACAGCCATGCTAAGAACGAGTTTGGCTTTGTTGTACCCATTCCGCTACCACGACTTGATCGTCAGAAGGAGTTGCTGCGGAATGGCCTGGATAGGTTTTCGAATTGTCTTGGAGTAAGACCCAGCGGCTTTCGAGCGCCTGGCTATAAGCATAGTAAAGTAACTCTTAGGGCGCTGGCAGACTTAGGGTTTCGGTACGATTCTAGTAGAACCGTGTTCAAACCGGCTGCGAGTCACTTCAGATTGAAGACTAGAACCGGTCCCAAGTTGGGGAGGGTGGGCTCTATTTATGAAATACCGGTCATTGGCGACTACGCGTTCAACTTACTTCCTGGCAACTTCGAACAATGTTTGAAACGTGCCGTGGAAGATTTTCATTGGGCCGAGCGACTGGATGGAATATTTGTCGTCACTCATCACATCAATCGAGCCACTTCAATTGGGTTGAAATTTCTATCTACGTTGATTCATGAGTTGCGAGGTAAAACTGATTTCTTGACGCTCACTGAACTGACCAGACAGCCGTAAACCACTGGTAACGGTACTCGCTATGCATGCTCCTAGGTTCGGAGACGGCAGGAATAACAGTAAAAGGGCGAAGCAGATGGACAATGGTAATACAAAACGCCTAAGATCGAGAAAACGCCGACGTGACTAGGGTTGGCGATGGATGCCATTTCAAGTAAATTGCTGCATGCGATCAGCAGGAGGAGTTACCAAGGTTATTGGGACGATGATGACAAGGAATTTGAGAAGGGCTTTGTGTCTTCCGCCGAGTTTTTCCGACGGTACAAGGGTCATGTCGACTTTAAAGACAAAACCGTACTTGACATGGGGTGCGGCCGAGGTTCAACAAGTTATTATGTGGTCTTGAATGGAGCGAGAAAAGCCGTCGGCGTAGAAATACGCAAAGAGTATGTTGACTTCGCTCAATCGAGAATCAACAGGTATCCAAGCTGTCGAGGTAAGGTAAAGTTTAAACTGTTAAGAGATTTGGATGCCACACAGTTCGATATTGTTCTCTCCAAAGATTCGTTTGAGCATTATCAGGACCCTGAGACTTTCCTATCCTTTCTAAAAGCTCATTTGAAGCCCGGGGGCAAACTACTCATTGGTTTTTCACCGCTTTGGAAATCGCCTTACGGCGGTCATACTGGTGCTCTATCAGCTTGGCCTTGGATCCACCTCGTATTCCCTGAATCCGTAGTTATGAGTGAGTTCAGAAGGTGTGTGAAAGACGACAGCATACGATCATACAAAGATGTAGCATGTGGGTTGAATAAGATGACCCTGACTCGCTACAGGCAGATCGTAGAACAAACTGGCTTGAAGGTTGATTATCTTCAGTACAATGTTTCTTCTCAGAGCAAATCGCGATGCGTGTTGGCGCTTTTTAGTGGATTGCGTTTGATTCCGGGCTTGAAAGAATATTTCACAGTCAACCTCTACAGTATACTGGAAAATAAAAAGAACCTATTACCAAAGACCGTCAACAAATTTCAGCACCTTCAGCTTCCAACTGTCGAAAAGTCACGGTCCAATCCCCCCGAGCGTAGGTGACGTTACCTGTCTAGATCGGAGTTATTCTGCTAGCGCCGACTCTTTGCAGCCGATTCTTGGCAGTAGAGAGTGGGAGACTGTAACCGAGGCTACGTTGCTAAGTGAAGTTGACTTCGAGTGTGGGTGCTGTGGAGAAGTTGCCAAAATTGACTGTTTCACTCGGGTAGAGGAGGAAAGATTCGCCGACCGTCGGGCTGAAGCCAGTACCTCCATCAATGCTGACCGAGACGTTTGAGCCTGTCTTTTGGAAAGTGATTCTGCACGGAGCAATGGTCACGGTGTACGTCGTTGCGGCGGCGAGTAGGGAGCTGGTTCCGAAGGGTGAAAGCCAGTCGCCGTCTCCTGGCTGCGTGGTGCCCCCTGTTAGAAGGAAGTTGGTGACGGGTCCTATAGGGTTGTACCCTTCGTTGTCCATGATTCTGGTGTGGTTGCCAAGATAATGTGTGTTGTATACTAGGTTGCCTCCACGTGCCTTTGTATAGACATTTCCGATGACGGTTAGGTAATCGCTGGGAGCGTATCCGTAAATTGCGTAACTTACTTGATCGAATGTGTTATTCGCGACGGTTATGTTGCCTGTAACTGTATTGAAATATATCGCGTTATATTGCTGGTAGAAGTCGTTGCCGATTACTTCGCCGTACTGATCGCTGTTTTCCAGTTTTATCGCGGCGCCAGATCCTGATGTCGCATCGTTAAACAAGTTGTTGTCGATAGTGAAATGTTGGGAGCTCACAAGATCGATAGCCAATTCTGTAGAATCATCAACAAAAGTATTCGCTGCGATCGTGATCCATCGATTCGGGCCGTAAAAGAGGATATCAATAGCGCCAGCGCCGGGAATTCCGCTAAACTCATTATCAGTTATAGTCACGTTGTAGACTGAACCTCGGATGTCGAGTCCATGATTGTAGGTTACGAACTGGTTTCCTGTGAGTACCAAGCCGCTTGTGTTCTCGGCAATTGCGAGACTCTCCGAGTTATCAACTGTATTATCTAGGAAGCTCACTGCGTAGTCGGTATGGTTACCAGGAACGGACACTAGGCCGTACTTGGCTCCATCGACGATGTTTTGCGAGATGATCGATTCATTGGCATAACCGGTGTCACCGACGGCAATTCCCCAGCCGGAATTGGCGCCGGGAAAAGGGCTGACGTCCAGATTGCCATTGAGTACTTGGTTTCCCCGCACAATATTGTCTTGGCTGAAGCCGGTCGAACCGCCAGAGACATCTATTCCGATATCGCTTGATCCATTCACCGTGTTGTCGAATATCCGACCATACTTCGCGGAGTTCAGAGTGATTCCGTTTGAATTCGAGTTAACCACAAGGTTACTCTCGATAGTATCATAGGAACTGTAACCGACCCATATGCCGTCTGTCTTGCAGTCATGTACATACAGGTTGCTTACAGTCATCGAGTTTCCTCCGTAGAACAAGACACACATCAGGTACGGAGGTGAACCGGCGGAGGCGTTTTGCTTGGCTCGGTTTCCGTTGATTTGCAGATTGTGAATGTACCAGCCGCTGACACCGTTGGTTCCTATCATTGCGTGATTGAGATTGGTTTCCGCAGTAAGCACTGTGGCGTTTCCCTCACCAGTAATCTCAATGTTGCTGACTGATGTTGAACCGAGAGCTGCGTACTCTGCTCCTCCGAAGAAGTTGCCGAGACTTATCCGGCCGGTCGTAAGCGTGTAAGTTCCGGATTTGATGAAGATTATCCCTCCAAAGGTCAGGTTTCCAATTGCATCATCAATCACACCCGCCGCGTCGGTAGAATAGTCCAGAATCGCCCCACCGGCACAATACTGCGCTGCCGTGAAGCTTCCGTTAAGGAAGATCTCGAATGAACACGGCTTCACCGCCGAGTTAACAGCCTCAGAAGAATTGGAGAAAACACCGCCGATCTCCGACTGACTGGAGGTGTTGCCATGGGGAGCAATCACATACCAACCTGCGCCCAGTACAGAGACCGTTATAATCGCAATGGCAAGAACAGAAACGATTAGTCTAGTGGAGTTCTTGCCGAATCGGCTGCCATTTGTGTCCGTTTTGGACACTTTCTTATCAACTCCTTTCTGAGGCGGGATGCAGTCGGTCGTGCTTCAAAGGTTGATCGAAAGACAGATTCTCGGTCGCAGTAATGAATATACCTTGAAAAGGTCGAGTTCGCTGTCGGCAATGAGGAATGATTACTATGTGTACAATCACAGTGATCCATCTCCTCACAAGGCTATGAATCAAGAATCAAAATGGGCGTCGGGATGAATTTCGAGTGTGGGTGAATCAACCTTGAGAATTGCTATGCTAATGTCGGCCGGCCTTCCTCCTCAAGAAGGGATAGCGAATTACGTGTGCAATCTCTCGAAGAAACTTGTAGAGCGTGGTCATGATGTGATCATAGTGACGCGCGGAGGTTTGAGGGCGAAGGAGACCAATTATGGAGGTATACGAGTATTCGAACTTCCTTTTCTCATGGCTTTTCCATTTCATGTCTGGATACACGGGCTTTTCGTGAATCAGTTCTTGAGGAGCTTGGAAGGAAATTTGGACCTGATTCACATACATACACCACTCCCGCCGGCTTTGTCAACCTCAACTCCGCTTGTAACGACTTTTCACACACCTCTTTTCGCCGATTCGTTCGCAACAGACCCCACAAGTTTACGACTGTTTCTCACAAAAGTACTAGGGATAATGTCACGTAATCTTGAACAGTCAATAATCTCATCCTCACAAGTCATCACAGCTGTGTCTGACGGGGTGGCCTCGGACTTGCAGCGTTACTACGGCATACCGAGAAAGAAAGTTCTGGTCGTGGGAAACGCGCCGAGTGATGAAATCCTAAGAGCTGGCACAAATAGCCCCGAAGAGAGAGGCGACGCGGCTATACTGTTCGCCGGAAGGTTGGAAACCCGCAAGGGAGTACTTGACCTGCTGGAATCCATGCGTATTGTGGCCGTTAACATTCCGAGAGCAAAACTTGTAATGATTGGCAAGGGACCTTTGTCGTCAACAATCGCAAGAAAGGTCGCTGAATACGAATTACAGAAACAGGTGCTAATGAAGGGTTTCGTCACATCACAGGAGCTTCTGAACGCCATGATGGATTCGTCAATGTTTGTGCTACCCTCACACTACGAAGGGTTGCCGACCGTCGCCCTGGAAGCGATGGCGTGTCGACTTCCAGTAGTGGCCACTACCGCTCGCGGTAACTCAGATTTCATACGCTCTGAGGTGACAGGCTTGCTTGTCCCACCCCGATCGCCCGAGGCATTGTCCCGTGTGATGATTAGGCTACTTGAGAGCGATGATTTGAGGGCGAAGTTGGCGAACAACGCGAGGAGGATGATAGAAGGGCGTTTCACGTGGGACCGAGTCTGCGACCGGTTCCTAGCTGCATATGAGCTGGCTATGAATTGAAAGTAGCGTTCGTGTGCTTCGATTTTAAACAAGAAAACACTAACAGGCAGCCTTGGAAATATGTCTTGGAGATCTGCAAATGCCTTGCAGAGAGCGGTGTCGAGGTGAAGGTGCTTACTAACGCAGACTCCTTAGCAAGTCAAGTTGTTGCGGGAATCGAGGTAAGGCACGTCAAGTCTTCAAGGTCCATGCTCCTTGCGTCGAGCGCCATTTCAACGGCGCTTGATGAGGAAGCCCCTGACATAGTCTTTGTTCTCATGGGCCTGTTGAGCCTTTTGCGCCAGAAACCGGATATTCAGAGGCCAACGATCGCTATACTGGCAAGCCCGCTCTAT
The DNA here is from genome assembly GCA_964533505.1 of uncultured Candidatus Bathyarchaeia archaeon. Taxonomy (GTDB): domain Archaea; phylum Thermoproteota; class Bathyarchaeia; order 40CM-2-53-6; family 40CM-2-53-6; genus FEN-987. Next base: position 2,062 of record CAZHKA010000030.1, on the reverse strand, counting down.
AATATCAGCGAAATAATCGGGTTGGTCGGATACGAATTAATTCATCACTGGGAACACGTCGCCATACACTTTCTAGAATCGATTGTGCCACGGGGTCTAATCGCAAAACGTGCGAACGCTTTCCGCTATATCCTGGTGTTGAGTACTTCGAACAAGAAGCGATTGACAAGTTGTGGCGTCAACCCGGGGAGAATAGTCGTTGTTCCTCCGGGGGTCCATGGTGATGACCTGCAGTTATCCGACGCTGAGAATGTCAAGGTTCTGAAAGAAAAGATTGCGATTGAAGGGGGCCGGATGGTTCTGTATTTCGGGTCTCCCTTGACTTTGAGAGGGACGGATGATCTGGTTCGAGCCGTCGCCTACGTTCGCAGGGCATTACCGGTGAAACTGGTTGTACTATCTAGGATGGATGACCGAGCATGTCTGCGAGATCTCCACATATTGCAGAGGATTGCGGTGGCCCACCAAATATTGAACCATGTCCTCCTAGAGTCTACGCTTCTCGATCGTCGCTCGTTACGGGAGTATATCCAGGCTGCGGACGTTGTATGTCTGCCGTTCAAACTCGTGCCTTCGGATGCTCCGATCGGGATTCTAGAGGCAATGGCTCTAGGTAAGCCGGTCATATCGACGCGGTTGGATGGCATCCCTGAATTACTGGCTGGGCGTGGGGAGATTGTTCCTCCCGGCCAACCTGCGCATCTGGCATCGCTCATCGGTAAGCTCCTCGCGGACCGCAATTTGGCCACGAATCTTGGATGCAAGGCTAGGGATTACATGCTCAAGTATCCGACTTGGGAACAGCAGTCAGGCAAGCTTCTTTCTTTGATCAACCGTGTTTCTGGTCGTGACTCTTGAAAGCGGCGAGGTTAATCTGCATCGTCGGCCCTGATGGGGTCGGTAAGACGACTCAAGCTCGTTTGCTTGAGAAAACGTACAGGGGAAGGGGAATACCGGCTACTTATGTGTGGATGCGATTCCATCACGTGTTCTCGCTTCCGCTGCTCGCGCTAGCGCGGCTATTGGGATTAACCGAAGTGCAGCATCTAACGTCCGGAGGAACCGCATCGAATCACCATTTTAACCGCGTCAGACCGGTCGCGATAGCTTACGCTGGCTTACTTCTCTTGGACACGATGGTCGCGACCGGCGTGAAGGTTTGCCTAAGATTGGCTATGGGAAAGACGGTCATATGCGATCGCTTCACCTATGATACTCTTGTGGATCTGATGATCTCAACCGAAAAACGTGATGTAGCGAATTCCTTTGTTACACGATGTTTTCTCTTGCTCGCTACGCGGGCCATCGCTGTCATTATAATGGCAACTCCACAAGCATTGAGGCTAAGGCGTGAAGATATCCGAGAAGATCGTTACCTGGATTGGAAAATCGAACTATATTCCATTCTTTCGAAGAAATGCGAGATCCCAGTCATTTATAGTGACGGGTCAGTACAGCAGGTGCATCTTGCTATCATTCGCGCCGTCGATGAAGTAATGGCTCGCGGTTAGTGGAGAAAGCCCGCTGGTGTTCGATATGTCTCGATTAATTCGGTCGCTCGCTCTCATATTGGCAAACTGGGTATTTCATGGCTTCTTGTACATGGACAGAACTGAGAAGGCTTTTTTCATTCTACTAGACGCCTTCTTCTTCGCGCCATTGTTCTGCTTGGCTATTGGTATTGGTACGCCTGCAATCTATGCGGTGATAGTTGCTCTGTTGATAGCTCACACTCTGCATTGGCTCTTTGATGGCCATGTCTATGTGCTGGTGAAGAAGTTGGGATACGCTCACACTGATACGAATCGGTTCGAGCGTTACATGGCAGAACTGAGCCGGAGAGTGGGCCGGGAACGTTCTATGTTGGCCGCTGCGGTCTTTGGAAGCATATCACGGGAGCAGCTTACTGTACGTTCAGACTTGGACGTTCGGGTCATCAGGCGGAGTGGGCTATCAAGGAATACTTCCTCCGCAGAGGAGTCAACTATTACCCTCAAATGGGTTGTATCTATTGCAGGCTCAAGGAAGACGGAAAAGAGTATGTTGGAATCCCCATTCCTTT
>CAZHKA010000029.1:0-17948 GCA_964533505.1 uncultured Candidatus Bathyarchaeia archaeon | reverse complement strand
TAGCAATAAGATTTTCAGGACCGAAACGAATCTCTAAGTATGACCTGCGAGACTAATGGTTCTTGGTGCGCCATTTGCCGAAGCTCTGCCCCATTTGTCACGCCGAGAATAGGGACATAGCCAAATTCTGTTTGAACTGCGGCAACTCATTTACAGAATCACAATCTCAGCCAACCGCTCCAACGAAATTCTGCGTTTACCATCCAATGGTGTTATCTCAAGTGTTCTGCTCCTACTGTGGAGTTCCAATATGCTTGAGCTGTGCTAGGTACGGTTTGCAGTCGGTCTATTGTCCCTCCTGCTACGCGCGGCGTCATGCTTCGATCTTCCGCCCTCTCCCGTTTGGGCCCGTTCTCTGGAACAGTTTCCCGGGAGCCCAGCCTAGCCAGAGATACTTCCCATAAACCTAGCAACTCGCGGACCGAGACTTGGCCTCATAATGTCCTGAAGAGAGCTCGGTAGGTATTAGTCGCGCCAAGAGGGCGACTCGCTGCGCAGTCTGATACGGATACTGATTATTCTGCTTCTTGCTGCAACGCCTTACAAGATTCGGAAACATTAAATGTTTACCAAGCACGATAATGTGCAGTGAATGAAATGGTTCTTCATCTCTTGGCACTTCCTTTGATCGCTGGTGCTGTGGCGAGTCATGCGGCTGCGGGTTCCGTTGCTGTCGCCGGGGCTGGTCACGCTGTGGCCGGTTCGTTCGCTGCTGCAGGTGCCTTCGGCGCGGGCCATGCGGTGGCGGGCTCTTATGCTGCTGCAGGGACATTCGCTGGTGCACATTTCGGACCTTGGGCGGCGGCTAGTGGCGGCCCTTGGGCGGCTGCGACTGTCGGTCCCTGGGCAGGTGCGCATGCCTGGGCATGGCCTTCGTTTTGGGGTAGCAACGCCTTCAATTGGGGGCTTGGTTTAGGATTAATCGGCGGCGGGGCAGTCGGATTGACTGCTGGAGCCGCGATAGGATACGCATCGCGACCAAGAACGTACGCCTACGCTCCATACTACTATTAACCCGGTGTGCCTCGAAAAAGAAAACATAGCAACGAGCACCCTGCCTCTCAATTCAGCGCCCTTGAGTTAGGCGCACCCCTGTCGCCGGAACCGTCGCCGTACCACGTTTCTTTGGAGCGACCAGACTTACTCTGACTAGAAATTCAATTTCGTATGGGTTAAGAATTCTAGACTCGCATCAATAGCTGTAAGTTGCGAATCAATGATGAGTAGTCTCCTAGGACTGCAAATAATAATAGGATTACTATGGGCAAGTAATTCTCGAATCGCTTCATTTCTACTTCCTGACGTGTTCGTCAGTGCCTAGAATACCAGGCCGACCCCACAAAGCTTTGTTAAAACATTCAAAGCAAAAACTCACGATCACGCGTACCTCGTTCGCATCAAGCGACAACAGGGCGCCGCTCTTGCACACTCAACGATGCGTCAAGGGGGGCTAAATCACTTCTAATTTCGGCAAACGAACTAATGCAACGCACGTTCTAGTCAATCGTCGAGGCCGCGGATGTAAGCATTGACTCTTGTTTTGAAATGGCCCTCGGTCATTCCTCACCTTTTGCGGAATTTGCTGCTCACGGTCTAGTCTCAACCCAAACGTATTCTGCACAAGTTTGTCGGAACCCGAATCTCGTTCGGCGACGTTGGCCTGAACGCTAAGGAAGATTGCCGGAAACCTGCCGCTTTCGGCCCATCTGAAATGTGATTAATCCAGCTAGGACGGTTGGGAGATAGACCAGTGCGACTTCGAAGTCCAACGCGAGAATTGGAGTATTCATGAGTCGCATTGTAAGGATACAGAGCGACGCTAGTAGGAGAATCAGGAACGCGTAGACCCAGGGTTTACGCTCCTCGCTTTGAGTATCCGACGGAGTCATTCCCCGGCCTAATACCCGGCTTCCTCTCGTTCGCCTTCTAACAGAATGGTTAGCGGAATGTTTAGGCTTGTACCGTCGGGTAGGGATCTGCGTATGCTGATTGGTAATGCTTCTTCTTGCAGCTCAAGCTCGGCGAGTTCGATAGGTGACTTCAGGGATTCAGGGACATCGAGGAGTACCGGGGCGCCCATAGAGATTTGCAGGGCGCGTGCACCCACGACCCTGGCACGTTCGAACCGGGTTAGCTTCTTCGGACCGATAAGTTGAGCGGAGGTTCTTCTAGGACTCGCTTTCTCCTTCTTCTTTGGCACTATCTTCTGGCCCCTTTGGTGGTGCGCTTTCCTTCGACTTGGACGCGGCAATGACGTCGTCTATCTTCAGAATCATGCTGGCGGCCTCGCCGGCGGATTCCAGAGCCTGCACCTTAACAGCTAGGGGCTCATAAACTTCGAGTTTCGCCAAGTCGGCCACCTTTCCGTTGATCGGATCTACGCCTACCCACTTGAACTTCGCCTGATGTTTCGCACGGATCTGCATTAACGAGTCGATTGGATCCATTCCGGCATTTTCAGCCAATGACATTGGGATGATTTCCAATGCGTCGGCATAAGATTGCACCGCCAGTTGTTCCTTCCCGGATAGTTTCTGTGCGTATGTCCTTATTAATCTGGCGAGCTCGGCCTCCGCTGCTCCGCCCCCCGCAACGATGTATGGTTCAACGATGACGTCCCGGACGACGCACAAGGCGTCGTGGATTGCGCGTTCGGCCTCGTCAACTACACGTTCCGTTCCGCCGCGCACCAGTATACTCACCGATTTCGGATTGTTGCAGCCCTCCACGAAGGTCATCTTATCGTCCGAGACTTTGCGTTCTTCAACGAGATTCGCATGTCCCAAGTCGGATGCCTTCAAACCATCGAGCTGCGTCAGGATCTTCCCTCCCGTAGCCTTTACCAACTTCTCCATATCCGACTGCTTCACGCGCCTGACCGCGAGAATGCCTTTCTTCGCCATGAAATGCTGCGCCATGTCGTCAATTCCTTTCTCACATATTGCGACGTTGGCGCCGACTTTCGCTATCTTGTCGACCATATCCGTCAGAATCTTCTCTTCTTGGTCTAGGAAACCTTTCATCTGTTCGGGGTTCTGGATGTTCAGCTTTGCATCGAATTCGGGCTTCTCGACTTCAAGCGGGCAGTTGATCAGAGCTATGTTCGCTTTCTCAACCCGTTTTGGCATTCCAGGGTGTACGACCTCCTTGTCGAGCAACACTCCTTCGATCAAGGACGTGTCGGTCAACGAGCCGCCGGGTTTCTTTTCCACTTTAACATCTTCAACATCTGCCTTGTACTCCGCCCCCACTTTGTCGGTAACATGCAAGACTGCTTTAACCGCTAAGTCTGCTGCGAATTCTTTGTGTTCTGCAAGGAGTTTGCTGGCAAGTGCCACTTTCGCGACTTTCTTGAGCATCAGCTTATCGGTTGGGTTCACTTTGATTGCGAGTTTGCGTATGAAGTCGAGTGCTTTGCCGTTTGCCAGTTGGTAACCGTCAACGACGACCGTCGGGTGTACGTCCTTATTGATTAGGTCTTGAGCCTTGGAAAGCAATTCCCCGGCCAACACGACAGCGCTGGTTGTCCCGTCGCCCACCTCGTCATCTTGCGTCTTCGCCACTTCAACGAGCATCTTGGCTGCAGGGTGTTGGACATCCATCTCGTCAAGGATCGTGGCTCCGTCGTTGCTTATGGTTACATCTCCGAAGCCATCGACGAGCATCTTATCCATGCCTTTAGGTCCCAGGGACGAGCGTACGGATTCTGCGACAACCAAGGCTGCTGCTATGTTGGCATGCAGCGCGTCACGGCCCTCCGTCCTCGAGGTGCCTTCCTTAAGGATTAGTGTAGGCTGGTTCCCGATTTTTGCCGACAAATCTCAAAGCTCCGCTATCAAACGACTGTTCTCCCATCAAAAACGATTTCATATAAATTTTACTAAACGTAACAGCTTCACATTTGGGTTAACGCTAGGACATGTCTTGGTCCCATGATTCTGGTTTGGTTTTGAAGAGACGGTCGGCTTTGGGATTGAGCGCTCAAAGACCTGCACCATCATCAATTCCTTGTTGTTTGAAGCGAATGGTGGAGAGAGCGATTACGGGTTTTAGACTTCAGCTTTGGCTCGCATTTCCGATACTTATATGCCCAGTTGTGACTTCAACCTATCCTCGCGTCACTCCGTATGAGTCTTCTGAATCAACCAGTCAGTACCTGCAAAGTTGCAATCGGAGGCGATTGGAAGTTCGTGTTTAATGGTAGGCAAACAAAATGGTCCATGCGTAACTTCCCCGAGCCTCGAAACACTTTTAGATGGACTATCTCTAGAGACGGCACTCATTGCGAGTCGATGTGTTTTGCGCGACATTATACTGATAAATCAGCCGATGATTGGGAAGGAAGAGATTGATGCTGCGACTGAGGTCTTGAAGAGTGGCATCTTAACTGAAAAGAGTGGGATGGGGCCGAGGGTTCTTGAGTTTGAGAAGGATTTTGCCAAGTACGTGGGAGCAAAGCATGCGGTCGCGGTGAACTCCGGGACCGCGGCGTTGCATTGCGCTTTGCTAGTGGCGGGAGTTAAGGCTGGAGACGAGGTCATTATTCCTTCCTTCACCTTTCATGCCACGGCGGAGGTTGTGCTGATGGCCGGAGGTGAGCCAGTGTTTGCTGACATAGACCCAGACACGTATACGGTTACGACCGAGACGGTTGAGGCCGCGATGACTCGCAATACCAAGGCGATCATGCCAGTGCACTTGTACGGATTGCCCGCCGACCTGGACCCGTTGAAGAAACTGGCTAGGGACCGGAATGTGGCGTTGATCGAGGATGCCGCACAAGCTCATGGAGCGGAGTATAAAGGGTCTAAGATCGGGTCGGTTGGTGACATGACCTGTTTCAGTTTCTACGCCGGGAAGAACATGACGACTGGCGAAGGCGGCATGGTTACGACAAATGATGACGATTACTCGGAGAGGTTGCGGATGTTTAGGTCGCATGGAGAGCAGCGGCCTTACTGGCCAGTCGCGGTTGGAAATAACTATAGGATGACGGAAATCCTGGCCTCCGTGGGCCTGGCTCAACTCAGGAAGCTCCCATCATTTCTCGAGCGAAGAAGAAAGAACGCGGACTACCTGGGAGAAAAAGTTGGAATGCTCGGCAAGGTTGTTCCTCCGAAAGAGCCGGAAGGTCGCCGACATGCCTGGTACCTGTACACGCTTAGGCTCCACGGGGCAAACGCGGGCAAGCGGAATAAGGTAATCGAGAAGATGCGGGCAAAGAACATCGAAGCCGCGGTCTACTATGAGTCACCATTGCACTTGCTCCCGTTATACCGCGAACGCTCAAGCTCTAGGAGATCGTTGCCCGAAACTGAGAAGGCCTGCAGGCAGGTCTACTCTATACCTGTGCACCCGAAGCTTAGCGATGCGGAGTTGGATTATATCTTCGACACGATGAAACGCGTCCTAGCTTGACTTTTGCGAAACTTTGAGGAGCATAGTTCGTAGAAGTTCTTCAAGAGTGGGTTTTGTTAGCTCTCGAATCTCGTATCTCACTCGCACTGCTGGCTTCTTTATCTCCATCACCTTTCGGAGATCAATCGGAGTGCCGATCAGAAGCGTATCAAAGTCGATTCTTTGAATCGTTTCTTTCAGCTCCTGGATCTGTTTTTCTCCATAGCCCATGGCTGGCAGAACCTTGCCAAGGTGGGGATACTTCTCGTACGTGCTTTTGATCGACCCAATCGCATAGGGCTTTGGATCAATTAGTTCTTTAGCGCCAAGTCTTCGCGCAGCCACTGCCCCGGCGCCCTCTTTCATGCCGCCGTGAGTCACAGTCGGCCCGTCCTCTACCGCCACAACTCGTTTCCCTCGAATCAGAGCTTCGTCTTCAACTTTGATCTCCGACGCGGCCTCGACGATTTTGGCTTCCGGTCTCACGGACTTGACATTCGTGCGTACAGTTTGAAGTTCCTCCGGCGTCGCCGAATCAACTTTGTTTATGACGACGATATCAGCCATTCGCAGATTGGTTTCGCCGGGGTAGTACCGAAGCTCGTGACCTGCACGGAGTGGGTCTAGTACGACTATTTGGACGTCGGGTTTGTAGAATGAGAGATCGTTGTTTCCTCCGTCCCATAAGATCACGTCGGCTTCCTTCTCCGCTTCTCTTAGAATCTTCTCATAATCAACCCCAGCGTAGACAACGTTTCCAATATCGATGTGCGGTTCGTATTCCTCTCGTTCTTCGATCGTGCAATGGTAACGATTCAAATCATCATAGGTTGCGAACTTTTCGCAAATCTGCTCCGATAGGTCTCCGTACGGCATCGGATGCCGAATCACCACGACCCTGCCCTTCAGCTTCTTCAGGGACCGCGAGACGGATCTGGAGACAGGGCTCTTACCAGCGCCGGTTCTAACGGCGCAAACGGCGACCAGGGGGAGCCTCGATTTGAGCATCGTCGTCTTGGGACCCATCAAACGAAAGTCCGCACCGCAGGCAAGCGCCAGGGAGGATTTGTGCATGACTTCTTCATACGATATGTCGCTGTATGCTAGAATCACGAGACCAATGTTCTTCTCCCTAATTATCTTGGGAAGATCCGTTTCCGGGAGAATTGGTATGCCCGCTGGATAGAGATTGCCTGACAGGACAGGAGGGTAAGTTCGCTCTTCAATACCTGGGATCTGAGTGGCGGTAAATGCGACAACTTCATACTCGGGCCTGTTTCGGAAGTACACGTTGAAGTTGTGAAAATCTCGTCCAGCCGCGCCCATTATGACCGTGCGCACTCGCTCGACCAAACGTTTTCACTTTAATGGGGCGCTTGAAGTCTGAGGTAGTTATTCCTTACGTCAGTTAACGCAGCATGCGAAACACCCGAATGCGTGGAGCTTTTAACGGACCACCACGTCAACAACACTGGCTGATGCAAATGTCAGGCGACATTGCCAAGGAAGTGCCGCAGTCAAAACCAACGGACACCGATGTTACGCGATACAAGGTCCGCCTGCTCGCGGACGGTTTCGGAGAGGCTGAGGGTGAGTTGATTCGGTTCTATAGTCCAATGACGGTCGATAACTTGGCGAATGCCCTTCCTTTTGAGGGTCGTGCCGCGAGGTGGAAGGAGGAAGTGTATTTTGAGATCCCGGTCAAGATGGGAACTGAGAAAGCGAAGAGTAAGGTTGAGGTTGGGACGATGGCTTATTGGCCTATGGGGTCGGCGTTGTGCATCTTTTACGGGCCGACGGACCCGTACAGTCCCGTCAACGTAGTTGGAAAGATAACTTCCAACCTTGAGATGTTCCGCTCTCTGAAGAGTGGAACTAAGGTGCGGGTGGAGAAGGTTTAGGCCGCTGCGAGCTTGTAGACCTTAATCCTCGCGTTGCCGCCTACTGGCTTGACTAGTCGCCGGCGTTCTAGTTCCTCTAGGATGTCCCTGGCGACGCTTAGCCTGACATTGAATTGCGTGGCGATTGCGTATGGGGTCAATGCGCCAAGTTTTGAGAGTTCGCCGTTGAACTTAGGGTCGTCAAAGTTGGGAAGTGCGATTCCGCTCATTGATTTCTTCTCAGCTACGGCTTTTCCTTTGGATTTCTTTGCAGGCTCAGGTTTCTTCGTTGCGGCGGTGTCTTGTTGAGTCTGCTGTTTTTCCATCTGAGCTAAGCTCTTCTTTTTTGCGCCACCCAACAGAAATTCACTCCCACGGGCTATATTTCAGCCGAATAAAAGTCTTGGTCTTGGAGTTGACATATTTCAGGAAAAAATGCGCCTCAGCGGTCCATTGATCTGCTAGCACCTCGCCAACGCGGTCCACCCTGGACTCCCCTGCCCAGGGATAACCCTGAGCGTGGAATGGGTTGCGTGGTCATGTATTCGGTTTGATGCGGAGGCCCGTCGCTGCGTTCTGGGGGTCGGCTGAGGCGTAGATTGCCCTGCCCACTATCAGGTATGTTGCTCCGGCGTTGACGGCTATGTTTGCGTCTCCTCCCTGGGCTCCCACTCCGGGAGAGAAGATCGGCAACTTCGGCCCGACTAGTTCTCTTACTCTGGAGATAATTTGTGGTTTCGTCGCTCCGACGATTAGGCCTTGAGCTCTCCATTCCAGTGCCCGTTGCGCCAGGATCTCGAACATGGGTTTCTCGCCGTTGTTTCCATGGCGGGCGGTTAGGGAATAGAATTCTTCGGCGCCTGGGTTGCTCATGTAGGTGAGCAATAGCACGCCTTTCCTCCGAGATTCGGCTGCTTGGAAGACCTTGTCTAAGCCATCTTTCCAGCCTGCGACGGGACTTGCGATTATCGCGTCGAAACCAGCGTCGAAGTACGTGCGCGCCATGAACTCATTCGTGTGTCCGACGTCATTCAGTTTGGCGTCCATGATGGTGGGTATGTTGTAGTCATTGGCGAGCTTAAGAATCGACTCGGCGACGGTGGGCAATCCGAGGCCCAATATGAGTTGCCGGTTGATCTTGATTGCACAGATTAGGCCTTTGACGCTTCGTACCACATCTATGCTCTTCTTGAGTAACTGCGATGGTTCAGGGGTCTCTAAGTCTAACGCGAGGACCGTCCGAGTTTGATTTCTCGAGGCGGTTCCGTGCATCCTTTCTTCAAAAGACAATGAGATGCCTCGTTGAACTATGAAGCTGCAGGTAACAGTAATAAATTTCCTCCGAACCGGCTTTCATCCGCAGTAGAATCGAGTCGTAAATTGCGTAACACACGCTGCGGAGCGAAGTCATCGGGGAGTTTGACGTTAGCTTCGAGGCGTCTTTGGGAAGATGGGCATGTCTTCCACGCTTATGATTTTTGCGTAGAAGTACTTCGCATCGCTAGTGTTGTTCGCGTACTCCACTTTCTCGCCCATGGGCTTTACGGCTATGTACTTCACGTATCCATCTTGTGGAGGCGTTTTGAATGTGACGTAGAAGAACACGGGTAGGGCGTCGGCTTCGTAGTAGTGTTCGAATGGGATGCAGGTTCCGATAATGTGGTCTTTGCCACGTTTGAAATGCCACAGGGGGAATAGGGTGCCTTCTCTGAGAGAAAGGGGCAAGAGTATTCGGGCGATTGATTTCATGTCTTCAACCTCCGCGAGCAATGGTTCAGGTAAGGGTGGGAATTCGCCGTTCAAGGCTTGCTTGAAGGCATCCGGTATCTTCTTCAGTTCGACGAAAGAGGCGTAGCGGTATCGAGTGTCTCCTGCGTCGTCAGTGTACATCCACTCCTCGCCTTTGAGAGAGTCGCTTCGATAAGCGAGGAAAGGTTTCGGATGCACATCTGAAACGGTATAGGCTAAGATTGGAAGGTCGCCCTCCCAGTACATGTATGCTGTGAATAGGCCGACGATATGTTTCCCATCCAGCTTGAGGTACCAGAGAATCTGAGACCCTTCAGTCAACCCGAGAGCTAGCCTGGAGAATGATAGCATGTCGTTAACGTGCACAGGTACGGGTGGTTTCACTGACTCCATGAACGACACCGGTTTGGTTAGATTCAAAGATGAGTCATAATTAAGGTTGCGACAACTAAGTAGCTTCTGGCCTTCATCGAAATAGGTCGTCTTCCTCGGGTCGGATCAGTTCTTTGGCTGAGCCTTCGCCGGAATCATGCTTGAATCCTCTAATGATGGCCACGGGAATCCCATCGCTTTTTCTCATTACAAGTTCGGCGGCCGAGGCCAACTCGTCGGCCACTGCCATTTGCGTAACATTCAGAACATACCCGAACATGTCCTTTTGCCCGCGGTAGTCGACGACCGGCGGCAAACCATCTAGGCCAATGGCCACGTTTACTTGTCCTATCCGCCATGCACGGCCAAATGTGTCGGACACAATAACGCCAACATCGACCCCTGTGAGTTCCTGAATTCTCTTTCTAATTGCCCGCGCCGATTTGTCTGCGTCGAGAGGCAGGATTGTTAGTGTATCGTCGTCCTCCACATTCGACCTGTCCACCCCAGCGTTTGCACACACGAAACCATGCTTTGTTTGAACTATCAGGTGTGCATCCTTCCTTCGCACAATCTTCGCGCTCTGTTGTAGGATGACTTCTACATGTCTCGGGTCTTTCCCCGCCGACTTGGCGATCTCTTCTGCCATTGGTGATGGTGTGACCGATTTGAGGTGTACGATTCCTCCTTCGGCTTTCGAGATGATCTTTTGGGCGATTACGATTATGTCGCCGTTCTCAATTGTCGCACCTTCCTGTTTTGCGGCGCCGACAATGCCGCCCGCAACGTCATCTCCCTCCTTAATCAGGGGAAGTTTTCGCAGACCGAATATTTGGATCAAGGATGGTCATCCCGAGAAGAATGTTTCAAGTTTCTTGACTCCCGCCAGGTCCTCCCATTCGATACCCAAGGAATCTAGAACCTGTTCGAATGTGCCGCGGATGTAATCGATATACTTCTCGCTGTCAACCTCCTCCAGCCTCGCGAGTTGAACGGGTTTAACGCCTGGTTCGCCGCGCACCTTGACAAAGGAAACGATATCACCCGGCTTCATTTCAGTGCCGGCATGTTGGAGTTGCCTCGCTGCTTTCACGTGCTGGGGAGTGGTTTTCGTGTAGTGATCCGGCATTCGGCTCATCATCATCGAAAATGCTAGCTCGTCCAGGCGGTATTGTCTGTTTCGAAGCTTCACGTAGCATCCTTTCACGACCTCAGTGAGTTTTGCTTTCGCAGCGTCAATATCTTCAGGCGATTTGACTTGGACTAGGATTGAGACCATTTCAAGGAAGGCGGCGTGCAGAAACTCCGGTATATGCCTCTTCTTACCGGTTAAACCCTTTATGTCCACTTTCCCGTCTGGCATTACCCCGAAGTAATTCTTCTTCCTCGAACTCAAAGCCAAGTAACGATAGTTCTTGTCCACCTCCAACTCCATCTTCAGTTGGTTACTCGACCACTCTATGAGTTCGTTAAGCGCCGCGGTATCACGCGCGCCGAGAAAGATCGAATCCGTATCACCATAAAACACCTCAAGGTTAAGCTCATTCGCCTTCTGAAGCGCCTGAGTGATAACATGCCTTCCAATCGCAGCCGTAGCCTCTGCCACGGGCGGACAATACAACGCAAAGTTATCCGCCCCGAACACGCCGTAGCTCGCGTTTAGGGTAACTTTCGTAGCATCCGACACCGCTTTGTACCAATGTCGTGTCGCTTCGGGCAAGGTTTGGTCTCTTGCTGTTGCTTTGTAGCGGTTTACCCTTAGGTCCCTGAGTGATCCGATTAGTAGGCTTTCTAGGCCGCGTTTTTGTTTACATACCCAGTGTGGTGTTCCAGGAACAAGGTTGCTTCTGCACACTTGATCTTTGTGCGCGCATCTTACGGTTTCGTAGCCTAGGTTCCAGACTTTGATGATTGATGGGTATAGGGAAGCGAAGTCTAGGACTGCTACGTTGAAGTGTATGCCGGGCTTCGGTTCAACGACTATGGCTCCTTTGTATTTTTTCCCTTTGATTACGGCCTCCGTCGCGGTCTGGCCCTTAACCTCGAGAATTTCATCTTTTCGAGGAATTAGGTAACCGCGTTTGCGATGGTGGCAGAACATGATGCTGCGAATCCAGCCCGACACTCCTTGTCTCGACACGTCGTCCATCGTCATGTAGCTTATCCGCGAGAGTGCCGTCATCAGTTTCATTACCAAGTCGTCGTCAAACGAGGTTAACTTGAGGACGATCTCAGAGTCTCGGTAGCAATATTCGGCGAGGTCGGTGTATGACGCTCGGGAGACGGAGTCTATCTCCACTTTGCTCGTGTCGATTAGCGCTTCACCGACGGCGTTCAGCGTGTTCTCTCTATACTTCTGCCCGAACGCGTAGATCTGAATCGATCGGTTGAAGAAGAACTTGTAGAGGTCTATGTGGACGCCGTACTTCAGGAACGCGACGTCGCGGCCGAGTTCAATTGGGACCTCTTCGTTTCTAAACCCCAACTTCTGTGCTCTGTGGTATAGGTACTTGAGGTCGAAGTCATCCCCGTTGAAGGTCACGATCATAGGATAATCAAGCAGCGACTCAAACAGGGCCGCGAGTAGATCCTCTTCATTATCATAGAACTCCAAACGTACGTTACTCGGTGTGGTCGCGTTGACGTCTGTCATTCCTGGTCTACGGAGTAGGAGGGCTCGTTTGATGCCGTCTGACGCGGCGATGCTAGCGCAGATGACGCTTTGCTCGGCTAGTTCTGGGTCGGGAACTCTTGTCTCAACATCCTGAATAACCTCTATGTCAATAGCTGCGCGGCGATATTGGGGGACCGGACACTCAAGCAGTCTAAGCCATTCTCGTGCGAGTTCCCTGTATTCTTCTGAGTCGTGACGGAAGAGGTCATCGATTTCTTTCGACGCTTGCGCGGATAACCTATACTCAACTTGCTGGAGTCGTTTGTTCTTTACTTCATACATCATCCCCGGTTCAATGCCTCGATCGTAGATGTAGTTCTCGACGTACTTGATGTCCCCCTCCCAAACCGTGATTGCGTCGCGAATCGAACCGGTAGGCTTACCGCCAATTGTGAGGGGATCTTTCGCGACGATCTTCGTAACCCGTATTGATTCGCCACGTAACGCATCGAATCTCTCAGTTTCTTCAAAGTGATCGAATCCGAAATTCTGCACGACCGCAGGGTTTTTCTGAAGTTCAGCGATGGTCTGTTTGCTGAAACAGTACGGTCTATGTCCCGAGTCATCGTACCAAAAATGAATCTTATGGGTTTCCGGCTCGTATAAGCGCAGGAAACATTTCCTTACGTCGCCGTCATAACCTATTGAAACAAGGTATGCGGGGGGGATCGTCAGGGAAGAAGAGGGACGGAAGACTTGACGTTTTGGTTTCACTGAAGACGCAACGGGTTGCTTAACCTCAACGGCCTGTTCCGCGAAGAAGCTCTCTAATGTCTTAGCCGTTCGCCAAGCCTCCGAACAAGACCGATAGGACGCCGGCTTCCTACTAAATAAATGCGCAGTAGAGATGCAAGTTAAGGCACTGAGTTACCTTGACGAAGGATTCGCTCGCGGTTGCAATCGAAGCGTTGAGTTGGATAGCATATACTGGGATCGGTGAAAGGGCAGCTCTCCTCAAGGCTTCCGAGGAAATAGGCATCACAGAACCAAGTGCTCTACGAGAAGCACACAAATGGGTTATGGAGACCAGCAGATTTCAAAATAGATTGGACTGGTTCATATCACAGAACGTACCTGGGGAGACGATGGAGAAGACGCCTCACGGAGTCAGAAGCCTCTTCAGAATAATCGCATACACGAAGCTCATTCAGTCGAAGCCTCTTGCCGACCTGGAACGAATAGTCGGCTGGGCCCGACAAATAATGGGTTGGCGGGAAATGTACGCGCATGAAGAAAATCTTGCGAAGGTCGTTTCAGAAAACCGGATTTCGTCGACGGCGTATTTGCCCGAGCTAGAAAGGTTAGCGATCGAAACATGCCACCCTGCCTGGTATGTTGAACGGGTGATCCAGAGTTTTGGAAGACCAATGGGCCTTAGAATTCTGGAACGAGATTTGTCACCCGTATCGACCTTTGGTCGAACGAATGGGTTGAAGGCCATGAATAATGCGCAATTCGCTGAGAAACCTCATGGGTCAATAGTCGACGGGCTTGACGGCGTGTTCATCTTCGATAAGAAGGGCGTGAGAGGTGATCGCGGAGACTTTGCGGCCTCGGGCAAGATAGTTATTCAGGATCTTGGGAGCATAATCGCCGGTTTGGTCGCATCCCCCAAGCCAGGGCAGGTTGTGCTCGACGTATGTGCGTCCCCTGGCAACAAGACGAGTCATCTGGCCGCGCAAATGAACAATGATGGAGAAATCTACTCTGTAGAACTATCTTCGAGCCGGTCGCGGCAGTGGAGGAAAGAGATGGCACGTACGGGTTGCTCGACTGCCACCTTAATCCAAGCGGATGCTGAAAAGCTGCCTGTCCATAGTCTGGCGGATGTTGTGCTGGTTGATCCGCCTTGTTCAAATTCCGGAGTCTTCGCAAGGAATCCCGCAAGTAAATGGAGGGTGACATTCTCACGGGTGAGAGAACTCGTTCGTTCTCAAGCCAAGATCCTTCAGGCTGCTTCTGAACATCTTGCGGATCGCGGCACGTTGGTCTATTGTACATGTAGCATTCTGCCGGAGGAGAATGAATTCACAGTTGAAACGTTCTTAAAGAAGAATAGTGAATTCACACTCGTTCCACAACACCCGTTTCTGGGTCAACCTGGCCTACGCGGGCTCACGAATTGCCAAAGATTCTATTCGCACGTGCACAATTGCAACGGTTATTTCATAGCCAAGATGCGAAAGGGCTAGCGGCGCCGTGCCTTCTCTGCGTGAGCGATGACTTCGAACACTATACGTGCCGCGGCGGCGGATGTTATTCCGGAGTCATAGTTGGGGCAGACCTCGACCAGATCGAAGCCTATCATTCTCTCGTTCGCAACGGCGGTAGCCAACGTGATCAATTCGTCGGGGGTTAGTCCGTTGAATTCTGGATTCGCTACTCCGGGAGCAAACCCCGGGTCAAGAGCGTCCGAGTCTATTGTTAGGTATATGTGCTGGAACTTCCGTGTAAATGCGAGCACGCGTTCGGTCGCTTGAGCGAGTCCAAGCTCTCTAAGCTGCCACGGAGTGAGCTTCTGTATGTGGTGGTCGTCAATGAATTCAACCTCTTCCCTACAGAGCGCACGTATCCCAAGAACCAGAAGGTTATCCGTTCCGACCTTGTCGGTTATCCTTCGAAGAACTGTTGCATGTGATATTTGCCCTCCGCCATATTCATCCCGGAGGTCACCGTGAGCATCGAAACTGACCACTCCGACCCGGTCGGGCAGGCTACGAACAGCACCTAATGTTATGGTATGCTCGCCGCCGAGAAGAACTGGAACCTTGCCTGCATCAAGTATCTCTTTCGTAACGATCTCTACTCTGGAGAGAGTTGCGGGCGCGTCGTCGAGTACGTGAAGATCGCCTGCATCATGAATTGGAACGTGTTCGATGTCAACGCCGGACCGAAGGCTGAAGGTTTCGATGTTCAGTGATGCTTCCCGAATTGCACGCGGCGCAAAACGAGAACCGGCACGGTAACTGCTCGTGTGATCGTAAGGGACTCCGACCACAACGTACCTTGAGTCCGCGAAAGGTTTCGAAAATCCCGAAAATTGATTGGTCTGAGATACGTGAAAGCTAAGATTCTGCAGCACTGGCTCCTCCGGGTTCATATGGTAAAGCTTTTTGTCAGTACGGACCTGTCCGGTTTAATAAGTTGCTTCGGGTCCGTTTCGGTGGGTTGTGGACTTGGCGGCTGCTTCTAGAGTAAGGGCGAGGTCGAAGGTTGTTCTCGAACTTGGGGCTGGTCTGCTGCCTCCGGTCCCGAAGGTGGATAGCGCTTTCCTGGAGTCTGTCGCCAAGAATCCGGATGTTGTTGACTGGTTGATTAGCGTCTCCGAGAAGGAGGGCACGAGGAGCGATTACCTGGTACTACGCTCGCACAACATATCGTACTGCAGGAACCTTAACGGCAGGAGTAGGATGGGAACATACCCTAACACAATTAGGAAACTTTGGCCGTGTCTTTACACCAAGAAACGTAACGAACTAATTGGTTAGTGCCGCTTCGCCGCCTGATCCGATCTTGATCGCATGCCAGCGAGCGTCATGTGGCTGCCCTTTCATGCTTGAAACTCTGAGGACGATCTTAAGTTGCTCATCTTGCTCCGCTACCTTCACCTCCATTAGCCCGTCGGCTGCATTCTCCAATCTTCTGTAAAACCAGTCGCTATGTAGCCCACAACCCACGTCTGCCGAGTGTCCGCCGCTAAAACCATTCCTTGCCACGTTGTAACGCAGACACAGAGTGTCCATTAGTGTGATTTGAAAATCTTACCGTGAAGACACCAATCACCTACGCTTGGGTAATCGGTTCAACGCATACAATCGCGGCCAACTCAGCTGTAATTTGTAATGGTTGTCGTATAGCTTGCTGTCAGCGTCATCGGGATTGAGACTGTGCTACTATAGGTTTGGGCGGTTAACACTGGAGTTACGGTGAGTGTGACGGTAAGACTCGGCTGCTGCGCCGTTAGATAAATCCAGTAAGGATTTCCGCTACTTGGCAAATTGAAGTCAAAGCTTCCCGAAATCGGATATTGTTGAGCTGAGCCTTGCTTTAGAATGGCCTCTTGGTAGACTACGCCCATTGCCATTCGCATCAAAAGCCAAGTCTTCTGCGTAGACGGGTAAAGGAGACAAATACGGGTAACGACACGTCTACGTTTGGTAGCGTATTTCTTGTGGGCTGTAGCAATTCGTCTAGTGCTAGATTAAATGCACAAATGCATCTAGCAGGATTTGTTCAGAAAAAAATTGGACGTTATGGAGGCATGCCATTGTGGAGTTCTTGTCATTTGGGAGTGACTACGAAGAGCATGCAAACTCATTATTCCCATTAGCGGCGCAGATGCTAACTGTGGCTGATGTTGGGGCTAGGACGGTTGTCTCGAAACCTAGCACTATGCCATTTGGGAAAGCAGACCGTGAACATCCATTGTACCCAAACACGAATGTCACTTCGTTTGCGGCTGGCACAGCTTTGGTACCAGTTGGGTCAGTTATGAAAAACGGCACTTGATGGATGGCATCTCCGAAACTGTTTCCTTTTGTGACAACACCCGGACAGTTAACGACTGAGCCTGAGCCAGTTTGGTCAAAACCAGTTAGCAGTGAGCTGTCATACACGACTTGATACAAGTACAGGTTGCCGATTAAGAGAAACCAAAGGCTCACCACATTGAGTTTCTCTACGTAGAACGGACCAGCTGAACTGACAATGTCTACACTTACAGCGTCTGCAGAACCACTTGTTGTTACGGTTGTGCTAATCACTATTGTTCCATATGTGGAGAGTGCTGTTGGTGTTCCACTCGACGGGGGTGCACCAGCTAGGACTCTCGATAAACCCGTCGCTCCAATCGCCATTACCACTACCGCTAACGACAACATTAGTTTCAATCTTTTTCTCATGAATTTTCACCCCCAAAAGCATGGGTACTATGAGGGTAGGTCACTATTTGCTACTTCGCGTACGGGGGCATATACACGAACCGTAAGGGGTAAAATCTAGTTGTTTATGCGGTCCGCCATTCGCCGGGTATCAAACTGATCCTGAAGCTTCCTACTACCCTCATGATACATTCTGTTCAGTCACGTCCAAGCAAGTCCAGAACCTTATCCTTGATCAGGTGCTAAGAGGCTGGTGTGATGTTTTGGTTGATTCTGAAACGGTTGCTTGGGTCGTATTTCGTCTTTAGTTTGCGAAGCTTATCGAAGTTAACGCCAAAGTTGGCTCCGACACGATCGGCGTCATCGCTGGCCGCGAAATTGATGTATCCGCCTCGCTCAGAGTGAGGGGCTAAGGCTGCGTAGTAGTCTTTGACCCAGCGGATGTTGGCCTCGTTCTGTTCGGGGTCGGGCCACATGCCCGCGATTACCGTCGCATACTTCGCGTCACGATGACCAAACGCAGTAGCTTCTGCTTCCACGTCGTGGACGGCGCCGTTGACGGGGTAGATGTGGATCGTCGAGTTGACAACTGGAACCTTAGGTCCGAACCTCATGTGTGCTTCAATCGCTCCATCCGTGAGATCTCTTACATACACGGCTTTCCAGTAATGTTGGAGACCAGAAGGTACGAGGCCGTCGAATAGGCTGTTCATTGCAGGGTAGGGCATAGGTCCGATGAACTCCGCGACAACATGGGCTGCCTCCCGGAACGGAGCGATAACTTTCGCCGCTTGATCCGGTGCGCCGGCCCAGCAGACTACCATTGCGCAGAATGTATCGCCGTGGCGGTTCTCCGGGATGAATGGGAGGGGTGGGGCTATCTGCCACGCGAAGAATGCCCCCAGTTCTCGAGGTGCATTCGTTATGTACTCATTGTATGCTCTCATCACCTTGGGCGCGTCCTCGACCTCAAACAACATTACTCCGCCTACAATG
>CAZHKA010000028.1:0-90170 GCA_964533505.1 uncultured Candidatus Bathyarchaeia archaeon | reverse complement strand
CGACATTTCTTTTTCTTCTCCTTGGGCGAGGATAACATTCAGGGCATGAGCCATGCACTCTTACATCAGGAGGAGGCGATTCACGCACAGGAAAACTCCTGTTATGCTTGCTACACCAACGCCATTGAGTTGTGGTTGCCTCCCTCCCATCCTTAACTCTTCGAGGTTTCTGCTGTTGGAATGGAATGGGAGAATCGCATCGAGGCGGAATCAGCAAGCCACTGTACATCTTGCCTTTCTCAATCGTGTGCTCATTAGCCAAAAGCGACCTACCTCCTATAGTAGTAAGCTAAGATTAGGAGATTTGATACAGAAATGTCATAATAGAAAATTTCAGAAATCATATTTCTGTGCGCCTCTCTTTCTGTGAGGCTTGTAAGGAGGCGGCGCTCCTCTATTGCGTGAAGCTCGGCGTAACCTCCAAGCTGCGAAACGCCTCTTATTCGCCGCTTTGATCTTGTTCTCGAAATTCCTATCATACCACTGCTCCAAAAGTTCTCTAGATGGGCTTCCCTCTTTCCGTTCTACTCCAACTCTAACAGCAGAACTGATCTTAGCTAGAATTTCATGGTCAACAGGAAGATACCAGTAATGAACGCCTCCGCTATGTCTAATCTCAATTAGGTGAGTGGAGAGATTATAGATCAGATCAAGGCGGGGATTACGTGACAACTCAGCAAGTACGGTATGATCTCTGCTTTTCTTCTTGCGCCTCTTATCTTGCCCTAAAGTCTCAACTTCTCCAACAGCGCCGAAAACTTTCTTGCCTGTCTCGTTGTTGATCTCGATCTTGATCTCTTGCTTTCGTGAGCCTTGGAGCCCTGTAGTTCTGATGAACCCCATAGCTCAATCATGGCCTCTCTCTCTTGGCTCGGCTCGTGAAATACCGGATGATAGGCGGCGGGGTATGCTGGTGCGGGCAACGGAAATTGAACCGTTGACTTTCGTCGGCGAAGTGGAGGATCACTAGTCAATAAATATCCTTACACTGTCGAGTAAAGCGGCCTATTGGGGGAACATGTAGGAATGAAATTTGGAATACAACACCCGAATTTTACTTATGACGGCAAGGGCGCGGAGATTTCCGAGAGTCTACGGAAGGTGACGTCGGCCGCAGAACGTCTGGGTTATGATTCGTTCTGGGTTATGGATCATTTCCACCAAATCGGGATGGTCGGCGACCCAAGTGAACCAATGTTCGAGGGATGGACGACGCTTGGAGTACTCGCCGGATTCACCTCAAAGATCAAGTTAGGCACGCTGGTCACGGGCAACATATATCGCTATCCATCTATTCTGGCCAAAATCGGAGCGACCCTCGACATTCTCAGTAAGGGTAGGCTGTTCATGGGGATAGGCGCAGGGTGGAACGAGGAGGAATCGAAGGCCTATGGAGTCCCATTCCCCCCTCCAACAAAGGAGCGTTTTCGTCGCCTCGAGGAAGCGGTGCAAATCATACGCTCAATGTGGACAGAGGAAAGAACCACCTTCAACGGTCAATTCTACAAGATCCAAGGCGCCTACTGCAACCCTAAGCCCATCCAGAAACCCCACCCACCCATAATGATCGGCGGCAGCGGTGAACGTGAAACCTTGAAACTCGTCGCAAAATACGCGGACGCCTGCAACCTATTCGGATCCCCCGCCACGATCAAGAGAAAGCTGGATGTACTCAGGGAACACTGCAAAACGGTTGGAAGAGACTACAACTCGATCCTCAAAACCAAACTGGGCGTCGTAATAATGGACAACGATAAAGCATCGCTCAACAAGAGACTGGAGCAACGCTACAAAAACGTCTCCCCAGCGATGCTAACAGAGTTCGCTACCTCCGGAACGCCCGAAGAGGTAAGACGTCAAGTCGAATCATTCAGAGAGACGGGACTCGAGTACTTCATTACAAGCTTCGAATGGAACCGAGAGCTTCAGAGCGTAGAACAATTCGCAAACGAAGTAATGAAAAACATGTAGAAGCATTTCACCCATCAAAACGTAAGCGCCGTAGCGTCCCAACCAAATGGACCGAGGGCTAACGGTATACATTATATGTCATCGACATGCATTATTTCCAAGACGCTGCATGCCCACGGAACACGACCAAGTATTACGGTTCGCTACGAGGTCTTTTCGTGAATTCAACCGATTCTATACAGTCTTGATAGGCTCTCTTTCACGCGGCTACCTCGACACGGAATACACACTGCAAGAGGGTCGAGTAATATTCGAAATCGCCACTCGACCGGGCTGTACCGCGAAAGACATACGAACCCACGCGGGCTTTGACCAAGCCTACTTGAGCCGACTCATCACAAGATTGACTCGGGCGGGCGCCGTATGGCACTCCACGTCCGTTGAGGATGGACGCGAACAGAAATTATATCTTACACAAGCCGGACGGTTAGCCTTCAGAACACTCGATGAACGCGCGAACGTCCAAGCGCAACAACTTCTAGAGCAATTAAACTCCGGCGACAGAGATACACTCAGTGGATGCCTGCGCACTGTTCAGACTCTCCTCGATCCTACTCCACGAGTGGAACCTGTCACTGTTCGCGCTCAGAGATCGGGCGACCTCGGTTGGGTCTTCCAACGTCACGCTGTGGTGTACGCGCAAGAGTTCGGTTACAGCGCCGTTTTTGAAAAGTATGTTTGCGAGGGATTGTCACCTTTCATGGAAGGCTACGACGCTGAGAAGGATAGGTTGTGGATTGGAGAAATCGGTGGGTGCCGAGTCGGATCTATAGCCGTACACCATGTGAACAGCCGTCCGGGTTGGGCTAAACTTCGATGGTTCCTAGTTGAGAAGGAAGCACGGGGAAGAGGACTCGGTTCCATGCTCCTCGATAGAGCCGTAGCGTTCTGCAAGAAAGCAGGGTACAAAGGAATCTTCCTATGGACGGTGAGCGACTTAGATGCCGCTCGAAGACTCTACGAGCGAGCAGGATTCAGGCTAGCTGAAGAGACGAAGAGCTGTGCTTGGGCTCCATGGGCCCATGAACAACGGTGGGAACTTGCTATCAAGTGAATAACGACTCAAGTCCCACCGCCCCTATCGTCGGGAAACCTTAGCCGCGAATCAGATCAAAGATACCGGATGCTTTTCGTATTCCATTACTTCCACGATCTCTGTTGCCACCTTGTCGCCGAAGTCCTTGCGAACGAGTTCTAATGCTAAGTCGATTCCGGCGCTGATCCCTGCCGAAGTCGATACTCCGTCCTCAAACACGAAGCGTGCTCCCTCCACAACCTTCACTTGCGCGTATTGGCGTAGAGTGTCAATTGCTGAGTGATGTGTCGTTGCTCTTTTGCCGTTCAATAATCCTGCTTCGGCTAGTACTAAGGCTCCGGTACAAACGCTCGCAATCGGTCTCTTGACTGCGTGAGCCTTTACGAAGTCTAGTGTCTCTTTGTCGTTTCGGGCGTGGAGGCGAGCTCCTTTCCCTCCTGGTACTATCAGGAGGTCCAAGGGTGGGCAATTATTGAAGGCGTAGTCGGGTTGAACTCGTAACCCGTAGCGACCGCGGACAGGCCGCCCGTCCTTCGAAACGGTCAAGACGCCCATGGATTCTACGAGCGTCGATGCGATTCCAAAGACCTCTAGCGGACCGACGAAATCTAACTCTTGCACATCGTCGAATAGTAAAATTCCAACTTTCATTTTGGCAAACCTCGAATCATGTAATGCTGCCAATAACCAAACTCCAGCTCACGTTATAATTGGCTGGGCTAGGGGTTCCGGCCGACTGTATAGGGCAGTGATTGCGGTTGCAATCAAGATGAGCAGTCCGCCAAACCACTGTGAAGCCGTCAACGAGTTCCCGAAGAGCGCTAACGACGCAAATATGGAGGTGAGAGGTTCTAGGAGGCTGATCAGCGAAGCTCTTGAAGGGCCGATTTTCGAAAGCCCCATGAAGAATAAAGGTAAGCCCACGATGCTGCCTACTAGAGTTAGCATCGCCACCCAGAACCATCCCATCAAACCGAAATTGAGATGAATCGTCTTTGTAAACTCGCCCGCCAGGCCAAAACTGACCGAAGCAGCGCCCATCACGTAAAATGCTCCGACATCTCCCCTTACTCTTCTAAGAACCTTCGACCCGCCGAGAATATAGATCGTGTAGATTATCGACGCGCCGAGGGCGAGAATCACCCCGAAACCTAATTGTTCGCCGGAAGGATTGGCGACGAGAACCAAGCCTGCGAGTGCAATAACTAAGGCTGCGGCAAGTGGTTTGGAGACTCTCTCCCACCCTAAGACGAATGCGCCAATGGTTGTGAAGACAGGGTATGTGTAAAGAACAAGCGCCACGATCGCTATGGGCGAGTAGAGAAGTGATGTGAAGTATAGGCCGGATTGGAGACCGTACGCAAAGGCGCCGAGAAGTATCAACATAAGCAGGTCCGTTCTTCCAGGCAGAATCAACCTTCCACTTGCCAGGAGAATCGCCCCCATGAAC
This sequence comes from uncultured Candidatus Bathyarchaeia archaeon, assembly GCA_964533505.1. Taxonomy (GTDB): domain Archaea; phylum Thermoproteota; class Bathyarchaeia; order 40CM-2-53-6; family 40CM-2-53-6; genus FEN-987. Next base: position 85,713 of record CAZHKA010000028.1, on the reverse strand, counting down.
ATGAATCCGAACAGAAATCGCACAAACAACAGCTCAACTACTCCTACCCCATTGGCATAGGCAAATCGAGCCATGATGGGCATAAGCCCAAAGGCGACAGCCGAGACGAGCACGAGAATAATCCCAGTGCTCGGTCTAGCCAACGGAATCAGCCCCCGCACATATTTGGTGCCTAACGAAGGTCACATATCACGTATGCATCGGGATTGTCGAACGCCGGTTTATTCGGCTTGAGCATAAGAACTCCGACGAAGTCTGTTCGAAAACCACGCGCGATCATTTTTCGATATGCGTCATGACAAGCAGTGTTGACTCCGCCCAAGACTTCGGTCACTCCGCACAGTCGAGCATACTCATCGCAAGCGCTCAACAACCTATCAAAAGCGTCACCCGCGTTTGGCCCTTTGCCCGCTGTTGCGAATTTGATGTAACATGTGTCGTTTCCGGCTTCCGTTCCAGGGCCACAATGGCATACCGCGAATCCCATGAGCGTCTGACCGTCCCACTGCATCACCGAATCGCCAAGCTTCTGATCTTGAACCGCAAGAATCTCTCGTTCTAAGTCGAGGCCCATATACACGGACCCCGCCAAGTTTCGGCATTTTGCCAAGTATTGTCCTTTCTCAGAATCGGGAACATCGGAAAACTTCGACCACTTTCCGGCCCCGTTGCCGTCTTGAACGGTTTTCGACATGACCGGCGTCAGATATCTAGGCCAAAAACCGAACCCCTGATACAGGCCCAAATGTTTCGGGCTATGGGAGAACGTGAAAAGAGCTGAGTGACTCACGCCCCATTTGCTAAACAATTCCATCGTCGGGACCAACAATTTCTTAGCCACCCCCTTGTCCCAGAATTCGGGATGAACAGTCAGAGGCCCAAAAAAACCGAAACTGCCCCACCGCGTCGCAAAATTCGACCCAACCAGTTTACCATTTACTTCCGCTGCGAAGACCGCGTTTGGATCCGCAATCCAACGTGCCCTAACATGGTCCATCCCTTCGCCGAATTTTTCTGGGTCAGGCATATGCATGAACGTTCCGAACGCCAACCGCATGATATGGTCCGCCGCAGGCAGATCGTCTTCTCTGAGAGGGCGAATGATTACATCCATGGGCCCATCGTCAGCGCCCGCATGACACCGCGCTATCTTTAGTGTTTCGAAGTTTAGGCCCGTTTCGGGTAACGGCGTTAACGAATATTCAATGCGACTGTGAGGAAAAAGTCGCAGCAGGTTGCAGCCTGGTCATCAGCTTCGAAAGTTCTTCTTGTAGTGTTTTCGGGAGTTTTTCTCCAAGGCTCTCGAAAAATAGCTGGGTGGATTCGAGTTCGTCCATCCAGGCGGCCGTGTCGACACGCAAGAGTTCGTTAATCATGTCCTCTGAGATATCCAGGCCCTGTACTTTGAGTGAGGCAGTCGTTGGGATGTACCCTATTGGGGTTTCAACTGCTTCCCCTTTTCCTTGACATCTTTCGACAATCCATTTGAGAACCACCAGGTTGTGGCTATACCCGGGCCAGAGGTACTTCCCGTCCCTTCCTACTCTGAATGGGTTTATTTGAAATATTTTCGGAAGTTTTCCGCTCTTTCTTCGAAACGATAACCAGTGGCTGAAGTAATCTGCAATATGGTATCCGCAGAATGGTTTCATTGCCATGGGATCATTTCTTAATACGCCGACGTCGCCTGAGGCGGCGGCTGTGGTTTCAACCCTGAGCATTGCGCCCATTAGAACTCCATGCTCCCAGCTGAAGGACTCGCAAACTAACGGAACAAGCTCAGAGCGTCTTCCTCCGAAAATTATCGCCGTCACCGGTACTCCGTTTGGGTTGTTGTATTCTGGCGAGAGTGAGGGGTATTGGCGGATTGAGGTGGTGAATCTTGAGTTGGGGTGTGCGGCGCTTCCTGGAGATTTGCCTGCCGCCCACACTCTTCCCTGCCAATCCCAGAGTTTTCTGGGATGTTCGCCCATACCCTCCCACCAAGGTGTTTTGTCTGAGGAGAGGGCAACGTTGGTGAATATGGTATTCTTCCGGACCATTTCCATTATTCTTGGATTCGTTTTTAGGCTCGTGTTAGGTGCGACTGCGAAGAATCCGCTCTCGGGGTTTATCGCCCTAAACTTTCCCTCTGAATCTAAATGAATCCAAGCTATGTCGTCGCTGATCGCCCACACATTCCATCCCTTCATGTAATCTGGCGGCTTGAGCATGGCTAGGTTCGTTTTGCCGCTGGCGCTTGGAAAGGCTCCCGTCACGTAGGTGAGCGTGCCATCTGGCTCCTCGATGCCTATGATTAACATGTGTTCGGCAAGCCATCCCTCATTTCTCGCCATCACACTCGCAAGTCGAAGTGCGTGGCATTTCTTGCTGAGAAGGGCATTTCCGCCGTAGTTCGAGTTCAAACTCATTATGAGTTTCTCGTCGGGAAAGTGGCAGATGTATTTGTTCGTTGGATCTAGCGTGCAGGTCGAATGTACACCTTTCACGAACCCGTCAGCGTTTAAATGCTGCAACGCTAGGGGGCCCGCCTTCGTCATGATTTCCATGTTCGCGGCGACGTACGGACTGTCCGTTAGCTCCACTCCTACCTGTGAGTAGGGTGAGTTTACTGGGCCGAGCAGGTATGGGATAACGTACATTGTTCGGCCAATCATGCAGCCATCGAGGTTTTTCCGTAATTTTGCTTGCGCCTCGTCTGAGGCCATCCAATTGTTTGTTGGGCCGACATCGTCCTTGTCCTTTGTGCAAATGAATGTCGCTTCCTCGCTTCGAGCGACATCTTTCGGGTCGCTTCGATAGAGGTAACAGTTGGGATAGTTTCGTTCGTTAAGTTTGATTAGTACTCCATCGGCAACCATCCCCGCAACTAGAGAATGAAATTCTTCCTCAGAACCAGTACACCATGAAACGCGGCTGGGTTTCGTTATCTTGGCTACGCTGTCTACCCATTCGGCGAGCCTCTGCCTCGCATCGTCCCGCCGTGTTTTATCAGTCAAAGCCGTTCTCTTGCAAACACGCACGTAATCGATGTTTCTCTGAAGTTAGGAGTAGTCCATAGGTAAATACCCGTTTCGAAATCGGCCGTCGCTAGGCCTGAAGTAAGATAAAGCACAGGTGGCCTGTTACGGTGATTGAGTGCCCTCGTGACCGGGGTGTTGGTCCTGTTCGAACATTTTCATGGCCTCGGCTCTTTGTTCTTTCATTTGTTTGCGGGACATGGGAATCTGCATTGACATGGACCAGGAGTGGCCAAAGGGATCGGTGATTCGACCGTATCGTTCTCCCCAGAACATGTCATCCAATTGCATGTCCACCTTTGCCCCCGCTTCGACAGCCCTCTTCCACAGCGCGTCCACGTTGTTTGAGTATATGTGAAGCGAAATCGGCGATCCGCCCAGCTGGAGGGGATCCTTGTGACCTCCGGGGAATACATCCGACAACATTACGATACTGTCACCTATCCTCACTCGTGCATGTATGAGTTTCCCGTCGGGTCCAGGCTCCCGCCTCAGCTCCTTCGCGCCGAAGGCTCTCTTGTACCATTCAATTGCAAGGGCGGCCCCATTAATGGCGAGGTACGGTGTCACCGAGTGGAATCCTTTCGGGACGCGTTCAAGCTTTCTTCGTTTTGTTTTTCGACTGGCGCGCACTCGTTTCTTAGCCACAGTCAACTCTTCTCCGTTTAGGAATTGGTGCCCGGCGAATATAAGATGAATCAAGATCTTTGACTCGAGCCCCTCGGTTAATCATATAATAGAAAGCCCCGTCGTTTGCTGCTGTGCGTTGCATCATGAATTGTTCCTTATGTGGCAAACCGGTACCTGAGAATAGCAAATTCTGTCCGAACTGCGGATTCAAGTTCGGAACATCAACACCGACTACGAGTGCACCTACTGCGACACACTTTGTTTTCTCGGCAAGAGAGTTCATTATTGAACAGAAGATAGCGGCTCTCAGAGACACGTTCGGAATAAAGGACCGAAACGGTAACCTACTCGGCTACGTGATGAAGAAACTGGTCAGTTGGGGGCCGCAGTTCACTTTTGAAACCCCGGACGGCGCTGCATTCGGGGAGATGCGCGGTAAGGTCCTGACTGTTAGGCCAACATTCGAAATCTATGACCAACAAGGCCTCGTCGCCGTCGTAAGGAAAAAGATCATGAAGCTGCTGGGCTCAGAATGGTGGCTTGAAGATTCTAGTGGCACGGAGATTGGAAGGATCAAGGGCAACATAACAGAACATGAGTTCTCAATCCAGTCGCCCTCCGGCGGCCAGGTCGCGCAAATACACAAGAACTGGGTCAGCATCCGCGACTCCTACGGTGTGGAGATACAGAGTCAGGAAATCGCCCCATTCATAGTCCTTGCCTACGTGATAGCGATGGACCATGCCCAATTCAAGGGATTGGGCGCTAGCTTTGGGGGTCTTCCGGGAACTACCGGCGACTTCTAAAGAGTCAAAAACCACATGAGTCTGTAGCCGCGTCTACAGGGGATTGGGGCTACTTTTCCGGCCAATCGTAGAAGCCCTTCCCTGTCTTCCTTCCGAGCATGTTCGCGCGGACCATTTGTTTCAGAAGGGTACTGGGTCTGAATTTCTGATCGCCAGTCTCGTTTACCATAACCTCTGTGATGAAGAGATTGGTATCGGCGCCCACGTAGTCGATTAGCTTCAGCGGGCCCATTGGCCAGTTCAAGCCTAGAGTAACGGCTTTGTCTATGTCCTCGGGATCCGCCACGCCTTCCTCAACTAGAAACATCGCTTCGTTTAGGGCGGGAATTAGGATTCGATTCACAATGAACCCCGGCGTATCCTTCTTGGCTAGGACCGATTCCTTCCCAAGTTTCTTTGAAACCTCTCTAATCACTTGCACGGTTTCGTCGGATGTTTTGAGGCCGCGAACGATTTCGATAAGCCGCATTAGTTGTGGTGGGTTGAAGAAATGCATTCCACAAACCTTCTCCGCCCTTTTCGTGGCGGCTCCAATCTCAGTTATGCTGATGGATGAGGTATTCGAGGCGATTATTGCGTGTGCAGGAGCATGTTTGTCGGCTTCCGCCAGAACCGATTTCTTGAGAGGCGGATTCTCAGTTACCGCCTCGATTACAAGATCGACGTCCCGGACCGCTTCGGCCAGATCTAGGGTCGGGTGGATTCGGGCGCGGACATGTTGAGACTCTTGCTCAGTTATCGTCCCCTTCTTGACGAAGCGTTGCAGGCTGTCGTTTATCATCTTCATTCCGTTGTCGACGAAACGTTGCTCAATGTCGCGCATGTTAACTTCGAATTTGCCGGTTTGGGCGCACACCTGAGTTATTCCATGCCCCATCAAGCCTGCACCCAATACGCATACTTTCTTTATTTCCAAGCCAAACCACCGTCCATTAGACAGGTTACTAAGCCGAAAATATGTTTTCCTTAGCTAGTTCCGAGGTTTCTAATGGAGTTGAGCCGATACTTCTTTGACTGCTCCTTCGAATATTTCTAATCCTTCGTCGATGATTTCACGGGTAATGATGAGGGGCGGGGCGAAACGCATGGTTGATCGGCCCGCCGTAATGATGGCTAATCCTCGTTTGAAGCACTTGTTCATTACATCCTGAAGCTCCTGCGAGGCCGGCTCTTTGGTCTCCCGGTCTTTCACGAATTCCGCGCCTATCATCAGGCCTTTGCCGCGAATGTCCCCTATGATTGGGTACTTTTGTTGCATCTCCTTCAGCCGCTTCATTAAGTAGGCTCCTTGTCGCGTCGCGTTCTCCATAAGCTTCTCATCGCGTATGACCTCAATTACTTGCAACGCTGCGGCGCAGGCTACGGGGTTTCCGCCGAAGGTGTTAGCGTGCGAGCCCCCCTCCCAATCCATAAGCTCCGCCCTTGCGATTGCGGCCCCAATCGGCAAGCCAGAAGCGAGAGCCTTTGCGGCAGTCACAATGTCGGGGGTGACGCCCCAGTGTTGTATTGCGAACCATTTACCGGTGCGCCCCATTCCTGATTGTATCTCGTCGTCCACCATCAGAATATCGTACTTGTCCAAGATCTTCTTCAAGCGTTGGAAGTAGTCGTCGGGCGGCACAACGTACCCGCCTTCGCCTTGAATTGGTTCAACAAACATCGCCGCCGTATCTTCTGGCACATGATATTTCTTCAGAACTTCCTCTTCGATGAAGTCTACACACCACATGTTACACTCTGGATATGTCAACCCGAAGGGACATCGGTAGCAGTACGGGTATGGGACATGTGTAACTTCCGGAAGAAGTGGAAAGAAGTGCCGCCTCTGCACGGGTTTACTGGCTGTTAGAGCCATCGTCGCGAAGCTTCTTCCATGAAAAGAGCCCGTGTAGGCTAGAAATAGGGGCTTCCGAGTGTGCCACCGTGCCATCTTCATCGCGGCTTCATTCGATTCAGCACCGCTATTACAGAAGAACACTTTCTTCGCGAACGAGCCCGGTGTGATCTTCGTCAATTGCTCGCCGAGGTCGATTATCGGCTTATAGTAGAAATCTGTCCATGAATAGTGAATCAGTTTCTCGGCCTGATCCTTGATCGCCTTAACAACACGCGGATGAGAATGGCCCACGGCCAACACAACTAAGCCCGAGTTGAAATCCACATACTCATTCCCGTCAACATCTTTCACAATACACCCAGCCCCGGATTCCGCAACGAGCGGATACCACCTAACAACCGATCCGGAAATAATGTCCGCATCTTTCCCGACTAATTCCCTCGCCTTCGGCCCAGGTGGAGTCACTCTGATTCTTGGGTTCTGAGTCTCGACCTTAGCCAACCATATCACCACAAACGCGACGCCATGCTTCGTGAATTGTAAAAGTCTTCCGTTCGTCTGCCGACTACGACATAATCGCTATCGGCGAACCGACAATTAGCCAATGTGCGCTATCACGAAGCGAATCCCAAGGAAGCGTGGTAGACTTAATTGCGCCACAAAATCAAAGGAATCGTGAAAGCAGAATGCTCACCCTATCAAAGACAATGATCCTCCGCGGCTCTGATCTCGAGTTCGTCCCCAACGGCTTTATCGAAATTAGAGGCGACCGAATTTCAGACTACGGCGAAGGGCCCGGCGACTCGCGCACGCCTCACGTCGATTGCGAAGGCCTAATCGCGATCCCTGGGTTCATAGACGCACACACACATGTGGGCGATTCCGTGGCCAAAGAGGCGGGAGTTGGACTGCCGATAGATGAAGTCGTTAGTCCGGGCGTTGGGTTGAAACACAAAATACTTGCTTCGACAACCGACGCCGAGCTCATCGCAGCCATGCGAGAGTCATTGACGGACATGATTCGATCGGGAATCACCACATTCGCCGACTTCAGGGAGGGCGGTATGCGCGGAGTCTCGCTTCTACGCAAGGCCGCAGATGATTTACCGATTAGGCCGGTCGTCTTTGCACGCTTAACACAAGTCCCGTTCACCCCCATTGAACTCGCGAACAATAACCATCAACTCCCGAGCGCTAGATTGAGAGAAGTAAAGGAGCTACTGTCTAAAGCTGAGGGAATCTCATCAAGCAGCGTAAATGACTTTACCGATCAAGCTATGGACCAAATCAATCAACTGGCGACAGAAACGCAGAAACTGAAAGCGATTCATGTTGCAGAGTCCGTAGAGAGTATCAAGAAATCGGAATCCTGCACAGGCCGCGGCGACGTTGAACGCGCCATAAATCACCTCGAACCAGATTTTGTCGTACACATGACAAACGCGGGCGATGCTGATATCGAACTCGTCGCAAAGAGCCGCGCTTCCGTGGTTTGCTGCCCTCGGGCCAACGCAATTCTCGGTGTGGGCGTACCTCCCTTGACACACATCATGAATCACGGAATAAATCTGGCATTAGGAACTGACAATGTGATGCTAAGCCAGCCAGACATGTTTCGTGAAATGGATTACACTGCGAGAGTCATCAGGGGAGCGGAACGAAACCCGAGCCGACCGACGTGCAAAGAAGTGCTGAAGATGGCGACGATTAACGGCGCGAGAGCCTTGAAGATGGAGAAGGATATTGGCTCCATAGAGGTCGGGAAGATCGCCGACATCGTGCTTATCGACGCTGCCGACATCAACCTGCGACACTCTAGGGACATTGCCTCGTCGCTAGTCCTAAGAGCGGGAGTTCAAAACGTGAAAATGACACTGGCCGGAGGCAAAGTAGCGTACGAACGACCTTCAGCCAGCTAACTGATCAGGTGCCTATTGGGCTTCGGCTTCTACGCTTTCGTCTTCTTCAAACTCGCTATCGTCTTCCTCTCCCTGGGAGAGGACAATTTCGATTGTCGAAATGTTGCCGCGTGTGCCATCGTACCGTGTTACGTCTTCCGACCCAAGGGTGATTGTCTTGAGGAGCACATTCTTGAGGAAGCTGCGCCTTAACGTCTGAACCGTGTCGATGGCTTTCTCGATCGCTTGGCCTCTTGCCCTCACCATGACCTCGCCGTTACCTGAGTTAAACAGTGTGACGCATGCGGTCACGTAGTTCATGATGGGCTTCTTGCCAATGCGAACAAGGTTCTGCTGGAAGTCTGATTGGCTCATTACTCTTACCATACGAGTGTTCATTGTTACGGTGGAATGACTCTGTTCTTTGGCCGATTCAAGGAAGCTAAAAGCTTCGGTGAGCGATGTATTAAGATTATTTCGGGCAATGGGGTTTGGTACTTAAAGCTCCCATGTTTTGCTAAGTTTCCCAGCTCAAAACTTAGCCTCCGATAGTGTGCATCGGTCGAATATGCTCCAGCTGCTGGTATTTCTTCAGCAGAGTCTCGACACCAGGTGTCTTTCGCAGAACCGCCTCGCCCATGAACTTGAGAATCTTTTCATCCGATGCACCCGTTCGGAGTAGGGGGCGCAAGTCAAATCCAGCCTTGTCAAAGAGGCATGGTACGATTTTGCCGTCGGCCGACAACCGGATCCTGTCGCAGTCTGAACAAAATGGTTGCGTGATTGAAGTGATTATCCCGATCTCTCCGTTGCCATCCTCAAGCTTGTATAGTTGAGCGGTGCTTCCCGCGGGACGCGGTACTGAGACCAACTCATACCTCTCCCGGATCTTGTCGACAATTTCCCTCCCGCTAACTACCTTATCCATACCCCAATGTCGTTGGCCGTCGAACGGCATGTATTCGATGAACCTAACGGACACGTTGCTCTCAACAGCTAGTGAGGCTAAGTCGGCAATCTCATCATCGTTGCATCCCCGGATAATCACAGAATTTATCTTAAGTGGTCTGAACCCGCTTGATTTCGCCGCTTTTATTCCTTGAATCACTTTGTCGAAGGGCCCTCCGCCTGTTATCTCTGCAAACCTTTCAGGTTTCAGGCTGTGTAGACTAACCGTGATTCCTCTCAGGCCCGCGCTTTTCAGGGCCGCCGCCTTTTCGGCGAGGAGGAAACCGTTGGTCGTCATGTTGAGCTGCTGTATGCCTGGTATTCCTGCCAGAAGTTTGACTAGCCGCTCAATGTCGCGGCGCATTAGAGGTTCGCCGCCGCTTAATCGTATCTTAGTTACACCCATGCCTAAAAAGAGCGAAGCAACGTGATGAATCTCTTCGAAAGTTAGAATTTCGCTATGGGGCAACCAAACGGGATGTGTGGGCATACAGAATTGACATCGGAAATTACAGCGGTCCGTAACCGAAATGCGAAGTTTCCGGGCAACACGCCCGAATGAATCGGTTAGAACCGGCAATGTTACAGCGCCTATGGGAAATGTCGAATACGAGCCATTTAAACGCTGATTCAGATTTGTTCAATTTACCCTGAAAATGACCCCCCTTGAGGTCGCTCCTAAGCATGAACAGTCAAAGGGGTTTGCGTAAGATCAGGACCTGAATTGGGGATTCACGGCTGAAGTATGCGGTTTACCTTTGAATCCGCGCCCTGGCGATTATTGGTTGAAGTGCGGGGGCTACGAAAGTTTGCTCGACATGAGCGGAGCGCCTTGCCTCATTGACTAGATTCGCGGTTAGTTGCAACATGAATTGTTTCGTGTTCGGGTCTAGAATGTTGCCGTCTTGATCGAGCTTCTGTTGTGCTACGTTTACCATGACCGCGGGTTGGGTTACCAGCCGTGCATTCAGAGCGAGTAGGACCAGTTTTAGCTGATCTTGAGCGGCTATTCCTCCGAATAGGCCTGGAGAAGCGCTGATTATGGCGGTCGGCTTCCCGTCGAAGGAGTTGTGCCCGTAAGGTCTCGACGCCCAGTCAATCGCGTTTTTCAAAACCCCCGGATACGAGTGGTTGTATTCCGGTGTCGCGATAAGAAGTGCGTCCGCGGCTTCGATCTTTGCCTTGAAAACTCTCACTTCTTCTGGGAACGCTGTAACTTCGACATCTTGGTTGTAGAGGGGGATGTTGTTAAGTTCGAAGAGCTCTAACCTTGTCGACGACGGGAGCAGTTTCGTAGTGGCTCGAAGCAGGAGTCTGTTGTAGGAGTTCTTTCTGAGGCTTCCAGCTATCCCCAGAATCTTAAGTGGCCTACCGACTGTCTTCCCGGTTTCGATCGTTAGTTGGTTCGCATCATAGTCCGCGGAACGGCTGGCGACCTCGCCTTGAAATTCGATCTTGGACATGTATAATCTTCCCCAGCTTTCCTTTAGTAAGTTAGTAGATAGAGGTAACTATATAAACGTCCGCTAACCATAACGTAATCAGGTTACATACCAATGCCGGCACAACTGAAAGTCAGAATGAAGGACCCCGTCCACAACAACAATTGCCCGGTCGTCGGGGCTATCAAGTCAATCGTAACGGAATCACGAATGTTAGTTGTGAGACATCTGTTCACGGGACCGAAAGGATTCAACGAATTGCTAAGAGTGTCGGGCATCAACTCCAAGACTCTGTCGGCGACACTCAAGTTTCTCGAAGAATATGGCATAGTGGATAGGAAGATCGTGAGCACGCGGCCGTTCTTGGTTCAATACTCCCTGACCCAAGCCGGCTTAGAACTCAAGCCCGCACTCGAAGCCCTTGGAAACTGGGGCGCGAAATGGCTACCACAGCTCAAACGAGGAGAAACTGCAAACGAGTCCGTCCTTGTAGCTCCGAAAATACAAGGTCGATAGTCGGCCGAACCGAATACCTCATGAGTGTCCGACTCTTCAATGTGGGCCATGCCTCGAAAGATTCCCTCTTCATACCTGCGGAAACTCAACGAAGAACAAAAGCGAGCTAAGGTCTTCGCGGCGAAAGCGGCTCAGAAGAAACTGGAACCTAGAGACCCGGATTCGGGCAAGATGAGAGGGTTCACGGGAATCTGTCAAACATGCGGGGCTCGCACAAAATTCACTGTAGATAAGTTTGGGTACGCTACATGTGGAAATTGTAGAGCGATAGCGAGTTACAAGTTCGGCCATGTAGCGTGATTTCAGCCAGCGACCGACGGAACAATTGTTTCCAGAGCATCTGGGGAAACGTTCCGTAACTCAACATCAAACGCTTTCTCAAATCTCCGTACAACGTGTCCCTTGACTTCCTCAAAGTTCACGTTCCGACCGAGTACGGCTTTCATGGATGTGATAGTTGAGCCGTGGAACCCGCAAGGGCTTATCTTATGGAAATATTTGAGGTCGGTGTTAACGTTGAGGGCGAAGCCGTGAAAACTTATCCAGTTTCGAACTGCGGCTCCAATTGACGTAATCTTCTTCTCGCCCACCCAAACACCCGTCTGTTCCCCTCGTTCACCAAGGATTCCGAAGTCGCTAACGGTAAGGATCAGTGTCTCTTCAATGGATCTTAGGAATCCGTGTATGTCTCTCTGGCGTGCGTTGAGGTCTAAGATTGGGTAGCCAACGAGTTGGCCTGGGCCGTGGTACGTCCATTGGCCGCCTCTCTCGATTCGAATTACCGGGACGCCTTCTATTTGATCGGGGACATCCCCAAGCACGGCTTTGCCCACCGTGAAGACATGTGGATGTTCAACGATAATCAGAGTGTCGGGAATCAGCTTCCTGGCGCGAAGATCAACCAGTTTCCGCTGAAGCTCCAGTACGTCAGAATAATCTCTCAGGCCTAAATCGAGTAAGTTTGTTTGGGTTGTCATTTCTGTAGGATGTGAATTGCTTTTCCTTTTGCGGCTTCGGCGGCCTCCATGACACTCTCAGGCAGTGTCGGGTGGGGGTGAACCGTGAATCCGATATCTTCCAGTGTGGCGCCCATTTCGATTGCGAGGGCGGCTTCACTGATCAGGTCTGAGGCTTCGGCGCCTACGATGTGAACGCCCAGAACAAGATTAGACTCCTTGTCTGCTACGATCTTGCTGAAACCTTCAGTCTCTCCCGCGAGCACTGCACGTCCCAGGGCTGTGAATGGAAACTTACCAACGATTGGACCATATCCTTTCTCTTTCGCTTGAGATTCCGTGAGGCCAACGGTTGCAATTTCTGGGTCTGTGAAGATGACGCCGGGGATTGCATGAAAGTCTGCTTCACTATTCATCCCTCCTATGACTTCTGCGGCGACGATCCCCTCTTTCGAAGCCTTGTGCGCCAACATGGGCGGGCCTACAACATCGCCGATCGCATATAATCCGGGCACGTTAGTTTGCATCTTCTTGTCGACTTTAATGAAGCCGTGTGAATCGGTTTGGACGCCGGTGTTCTCCAAGCCGATTCCATCAGAGTTTGGGCGTCTCCCGACGGTTACAAGGACTTTCTCAGCTTCGAACGAACCCTCTTTACCATCCTCTAACGTCGCGTAAATCTTGCCGTCATGGTACTGGTTCGCTTTGGATTTCACGTGGTATTCTATGCCCAGCTTTCGCAGAGATCGCTCGACTACCCTCACTAGGTCGATGTCTGTTCCCGGCAGGAGTTGGTCGAGCATTTCGATTACGGTCACCGTGCATCCGAGTTGGGCATACATGGTTCCCATCTCTAAACCCGAGACTCCGCCTCCGATTATGGCCAAGGTCTTTGGCACTTGTTGTAGGGAAAGCGCTTCGGTCGAACTGATGATGGTCGAGCCGTTGAACTTGAAGGCTGGCAGGTCGTAATAGCGGGATCCGGTCGCTATGATCACGTTCTTCGCTTCAATTATGTCCGTCCCGGTACTGGTTGCGATTTCGATTTCATGAGCAGCGCGGAATCTAGCTGTACCTTTTAAGAGCTTGACATTGTTTCCTTTCAGAAGGTACTCGATTCCGGAAACGAGGCGGTCAACGACCCCCTGCTTCCAAGCTTGCACCTTTTCAAAATCTACGTTTACTCCCGAGACTTCGAGTCCGATCTGCTTTGCGGCTTCAATTCTCTGCTTCAGTTTCGCGACGCGAATTAGTGCTTTTGAAGGTATGCAACCAATGTTTAGGCAGACCCCTCCCAGGCGTTCTCTCTCGATTAGAATTGTCTCTTTGCCTAGCTCTCCTAGTCTTATGGCGGCCACGTATCCGCCCGGCCCACTCCCTATTACGGCCGCTTCCGTCTTCTGCGTTGTCATTTAATCCGTCTCAAGTAGAAGGAGTTTAGGATCTTCCAGGTACCCCTTGATAGTGTTAACGAAGTGCGCGGCCATCGCTCCGTCGAGGACTCGGTGGTCGAACGATAATGATAGGTAAGTCATGTCTCGGGCGACGATTTGGTTATCTTTCACGACCGGTCGTTTGCTGATCTTGTGGACTCCAAGGATGGCTACTTCGGGATAGTTGATTATCGGCGTGGCGAATAGGCCGCCGATCCCGCCGACATTGGTTATCGTGAAAGTGCTTCCTTGGATTTCGTCCAGAGTCAGTTGCCCCGCGCGGGCTTTCTCGCTTAGGGCAGCGATCTCGGCGGCGAGTTGGTTTATGGACTTGTGTTCTGCGTCCTTTATCACGGGAACGACGAGGCCTTGCTCCGTGTCGGTTGCGATTCCTATGTTGTAGTATCTGCGCAGCACGATCTCTTCTTTCTCGTCGTCTAGCGTAGCGTTCAGGTACGGGTACTGTTTCAGCGCCGGAATCAACGCTTTGATTATGAAAGGCAGGTAGGTTAGTTTCACCCCGCGCTTTTCTGCCGAAGCGTTAGCCTTCTCTCTGAGTTGGACGACCTCGGTCATGTCGACTTCGTCCACATGCGTTACCTGGGCCACCGTGTTCTTTGACTTAACCATGTGCTCCGCAACTTTTCGTCGTACTCCTCTGAGTGACACTCGTTCCTCCACACCTCGACGCGTTGTCGTGGTAACGCCGGCTACTGGCCTGGGCATCCCTTTGAATTGTTGCACATCCTGATCCGTGATCCTCCCTCCGGGGCCCGTGCCCTGAACCAAGCTGATGTCGACACCCAAATCTCGAGCAAGTTTCCTCGTGGCCGGGGTGGCCAATACTTCGCGCGGTCTGGGAGCTTGAGTCGATACGACTGATGCTTCTTGGGGTTTGGTTTCCGGTGGTGGCGCCCTCGTGACACTCGGAGTAGGTTTTGCAGCTAACGTCGCCGGCAAAGTTGCTGCCGTTGCAGCCTCACCTTCGGCTATTACAATTAGAACTTGCCCGACTTTGACGATTTCGCCTTCTTTCGCCGTGAGTTTTTGAATTGTGCCTTTCTTTGGGGAAGGAATTTCAACGTTCACTTTGTCGGTCATGATTTCGACGAGTGGCTGGTTTTCCTTAACCACGTCGCCTTCTTTGACGTGCCATTTCACGACTTCGCCTTCGGCTACGCCTTCTCCGATGTCTGGCAGTCGGAATTCGTAGACCAAGAATCTTCACTCCTGCAATTGTTTGATTCAGAAGTTGTAGACTCGTTCGACTGCGTTGAGAACGCGTTTTGCGTTGGGCATGTACTCTTCTTCGAGAGCGTAAGGGAAGGGAACGTCGAACCCGGCGACCCGTACGATTGGAGCCTTCAGGTTTAGGATGCCACGCTCAGCTATTTGCGCCGCGATCTCCGCGCCGAACCCGCAGGTTTTGCATGCTTCATGTAGAATCACTACCCTCCCGGTCTTCTTGACGGAACTCATGATGGTCTCGATGTCGAACGGTGCGATTGTTCTTATGTCTACGACCTCAACGTTGATGCCTTTACCCGCGGCTAGATCCGCCGCCTCCAAAGCTACATGCAGCATCGCTCCGTATGCAAATATTACAACGTCGCCGCCGTCCCGAGCTATGTTGGCTTTTCCGATCGGGACGGTGTATTCGTCGTCGGGGACTTCTCCCCGAACGGTTCTGTAGATTTTTTTCGGCTCCAGAAACATGACGGGGTCGGGGTCTCTGAGGGCGGAGGTTAGGAGCCCTTTAGCGTCGTATGGAGTTGCTGGAATCACGACCTTTAGTCCCGGCGTGTGGGCGAAGAAGGCTTCGGTACTTTGGGAGTGGTAGTGGCTTCCTTTGATGCTCCCGCCGTAAGGAGTCCTGATAAGTACGGGTGCCACGAATTGTCCCCCGGATCGGTAACGGAACTTAGCGAGTTCGCTTTCGATCTGGTCGAAGGCGGGGTAGATGAAGTCCAAGAATTGGATCTCTGCCACGGGTCTTAAGCCGTAGAGTGCCATCCCTATGGAGACACCGATGATTCCCGACTCTGCGAGTGGCGTGTCTATCACTCGGTTGGGGCCGTACAATTGGAGTAGCCCTTCGGTTGCTCGAAAGACGCCTCCGTTAACTCCTACGTCTTCACCCAATATTACGACTCTGTCGTTCTTTTGCATCTCGTCCCGTAATGCGTGGTTCACTGCTTGAACCAGAGTCAGAACGGCCATCAGGACTCACTCCCCTGCATTTCCGCTTGTAGTTCGCGCAGTTGTTCCTCTAGATTCCACGGCATCTCCGCGTAGACATCGCTGAACAACGTCTCAAGGGCGGGCTTAGGTAACTTTTCCGCGTGTTGAACTGCCTCTTCAATCTCCCGGTTCGTTTCATCCTGGACTTTCAGTTCATCAGCTTCAGTCCACATCTTCTTCTTCTCTAGGTATTTTCGGAATCTGAGTAGGGGATCTCGTTTCTGCCATTCCGCCAGCTCTGCTTCGCTTCTGTAGCGTTTCGGGTCGTCGGATGATGTGTGTGGCCCCATTCTGTACGTAACCGCTTCTATGAGCGTCGGCCCTCCACCTTTCCGGGCTTTGTCAACCGCTTCTTTTGTGGTTCTGTATACTGCGAGAATGTCATTTCCGTCCACGCGGACGCCTTCGAAACCGTATGCTAGCGCCTTAATCGCGATGGTTTCGGATGCGGTTTGCCGCTCGACCGGAACCGAAATCGCCCAATGGTTGTTATGACAGAAGAAAACGGTCGGCGTCTTGAACACGCCGGCGAAATTCATGCCCGTGTGAAAATCGTTTTCGGAAGTAGCGCCGTCCCCGAAATATGCCATGGTAACGATCGGATCTCCCAGGATCTTTGCCGCCAGCGCCGCTCCGACCGCGTGCGGGATCTGAGTCGCTATCGGGGCAGACCCCGTGACGTAATTCGCCTTCTTGAGTCCGAAGAGGTTAGTGAGCTGTCGACCCTTCTCTACATCTTCCGCGTTTGCGTAGTATTGATCGAGGAGTTGGGTGAGTGTGATTCCTCGGCAGAGCATAGCACCTATCTCCCTATACGCAGGGAAGATCCAATCTTCCGGTTTGAGCGCGTAGGCGCTTCCAATATGTGCCGCCTCCTGCCCCAAGCAGCCTACAAAGAACCCTATGCGCCCCTGCCTTTGTAACTGTGTTCCACGCGTATCCAAATTACGCGTTAGAACCATCAGCCTGTAGAGTCGCCGCAATTCGTCCCCCGGGATCCCCGGGTCCATCTCCTCTACCAGTTCACCACTGGGTTTGATGACTTGCAGTAGCTCGAGAGTCAACTCAAATCCCATTTTCGAAATTAAATGAAACGGCAGAAAGCCGATTCATGAGCTTCTAAATCTTCCCCTTTTCGAGGAATCGGGCTTTGATATGGGTTATAAGTTGATGTTAAACGTCAACTGTCGGTAGCTAGTTTCTTCTTTCGTATTAGCGCCTCCAGAAAGAATTCTCCCGCTCTATAGGAGCTTCGTACGAACGGGCCTGAAGCCACATACAGAAAACCCAAGCTTTCAGCCAAGCGCTTGTAATGGTCGAATTTCTCGAGGCTCACGTATTCGCTGACCAGAACATGGCCCTTAGAGGGGCGTAGGTATTGTCCCAATGTGAGTATGTCGACATTCACCCCCCTCAAGTCCTCCATAGCGGTAATCAGGTCCGATTCGATTTCGCCTAGTCCAAGCATGATGGATGATTTTGTGTAGATCGACTGTTCGAAATCTTTGATTGATTTTAGGACATGAAGCGATTGTTCGTAGGTTGCTCTAGAATCCCGGACCTGTGGTGTCAATGGCTTCGTTGTTTCGATGTTGTGCGCTATGACTTCTGGCCTAGCGTCCACAACCTTCTTCACGTCATCCAAGTTTCCCTGAAAGTCCGGTATCAACACCTCCGTGATTACGTTAGGATCTCGCCGCTTGATGGCCCGTATTGTCGCGCCAAAGTGCTTCGCTCCTCCATCGGGCAGATCGTCGCGGTCAACTGAGGTTATCACAACATACCGCAACCCCAAATCGGCAATAGCATCGGCAACTTTCGACGGCTCGAAGATGTCTAAAGCCCCGTGCGGATTTCCGCTCTTCACCATGCAGAATCGGCAGCCCCGCGTACACGTATCGCCCATGAGCATGAAAGTCGCAGTTCCTCCACCCCAGCATTCAGCTACATTTGGACAGTGCGCTTCTTCGCAGACGGTATGGAGATTATGGCTCCGAAGCAGAGCTTTGATCTTCTCATAATTATCCCCAGACGGATACCTCACACGTACCCAACCTGGTTTTGGTAGGGTTTCTTGAATTTGGAGGACTCGAGTGTATCGCGGCATGGGGGTATCGACCTAGGGGGAGGAAGGGAGCAAGAATCGATACTTCTAGTTTTTGATTCACATTGTTCAATCCTAAATGAACGTACCACATTCGCATCCATTCTCCTACACCATATTTCACTTCAGCCACTCCACTTATTGATGGTCAGTGAGGAGGCTCATCGCTCGACACCTCCAGCGTAATATGGGAGTGAAAAGGGAGATGGATTCCGATTCATTAGAAGATCGCCACAGGGAAGCAGTCAATTGATTGTCAAGAGTGAGGAATCGGTTCAGGCGGCACCCGGCCTGCGAAAGGCAATCCGATTAAAGCATGCGGTGGCGCTCTACGCGAGTTCGGTCCTTGGTTCAGGTGTGCTTGTACTGCCGGGGCTTACGGCGAAGATTGCCGGACCTGCTTCGCTTCTCGCATGGGCTCTACTTTCGGTCGCGAGCTACCCATTTGCCTACACTTTCGCTTCCCTCTCTGCCCGCCGTCCGGAGTCGGGAGGAATCTACGCGTTCGTTAGGGAAGCTTTTGGTATACGCCCCGGGGTGGTGGTAGGCTGGTTGTTTGCCTTCTTTGCGATAACTGGCGCACCGGCTGTTACACTGATCGCGGCGTCTTACATCGGATACGCGTTCCCGTTAGGCCGCGCCGAAACATATCTGATAGCTTTCGGAATCATTATCGCCACCTTCACGATAAACTATAGAGGAATCGTAGTCAGCACCAGGATTCAGTTCGCGGTAGTAGGTTCCATAGTCGCTTTACTGCTCGCGACCATAGCTTCCTCGACATTCTTCGTTAGGGTGCAAAACTTTCACCCATTCTTCCCTGCTGGGCCGTTCGCCGTGGGAACGGCTGCGGCGCTCATTTTCTGGTCCTATCTGGGTTATGAGAATACTTCGAACGTTGCCGAGGAATTTGAAAATCCGAAGAGGGATTTTCATCGAAGCATTGTACTCAGCGTCGTGCTCATCAGCTTCCTCTACTTGGCGGTCTCATTCGTCACCATCGGAACCCGGGCCTACGAAGCTGGGGGGAGTGTAGCACCTTTCGCGGCGATTCTATCAAATGTTCTTGGAAGGTATGCGGCCGAAGGAACAGCGATAGTCGCTGTATTCATAATATTCGGCACCGTCAACGCTTACACGACCGGCGTCTCGAGACTGTTCTATGCGGTTGCGAGAGATGGTGGCTTCCCACACATTCTCGACCACCTCAATCCCAAAACCAAAGTTCCGGATAGGATTCTACTTGCCTTGGTTTGCAGCTTTGCCGTCGTGCTCACCGCCTATTATTTTTCGCGAGTTGCGTTGGAAACTGCACTCATAGTTCCTAGCGGTGCGGCGATTCTTGTCTACGTGCTCGGTTCCGCGGCTGGGGTGAAGATACTCGGGCGAGGCGATGGTCGAACCAGAATGAATTTCATGCTTCCTTTATCCTCGCTAGTGATCTCTCTTCTAGTCTTGCCGTTCATCGGACCGTTGCTGATCTTGAGCCTCGCGGTGGTCCCCGCGTCAATAGCTTACATTTACTGGACTAGGCGTCAATCTAGATAGTGAACCCGAACGCCGAAGCGAACGACTCCACTCTTCTGAAGTTGTTCATGAATTCAATCCCCTTCTGCGTAAGGCCGTACACCTTATCCTCTGTACCTGATTCCTGAATGACCCCAAGCGCTTTCAGTTCGTCGAGGTATTTGACAAGCCTATCATGCGAGAGGTTGGCGCCGTAGAGAATCCTTGTTGGCTTAGCTTCGTTGCTTTCGCGTTGAATAACAGACATGATGTCGACGTATATGCGGAATTGGGACCGATACTTTGCAGTAGCCTTAGCTTCAGGCCGCTTCTCTGGCATCATGTAGACCTGTTCACCCGAAGCAGCATTGCTAGCAATAGGAGGAAGCCGCAGAGTTGAGTAATGTGAGCGATTGGATAGAAAATTGGAACTATTGTGTATATCAAGAAGAAGATGTGCGCGAGGGATAAGCATAGGAAGGAGGCGAAAACTAGCATTGCGTTCCTGCTCTTGTTTATGCTATAGTTGATGCCCGTCTGCGTGGCAATGTAGACTAGAAGAAAGATCAGAATCAATTCTGTGAATGCATTGCGTTCGATGAAAAGGAATGGAACCGCTGCCATAAGGGCTGTGTTGCTTACACTCCTTGCCTGGTGAATGTAAGCGTAAACGAGCAACCCGTAGGCGATAACTTCCGCTAGGAAGTTGATCGTATAACCAACAGCGAATGGATACAGAAAGCCTCGGCGCGCGCCGGCGAGAAAGACTATCAGACTGGAAAGCCCATCGACGAGAAGCCCCGCACCTATCAACACGAAGCTAACGTTCAGGTACAGAAGGGTCTTCTCCTTCGATAGTTTGTAACCCTTCAACGCTTGGTTCGCGATCGCAATCGCGATTACAAACGCGATAAACTCCATCATCGAGCTGAAACCAAAGAACCAGGCAGGGCCAGCCAGCAATCTCTACACCGAACCTTGACTAGCAGCTTTTGCGCACTCTTTTCAGGATTGTGCAGCGACCGAACTGAGCGCCCACTGGGCGTAGCGGGCTGTCACACGTATGGTTGATCGAGTTCTATGTAGTTGCTAACTGCACAAGCTTGCCGTTCACGTAGAAACCTTTGAGTCCGCATTCCTCGCAGCGGGCCCCTAGCTGAAGGTCGGAACCTTCCTCGTAGTATACGTCCAAGGTTCGCTGCCCACACCGTGGGCAAAGATCGCCTTCGATTTTTTCCATCAGCCAACAGGTCTTATACATATACACGCCTATTTAGAGTTGAGAGGTGAGTAAAACTAACAGTAATCAGACAAAAACCCTCCTTTTGTGTAATTTTTCCGAATACAGTTCAATAAATCCTTGAACGTTCTCCCGGCTACAAAAACACCGTTCGGCAGATGCGTCGCCTTGATTTTCCTCTAGTGGTCGCCTCAGATCATGCCGACTTCCACTTATCCTCGAGCAGTCCGAAATATTGTTGGTCCTCATAGCTTCCGCGAAAGTACGCACGCTGACGCAAATTTCCTTCGTACGTAAATCCCAACTCCAATAAGAGATTTCTAGACGCGATATTTCCCGCGAGTGGATTGGCTTAGATTCGATGAAACCCCAGCGCTGTAAATCCGTAGGCTAGAATCGCGGAGGTAGCTTCCGCCGTGATGCCCCTTCGCCAATATGCACGATTCAATTCATATCCAATTTCGGCGCACTTGAATCCAGAGCTGAAATTCGAGAAACGACACGATCCAATGACGCGATCGTCGGCTTTGAGTGTTACACACCAGAGAATGGATTCCTGACGATCGTAAGAAGACTGGAGTCGTTGAATCAGGGCACGCGTGTCGTCAATGGTTTTGTGAGGTTCCTGTCCGTAAGGGTACGCGACTTCTGGATCAGATCTTATGGCAAAGAGCGCTTCAGCATCACTCGGTTGAACTTGGCGTAGGCGCAATCTATCCGTCGTAAGAATCGGAAAACGTGTAAACGCTGTTTTGATGGATGTCATAGAAGTCGAAGTTTGGCGTGACCGGAAGGCCGTTGAATCGTGTTGTTTTCGGTTAGTTTAGGGATTGGGTGCGGAGAGCCCTTAGTGATTCCTCCGCTGCCCTAATTGTCTGTTCTATTTCGCGTTCCGTGTGCACCGCGGAGATTGAGAGTCGTTCCAATCCGTCTGGGTGCATGTAGACGCCGTGCTCCAACATCTCATCTCTGAAACGTTTGAATTTCTCTGCACTAGATTGCAATGCCTGTCTGTATGTGGAGATTCTTCGCAGTTTTGTGAAGTAAACGGACACCATCGGTCCGACAGCATTGACTACCGCACCATATCCTCCGGACTTGAAGGCCTCCTCCAGTCCTGCTTTGAGTTTGGCGCCCATTCTTGCCATTTGCTGGAACGCTTCGGCATCGTTCTGCAGAAGAGTCTCGAGAGTGGCTTTTGAAGCAGCGAGCGCTAGAGGATGGGCGTTGTAGGTTCCTCCGAAACCTATCCTCCCAGGCCCAATGAGGCCCAAGAGGTCACGGCTTCCTGCAACGGCGGCGATGGGAGCTCCACCACCCAAGGCCTTTGCGAAGCACGCTAGGTCAGGCTTAACACCGTAAAGTTCCTGTGCTCCTCCTTTGGCGACCCGGAATCCGGTTAGGACCTCGTCGAAGATCAGAAGGGAGTCGTATTTGATCGTTAACTCCCGCAGTTGTTTCAAGTAATCCTTCTCGGGAGGAATAACTCCTTGGCTGCCCATCACGGGTTCGGTTATGACGGCGGCGACGTCGTTTTGGTTCTTCTTGAGGATGCGCTCTAGGGCTGTGGGATTATTCCATGGGGCCACGATGACTGTCTTTGATATTTCGTCTGGAATTCCTGGGAAGTACGGGAGTTTGTGTGGACTTGCCTCTAACCCTGAGACGGGGGACGGGGAATCAACGCTGAAGAGGACGTAATCATGATGCCCATGGTAGTGGCCTTCGAACTTCAATATCTTATCTTTTCCAGTCGCCGCTCGAGCGATACGGACGGCTTCCATCGTAGCTTCAGTTCCACTGTTTGCGAATGAAACCAGCTCAGCGCACGGTACGATGCTAGTAACTAGTTTAGCGACTTCGATTTCCAGTTCCGTCGTGGTTCCGAAGAGCAACCCGTTTTGGAGTTGGGCCTCGATTGCGGCTGTGACATTAGGATGTTTGTGTCCTAGAATGAGAGCCCCGTAGGACATGAGGTAGTCGATGTAGCTGTTACCGTCAACGTCGGAAACCCGAGACCCGTTTCCCCTCTGGAACATGATCGGGAACGGATCGTGCATGTGAACGCGAACGTTCGACGAAGCGCCTGCGGGCAGATACAACCTAGCCTGGTCGAACAACCGTTCAGATTGCTTTAACGAGAAAGTCTTCTCTGGAAGGAGTTTCGTCTTTTCGGGTTGAATTATTGTTTGCATCTTCCAATATCTCCTTCACCATTATCTACCGGATACTACCATATATATGAGTAGGGTGGTGAAAAGTCTCATTTTTAGCATTTTTTCATCTTAAAAATGCGTTTTTCAGCTCAAAGGTTTAATTGATTCTGCGATCCATCAAATTTCTATGGAAAATACAACGGTTATATCTAAAATCGAATAATTCAAACAGAATGCGTTTGAAACGTCCGATTCCGCCCGACATAACGGTCAAAGCCGACTTAACCGTCGCAACAGGCGCGGTCCCGCAGATCGGCGATTACCCCTGCCGGTCCCTGTGGAGTTCTGCAAAGCCGACGTATTCTCTATGGACCGAAAAGTATCGACCAAACGGAAGGTTGTATCGGACAAAGTTTCCAAGGGAAAGGAAAAGAAGAGCTTGGCGTCAACCATTCAGAAACGTTAAGGTCACTAAAGCCGGGAAGACGAAAGCAGGTAACCAATCGAACCTAAAGTGGCAAAAGAAAAATCAAGGTAGAAGAGAACAGAGAACAACGGCTGATTAAGAGCGCAGATGAAATTTTATCACAGATAACAGGAACGAAAGTGAATATGGCTGAGACGGGCGCCAAGGCCGATCTGCTGAAGGTTAATGATCTTACTCTGGATTACGCTACTGTTGACGGCCGGGTGCGAGTTCTTCAGAACGTCTCCATGACGATCAACAAAGGGGAGATCGTAGGCGTCGTTGGAGAGAGCGGTTCGGGGAAGACGACCCTTGGATTGGGAATTATTGGTTTGCTGGACTCACCGCCAGCAGACATTATCGGTGGCTCTGTAACCTTCGAAGGCAAGGACCTTCTCAAACTTGGTCGTTCTGAACTCTCACAGTTTAGGGGGCCGGGAATCGGGATGGTCTTCCAGGAGTCTCTGGCAGCCCTAAATCCCGTGTACAGAACGGATACCCAACTCAAAGAATCAATCGAGGTTCTACGGAGAGCCCAGAATCTGGATCTTTCAGATGGGGCTGAACAAGAAATGATGGTTCAGATTCTCAACGATTTACGCCTTGACCGGCCTGAGTGGGTTCTGAAGAAGTATCCACATGAACTCTCTGGCGGTATGAGGCAACGTGTCTCGATAGCAATGGCCATCGTGGAGAGGCCGAAACTTCTGATTTTGGATGAAGTGACTACGGGTCTCGATGTCTACGTTCAAAACAGAATATTGAACATTCTAAAGGATTTGAATCGACGGACAGGAACCGCAATGATGTTCATCACACATGACTTGCTCGTCGCTTCCCAGATCTCCGACAGATTGTATGTGATGTATGCCGGGAGGGTGATGGAAGAAGGAAACACGGACAACATACTGAACGCGCCCGCGCATCCGTACACACAGAAGCTGTTCGCTGCGATACCGCAAGGTTTCGTTGATTCTCCGCCCCTTCCTGCTCCTAAAGGTGAAGCACCCGATCTGAGAAAACTGCCCACTGGTTGCAAATTCAACCCTCGCTGTCCGTTGGTGATGCAGAAATGCAAGGATATTGAACCTCCCGTCTTTGAGACAATTCAAGGAAGCAAGGTTCTGTGCTGGTTGCTTGAGAAAACATGAGCAACATCGTTGAAGTGAACAACCTTACGGTTTCCTTTGTCGTTAGAGGAGGAAACCTGCTTCTCTTCGAAAGAGGAGGCGGGATGGCCGACGTCGTCAATGACGTATCATTCAACGTGAGAGAAGGAGAGACGTTCGGCCTAGCGGGAGAAACCGGGTCGGGGAAGTCGGTAATAGCTTGGGCCCTAGTCGGGCTCATGAAGCCGAGGTCTGGATCGATTAAGGTGCTGGGCAAAGAGATAGACTTCGGAAAAAAGGCGGACGTTACTTACCTTAGACATAATATCGGCATAGTCTTCCAGGACCCCGTCGGGTCATTAAATCCACGTTTACAAGTCAAAGAGATCATAAAAGAAGGTTTGATTGCCGCCAAGACTTTTGACCGACGAGAGTACGACAAGAGAATAGAAGAGGTCGTTGATCTGGTAGGCTTGAGAAAGAGCAGTCTCGAGGCTTACCCGAGAGAGCTTAGCGGCGGCGAGAAGCAGAGAGTCAGCCTCGCAAGAGCGATCGTTGTACCGAGGAAGATGGTTGTGCTTGATGAACCCACGAGTTCACTGGACGTATCGGTGCAGGCTCAAGTCTTGAACACTTTGAAAGAATTGAAGGCAAAACTGAACCTATCTTACTTCTTCATAACGCATGACATCAACGTTATGAAGTACATGAGCGATTCATTAGGAATCCTGTATTATGGGAAACTATTGGAAGTGGGTAGTACCTATGACGTCGTAACGAACCCCAAGCACCCCTTCACGATGAGGTTGATGTCTAATGTTCCAGGGCTCAAACGCACTAGGCTTCAGCAAGAAGAAGGGAGGTTGACTGAGCAGGGATCGTCGGCGACAGGTTGCGTGTACAGGAAGATATGTCCGCGCGTCTTCGAAAAATGCTCTAATCTTCCCCCAATGTTTGACTTAGGGTCGAACCACCTTGCGGCGTGTTTTCTATACGATAAGGCTAGCTAGATTGAAACTGTGAGGTCTCCTTAGCCTAGAAATATGTCCGCTCGTTTTGGGCGGCAGGCCGAGCGCGTCCTCGAAATTCGGCGTTACAGGCGATGGTGTAGAACGTTGCGTCAATGCGCATTTCAAATTCCCAATATATCGATCATGTTCAAGTTCTCGGGCGATCTTGTTCAAGATCGCGTGAGAGTATGCTGAAAGGATGATCTGGTTAGGGTGGAGATCGGGGTAATCGCAAGCTGTTACTATCAGAGCGGGAAAAATTCCACCAAACACCCAAACCAAACCCCTCCACGCCCTGACGGCCCAAGACAGAACCGTCCAGCCACCCAGATTCCCGTTTTCCGCCACATAGCAGAGTGGGTACACGGCAGGGTGGACTCCACCCATCATGCTTTCATTGGTTTAGTGTTGCTGGAATAGCTTTCTCCGATCTCTTCCCGAACACTCTTGTTTTGAAGAGAATGTATGGCCTAACCTTCACATCCGAGGCTTCCCGAGCCCCCTCGCCTAGGAAGCTGAAACCCACGACTAAGATCATGGTCACGAATGCGGGGAAGAGAGCCTGCCAAGGGTACGTGTAGAGTCCATAACTGATCGAACCCACCATTACGCCCAATTCTGGTGTATTGGGCGGGATCCCGATGCCCAAGAAGCCTAGGATGGAGACTTCAAGCAGTGCAGTTCCGATGTCTAAAGTTGCATAAGTTAGAACGGACGGTAAGATGTTAGGCAGTATGCCTTTGAGAATTATGTAAGGGAAAGATGAGTTCAAGGCTTTGGAGATCGATATGAAATCCTCGGCTGCGACTTCAAGCACGCCGCCTCTTACCAATCTCACATAGGGCGGCCACCAGACAAACACGAACGCCAACATGGCGTTGAATAGGCCTGACCCCAGGGTGGCGGCGACCGCCAGGACCATTATGAGAGTTGGAAAGGCTAGGAATAGGTCGGTTGTTCTCATGATGACTTCGTCCACGATTCCGCCTAGGTAGCCCGCCGCCATCCCCAAGAAAATTCCTAGCACTGACGAGAGTAGAACAATCGCCACTGGTAGGCCTAAATCGATTGGTAACGCGGCGATTACTCGAGAGAATACGTCCCTTCCCTGAAAGTCGGTCCCGAAGAAATGGCTGAGGCTCGGTGCCAGGTTCGATTCCATGAGGTTTAGGGCGAACGGATTGTAGGGAGTCACGCGTGATCCGAAGATTGCGAATGCGAGGGCTGCTGCGACGGATACTACGACTATGACGAGTCCTAGGCAGGATAAGCGGCTGGAGAGGACGAGGTCTTTGAACTTAAGTGACTGTGACATTGTGACCACCCAGTGCGATCCTAGGGTCTAAGAGCGAATAGGTTACGTCGGCGATGAAATTTGCAACTATTACGCCGAGAGTGAAAACCACGACTACGGGAATCAGGGCCGGGTAATCGTTGCCGTATATCGCTTGGTAAGCGAACTGGCCTAGGCCCGGCCACGCGAATAGTTCCTCCACTACTACGGTACTCGTTAGTACCCAACCGAAGATCACGGCGCTTAGGCTCGTGGCGTCGATCAGGGCGTTCCTCAGGATGTGTTTGCGTCTTACTTCGGTTTCGCGCAATCCCTTTGCTCTCGCGGTCTTGACATATGTTGACCACCGCACGTTCAGAATAGATGATCGAACGGCTCGAGAAATCAAACCGAAGTTTACGAAAGCGAGCACCAATGCTGGAAGAATCAGGTGTTGAAGTCCTGACAGGAAAGCGGGCATGTCAAATTGGATAAGCGCGTCGACAAGGAAAATGCCCGTTACCGTTTGAGGTGGCGGGATGGAGAGGGAGTACATTCCGCCTGATGGAAATATCGGTAGCCAATTTGCGAAGACAAGTATTGCCACTATGGCCCCTAAGTACATTGGCGTGGACCAAGAAACAAGGTAGGTTATTCTAGCGAGTGAGTCTGCGAATGTACTGAAATGCATTCCTGCAACGTAACCTATGGCTACACCCACAACTACTAGGATAAGGAATGAGAACAGCACTAGCTCAAGCGTGTTTGGTAGGTAGAATTGGATTTCAGAGAGGATAGTTTGGCCGGTTAACGGGTCGATGCCGAAGTTCCCGGTGAAGAGGTCGCGCATGAAGTAGAAGTACTGGGCGTACAGTGGCTGATTGAGATGGTATCTGATGGCGACGGCGATGACGGTGGACGGACGTGCCTTGGGCCCGGCCCACAGACGTGCGGGGTCGGGGTTGAGGGCGTGGGAGATCAGAAAAATGATTGTGACAGTTCCGATGGATACCAGTATTGAACCTACTATTCTTCTTGCAAGAACTGGAAGGAAATCTTTGAAGTAGACCAGTTCTGTTACATCTTCATCTATAAACTGTACTGCACTGTGTTATAGAACATGAAGTATCCCATGCCTGAACCGGCGGGGTTCGGAATCATCCCGACCACATTGCTGCTATTGGCGGCCATGAAGTCTGGCACCACAAGCCAGATGTCCGTGTAATCGTAATACATTGCGCGGGTTATTTGCTGGAAGTTCTGAATTATGGTGCCCTCGTCGAGCGCGGATGCTGCCGACACCGTCCAACCGGAAACGGTTTGGTTCATGAATCCTGAAAAGCCTACCTGGCCAGTTGTAGTAAACGCGGTCACGTAATCTATCGCTGCGGTGTAGTCTTCGCTATAGTAGCTAATGCCGAATGGGTAAGAGGTGCTGTTTACATTTTGACTTGAATATATCACGTTGGCATATTGTTTGAACGTGAGAGGGCTGAGTGTAATTGTTATCCCCACAACCTGAAGCTCAGAGGCTATGATTTGCGCGGCTTGACTTTGTGGTGAATTGTCGGCATCATACAGGAAGTTTACTGACGGAAAGGCCTTCCCCGTTGGGTTTAGAGCCGTCCCATTCGGGAGGCTCGACTTGTAACCGGCTTGCGCCAACAGGGACGCGGCCATAGTGGGGTCGTACGAGTAAGGTTGCAGGCCAGACGTGGAAGCATTGTATTCCGGAAATCCGGGAGGCACGGGGCCAATCCATTGCGTCGCTAAATCGTCGTACACTGAATGGATTATGGATTTGTAATCAATCGCGTACGAGATTGCCTGCCTAACACGAACGTCTTGAAATGGGGGAAACGCGTAGGGGTCCATGTAAACGAAAATAATGCTTTCCGATGATCCAAAAACAATAGGCATGATATTCGCGGTGATGCCCGCAGCGTGATTGAGAACACTGTACTGTGTCGCGGGTGCAATTATCATCTGAGCCGCGTTGGATTTCAAATCCGCGATCATCGCAGATGTGTCTTTGTAATAGAAGTTGATCGTGTCAACTATCGCTGGCTGGATAGCCTCGTTGAGGTCGGACGTTGGAACGGATGCGCCCCAATAATTCTGATTCTTGACTAGCGTAATGCTCTGTCCCTGAACCCAAGATTGCAACTTGTAGAAACTTGTTCCCAATGCGTGGGTTTCCATGTAGTTGTTGGGTTGACCCCCGACTATGCCGCCGTTCGCCTGCACAACGATTGGGTCAACGGCCATTGCCATGGGGGTGATCAGTGTGGCGAGAAATGCGGAATATGGTACATTACCATTGTAGCCGTATCCAAGGTGGAGAACCAACTCATTGGGTGAAATAACTTGGACCGACTGGTTGGGATAGGTCATGTAACTTAGATCCTTCGATGACGGGTTAGTGTAATTTATGGAATTGAGCATGCTGTCCGTTACGTTGAAACCCGTGCCATTGGTTGTGCCAAGATTTTGACCCAGAATCCATGCCGGTGCCTGATTCATTACAAGGGTTCGATAAATTGAGAACCATTCCGCGTAAGCGTTGAAAGGGTCTCCGTTACTGAAAGTCACTCCCGGCCTAAGGTAGAATGTGTAAGTCATTCCGTCTGATGAAACCGTCCAGTTCTGGGCGAGATCACCTACGAATGTGGTATAGCTCGTACCATTTGGTGCAAGAAGTCCTTGGTAGACTTGCTCAACTATCTCCCAACCCGGCGTCGTATAAGTAACCGCGGGATCCATCGAATCAGGCTGGCTTTCTTCTTCTACCACGAGGGAAGTGGGTTGTTGCGACGTTGAACTCGCAGTGGATGATTGGGTTGGCGTCGTCCTTGTGGAGTAATAATACGCTCCGGCAGCTATCGCAACTAGCAAAACTACGATTACTACGATACCCTGCACCTTTCCAACGGCTTTCCGGCTCAATCGCAACCTCATCTGCATTCGAGCCCTTCCAACTAGAGGATGATGCTCACTTTCTAGCTATAACAGTTTTCGGAACGCCTAGGGATTCAGTCTTTCAGCGTGGAAGACTTTGGATGATCCATCTTTTCCACTTGTATGCGCAAATCGTATCTGGGTGCTTCTCCGAGAAATCTCTCCGCGTCTAGGCACTCTGGCACTATAACGCCTCGATTCTGAATTCGTCCTTCTGCCACCATGCGTGCACAGATAGCGGTCGGTGTTCCGGTTAAGTATGAGGTTGCGTTGGCCCTATGCTCCTCGTACGCTTCATCATGGGTCATCATCACGTGGTGTTTTATCACTTGTTGCTCTCCCGATTTTTGGCCGCTAACTTCGACCATGATACCTGCGCTTCCATGAATGTTCCCGGCTACTTGCGATGGGGAAGGTAACAAGTGCAGTAGGACACTGAGGGGGCTGACTTCGGTCTTTCCGAACTTTATCGGCTTCTTGCCGAGAAGACCAATGGCGTGGAATAGTTTGATCGCGTTCGCCGCGTCGTCTGTTAGGGCAAGTTTGAAGTCGACGTAATTTGGTTTCTTCGGAAGAAAGTAGGGAAACGTGTGGACTTCTTCATGATCCATTCCGTATACTGGTATCTCGCCGATTGGTTGAGGAAACGGATAGGTCTCTTTTCTCGACATTGCGGGACTTGTCTTTAGTTCTCCGCCTTCAAAATAGTGGCAAGGCGAGACAGCCTCTTCCAAGAAAACTCCTGGAGCGAAGAGCGCCACGAAGGGGTATATCTCACTAGTTGAAGTCTCTCCGTCACGTACTCGCACTTCGGTTACGTTGTCAAGCATGTCGCACCCGCGTCGTGCCATTATGTTTGAAAGCCCTGGGTCCTCCCCCATCCCCAGTATCGCCACGAGCCCAGCCCTATGCCATGCCCGAGCTTGCTTGAGTTGCCTTTCCACAGAGACAGGATTCTCGCCTGCGAGGTCAATGTATTGGACCTTCTTCTTGAGCGCTTGTTTCATGATTGAATGGTTGAACCGAGGGTCGGAAGCGTTGATTACGACATCATTTCCTTTAATGAACCGTTCTACTTCCGCGGCGCTTCCCGCGTCGAGCTTGAACGTGCTAACATCCCCCTCTAAGCGTTTCAGGTCTCGAAGACGCGTTCGGTCACGGTCTCCAACCTTCACCTTCGCTTCTTCTGCCTTCACTAAATGACTAACGATAACTTGACCAACACCGCCGGCACCAATGATTGAGAACTTCAACTTCCTACACGACCTCTCATCTGGAGAGGACGCACATAACAGTGTGCCACCTGCTTCTCGAAATCAAACCTAAGACCCCTCCAAATCAAGTAGGCAGAAGGTAGCTTTACTCGTTTTCCGCGGTCTGACTACGGCCCACGGCTTAACGTAAGCTCCTTCAAGCTTCATATGTTACGAACCGTTAGCTCAAATGGCCTCGCCCATGGATGCAACTCTAGCTCACCAGTGCCCCGCTTGCGATAACCAATCCATGTTGACGAGTCAGACCCAATATGAAGTGGAACATTTCGGCGTTGTCCTACTATCGGTGTCTAGATGCGGACGATGCGGGTACAGACATGATGACGTCATAACGCTCACAAACCGGGAACCAATTGAACTGAGAGCCGAGATCAAGTCGCTGGAAGATCTCAACATGCGTGTCATTAAATCTGGGACGGCGACCGTTAGCATCCCGGAATTCCGTGCCACAATAACTCCGGGTCAATATAGTGAAGGTTACATCTCCAACGTCGAGGGCGTGCTCGGAAAGGTTGAGGACGCGCTCACCTTCATGCTCAGCACGGCAAAGGGTCAACGATTGAGAAAAGGAAAGGCGCTTCTCAAGAAGATGCGAGCGGCAAGAGACTCTAAACCCAGCTTCACGCTTGTAATCAAAGATCCGCTTGGTAATAGCGCCATAGTCTCCTCAAACCTTGAAAAGATTAAGAAACGCAATTTAACCCGTCGGGAACTTCGAAATATTAAGTTCGGAAGATATGCCACGGCCTCAAGCGTCGTGCGCCGTGATGTGTTGGATTGAAAACGGAGAGCACTGACTAATTGCAGGAAGATCCCATTGGGTCAAGTAATGGAATAATGGTTAACGCAGGATCTTCCCATCTCCTCTTTGATCCCACTTTGGGTAGACGCCTCGGTGAGGATTCGAATGTCTTCATAACGCATGCTCATTCAGATCACACCTACGGATTCGCTACGTCCGCAAGGAAGCATTCAACCCCCGAAACGTTGCACATCTATGAATCGCTCTCAAAACGTAAGGTCAAGAACGATAGGGTCGTTAGAATAGGTGAAAGAGTATATTTCGATGATGTTGAGATCAGGGCGCTAGACGCGGGACACATGTTGGGATCATGCCAATTCCAACTTATCACTCCTGAATTCACTGCACTTTACACGGGTGACATCAACTGCGTCGATACGCTGACAACAAGGCCAGCGGAACCCGTGCGGTGCGATTTCCTAATCATAGAAGCTACCTACGGTCATCCGTCTTACGTGTTTCCGCCCAGGGACACTATCTACGCGGATATAATTCGATGGACGATGACGGAGATTCGGGAAGGCAAATTGCCGACATTCCAAGTCTATTCATCGGGTAAACCTCAAGATATCGTTCGGCTCTTCAATGTCTACACGAAGATACCAGTGGTCTGCTCACCTGGAATATCAAGCGCTAACCGGGTCCATAACGAAAACGGATTCAATTTGGAATACTTGGACTCCTCAACTCCTGATGGTAGGCATGCGCTGAAGGAGAGGGGCTGCGTCTACGTGACGACTCCTCGCCGGGATCATCTCCCGCGGAATGCATCAAGAGCGGTCGCCACTGGATGGGCACTTAGAGAAGCTTTCCGCAGCTTCACCGCCTTTCCTCTTAGTAGTCATGCGGACTACAATCAACTTTTGCAGTATATCGCCGCGGCGAATCCGAAGGCAGTTTACATCTTCACCGGTTATATTGACATCCTATCGGCTCAAATAGAACGGAAGTTGGGCATCAAGGCGGGGCCTCTGCCCGCTCGCGCGCAAACGAAACTGCTGGATTTTCCGAGATCGAATGTTTGCTGAATTAAGGCTTAAACGTCAAGTACATGTAGAGGCTTACCGCAACCAAGCCGATCGAAAACATGACGACGACTTCGGGTCTAACTTTGACTCCAGGCGTCTCTTCTTCGAAGAATCGAAGCAAACCCGCGCTCGCTGCAGGCATGGGTGCCTCCCTTTTACGTCGCTTTTCTCGTGCACCTGACATCTTAACTCAAGCCCTCCTTCGCGGAACGGAGCCAATTAAACTTTGACGCCCGCTGGACAGAATGCTTCCATCCAGTGTTCTAAGAAAGCGACCCGTTTCATTCCTCAAAGAAGACAACTTTAGAATCACCACGTCCGAACGGTTATCCACATCTGCGGCGATTCCCGTCGACTTTACTATTCTCGCGGAGAGGCCTTCTCGGTTCGCGAGCGATAGATGCCTGCGGAAACTGTTCTTTCCGAATACGGGGGTGATTACTCCGGGCGGGCGCAAGAGTAGGGCGTTTGTGCCACGTCCATCCTTCGATGGGGTAAGCGCAACGGGATAATTTTCGGAAAGCCTTAGGAGGCGACCGATTTCGCGTGATCTGGTAAGTGGTATGTCGGAAGGGAGAATTAATGCTGCCGAAAAGTTTCGGCGCTTGGCGTCGAGGATTGCCAGTCGCAACCCCTTGTTCAGGCCCCTCCTTTTGCCTTCCCAGAGAAAGTGGACTCGCATCGATCGAGCGATTCCCCGTACCGCAAAATCCGCGCTCACGACGGTGATTCTGTGAATCCTCCTTACCTTATGTAAGGTGCAGAGGACGTCCATCAGCATCGCTGTGGAGAGGCGGCTTCTGCTTGAAGCATCAAGGTGTCTTGCGAGACGCGCCTTGGATAGGTGAAGAACGTTTGCGGGAACTATCGCGCATATTCGGTCGGTTTGTGCTCGACGACGCTTCAACGCTTGAATTCACTTACAACGATTCGTGCTAGCCGTTTTTTGTCTCTCATTGTCTTCATGAGAGTCTGAGCGACTATTGCCTTGATTCCCACGGCGTTGACTCGCGGTGCGAGTTTTCGATCTATCTTGTCGATAATTAGAGTGTCTAAGAAATCCCTGTATATTGTTGCCACGCCCACGACGCTGCATTCGATGTCTAGGGCTTTCATTAGTTTGTCCGCGGGGCCCTTCACCGTCTTGCCGCCCACGATGGGGCTTACGCCTACGATCCGTGCACTAGTTTTTCGAAGCGCTGAGCGTATCTCTTTTACTGCCAGAATTGCTCCTATGCTTACTATGGGGTTACTTGGGGCGATGATGATTCCTTCTGCGTCGCTTATCGAATGCAGAACTCCGGGTGCCGGTTTTGCCGATTCAGCTCCCTTGAAGAACACTTTGTTTACTCTCGGCTTGGTCTGAAATTTCACCATGTACTCTTGAAAATGCATTCGCCTCCTTCCTGAGGAAACGTAGGTTTGAACCATCTCATCGCTTGAGGGCAGAAGCTTGACGTCAAGCCCTAAGCCTGAAACGATGTCCGAGGTTACTACCGACAGTCGCTCTCCTTGATTCAACTGTTCGGTACGGTAGAGATGCGTCGCGAGATCACGATCGCCTAGGTTGAACCACGGTTTGTATCCGTACCGTTGGAGCATCGTTTGGCAGTGGAATGTGTCCGCCTTGAATCCCCAGCCCTTGGCCGAGTCTACCAAACCTGCCAGAGTGTAGGCGACGATATCCAAGTCGGGCGACACGTGTAACCCGTAAAATTCCGTGTCATCACCAATGTTGCCGATTATCGTGACATGATCCTGCGGCACGACTCGAACGAGACCTTCAAGGAACCTAGCGGCGCCTACTCCTCCGGCTAACGTAACTATCAAGAGCTGTACCCTAACCGCATCCTGAGCTTAGGCTTCTATCGGTTGCTGAGTCTGCTTATCCACGGGTGCCCTGAGGATAGCTGGGGTACCATAGACGATAGGGGCGTCATTACGACGAAAGGCACAGCTACCGAGAAGACTGCGTGAATCCCATTGAAGATACTCGTAAAGATCAGCATAGCCGCCAATACCTGCGAAGGTCCCGCGAACTGCATATGAAGCGTGCCTTGAAGAACCGCCTGGCTGAAACCCAAGTAATCGATCCCAAAGATGACTGGGCCGATGAATGTGAAAACAAAGTAGTTAACAACTAAAAGTATCAAAACCCTCATGACGATTGCGAACGCAAGCATAAAGAAGAGTACCACGGAATTTCGATACAGTTTGATCCCTGATCGCTTATAGGCCAAGCTTCCCAACCACAATCCGAACAATGTTGAGAGCACCGAAGCGAACTTTACGGCGGGCCCTAACGGCGTATTTATTCCCGTTGCCGTCAGGAACAACCAATGAACTGTCGCAGTGATGATTGCCGGGACGGGCCCAAAGATAAAAAACGCCAGAACAGAGAACAGTTCAGCAGGATCAAATTTCAGGAAGGGTAATAGTGGGAATGACGGCTGAATGCGTGCGGGAACCATAACCGTCGTCAATGCCGCCAAAGCCCCCATGACAGCGGCGCCGCTCAGGCTCACGCTCCTTCTCGCGAAAAGTGGCTCTCCCATTTGAACCACGAACGCTCCGCACAGAACCGTACAACTACTTAACTGTTTTTTTATGACATCTTCATGAAATATACATGATAATATTGCGAATACGACATAGTATTATCTATGTTTAGTAAATTCTTTAGCTATCGTAATGAATTCACGAACCTGGTCCATATTTAGCGGTGATAGAACTCGCGATCTACCGACTTCGAAGACCTGAATCAGGCCGGCGTTTCTCAATACTTCAACATGTCTGTGGACTCCTCCGTAATCCATCTTCAAGTTACTGGCTACGGCCGTTATGTGCAAGGGTTTCTTGCTGTCCATAAGCATCAACAAAATCCTGAGCCGAACTGTGTTCCCCAAGGCGGAGAATGTTTTGGATACGGACTTGAGTTCTTCAGCGGCTGACAAAGGCTGCGTTCTCTCCTTTTGAGACAAGACTGACGGGCCTCGGGAAGTTAACTCTTGTTAAGTTCGATACCTTTCTTTCTGGCGAACTCGGCCAAGTGTTCTTCGGAACAGAAGTGATAGGTCTTCAATTTCCCGTCCTCATCGGTTGCGAATGAGGATGCCGCCATGAGATCAGATACTTTTCCGCACAGGTTACACATGATCTTCATTCGAACCCCTGTCTCCTAGCTAACGTAATGTAGTTCTCTGTCTCCTCCCCTGCGCGCTTCACGCGGAAAGGCGCGGGATAGATCCTTGGCTTTTTGGACGGCGTCTGCGTTCTCTTTAGCCTGTTCCTCGAGGGCGGTCAAATCAACGGATACATTCATCACTCGTGAGAATAGTTGGAGAGCTGCCTTTGCGGCATTTGCGTCTAATGATAAGTAACCTGGGGTTTCCGCGAGAAGGCAGATGGCTGGGAGTTTCTTCGGTTTTGCCAGACCGAAAATGAGCCCGTTAGTTCCGGTTATTGCTCCCCCAGCGAGCTTCACCGCTCCAAGAGTTTCCAACTCCTTGACTAAATCAACGTCCGTCGCCCCAGCATAGACTCTCGGTGGTTCCGCTACCTTGTCGGTTGCCATTCCACCCATCGTTATCACTTTCCTAGCCCCGAACTTGACGGCTAAATCCAAGACCACCTCTGCAAGTTCATACTGTCCTTCCGGAGAGTATGGTTGCTCGTTAGCCGTGAATAGTAGCAAATCAGGGCTTCCGGGTTTATTCTTCCAGAAATGAAATTCGCCTTTCATCAAGCCCACCACACCGTCTTCGGACAGCCACACTTTGGGGGAGAACATCGGCGAGAAGACTTCCGCGAAGAGCTGAGCGTATAACTCTTTCTGCAAATGATTTACCGCCAGCCAAGCCACGGAGCCGATACCTGGAAGCCCGCAGATCATCACCGTGTTATCCAACTTGGGCTCTTGGTAGTATCGAACCTCAGTTTGCAACTTGGCTTCACTCTCGCGATTGTCCCATTCTAGAGGCATATGATGCGTTCGGCCGGTATTAATGACTCGCATTATTCGGAGGGAAGTTTTTGCTGACCAAACCGGGTTAATGACCAAGCAAAGGGTTTTCGGCTGGTCACTCGCTCAACCAGTCGATCTTTTTTCAAGGCTTTTAGATGATATGCAACACATGCGTACGACAGGCCTGATTCCTTCGCGATTTGAGGTGCGCTTCTAGACACGTTCTCCAGCGCGACCAGGATCTTGCTTCGAGCGGCCAAACCTGCTCTTACGTTGCGCCTAGACACTAGGTAGGCTTTTGGGTGAAGCGCGCCGCGTGTTGCCATTCAACCAACTCAAACGAATTGCGCGAGCGTAGGCTGTTTCTTTTTCTCCCCCTTCTCATTAAAGAGTGAATTGATCTCTTCTTGCAAAAGTAAGAGTCGCTGTTCGTGGTACTGGCCCAGGTCATATCGTTTGACCAAGTCTTGGGCTACAGTCAAGTATTTTTCCACACTTCCTTTGTAAACGGTTAAAGATAATTTGCCGCCGCACTTTGGGCAACTTCCCTTCAGCGGGAGGCGCCTAAATTTCGAGTTACATTTTGTACATCGAAATCTCTGCCCCGCGAAAGCTTTCAGGTTGCCCGTCAGGTCTCGCATGAAATGCGTCGAGAGCACTCGTTTAGCGACTTCACCAGCTTCAACCGCTTTAATGGATTCCGCTAGTTTGAGTTGCAATGAAACCTTGTCAAGCATCGACCCCAACTTCTTGTAAGTGCTCTCCAAGTTTCCCGCAGCGATACCGCCCGTGTCCTGCGTATACCCGAGCGACTCCAACACCGTCGGCGAACCCAGTCTATTTTGAACTGTTTCGATAATCTTAGCCTCCCGTTTTGGATCCGCTCGGTTTTGAGTGTCTTCATAGAATTGCAATGGCAAGTGCTCCGCGGACTCGATATTGAATGCTTGACGCGCAATTTCGCGGGGCTTGATGCCGATTGTCAGTAGTATAGGCGCATCCATTATACCTCCAATTCTCGAAGGTAGGAACTTCTTGGAGAAGTTCAACAGGATGTCGAGTGCGAGACTAACCGAATCCTCATCGCCATCACAGTCCCTACGCTTGGCTGCGTGCCAGAATGGGTGTGCGAATGTGACGCTCGCTTTGGTGAATCCTACGATGCGTCCAATGACGCCTACCGATGTGTGTGGTGAAAGGCCGATGACCAATTGGCCGACCAGGTCATTTCTGCCCTTGGCGTTATAGTATGGAGGAAGCCCATAGAGGCCCTGTAGTAGACTGTCGATGAATTGTGCTACTCGAACAAAGTAATCGCCGCATCCTTCCGACACGATGATGTCATGTACTCGAAGGCTAAGGACTTGGTCGGATGACGAAAGCTGTTTGCCCTTGAGATCGGCAAGGTAGCCCATCTCCCGAAGTTTGTCGATTCCTACGCCCACCTCGGCGGGTTTGAAGTGCGTTAGGGGCGCATTGGTTGCGTCAAAACGTATCGTCCCGTCCTTGAACATGGAGACATCATACTTTGCTCTGAGGAGACCTTTCTCAAGTAGCTCCGCTGTCTTTGTCTTATTCGTGAGGCCTCGAACGCACTTCACGTTCTCAGAAACTGCTGAAAGTCCGAGTCTTCGCTTGGCTGCGCTAAACAAATCGCGGATTGGAATGCTTCTTTCGCTGAAAGCTTGAGTGGCGCCATTGCAAGAAGGACAGCTTGCGTCCAATGTTTCGATTCCGCATTTCGGACAGCTGTATGTTTGGACCGTTGGGCCGCCGCATTTCTCGCAGACCATTAGGTGTGTTATACTCGCGCACCCACTGCATTTGCGTTGCACTAATTCGATCGGTATAATCGCATGTTCTCCGATCGCCTCGACCATGTTCCTCCGAGCCCCTCCCGCTAAGCCCAAGGGAAACAGGCAATGAACCAACGGTCGCATTTCCCGTTGTTTCGCCTTCTCCGGCCTACCCATGCGTGCACCAACGTAAACCGGAGCCTTCTTGAAGACATGGATTCCCGAGAGATTGAGAATCTTCTCGAAAACATCCTTTCCAGTGGCGGCGGTGTCTTTCGATCCTAGTCCGAGGCATTCGAACAGAACTATTGCGTCTTCGTCAACCACTATGAGGTCTCTTTCGACTTTGTGCGGAATACAGAGATTCTCGAGGACACCCTTGATCATCCGGTCGTTCTTGGTTGCAATCCTAGTAGGGGACACCGTTGTGCGATTGCCATCCAAGAACACCGACCGAAGCTGATCGAAGTCCTGCGAAGCAATATTCTCCCAGAACCATGTGTACCTCGGATGCAGGGGTATGCTCGAATGTTTCGCTATGAGAACTGCCTCTTCCGCTGTAAGCCCTTTATGATCGGCGGAGGATAGAGATTCGGCGAGTCTAGCTTCCGATACTCCTAAGCGGTCTGCAAAGCTCTGCAGGTCGATATATTGTGATGCTTCAAGCTGAACTAGATGCCTCCACCAATCCTCCACGAATCCTGAAGGAAGTAGAGGTCGATTATTCTCTAGGAATTCGCCAAATCCAATGAGAATGTCACCTAAGAAGAGAATTTTGTCTACCGAGTCTAGGAGTGCTTCCGCTTGGCCTGGATCCGATAACCTGACGACGGAACCATCCTTCAATTTTACCACGGGTGGTTCGATCGAATCCACTGCTGCCGCTACCCCCGCTTTTCCGGGTTTCTCCAGCCTAAGCTGGGTACCGATGGCGATGAACTTCCCAAGAACCGCCATGGTTGATGGATGGAATCCTACCGCGGCTAAGCCGGTGTTTCTCGCCCTTCCATACCTCAACCTGAACCCGCCCTGGAATTGAGGGAATGAGAATATCGGCCGACCCGCTAGAACGTCTTCCATGAACATGAACTCCCTCGCTTCTTCTGCTTCGGCCACGGGAGGCTTAATCTCTCTAAGCCAACTCCATCCCTCTATGCCCAGATTGTCGATTATCTTCAGGACCTTGTGGCTTCTGCCGATTAGGCCGTCATGAACGACTCTCAAAGCTCCGCCCCTTACCCTGTTCGTGTCGACGCGAGGAACATTCCTATACGCTGAGACTTCTACCGGGTCGGTTTCCACGCCGTTAACTTCGACCGGAAGACGCATCACTGCGTTGAACAGTTCTTCATCGGAGACCTTGAATTGGAAGCGTGCGACTTCCCGCTCATATAGGCGAAGTTCTTCCACGAACCGCTTAGCTTCAAGTTCAGTCGCTTTGTATTTCGCCAAACCGAGTTGATGCCGCACATAATCTGCGATGACCAGAATTAAAGCCATGTCCGTGCCCCCAGCTGATCGAATGGGACCGGCAAAATAGACGGCCAAGTACTTCGACCCATCCTGATTTGCCCTCACCCGAACTGATGAGATGCCTTCGATTGGTGCGGCAGTAACCCCCTCGTCCAGTATCGCGGAGGCCGTTCGCACGGCTTGCTCGGCAGCTTGCTCTCCCTGTGCCCCGAATTTGCCGAGCGAGATTTCTTCAGCGATCTTTAGGGCAACTAGCTCGCGTATCATTAGCAGTGAAAGCTCTCGGATTCTCGTTGCTACACCGGCGGGTCCAACAGCTTTCTCAACCCGTTCGGCCACATCTAAAGTTACCAAAGGCTCCGGAACATCGGATGGATCATGTCCCTTGGCCCGCGCCTGTCTGGCCAAATCATAGATCTCGCCAAATTTCTCCCTCAATGTCTGAAAGTACAGTTCTTGTTCGTCGCGAGAGGCTGCTTCCAAATTGGCGGACCAGTTTACAGAAGGAGGCGCCCCTTCTTTAAGACTAGGAGATCGGCCGCAACGTGCGCATTTGGCGTCTTTATGCTGAGTTAGCGACAGGTGCGGGTGTCTGCGCCTTATCCTTGCTATAGAAGGCGTCGGTGAACATGCAGTAAATGTCCACGATCTGGCTGGATGGTGTGGCCGCGAATTCTCGCTTCAACCCGCAAGCACCACACTGCACGATGGCGGGACCCGATCCTTCGGGCAGCTTCACCCGTATTGCCTCCTCACCACAGACCGGGCAGGTGAATACGGTTGGGAGTTTCTTCTTCACAACTTTGATTACTCTTCTTCTCCGTCTGCCCAAATTGAATCCCTTCGAATTCAGCATTGACATTCCGTCGGCTTATTTCAACGTTCTACCCAGCGCTAAGAAACGTCCAAGATCGCTTGTTTACAGTAGAAGGGTTATCATCAGTAGACCTCGATGGCGACCTGCAGTTAGGCGGAGTCTTGGTCGTGATGATGCGGCCCTCACTCTTGTGCCGATAGAAGCCGGAATAGCTTAAGTGAATACAAAACTGTATCCGTCTGGGAGTGGACATGAGCGAACGACCCGAAGCGTATTCTGAGGCGCGGGAATCAATCCGCAAAACCGTTTCTGACCCAATTTCGAAGCTGCTACTGAACAACAGCCATCTAAGCCTCGTGCAGCTTGAGACTCTTCTTGCAGACTCGATTTCCAGCGAAAAAATCTCAAAAAAGGCGCAAAGACGCCTTTTCAGACCTACAGGGAGGACAGCAAGCCGCGGTTCATATAATCGAACCTTAATTCAAGCTCAAAATAACCTAATTCGCTCGATTTACACGATTCTGCTCTTGGGCCACGTTGGACTCTTCGATACGCCGGCCCTGCAACCGTTCCTGGAATTATCGGACAATCTCCAGAGTTATGCCGACGAGGCGAAAACAACAGAAATCGACGAGGCGGGCGTAATGGAACAATTGGGGGTAAAGCTTTGGGAAACCATCTCCGCGCTTGCGCGAAGAGAAAGCTTCAAAGATTTACTTTAACCCTCAGCCAAGAGGTGTGATATCACATGATATTACGCATTTCACCTCCTTCGGAACAAGAACGATCGTCCGCTCATGTAGTAAAATGAGATGTAAAATAGGCCGTTTTAAGCATTTACAGGAGTAATAAGGCCTATTATGTGATGTCATCGTGAGGCCTCTTGACGTCACCTGACTATCACGCGGCAATCATTGTGACATCATAACACGGATGTGACGTCACATAAGTCGAAGAACTTAAAGCCACATGTCTAGGGTGCCTACATGCCTTGGACCTCGTCGCTCTATCCATAGATCTGATCTCCATTCTTACGTTATGTCTAGTGGGTTTCATAGGGTTGAAGGCTGTCCGCTCGTTCTGCCAGAGCAGGAGGGCGGTGGTTGAATCCGCCTCCTTGCTGTCCGTAATCGTGGAAGCCCTAACCACGCGAATTCAACGGTCGGAAGCCTCACTCACGTCATTGCGGTCGGACGTTGCGAGCATGGCTCGACAAAGTGATGGATGGGAGGTTCAACGAGCAGAAATCCACGCTGCCTACGAACAAACGATGGGTCAGTTACAGGAAGCATTGTCGAACGACAAGAAACTAATCGGGGATCTGGAACACGTCAAGGCGAAACTTAGCGAAATATCACAAGTGCGCGGACAACAGACCATTGGAGGATTACCGAGGCGTGAGAATTTTGCTGAGGCTCTTTCAGAAGGCGATATGCTCTCTACCTTAACATCGACGGAACGTCGCACTCTCGAAATATTGAGGATTGAAGGGTCTATAGGTGCACCTGAACTGGGAAAACGCTTAGAGAAATCTAGAGAACACACCTCCAGGCTGATGAAGAAACTGTACATGGAAGGATACGTGAATCGGGAGTCAAATCATTCTCCGTTCAGGTACAAGTTGAATGATGAAGTTCGCTCCGCCTTGGAATCCACCGTTAATCAGGCTACGGCGGAACGATCCGAGATAACTTGAGCTTGTAGAACCAATGCGCGGGCGAACCGGTCCTTTCTAACGTGCCTCGATCAGAGAGCCGCGATAAGTAAGTAGAGACGGTGCCGAGAGTGAGCTCGTCTCCCCAGATTTCCCGGTAAGATTGACAAATTTGCCTAGAATCGAAAGCACGGTCGGGGGACTGCGTGTTTATGACATCCAACAACTTACTCATCTTGCTCTCGTAGCCTTGCGTGCTAGGAGAAGACTGAGTAGAACCGGACACGATTTCAGCGTATTCTAGGAGTCGAGTGACTTTGTCAACTGTGAAGTCTCCTTCGATAGCCAAACTGTGTTTAACACCAGCTCGATCGAAAAACTCCAGTTTGATGCGCTTCTTCATGGTCACCATATTCCACGTCAACATGTTTTAAGTTGATGTGTGGTGTTGAGGTCCAGACCCGTATATTTCACTGGAATAACTAGCCGTACAGTGGAAATAAGGGGGTTATTGGACTTCTCTACAGCGGACAACATGTTAAACTCAATAATCGTTGTTTCTTTTGGCTTACCCTAACCCCTTGATTTCGACTGGACAAAAGGAACGTAATATGAAATACTGAATGTGAAGAGATCGCTGAATTGGAGTGAAAGATACACATTGTTGTATGTTAGGGAATTTATTCGAATCTCGCGTAATAACTATGACATATTACTTTTTCACCACTAACTCACACATAGATTCACATACTATCACATACTATCACTTCGAGTGGAATTGAAGGGGTCAGGGGGTCGTTAACGAACTTTTGATCAGCTATTACAACAATTTTCCAAAGTCTGAACCGGCTTCACGCATAAGGATTCCAGTGGCTATAGTTGATTTTCGTGTACAATAACGGTTAGGTATCTTTCAAGGTGCAATGGCGGGATTACCGCTGGAGGATGCCCACATACCTCAATTAGACGTTATGGAGACGTTATTCGATAAGTATCTGTCGACCGCCAAAATCTTCGCCGAACGCGATGTTTTGCGACATGATTACATGCCACCCCATCTACCGCATAGGGACGAGCATATTCAGCGTCTAGCTGGCATACTGGCGCCGGCCCTGCATCAATCAAAGATTTCGAACGTCTTTGTGTACGGAAAGACAGGGACTGGAAAGACAATCGTCACGAAGTTCGTGCTTGACAAGCTAGAGAAAAAGGCGACGGAAATCGGCGCGCCAGTGAAAATCGCATATATCAATTGTCGGCTGGCAGGGACGAACTACCGTGTTCTCGCTGAAATATGTCGAGCAATCGGTGTAGACGTGCCCTTCACAGGGATCGCGGTCGGCGAGCTTCTGGACAGATTCGCGAACGGGATAAATGCTGATAGGACGGCGTTACTCGTTACGCTTGACGAGATTGATGCGCTGATTAAGCATAATGCGGATGATTCGTTACTCTATGAGCTTACGCGAGTTAATGAGACGTTAAGCTCCTCTTGGATCAGCATGGTTGGAATCTCTAACGATCTCCACTTCAAAGAATTTCTCGATCCAAGGGTGTTGAGTTCATTGAGCGAAGAGGAAGTTGTATTCAGGCCGTATCTTGCAGACGAGTTGTTCGACATTCTGTTCGATAGGACTAGGTTAGCGTTCTTGGAGGGGGCGCTTGATGAAAACGCGTTGCGGCTTTGCGCTGCTCTAGCGGCTGGAGAGCATGGTGACGCGCGGCGAGCACTCGACCTTCTGAGGGTTGCCGGGGAATTGGCTGAGCGCGAAGACGCGGGTAAGGTGGTTGAACAGCATGTACGGCAAGCTCAGCAGAAGATTGAGCACGACCGTGTATCCGAGGTTTTGAAATCATTACCTGTCCACTCGAAAATCCTGTTGGTGGGGGCCTACTTGCTAAGTAATCATCTTTCGGGCGGTGCGATAACCGGCGACGTCTACGAGGTCTATCATGAACTATGCGGAGCTAGTGACTTGGAGCCTTTGACGCAACGAAGAGTCAGCGGACTGATTAACGAATTGGATGTGATGGGTATACTAAATGCACGAGTGGTAAGCTTTGGAAGATACGGTAGGACTAAGAAGATAAGAATCGGCGTCTCTCCAAGAGTTATCGCTGACACCTATGCCGAGGACAACCTCGCGGGGCGGCTTTTCGGGCACATTCCAAAATCGCTCCAAAGATTCGAGTCGAAGCCTACTTAGAATTGTAGGAGTTGATGGCGGGTCCGTCTCCGGGATACGAAAGGGCAGAACCGTTCTCGTCGCGGTATTGCTCGAGGAGAGCCGAATATTAGCCTTAAGGCTCGGTAAGATCGAGGTTGACGGTCTGGATGCCCAAACAGTCGCTCTCTCTCTACTGAAAGGCCTTGCATATGATGTTCTAATGCTGAGTGGCGTTTCCTTTGCTGGCTTC
This sequence comes from uncultured Candidatus Bathyarchaeia archaeon, assembly GCA_964533505.1. GTDB lineage: Archaea > Thermoproteota > Bathyarchaeia > 40CM-2-53-6 > 40CM-2-53-6 > FEN-987. The sequence goes on along the minus strand of CAZHKA010000028.1, from coordinate 40,938 downwards.
AATGTGGTAGATATCAAATCCGTTGCGCGAGCAATCGGTAAGCCGGTCATCGCGGTGATTCGGGAAAAGCCGAACAATAGAGATGTACGGAGTGCATTGCAAAATCATTTTGATGATTGGGGGAAGCGCTGGAGAGCCGTACGAAATGCGGGCCGGATCTACTCCTGCAGACCGGTTGCGGATGAACCGAAGCTGTACTTCGAAGTGAGGGGTGGCTCACCATCTGTAGCTAGGCAAGCCATCTTTTCCTCATCCACAATCTCTCGCTTGCCCGAGCCCATTCGCGTAGCAGGTATCCTGGCGAAGGGCCTTCGCGTCCCGGCGTCAAACTTCCATGAAGTTGATTAATCGAACCTGCAAGGTTTCCAGATTTAACGCCACCAATATACCCGGGGTTGGAACTAGACCAACTCTACGTTGATAATCAGTTTGCGCTTGCCAAGCGCCGGAATTGATTATTTGCGTCCCACGATAGTTCTCATGCCGTACGACGTGAATGTGGCCCGACTGGAAGACGTCAGGGACCCTCTCAATGACCAAATGGTCAATTCTCTCGGGCGCGATCGATGTTCTGTTACCGTACTCGGAGGCAAGGTGTCTGCATTGCAGTTGCAGCCTCATGGCCTTCTCAGGCTGAGTGAAGGACATGTTCGACGCGCTTGAGATCACGTCATCTAGGCTTCTACCGTGATGCAGCAGAAATCTCACGCCGTGAAAGGCAACTTCGCACGGGTTTCCGAGAGAAATGAATTTGCGAGATTCGTAGAGGGCTTCTCCAAAGTCTTTAGGGATTGGGGGCTGCGGCAAGGCTTGCCGAACGGGGTCGTGGTTTCCCGGAATTACAACCGTTTCGATGTAGTCGGGTATCCTTCCCACGTATTTGGCGGCCTCTTTGTATTGCTCATATAGATCCGTTATCGCCAGTTCATGCTCTTGTCGAGGATAGATTCCGATTCCGTCGACCACGTCTCCGCAGATTACCAGATATTTGGTTCGTTCAGCAATAGCCCGTTGGTTCGTGGTTCCAACTTTGAGATTTAGCCAATCAAACACTCTGCCGAGTTCTTTGCTTAGGAACTTCTTACTACCGACGTGCAGGTCTGAGAGTAATATCGCCCAAACTTCCTCCCCCGCTACGTGGGCTTTGTGTTCAGGAATATCGGGAAGCAAAATTTCCTTTGCGACAAACAGGTCTCCTTTCGCCCTGACTGCACTTACGCAAACTACTTGATCTAAGGGAAGTTTCTGCGCTACTTCGTGAGCGGCCCGCTCCTCCGGCGCCACCAGAACCGTAGCTGTATCTTCCATGTCATCCAGCTGAAGAAACAGTCTCCTCTGCCTTTCCCGCTTCTCCATCACCATCGCGATGAATTTGACCTTGTGATTTTGAGGTTGGGCCAGAGCAACGCCTAAGGAAGTGGCGTCGCGAGCATCAGAACGTGCCGCGAATGCCTTTGAAAGTTTTTGGAATCTGTCCCTGAAGTAATGCGAGAAGTCCTCTATGGTTCCGCCGGTGTCAGCTTCTTTAGATGGATCCCGGAGGACCTCACACTGTGCCTGGATCTGCTTGGCCGGAATGGTTTGAGAGACCGAGGCCAAGCTCTGAGCGGATTCCGATATGCTAGGCTTGGACAATTCTAGAAGTTGCTGCTTGCTCAGAATGTGAGCCTGATTGGTGCTCTCACCAATTGTGAATAAGAGGGTTCTTTCAAACCTAGAAGCTTGAATCTCATCCATCGTTTTGAGGTAATCGTATGCGGATCGATCGAGTTGGTATCCTGCCGACGTGAGTTCCTGGACGAAGCGTCGAAGGTGTTCCACTGGCAGGGGCTCCATGTTGCATACCTACGGCAGAGCACAAGAAGTTGTCGATTATCTTTTATTGGGCAGGATGCTACGTAAGGAACGGAATTCGGCAAAGCAGCGTACAATGATGTTTTGAGTTCGGAAGGTCTCTAGGTTGAGTGAAAGTGATAGGGTCAAGACGGGGATCAAGGGCCTCGATGAGTTAATTGAGGGCGGGTTGCCCAAAGGCTTCAGTTTTCTCTTGCTTGGTGGGCCTGGAACCGGGAAGACAACTTTCGGAGTCCAGTACCTGTACAAGGGAGCGACGGAGTACGGTGACGGCGGAATGTACGTTACATTCGACGAGCCGCCATATTCTATCGCTGGCAACAGTCTGAGGTACGGGTGGGATCTCGGTGAACAGGAAAAGACAGGCAAGATAGCCTTCGTAGACGCTTCGCCCATAAAGCGCGAAGCCAGAACCGCAACATTCGTCCCCCCGTCGCTTGGCCAGAGCTTCCTGGGAGGGGCCAAGTTCAACATCGACAGCGTCGTGGCGGCGATTAAAGAAGTCAAGCAGAAAGTGAACGCCAAACGTTGCGTAATAGACTCAATTTCAGCGCTGACGCTACAATACAAGGATGAGTTTGAAATTCGCCAACAGACCCTTAAGCTTATCAAAGATTTGACCGAGATGGGCCTCACGACAATTATGCTAGCAGAGAATCCTGAAGATCGGCAGGATATGACACGCTTCGGCGCGGAAGCTTTCCTCGCCCAAGGCGTGATCGTTCTCCACATGTACCGGGTTGAAGAGTCGAACGTGAAGGCCTTGGAGGTTAGGAAGATGCGCGGGGCAAAACACACGGACAGATTGTGTCCATACAGGATAACTCAAGAAGGGATCGAAGTGTACCCTGAGGAAACCGTATTCCGCTCGGTTTGACGACACCGGACGATGCGGTGTTTGTCGGAATATGACTTGACGCCTGAAGAAGAGGAGAGGCTCATAGGCAATATCGCGAAGACGGTCGTAGATTATGGGCTTGAAGCGCCCGCGATCATGTTCCTTGAGGCTACTAGGCCGGTGTCTTTCATTGGTTCCCAGCTCGCGATTGTTGTCCTAGGACCCTTGCAGTGGTTGTTTCAGCTTGAAGAGCCAAAGTACATAGGGTTATTCATGAAAAAGGAGAATGTCGGCAAGATCATCGAACGCATAGAGGGGCTGTCGAACCCTAAGCCTTCGCCGACTTAGGCTGCGTCGTAGTCAATTTGTTCTTGTTGCGATCCCTGTACATGTAGTAGCCGAATACTACGAGAAACACGATTATGGCCAATGGCGCGTAGGCTCCTTCCTGCGGCGTCCCCATCCCCAAGGCTTGCCAGGGAAAGGCAGGATCGCCAAGGAGAAACTGAACTCTCTGAATTATTACCGCCATCCGTCCAAGAACTGCGCTTCCAAACACCGCGCCAAGACTCGCGAGAATAAAGTACTTGCCGACCTTCGTAAGGCCTCCCCACACCCCCTTCTGTTCCCGGTGTAGGATGAAATAGCTGAGTGACAGGATTGTTCCAACAACCAAGACTACATTATCTAACGTCAACAGTGCGCTCCTGTTAATTAGCGGAAGCATGGTCGCCTTGATCTGTTGCACAAAGAATTCTGCAAAAACACTCCAAATTGTGACCCCCAGCCCATAACCAATTGACAGACTAAGTGGCAACCTGTACAGGGCCGAATACTTCTTCGTGAACTGGGCGTAGAAGAGCGCGCCAAGGGCAACTGGGATTATAAAGGTAAGGTTGCCGTCAATGAAAATCGGGTTCAACGCCTGGTTAATGAATAGGCGTAGGGAAGCAGCGAAAGCATATCCGCTTGCGAGTCCAACTAAGATGTATTCGGTCAGTCTGAAGAACGAGTTTTCCTTATAGAGGAAGCTCAGCACCATCAGCGTGAGAAAAACTCCGACCCAGACTCCTATGAGGTCGACGATGTTCATGTTCGGTTGCTCCCCCGGGAGGTTCTCCTGCCAATGAAGTAGGCCACATTGGCGAATACCACCATCACAACGATCAGCAAGTTGGACGCAGATAGCGCAACCATGGTCGACGATGCGCCGCTAAGTGCTAGGCAGCAATCGTATTGCTGATAGACCAATGTGCTGTACTCGGCGGCTGCACGTACGCTGAAAAGAACGCCCACGACTTGACCCGAACTATAGAGTGGCATGAAGCCGGGAGCAAGTGTCGCAGTTGTCCCAACCGCGACGGGAATCTTGTATTGTCCCTCCCAATATTGGATGTACGAGTAGGCAGCGCTACTGTCGTCGTCGAAAGTAATTACCAGTGAAGCCAGCTTTATCGCGGGGAATTCTTTGATTATAGGGAGGGTGGCTGTGGGGTTGCCGTGTGTGTCGAGGGGTAGGAATTGGGGGATGTTCGATGGCATTCCTATCAGGGTTGCCGTGTTCGGAATGTAGCCAAGGTTTGCGTAGTCGACGCCGTAGGTCTTGTTGCCTTTATTGACTGTGTCCAGAACTGCTTCTGCTAGCGTTGGACCGTTATTGTCGAGGGCGACAAAGAGTATCTTGAGCGGCCGCAAGAACAGGTGTTGCGTAACTATTATCGCTTGAGGATGCAGTTCGGGAACGACGCTCGTTGCGTAATCGAAGCTCTCCACTACGAGGCTGTTCCGTGGAAGATTTTGAATGAACTGATATAGAGTAAGCGTCGTCGGGGTTATTGGAACAGGGACCGAAGCGTGCGTAAGCAGTGGGACGGTAATCACCAACAACAGAATTACATAGACCAATCTCGGGTCTGACTTGAGAGAAGTCGCCAAAATCTCCACTCTCACCAAGGGTACCGGATCAGTCTGCGTACGCTGAACACAACGATTCCCAGTGCAGCGCCGATTAGGATGCCTCGCTGTCCCGCTGTATTGGGAAAAGCCAATATCCAGTCGCGGATTACGCTGAATCCTGGCCAAATCAGATCTGAGATCGGCGCTTGGCCTAGAATGACTAGTAATCCCGCGACCAGAAGGATGGTTGATTCTAGGGATCGCACTTTGAAAGCTCGATACGCGGCTGAAGCTATGAAAAAGGCAAGGAGGGAGAAGATGCTTGAGTTTATGTTAACTAGAATCTTGTAATATAAGAAATTGTAGATTGGCGTTGAGAATGCAATGACGCTCGCGGGTATTACAACCGAATTGGGGTCTAATGCGAATGGTGAGGCAATCACACTTACGACCAACATGCTGTAGAGGCAGAGAAGGAGAATCACGCTGTACCTCCACGTCGCGCGTTTTCTCTTGATGTTGATCCAATGCACGCGCGTGAGGTTAATCACACCAATCGCGAATGCGGCCGTGAGCACAGCCGTTATGTAGGCTAACAGTTGGTCCGACACCGCCTGCAAATTAACGATTCCCGGAACCGCAATATAGTAAACGATCGCGTAGAAGAAGCCTAGGCAGAAGATGATTATTTGAAGCCCAAGTTCTCCGTGTGTCATCTTCTTCTTGTCTGAACTCATTAGCTAGTTTCTCCTCACAAACCCATGAGGTAGACCAGAATCGAATTACCCAAAGTTACGAGTACTGCGCCTGCGAGGATGAGGAGAATCGCGAGGATCTTTCCAGCATCCGATCCGACAAGCTGCGAAATTGCTTCAGGGTCTGAAGAGAGGTAACCCTGTGCCGTGTAGAGTTCCTCACCGATCAGGGTTTGATCGCAAGTTGTCGTGAAGAACGGGAGTTGGTCAGTGTTTGTGGTGCCGGCGAATTGGTAAAGCGCTTCAGCTCGACCCGTTTCCGCTATCTGGAGCGCTTCTGCCTGGAAGTCTCCGACAAAGAAATTCACGGCCGGTCTTTCTCTGCGTAGAATACCCATCACCCCGGCTGAGTAGGCGAACTGTCGGGTAGATATGTAGCGGACCATGTCAGTCGTGAATTCCTTCTCTTTACCCGCTTTGCTGTAGGCGCCTTTCACAATGTCTTCCGTAATCTGCTGCACCTGGGGGTCAGAGTTTGCTACTATCATCCGAGCACCATTCTCAACGCAGTGCTTCGCCACGTAGTCAAGAAGCGCCAACCCCGCAAGCGTGTCGGGTGTAGTAATACCGCCGGTCCCAGGCGTGAAGAACACGGGCCGATTGAGTTTGGCAGCCTCATTAATCCACTCATTAATCCTTTCAAGGCCTGGTATGCCTCTTGTCTTGAGTTTCCTCTTGGAGGCGATTCTGGTTGCTAGATAAATGGCGACCAACACAACGATGAGTAGAACACCTTGCGATATCGTGCCAGGTATCAGCTCAAACATGAGATCTAGGCTCTACGTTTGAGTTTGCTTAAGACTCTATCTATGCCCAACCAGAGCGGAAAGAAAAGCGGACGACCGGACGATTGCAGCAAAACCTAAAAAAAGATCGGGACGTCGAGCGCAACAAGGATTGGTAGGTTTATGCTACCATTTCCTCTTGCCTAATGTTCTTGTCGTGCTCAGTACCCAGCTTCATCTTAACCTTACGCTTCTTCGCCATCTCAACTCACCTCCACAACTACTGGCTTTGCATAACCAGACGTGTTCCGGGTACGATGAACCTGGTATATAATAGGGGTTGGAGAAAAAGGTAAAAAGCGCGATTGTTCTACATTTCCACTCGTGGAACTTAGTGTCTAGAACATTCGAACCAGGAAGGAAGCGACGCCTTAGTCGCAGTATCAAAATTAGCTCCGACATGTACGAGCGACTCGTAAGCCTGCAGGGTTTCCTGCAGTTGAAAGAGAGGCGTAAGAGGAGCATGGATGAGCTGATCGAATTCATCCTCTCTTTCGTGCCGGATTTGGAGATTGATGTGGACGAAAACTATTACATAGTGCAGAGCAAAGCAAAGAAACAGAGCAGCTAGCCTCAAATATCCTCGATTTCACCCTCATTGGGCCAAACACCTCATCTACGAGGCTATTCGCCACATTGCCAAGTTTATACCAGATGACCCCTGAAATCCCCCAGATCAGTCACGGGGTCGCATGAGCCAGGTTGGAGCCCCACACAACTCTTCACGTACGGAATTCCCTGACTCATCGTAAGGAGATTTTTAGTGCCCCAAAGGACAGGGAGATCAAGATGTTCGTGTGCGGGCCAACTGTCTACGACTATGCTCACCTAGGCCATGCGAGAACGTACATTGCCTTCGACATAATGGTTCGTTACCTGAAGTTCTTAGGATATAGAATCCATTACCTGATGAACATAACAGACGTAGCCGAACGTGTCGTCCAACGGGCCGAGCAGTTGAAACGTGACCCGTTCGACCTCGCGCGTGAATACGAAGCCGCGTTTCTCGAGGATATGCGTGCACTTGGGGTTACGCAGGTGGATAGTTACGAGAGGGCTTCCGAAGGAATTTCGAAAATGATTGAGCAGGTAACCGGCTTGGTCGACCGTGGTGCAGCTTATGAAACCGACACGGGCGTGTACTTCGAGGTACAAAAGTACCCCAAGTTCGGTCAATTGTCCGGCTTAAGCTACGAAGAACTAGGCATGCGGAGGCTTGAGCTCTGTTCTTCAAAGCGGAACCCGGAGGACTTTTCGTTGTGGAGGAAGTACGACAAAGGACTCGTATGGGACTCACCTTGGGGAAGAGGTAGGCCGGGATGGCATATCGAAGATACCGCTCTGTCCATGGCAACGTTCGGGGATACATACGACATTCACGGCGGTGCTTCAGAACTGATTTTTCCACACCACGAGGCTGAGATTGCCGAAGCGGAATCTCTCACGGGCAAGGCTCCTTTTGTTCGATATTGGCTCCACACGGGGTTACTGAATGTTGGAAGACGCAAGATGAGCAAATCCTTGGGTAACATGATTCGAATTCGCGATGCCTTGAAAGAGCACCCGGCCGCTGAACTGCGATTTTACTTCGCCGCCGTTCACTACCGGGAACCAATCTATTACAGCCCGACTGGTTTGAGTAAAGCGAAGCGTCGTCTTCATAAGCTTCAGATGAATCTCAACTCCTTCATCCAGGCGCAGACAAATGGCCACGGTTACGAAGGGAAAGCATCGGCCATCTTGGCAAGACATACGTCCGCTTTCAAGAGATTTATGAACGATGATTTCTACACCCCGGGAGCATTGAGGGTTCTTGAGAAATTTGCTATCGAATTAGGAAGAATGAGTAAGAAGATTGATGAACATTCGAAGAAGGATCTGGAGTTGGGTTTCCGTCAAATGGCGAATGTGCTAGGCATACTCTCCTAATCTCACTCAGTATAACGATGCCCGAAGCGGATACCGCACTTCTTTAAGGACGAAACGCCAAGCCTCCTTGCCCGTGTCAAAGTAGTACCACTCATCCTTGTCTCCAGCTACATGTTTTCGAACTTTGCGGCTCCAAACCTTGTCGCAAATGTTTACGCAGTAACTGCCCCGATAAATGCCTACGAAAATGAAGCCCCCGTTCAAATGGTTCTTCAAATTCCCGTCAACCCTTATTCCTTCATCTTCGTCTAGGGCTTCAATGAAATCCAGAAGATCGTGTTCATCTTTGATTGGTCTCTCGGTGTACATTTCCCCCATCATTGAGTCTCGTTTCGCCGGGCGAGCCATTATGAACCCTTATCCGCCGAGTTAATGCTATGCAAGCTTTGGCTATGAATTAGGCCCATTTAGCCTTGATTCTTTCAGGGATGGAACTGGGAGTGATTTGAGGATGTCGTCACTTCTCGTTATATATGATGGGAATAAGGTGGAAACAAGAAACCTTCTTGGCCGGGTTCGAGGGCTGGCTTGGGATTGGATGGGATCGTCTTTAATGGTCGTGGGTAACGGCGGAACGGTGTTGAAGATCCAGGACCGCCGTTTAGAGGTCACTCTCGACACTGGATTACGGAAGAACTTACGGTCTGTGTCTATCAACCCTAGTGACAAGAGGGCTTTGGTGGTTGGTAACTCGGGAACAATAATCACAATTGAGCCTGACGGATCCGTTGCCAAATTGAATTCGCCAGTCTCTGAGAATCTTCGCGTGGTTCGCTGGAAGGCGGACGGAAGCATAGCGCTTATCGCTGGAAACAACGGCGCGTTGATCAAATATAGAGATGGTGAATTGGAGATGGTGAATGATGGTCGCGCGAACCTGAGGGGCATATCATGGCGGAATGGTAATGACGAGGCCCTAGTCACTTCGAATTGTTTCGCCGAAGAGTTCATTCCATCACCCAACCTCTTTCTATTTGACGCGAGAGTAAATACCATAAAGCCCGTCAGCGACACCCACTCGGATTTCATCGGAGTCGACTGGAATCCGAACGAAAATTTCGCCCTCGTGGTCGGGTACGACGTAATTTGGCATAACGGCGTGATAGGCCGTTTTGACGACTCAGGCCTATCTCCCGTCGAGTTCCAAGACCATCATGTCTACCCGACTGCAGTCAGTTGGGATCCAAAGGGCCGCGTAGCAGCAATCGCGAGTTCCACCCCGCAACCGCATTCAAGCCAAGGCAGGATTCTCCTATGGGACGGACAAACTTTTCGTGAGATATACCGCAACGAGGATTTCTTCTTCAGTAGCATTGCTTGGTCTCCTGTAGGGTTCAAACTTGCAGCCATCGCATCGACCGAAGCACGGACATTCGACAATTGAGAGACCAGACCAAGAAACTCGAAGACGGGCGTACCTTGGCGGAGACCGTCCTGACGGAAGCTGGAAAACCAGAGTCCAAAGTTATATGTCGCCGTACTCAGACAGACCGCTACGAATCGAAGTTAGATCGTACGGGGTTCATGCTCACGAGCGACAAGGAAAACTCCATCTTCTACCTAAAATTGCAGTGGATTTCAGCAAAGGACGATGCTGAGCGGGCGAGCTTAGGAAAAAGGATTCGAGAACTCCTAAATGCCTAGGAATCGTGTAAACGAGAAAGCTAATTGAATTTGCCCACGAAGGACGGGCTATGTGATTTAGTGTAACGGTTGCGGGACTATGAGCGGCCCAGTTTCCTTAGCTGCGATTCAGGAGGCAAGTCGCAGAATAGCTAACGTAGCATACAGGACTCCAGTCTATTACTCACCAAGTTTGAGCAAGAGAACGAACGCGAGTGTGTATCTGAAGCTTGAGTGCTATCAACCGATTCGTGTCTTCAAAGTGCGCGGTGCCGCCAACAAGGTTCTGCAACTCTCACCCGAGGAGCGAAAGCGAGGATTAGTTGCCGCATCTTCCGGAAATCACGGCGTGGCGGTTTCGTACGTCGCAAAATTGACTGGCACCAAAGCTACCATCGTAGTCCCGACAACTGCCGTTGAAGAGAAGATTAAATCGATAGAGGAATTTGGAGGAACGGTTGTTAAAGAGGGTTTGTTCCACGACGAACGCTTCGCTAAAGCGCTGGAGATACAGAAGACCACAGGAGCTGTCTTGATCCCTCCGTTCGATGACCCGGACGTAATTGCAGGGCAGGGTACGATAGGGTTGGAGATTTTCGAGAGCTTGCCCGATGTGGATACGGTATTGGTTCCTATTGGCGGAGGCGGGCTGATCTCCGGCGTGGCCACAGCCATAAAGAGCCTAAAGCCAGACGTTGACGTGTACGGAGTCGAACCTGGAAGAGCCTCATCCATGTACCACTCGGTGAAAGAGGGAAGAATCGTACACCTCTCAGATACGACTTCTATCGCCGACGGTTTGGCCACGCGGGAACCGGGAAAACTGACCTTCGAGTGCGTCAGACATTATGTGGACGGAATACTCCTAGTTAGCGAAGAGGATATCGAAAAAGCGGTATTCACAGCGATGAAGGAATGTCATCTAGTTATCGAGCCATCGGCCGCAGCGCCGATTGCCGCGCTAGAAAAACTCCATCCAAAGGAGGATTCCAAGATCGTTATAGTTGTAAGTGGGGGAAATGTCTCATTGAAACTTCTGAAAGCGATCCTGTCCAAGTACAGTTAGGTTTTGAATCCTATCTGAAATATGTGCTCTAGATCGTAGTGGCTATAGCATTTGAACGCGATCAGAGTCATCGTGCGAATAATCCCCTTGACCTCAGCAAATCCATTCGTCACAACGTCGGCCAACTCTTCGGTCTCTTTCACTCGAACCATCGCGACAAGGTCATAGTCTCCCGCAATAGAGTACACCTCAGTTACCCCTCCGATTTTTAGCAATTCATCCGGGATAGTTGCGATCCGGTCCCGCTCAGCATTTATCATGACCAGAGCAGTAATCATGGAGCACACTCACCCTAGCTCTGGCGTGCCCGTTCTTAAATTCTAGTTCTCCGGTCCCAACGTTAGCGATTAGAGAGGTCTAGGTTTACCGAGCTTTAGAGGGAACTGGGCTTGTTTTCTTCTCGAATACTAAGCAATGTTTACCCCACACGGTCCTTGTGAAACCTAGTTTTCTTGCGACTGAAATTTCGTATGGGTTGTATGGAATGTATGATCTGAGGATTCGTGCACCCATTCCACGGGCAATTTCTCTTGCTTCAGTGAGCGATTTTGCTAATGATCCCTGTAGGATTGTTAGGCTGCTTTGTGGTATTCTGAACATCGTTTCAGGGGGACTAACTAGGAGAGTTTCGTCTCCGATCGAGTAGAGTTCGCCTCTGTCCCTTAGATGACTCAGAATACTTTTCGTGAGTTTCACGAAATGTCGCCCGTAGCCGATGTAACCCCGCGTCTTAGCTACGTAGCTTGATTTCAGGAGGGCTAACAATCGAGGTTCCGAAACCGACCTTGAATTAACCGTCCTACGTGGCCTAGCGGCTCTCAATCTACTAGAAATATGGGCGGCTTCGCAAACCTGCCTGAACCCTCCCCGCTCACAAGCTCTGAGTGACGATATGTTCCCCGACGAAACCAACAACCTTAGGGTTTCTATGCCCCGTTGCCTCGCATAGGTTGCAATCTTGCGTTGGAGAAAAACTGCCACACCTCGCCCGCGCCAATTTGGATCAGTGCGAGCTACACTCAGCCATCCGCTTCCGTCGATGCACTTGTCGAAGTTGGTCATGGCTACGAGTGTCTCTCCGTCCCAGGCTAGGAAGAGGCCTTGACGAGTGATTATGGTTGGGAGTATCCCGAGAACGTAGTCCGAGCTGCCAACCGAGCGGCGGCAAAGGCGAGCTATTTGGGGTCTGTCGCGGGCTTCTGCTATGCTTACCCTGAGCCTCAGGGAGGTTCCGATGTGATCCATGGATAGCTCAGGCGGTGGCCAAGTAAGCGAATACCTTGGCGTCGTCCACTATGTTTTTGATTTTGCAATATTCGTTAGGTTGATGGGCCATGTCGTCAATCGTTGACCAGACGGCCGTATCCATGCCCTTTCGCCTGAAGAAGGCACCCACGGTTCCTCCGCCAATCCCAATCGGCTTCGCATCTAATCCCCGCAACTCCTTCAGCGCCGTCTTCAAAGTCTTCACAATTGGGCTTTCCATCGGGGTTGGGTTCGTATTCTCTTCGCGTTGTAAGGGAATTATCTGAATGGTTGCTCCGCTCTCCTTCTCCAGCCTCAATCTTACTGACTCGATTTCTTTCATAACTTCATTCAATGGATATCGAGGGAGAATCCGACAGTCGAAGTACTGTACGTCTAGGCCGGGGACGGTGTTCACATTGTCCACGTTTGCCTCGCACTTGGTAGGCTCGAAGGTCGACGGTGGCGGGTCGAACAGTTGGTCCTTCGCAGGGTACTTGGAGTGGAGCATGTCGTCAAGTTGGATTGCGAGTTGCATAGCAACTCGGCGTGCATTCAGGCCCTTTTCCGGTGTGCTGCCATGAACCTGTTTGCCTTTTGTTACGATCTTAAGCCATAAAATACTCTTTTCCGCAATCTCAATTTGTGAGCCGTCGGGGGTTCCCGAATCAGGGACCACAGTCATATCGGTTGCCTTGAAAATTCCCTTCTCAAGGAGCGGGATAACCCCATATTTGCTTCCGGATTCCTCGTCCGAAACTAGTGCCAGGCCGAGATTCATCTTCGGTTTGACGCCGAGCTCTTTCAATGCTTTCAACATGAAGTAAGTCGAACAGACCGCCTGCCCATTATCTTCAGACCCCCTACCGAAGATCTTACCGTCCTTGACTATCGGCAGGTACGGGTCAGTTGCCCATAGCTCGCGTGATCCTTCTGGTACAGTGTCTAAATGCGCGGCGAACCATAAAGTTCGTTCAGGGTTCACACCGACAAGAATCGTCGTGAGGTTTGCACGCGCGCCCTCAGGGACGCGATTATCCGGAACATCATGCCGCGTCACGTCCAATCCGATGTCCTCAAGTTTCTTTTTCATGAACATCGCACGCTCATACTCCCCTTTTCCTCCTCCGTCAGGGTTAACCGCCTTAACCTTTAACATCTCAAGCATGAAACCAGTCATGTCATCGCGAGAAGCTTCAATCCAATCGAACATCTTATGCGGGTTCGACAAGCAAATTCCTCCCGCGAGGTGGTTTTTCGACTGAAAGATAAAGCTTGGCGAGTCGCAGGCAGTGAACCAGCGAATATCCGGCAAACGTGCGAAGGAGGACAGGGCATTTGAAAATATTATTGATTGGTTCGATTAGGACTTTGCCGAGCACAGAGCGGTATAGTAGCGAAAAATGGAATGAGAAATCATATGTCACGTGATTCAGCGTTGCACCTTTACAGTAAGTCTGCCTCGTATAACGACGCGATCTATGATGCGATCTACGATCCGTATTCGGGCAAAGATTACAAATCCGAATCAAAACGCCTGAGGCATTTGATTATACGGCACAAGAGATCAGATGGGGCATCCTTGTTGGATGTCCCATGCGGAACCGGGCGGCATTTGTACTATCTGAAAGCATGGTTTGATGTTGAGGGGTTGGACATTAACCCAAAAATGCTTGCCATAGCCCGCAAGCGCAACAAGGAGGTCAAACTGCATCAGGGCGACATGCTCAGCTTTAGGTTGTCTAAGAGATTCGATGTTGTTACTTGCCTATTCAGCGCTATAGGCTATATGACAACTGCACGAAAATTACGGAGGGCGATACGGAACATGAACGCACACCTTAGGCCGGGCGGCGTCTTGATAGTTGAGCCCTGGATAACACCGCGCAACTTCAGAAGCGGAACCCTACACGCCGTCCTCGTGAATCAACCTAAACTCAAACTTGCTAGGATCGGAAGATCCTTCGTTCGCGGGAAAACGTCAATTATCGACTTTCACTACCTAACCGCCACCCCAAGGGCCACCAGATATTTCCGCGCGCGCGAAAAGTTCGGACTATTCACTCACTCAGAATATCTGGCTTCGTTTCGCGCAGCGGGGCTAAAAGTAACCTACGATAGGAAGGGACTCACAGGCGGGGGGTTATACATCGGAGTCAAGTCATGACCCCGAGATTTACCGTAGGCTTCTGATGCCGCGCCCCACGAGTTTTGGAGTACGTCTTTAGGCAAGAAGAGGTAACGATGGTTACGGGTTTGTCCAGTTAGAACGGAGTGGTGCGTTGTGACGGCACAATTTGACGTAACCTCTCTGAAGGGGCGACTTCTGTCGAAAGCACCACCTTTGCAATCCCTGGAAAAAAACCTGGAGGTCGCCAGCGTGGCGATTGTAATCAATCCTGAAGATCGAGGGGGATCAGTCCTTCTAATCAAACGCAGCGAACGGAAGGGTGACCCGTGGTCAGGCCAGATTGGTTTTCCTGGGGGACACAAATCACCCAGTGATGAGGGACTGCTTCGGACTGCAATTCGAGAGGCGGAGGAGGAAGTTGGCATCGATCTCGCTCAGCACCAATTGCTGGGCGCTCTACCGCTGGTTACGACTCGGTCGCGAACCGTGCAGGTCGCGCCATTTGTCTTCGCTCTCGAATTCATGGTTACGGTGCGAGTCAACCGCGAAGTGGATGAGATTTTTTGGGCGCCTCTTGCTCAGTTATCGAGGCTTGAGCCGAAGAGGCGCGAGGTGCATGTAAAGGAGGGGAGTCTTGAAGTCCCTTGTTACGACTACCACGGACACATCATATGGGGTTTAACGTTCCGGATAATCAGCCTACTCCTTGGCAGGAGTTTCGATGGCGAATGGTGAATGGGGGATGCTTACGCGTTGTATTCCTGGTAGCGGGACGGTACCCTGCTACTTCTTGAATTCGGTTCTTAGCTCTTCGAGCATTTTGGCGTGTCGATGCTCGTCTGATGCGATTTTGTCGAAGCTCTTCCTGATTGACGTTAGTATGCGGATGTGATTCTTCGAGTCCTCGATGATTTTCGTTAGTGTGGTTTTGATCTTTGTACTTTCTGAGTTTTTGACGAATTTCGTGTAGCTTTCGATAATGTCTTCCTCAGTGGCGAGCCAGAGGAGTACATTCTCCTCTATCGCATTGTGGTATCCTACCTCGACGTCTTTCTCGGCTTTGATTGCTTCATCAACCGTTTGGATATCGCGGATGACCCGTTCTCTTCCTTTGTCCTTTTTCTTCTCGCTCATACAAAACTACCCTTGATCAGTAGTCAAGTTGATTCATGAAAGCCTTCCTAGCATTAACCATGGCGCGAATCCGGTTAGTAAACTCAGTAGGAGGAGAAGGAGCGGTGAAATGGTGAGTGCCCACGAAACGGGTGTGGTCGTGTCGGAGCTGGGTTTTTGGGCAACTGATGTGACGACTTTGGAGAAGTAGCCGACTGAGAAGACGATATTGAGAACAACCACAACCGCCAGCGCGTAGAATGTTAGCGATTGTGTGGCTAGTAAGGCTTGAATGATTAGTAATTCGCTCCAGAATGTGCCGAATGGAGGAACTCCAAGCATTCCGAGTGATGATAAAGCGAACATGCCCCCGGTCAGCGTGTTCTGATGGAGTAAACCTTTCACATTTCCCAAGTCCGAGTCCTCGTAGGCTTTGCCTTTGTTTCCGGTTAGCATGAAGAACGAGGATTTCACTAAGCCGTGGTTCCAGATGTGAAACACAATTGCCACGACTCCAACCGTTGAAAATGTTGCAAGTGCTGCAAGCATGTACCCCACATGAGCTATGGAGCTGTAGGAGAGCATACGTTTGATGTTTCCTTGCCCTAGAGCACCCAGGTTACCGATGAGCATCGTTAGGACTGCAATAATCACTAAGGCTGATTGAATCAGGCCGATGGCGACACTAGGTTGCGCTTGAGCAATCGCAATGGTAAGTGACATAGTGATTGACTGCGTCAGGGGCGTAAACGTCGGGCTGACTATCTTGATCAGTGCGAACACGGCAGTTTCCGTTACAACCCCCGCCAGTATGGCGCTGACAGGTGTCGGCGCAGCCGAGTACGCGTCCGGCAGCCAAGTGTGAAGCGGGAAGACTGCCGCCTCAACTCCAAACCCCATAAACAGCATGGACAATCCGAGAGCGCCGAGCCGCGGATCTTTTGCGAAGACAAGTGCCAGTTCCTGGAGTTGAATGCTTCCGGTGAGAATGTAGATTATTGATATGCCGAAGAGCGCGATGAGGCTCCCAGTGCCGGCTAGGAAGAAGTATTTCAACGCGGCCTCTAATGAGACGGTGACTTTCTTGTCGAATGCGACTAGGCCGTAGGCAGCCACGCTCATTCCCTCCCAGAATAGGAAGAGCTCCAGCAAATCGCCGGCAGTCGCGATCCCCACGAGCGAGACGATGAGGAACAACACTAGGGCGAAGAACGGCCCCGCGTTCTCGCTTGGATTCAGGTACTTCATCGAGTAGAGGGAAACTGCTAGGCCCACTGCGAGCACTGTGAAAATGACAAATATAGTGAACTTGTTCAAGAGATAAAGGCTAGCTAAATCTGCCACAGTGGGTTGGATCGATGTCGGTTGGGCGAGGGTCGCAGGCCAGTTCAATAGAGTGTCGATCAAAGAGAATCCCAGCGCTAATATTGAAACCGCGCCGACTACCACCGGTCTGAAGTTACCGTACCTTTTCTTGCGTAAATCTAAGAGGAGGCTGGCCAAGGCACTCGCGAAGAGAACCATCATGATGTCAGTTAACCACATGGTCACAGCCCCCAGATTGCGATGACGAGTAGTACGATGATCAGGGCTCCGAACATGAATAACCCATTGATGCTTAACAGCCCCGTTTGCATCTCTCCCGCGAGTTTACTGAAGCCCGGCACGAGTCGGTTCGTAATGAAACCGTAAACTGCCCCGAATGCAGTTTGCAGCGCGCCGGCGAAAACAAGCACTCCATGGCCCAAAGCGACGTAGCCGACGTCGAAGTCGCGCAGGCTGGTTTCATGTGGCGCCAGATATTTGCGGCCCACAGTGAAGAAAACTAGGACTGCGGCTCCCAAGACGATAGAGCTTGTTAGAAGCGTGTTCATGTTATACGCATCGTAACCTGATCCGCCGAAGGGGAGAATTGAGTAGAGCAGCTTCGGGTACACACCTATGGCGACGCAGAGCGCGGCCGCACTAAGCATTGCGATTTTCATGGTTAAGGGGGGGTCTTTAGCCTCAATCGTGCCCTCTCGAAGGAATGCGAAATAGCCTAACTTCAGAAATGATAGGAATGTTCCGAACGTTCCTATCTCGAGGAGTATCCAGATTATCATGTTCTGTTGTTCAGCGGCAGAAATTATCATGCCCTTAGAGATGAAACCGTTGAAGAGTGGGACGCCTGAGATCGAGAACGCGGCCACCCAGAAGGCTATCGCGGTGATAGGCATCTTCCTGAGAAGTCCGCCCAGTTTCTCTAGCGTATTCTCTCCTGTCTGCCAGATTATGACGCCCACGGTCATGAAGAGTAGGGCTTTGTAGAGAATGTGGTTGAAAACATGGGCCATTCCTCCGTCTAAAGCCAAGTTGCCTATCTGCGTCGCAATGCCAGGCCAGCTTGCTAACCCAACTCCTGTGACCATGTATCCAACTTGGGACACGATGTGATAGGATAGTAGTTTTCTCATGTTTGTTTGAAGAACGGCGAATGAGACGCCGTATACGACCATGATCGCACCCATGAACGCGACGAGGTCGGTTGGGGGTTGCGCTCTGGCTAGAAGGTATACTGCCGCCTTGGTTGTGTAGACGCTTAGGAATACGCTTGCGGCGAAGTGTGCCTTAGGGTAAGAGTCGGGGAGCCAAGTGTGCAGTGGAATCATGCAGACGTTGACGCCAATTCCAATGATGATGAAGATGGATGGCCAGAACCCCGAGATTGAGCCCACGATCGGACTGTTGCCCTGAAGGAATAGAAGCGCAATTCCAGCTGCGAGCATTGCGCCGCCAAACCCGTGGAACAGGAAGTATCGGTATCCAGCTTGCACCGCTTCTCCGCCGGCCTCCCAGATCAGGAGAGTTGAGGTGATTGCCATCAGCTCCCAGAAGACAAGCAGCGTTATCCAGTCGCCCGCGAAGACAACACCTATTGACGTACCAGCGTAGAGCATTGCGAACAGATGCATCCACGGCTTTGCGAAGCCGACGGCATACAATACCGCCAGGAATGTGATGATGGAGAAGATGAGGCCCATCAGATACGATAGGGCGTCGACTCGCAGCAGCACGAGCTGATAGCCCATGAACGGAATCGTCCATTGCACGGTGTGCGGAAGAAGCATCACGTCAATGAGCGCTAGGGCGGACAGCAAGACTAAGCCGGCTTGCCGAATTTTGTCCTTAAACAACCAGATGACTAATGGCCCGCCTACGAGGAAGAACACGAAAGGTGGAATCGCTACGCCCACGCCGAGCTGGGAAACGTTTCCCAAACCAAACCCTGTGACAGCTGTGGCTATCCTGCCGGCCATCTCGAATGGCCCGTAAGGCATCGTTGTCCATACCCCCAGCAGAAGTGTTCCAGTCGCGGTGACGATGGGTGGCACAACGAGGAGCCAGTGTTGTTTGATTCTTTCAATGGTTCCATTGTACGGGCGAAGGAAGGCTCGCAGAGTGATCGGTAGAAAGTAGGCTAAATTCAGAACTGCGGAGAATGCTAGAATCAATAGAATCCACCAGAATCCGCCGTTCCAGGAACCTATCGAAAGGTACCATTTCCCGATGAATCCGGCCATTGGCGGAAGTCCGGCCATACTCAACGTTGCAAGGAAGAACGCGATCATTACCCACGGCATCTTCTTGCCGATTCCGTCAAGCTCGGGAATGTTAGATTTACCTGTCTCCACATTGACGGCGCCTGCGACGAAGAACATGGTGAGTTTACCGAAGGCGTGGGCTACGAGGAGGAAAGCGGCCGCAATGATAGCGGCGCTAACTCCGACAGCGGTATTTCCCAATGCTAACGGCGTGAGGACCCCCGCGGCTAAGACGATGTAGCTCAGCTGGCTTATCGTGGAGTATGCCAAACGGAGTTTGAAATTATCTTGAATTAACGCGAACAAAGAGCCGACTAGGATCGTGATTACTGCGACTCCAACGACCAGATCTTGCATTCCGAGAGAGGCGATTAATGTGGGGCCGTAGAGGAATAGCAGGATGCGTAGAATGCCGAAGACGCCCGCCTTCACTACGGCTACGGCGTGAAGCAGCCCGCTCACTGGCGTCGGTGCCACCATGGCGCTGGGCAACCAGCCGTGTTCAGGCACCAGCGCGGCTTTCACACCGAAGCCTAGGAAGAGAAGGACAAAAGCAACCCTCGCGAATTCCAACGAGATTGATCCGAGAGTCTGGTTTCCTCCGGGTACAAAGGTGATTGCGTTTCCTCCCCCCGCCGCCAAGAGTGCAAGGGTTCCAACGAGAACGGCCGCCCCTCCGCCCAGTGTGTAGACTAGATATTTGCGACCGGCGCTGAATGCTTCCTCAGTTTCTTTGTGTATGACTAGAGGATAGGTGGATATGGTGAGAATTTCGTAGAAGATGAATAGTGTCAGGAGGTTTTGGGCTAGTGAGACACCCATAGTGGCTCCAATTACGAGGGAGAAACAGGCAAAGTAACGAGTCAACGAATGTTCCTTCAAGCCGCGCATATATCCCACCGAATAAACGGTCGTGATTATCCAGAGGAAAGAGGCAAGGCCTGCGAACAGCAATCCCAGCCCATCGGCCCACAACGTTAGTTGCAGTTGAGGGTGCGATGACATTACGGCGAACGTGACATTCACTGTTTCGCCCTTGAAGACCGCGGGAACGTTGTAGATAGCCAACAGGAACGTGACGACGCCCACGACGAAGGAACTTGCCTCACGTGGATTCGGGTGATTCCGGAGAGCAATGATAATCAGAGCGCCCAGAAACGGCGCGAGTACCGTGCCCAGCAGGGCAGCTTGGCCTGAGTCGATCAATCTCTAAGCCTCCTGATTTTCCAAGGATCCAGAGTTCCATACTTCCTATGAACCAGAACGATGAGTGCCAGACCCACGGCTTCCACGCTGCCACCGACTACGATGGAGAATAGAACCAGGGTGTTGGCGATCAGGTTAGAGGAAAGGCCGAGGCCCGATGAGAACAGGGCGAGGTTTGCTCCGAAGACAATCACTTGAAATGATATTATTGTCTTCAGGAGGTTACGGGAATATGACATCGTGAAGACTCCTAGGAAGATGAGTACGGCAGCCGTTGTTAGGAAGACGGCTTGGTCGACCAACAATTTTCTATTCCTCCTTCGAAAGCAGATTTACCACTGCCGTCATTGCTCCTCCGAAGATGATGACAAGAATGAGCAAATCCCAAGGACGAAGCGTCCAGATGAATGCTAGAATGTTCATTGACTGTGTCGGCTGGGCCCCGGTTGGGGCGCTGGAAAAGAGTAAGTAAGATGCGGCGCCGACGACGAGAATAGTAACTATTACGACCGAGGTCGCGAGTGATCGTTTGCCGATGTTCAGGTCTGTCTGCCCGGTCATCAAAACTACCGTCAGTAGCATAACGGAGACAGCGCCTGCAAAAGTTACGATATGTAGCAGGCCTACTAGGATGCCTTGGTAGATGGTGAAGATGACCCCCAATACTATGCTCGCATAGAACATCATGATCAGCGTGATTGACATGCTCCTCGAGAACAGGGCGCTAAGAACGGTTACGAGGAGAGCAGCCGAAAGCAGTAACGCAACCTCGCCGGCCATCTTCATTTCCACCATACAAGCATAATGAGTGCAAGTTGAATCAGGCTGAGTGGAGTGATAACCATCCAGAAGAATCGAACTGCTTGGTCAATTTTGATTCGCGCCAGCGCCGTTCTTATGACGAAAATCAAGAAACCGACGGCGAGTAATTTGACCACAAAGTAGACGAAGTAGAGTGCGCCCTGTAGAACGGGATCCGCGAACAAAACCGGTCCAAGAGGGCCGCCTAAGAATAGGCTGACTGCGAGCGCTGAGAGAAAGGCATAGCTCAGATTTTTCGTTAGTTTTATGTAGGCAAGCGGTCGGCCGGAGAATTCAGTCATCCAACCGCCCACTATCTCCGTCTTCGCACTTGGTATGTCAAAAGGTGGCTTCTCTAGTTCAGCGAGAGCCGAGACTATGAACACTATGAAACTGAGCGGCGCTAAGACAATGTACCAGATGTTCTGCTGTGCTTGAACGATGCCCGATATCGACAAGCTATGCGCCAGGACAGCGGGCGTGACGAGTGCGATGATCATGGGTATCTCATACCCCGTATACTGGACTATGAGGCGGCCCATCGCGATTGTTGACCATCGGCCTGCGGCGGCATATCCGAGAAAAGCCGCCATGAGAGCCGAGAAGCCGATTATGAAAAGCACGAATAGTAAGTCGTATTCGTTGCTTACGATCGCCGTAGTTCCGAATACGGGGATGAAGATTATTCCTATTGCTGGAGCCGCGAAGAAAAGGGGCGGCCCTAAGAAGAAGATGAACCTGTCCGCGAACTCCGGAACAATCTCCTCCTTCGAGGTGAGTTTGAAGAAGTCGGCGACGGGTTGAAGGATACCGGAAGGGCCAGCAACAAGGGGTCCGATTCTTTGCTGCATTCTTGCCGACGTCTTGCGATCTAACCAGTCGAAAAGAAATGCTATCCACACAAAGAATGTCAAGCCCGGGAAGATGAGAATCTCTGCGACTTCGGTAGCGATCAATTTAGAACCTCACGCCCCCGACGAGCATTAACCACCACGTTACAACTAATATGATTCCGCCGCCGCCTGCAAGGAACAGTAGAGGGTAGAAATTGGTAGGAGACGCGAAAGAACCAGCAAGAATAAGGGCGAATGCCTCGACTACCATGAATAATGCAGCGAAGACGAAAAGTTCTGATTGGTATGTTCCACGGGCCGGAATTTGTTCTTCTCCGCCCGTGAAGGGTTGATACTTACCGCCTTTTCCCGAAGATCTCGTGCCAAGCTTTCCTACGGCTATGTAAACGATTATGTCGGCTACGACGATTATTACCGGTCCGGCTATCACGAAAGGATCGAGCGTAGGCAACTTGTCGATCACTTCACCACTGCTTTGTTCATCAAGAGATCTGTCTTGTTTGGGGTAGCAATTTCGAACTGTTTTGTTAACTGCAGCGCGTTGAAAGCACAGTTGTCGACGCACTCTCCGCAGGATATGCAGCTTGCCAGATCGAAAAGTGGCCTGCGGACTTTCAGTTCCCTATCTCCAACCTTCCGCGTCCCAAGGTCCACCATTGTGATTACGGCTGCCGGGCAGACTAACGCGCAGACTTGGCAGCCCGTGCACTTAGCGGGGTCGATGTCAAGTTTTCCGCGGAATCTTTCGGTTAACTGTATGGGTTTGAATGGGTATGCCTCAGTTGTAGGTTTCTCTAGCATTAAGCGGAACATCTCAGGCACAACGGTGCCAGCCCTTCTTCGCGGCAACTAGATACTCTCCCTTTGGCGCCGGTTGATGGAGGAATCGATCGCTTTCGTGAACCCACGTTGCTTCTTCGAACGGTCGGGGAAGTAATGGTTGACTCCGTATTGGCGGAGTTCTTCCCCGGACCACGTCCATCTTCGGTTGGTCTCGGTATCGTAGAACGACATTCTGTCCATACAGCCGAAGCATGGGTCAATTGCGGTGAGAACGATGGGTATGTCTGCGAGTGTTTGGCCTTTCAGCATCTCAAGGGCGGTCGGTAAGTTCGCCATCGTGGGTTGTCTGGATTTGACGCGTTCGGGAGTACGGCCGCCGGATGATTTTACGTAATAGAAGATTTCTCCTCGTGGCGCTTCGCAGTGGGATGAGTGTTCGCCCGCGGGTATAACTGGTGGCACTTTCACTCTTATGGGGCCGTCCGGAAGATTTTCCACTGCGTAACTGACTATGTTGGCCGAGGCCACAAGCTCATCTAGGCGAAGCCTTAGGAGGGCGTGTACGTCTCCTTCGGTCGTTGTCACTATGTCGAGCGGTACCTCGTCATAGGCGGCGTAGGGGTCGTTGAGTCTAACATCTTGCCTTAACCCGACGTATCTTGCCATTGGGCCTACCGCGCATAGCTTCTCAGCTGTGTCTTGGCTGACTCTACCAATGTTTTCAGTTCTTACCAGCATTGTTTCCTCGGTGTCGATTACTTCCCGGTAGTACCGTGCGCGATCGGTCAGGAACTTCATTCTTTCCACAATGCGGTCTTTCATATTCTCCGGCATGTCGCGCCTAACGCCGCAAAAGGCGTTCATGGATTTGTGGACGCGGTTACCCGAGATCGCTTCAACTAAATCTAGTACGACTTCTCTGTCGTTCCACACCCACATGAACAGCGTATCGAAGCCGGCCCAGTGCCCCATCAATCCGACCCAGAGTAGGTGGCTGTGTATGCGTTCCATCTCCGCGATTATTGTGCGGATGTATTTGGCTCGTTTCGGGACTTGGAACAGAGTCAATTCTTCAACTGCTTGACCGTAGCAGAGGCTGTGGACGAAGCTGCAGATGCCGCAAGTTCTCTCGAACATGTACATGTTCTGAACCCAGGGACGAGACTCGGCGGCTTTCTCGAGGCCTCGGTGAACGTAACCGATTCTGGGTATGACGTCGATTATGCGTTCTCCTTCGAGGACGAGTTTGAAGTATTCGGGTTCTTTGAGGGCGGGATGGATTGGTCCGAAGGGTACGAGGCTCTCAGCCGAGTATTCCATTAATCCAGCCGATTCCTCTCGCTTATCGGACGGTGTGCTCACGGCTTAGCGGCCTCCAATCCTAATCGTCTTCTAATTTGATCGGGCTTGGTGGTTTTCAGCAGTGGCGGCGGTAAGTCTGCGGGCCATTCGTCTGGTAATAGCAATTTTTGGTCTTTCCAAGGGTTTCCGATAAGTTCGATTCCAAACATGTCATGCAGCTCCATTTCGTAGAGTATCGCTCCGGGGACGATATCCACAATTGATACCGCTTGGGGGTTCGTCTTGGGGACGGAGGTCTTGACGTGGATAGTGTCCCGTTCTAAGGAGAAGTTGTAGATGATGACGAGATTCTGGCCTACGTCTAAGCCGGTAATGGTCATCAGATGGCGAACGTGCAGGTCGTTAACGAGGTGGGCAACAAAGACCTTCAAACGATCTTGGGTGACTTCGACGGTGCTCTCATTTTTCCGGAGTTGGATTACCTTCGTGCCTACTTCTTCCGCGTATTTTCCTAGCTGGGTTAATGTTTCGCTCATTTGACTTCCCCTAATAGTTTGAGAACGCCGTACATGATTGCCTCCGGTCGCGGTGGGCAGCCGGGGATGAACATGTCGACGGGGATTACGTCTTGGATTCCTTGTCCGGCGTTGTAGCAGCCTTTGAAGACGCCTCCGGTTGCGGCACAGGCTCCAATCGCGATTACATATTTCGGTGCGGGCAGTTGCTCGTAGACTCGTTTCAGCCGATCTTTGGTTTGAGCGTTCACGACCCCCGTCACGATCAATACGTCGGCGTGCTTGGGGCTGGGGACGAGGACCGCGCCGAACCTCTCAATATCATATCGAGGGGTAAGGCTGGCTACGAGTTCGATATCGCAGCCGTTACATGAGGATGCGTTGATGTGGAATACCCATGGCGACCGTTTTCTGGACCAGTTGACGAGTTTCTCAAGCACAGAAGTTATCCTCCTTCAGTGTTGTTTCGAAAAAGTTTGAAATTGAAAAGGCAGC
The DNA here is from genome assembly GCA_964533505.1 of uncultured Candidatus Bathyarchaeia archaeon. Taxonomy (GTDB): domain Archaea; phylum Thermoproteota; class Bathyarchaeia; order 40CM-2-53-6; family 40CM-2-53-6; genus FEN-987. Next base: position 16,163 of record CAZHKA010000028.1, on the reverse strand, counting down.
CTCGAAGACTGTGGGCGAGAGACCTTCATTTAACCCCATCCGAAACGGTTGGATGGCCAGAATTGATGTCTCGACGGATGGTAGTAGATTGGTCGCGAGAAGCTTCAAAGGGATACCATGGGTTGTAAAGAAGGGATAATCCGTTTCAGCGAGGGGTATCAGAGCGATTTCGCCGGGGGGGGCATTCATCTCGCACGCGTCCGCGATGATTAAATGCCTAGGGTCAGGTTCCTGAATCCTCGACATAATCCACTCAATGCCGTCCTCTGCATCAAAGAGAACCAATTTTGCGGTCGGAATCTTCTTTTTCATCAGGTCTTTGACAATGAAGCTGCCAACGAAGTCGTCGCCCCGCATTGGGTGCCCGACGCCGACCAGAGCGACCTTTTGTGTTGAAGTGGTTCCCGCGAGGATCCTTCTCAGCTGAGGTTGCCAGTTAGCATGTGTTGAGAGCGTCTTCTCGTACGTCCGCTCCAACTCAGCCATTTTTCGATGAACCTCAAATCGTTGAGTGGCCTTTGTTGCGAGGGTACTTAAGCGGTCACCGTAGTTACCGCAGGTGAAAAGGGCTCGAAGGTAAGGAGATTATATTCGCTCGCGAATAATTCTCAAAATATGAGTATGAGGCCGATTTCGGTTCTGTTCATGCGGAGGAGAAATTACTTATTATCGGCTCGTATGATGACTCAGTGAAGTCTCGGCGCGCGGGGGAAGAGCGAGTTTGTCATCTGAAGTCAGTAGCACGACTTTCGTAAATCGCATCTTCCAAAATTTCGAGAAAGTTAGCCGCGCTGAGATCGAGGCGCTCTATCATGACATAATGGGTGCCGGCGTCATTCTGCCCTCAGGTGAGGGTCGCTCCAAGGGAGCTCTAAGCATAGCGTGCAGTGAGATGGCGAAGATGCGGGGCGGCAAGTTGGTTCTGGATAGAGGGGACATCGGGTTCCCGGGAAGGACCATGATTGAAGCAGCCCCTATTCTGAAACAACGGTTCGGGCAGGTCTGCCTACTCATCAATTCCGGAAGCGGAAAGTCGATGATGCCTCTTCTGGACGCTCAACAGTTAGCTATGTACATCGCTGATCATGGCAATCCTCGAGATTTCCGCATCGATGTTCTAACGTCGGAACGGGACTCACCTATCGGGAAACTTGGCACAAAGTACGGAAATGTGCTCGTTCTGAAGGGCCGTGAACCCGACGAAGCGCCGACAGAGTCTAAGGAATTTCGCACGGCGGGAATTCTTGAAGACCTGTTCATCCTTGGGACGGGAGTGCTGTTTCAAGCTATAGCCGAAACCCTGCATGAAGAGGCCTCGGCTGACACGGTCATCCATCGGTGTAAACAACTCTTCACTGAAATTGGATCCCTAGTGGACCAGATCGTCGCTTCGGATTTCTTCAAGTCTCTCGTCGACTCACTTGAACAGAGACACTCTTGTTTCTTCGTCGGCTTAGGGAGTGGAAGGGAAGTAGCACGCATGACCGCCGTCAGGGTCGGGCATGTTAAGAGGGCTATGGGCGACCAAATCTACGTCGCGGGAGAGTCAAATACGCCCGCGCCCAGAGCGGGGGACGTTTTGCTTGTTATATCAAACAGTGGCGAAACCGAGATCGTAGCCGGTTGGTGCAAGAACTTCAAACGCATGGGAGCCATGGTCGCTTCGGTAGTCGGTAACCCCGACAGCACAATCGCCGCATCATCAGACCTAAGCTTCACCGTGAAAGGAGACGGGCTTGAAGGCAAACCGAACAGCTTCTACATCAAAACCGCCTTTGCCCTCAGCCCACTCCCAATCTATCTGGTCGAGAGAGTCGGGGAACGAGGACTCAGACTACCAGAGTATATCCTCCGATGGCATCACTCCGTAACCTCCTGAATTAATTGAGCGGTACGGACTTAGTCGAGCTAACGTGAAATCGTCGCGCCGCGAATAGTGGATGTCGTTCCCTAATCAATTTAGGGAGGTAAGGAGCACCGATGGGTCGGTTATGAAGCGTTCAGGCCGGGTACGTTCGACAATGTCCTTGCCGCCTTCACGCTTCTCACAACAGCGCTCGCAATACACCTAGCTCCCGTATATCCGATGATGTCTACGACACGTTCTCGTCCACGCATTCCACTTATCTTGCCGGTTGAGGCCGCGAAGAGTGTGTCCCCGTCTGTGGACATATGCACTGGTCTGATCGACATCGCTAAGCCGTCGTGCGCCAACTGCGCTACCTTGATCAATTGTTCGTGAGATAAGTCGACGTTTGTGGCAACTACTCCAATTGTCGTATTGCGGGCGCTGGTATCCCGAAGGTAGTCAATCATTATTTCCTCGAATTCGCGAAAACCGCCTTCAAGTCTTCTGACGCCCGCTATCGTCCCTCCGTCCGAGCCGTAGATGTTACCTACGGCGTTCGTCACAACCAGTGCGCCAACGATTATATCGTTAGGTAGTTGAACTGCGCTGCTTCCGCATCCGCCTTTAGAAGCAAATTTCAGGCCCGATAATTTTCCGACCGTTGCGCCTATCCCTGCCCCGACATTTCCCTCCTTGACAGGATCTGTGGAGGCATTTTGGCATGCTTGGTAACCTAGGTCGGGATAGTCCGCTTCCTGGAGCAATGCAAATTCGACATCGTAAATGTTCGCCCCAACGATCCCAGGAAGTTTCCCGGCCCCGGCCCGTGACGCTAATTTCTTTTCGAGTAGGTAGCGTCTTACGCCAATCGCGGTGTCGAAGCCAAAGACGTCGCCTCCGGTTAAGAACACCGCTTGTTTCTTCACGAACGTCTTAGTGACATCTATCGAATGTGTGTCGTAAGTTCCAGGCCAGCCGCCCCGGGCTTCACAGGCCACATCGGCTTCGGGCTCGAATAGTACGATCGTACATCCGGTCCGCGCGTGGTCATTCTGCGCGTGCCCTACTCTGAGGCCTTGGACCGCCGTCAGTGTTTCATTGAAAACCATCTGCATTCGTCCCCTACAATCACTTCCTTGTTCTCATTTCTCGCTTATCGTGATTACTCTCCGAAGTGTCCTTAGACGCATAATTCAACAATGAATCCGCGAGTTAATCTAGGCATTCTAACGGGCGTCTCAGAATCAAGATATTTTGCGAAAACAACAAACAACCCTTATACCCTCAGAAAGCCGCGTTAGCTCGCGGCAGGGAGAGACTGGACTTGACCGATTTCAACATACGGAGTGTTCATGCGAGAGAAATTCTGGACAGTAGGGGTGATCCTACGATAGAGGTTGATGTAGTTACTGAAGGCGGCGTGCTTGGACGCGCGGACGCACCGGCGGGCCGTTCAAGAGGATCACATGAAGCCTTCGAATTGAGAGACAAGGGCCAAAGATATCATGGGTTGGGCGTGAAAAAGGCCGTAAGCACCGTGAACCGCATAGTTAACCCCTTACTCAAAGGGGTGGACGTGAGAGAGCAGAGGAAGATCGACCAAGCGATGGTAAACCGCGATGGCACAAGGAACAAGTCAAAGATCGGCGGAAACGCAATCACAGCCACATCTTGGGCCGTTGCGAAGGCCGCCGCAAATTCTCTCTCGCTTCCAATTTACCGGTACATCGGTGGCTCAAACGCGCACGTTTTGCCGGTACCAATGTTCCTGTACATATGCGGGGGAAAGCTGGCGGCTACCGACTTTGATTTTCAAGAGTTCAATGCTATGCCCGTCGGAGCAGACAGTTTCGCTGAAGCTATGCGCATGGGTTCTGAGGTCTATCACACCTTAGGCGGAATCTTGGCGAAGAAGTACGGCAAGTACTCGCTCAATACTGGAGATGAGGGGTCCTTTTCACCGCCCGGGCCTAGAGATCCCAGAGAAGCCTATGATGTGATCTTGAAGGCGATTGAGGAGGAAGGATACGAGAGGCATTTCATTCTAGCGATGGACGCTGCCGCAACACACCTATACAATCCGAGAACCAGAAGATACAGCTACATGGGAAAGAAAATCACGCGGGAGAAACTAGCAGACGTTTACGAACAACTCGTGAAAACATATCCACTGAGGTCGATAGAGGATCCCTTTCAGGAGGACGACTTCGAAGCGTTCGCTGAGCTTACGAAGAGACTTCGAATCCAAATAGTGGGAGACGACTTCTTCGTTTCAAATGTTGAACGCCTCACCAAGGGAATCCGGATGGGCGCCGCAAACACAGTGCTCCTAAAGGTGAATCAGGTAGGAACTCTGACTGAAGCTATGGATACCGCGTCATGTGCGACTAGGGGGGGATATGCTGTGCTAGTATCGGAGAGGTCTGCGCAAACCGAGGACACATGGCTGGCCGATCTTACGGTAGGGATAAACGCAGGCCAGATTAAGAATGGCGCACCGGTTCGGAGCGAAAGGGTAGCACAGTTCAACCAACTCCTCAGAATAGAAGAAGAGCTGGGCAATTCAGCGAAATACGCCGGAAGAGACTTCAGAAGACCCTAACATACGATGCCGTAGCTCGCTGATATAATCACCCGCTTCCTCTCTTCAAGTCGCGATACTAGTCGGGACGCCAAGTGGCATTACGGGCGTAAGATCGTGGCCATCCAACTCTGGTTTGTCTTGGCGCATGAGAAATTGCATCGAACGCAAATCGTTGCTCTTAGTTTCATTTTACTCGGTCTGATTGTAATCAGGTTCAACAGCTAACTGAGCTGCAATCGTCCCATTCATTTCATGATATGGACGACGTCTCCATAGTTGAAGAGCGCCGATTGGGTCGCCTAAGGCAAAGTGTGGAGGATTTCTTAGATTATCGGTCTATCGGAGGGTTCTAGAGAATTGTGAGTAAATAGGGGGGAGCGTCCGGTTGTTCTCGCTCAGAAGACTCTCCGCGTAGTGGGCATTTGTGACGACGTTTGTAACAGGCTTGGGGACAACACTTGAATTCGAGCTGTCACGGCCGTTCCTGAAGACGGGCTAGGCCCTTTCTCGATTTCATAGTAATAGTACCCATCCATTTCTGGGTTGTAGTTTTCGAGGCCGGACGAGATGGAAGCGTTCGGTCGCTCGTGTAACCAGGATCGAGAGACTGTGTATGTGGACCCCGTTTGTAGCCATATGTATTGCCAGTCTTGATTCACTAAGTTCTCGATTTGTTTGATGACTTGCAGTCGTTGAGTGGGATCGGATATTGAAGCTTGTTCCTGGACCAGTTTGGTAACTTGTGTATTAAACTCAGCCTGAGCTTACCGTGAGTCCAGTGGCAGAAGAGAAGTTGATGATACAGGAAGTGATCATCGTTGCGTGCCGCTATTCCCAGTTGGTACGCGATCAAGGGTCACTGGGTGCGCTGGACTGAAAGCGTTCGCGGGCGTCAGGAGATGTGCTCCAGCGTCTAACAAGAGTGATTCGGCTGTGGCAGGGTCGAAAGGCGTAGGTTGAATGGACGGGTCAAAGCCAAACATTGAGGGTGGAATGATGAGTACCTGGAGCTGAAGTCATATAACACGTTCTGCAAGTATGACGTTCGCTTGAAGCATAGGGTGAACGCTTTCCGAATTCTTATCTTGCAGTTGCACTCGGGCTTAGTTGCCTTTTCTAAGTGCTTCGGGGTTTACAGGGTTCGGGGGCATTTCGCCTTTCAAGCCTGCGATAAGGTTGTCCGCGGCCATGAGTGCCATTTTCGTTCTTGTAGCTACGGAGGCGCTCGCTATGTGGGGAACAACTATCACGTTGTCGAGTGTCAGCAACGGGTGGTCTGCAGGGATTGGCTCGGGTTCCGTTACGTCCAGCGCGGCGTAGGCAATGGTTCCGTCTCGCAGCGCTTCATAAAGAGCATGGCAATCCACTATGGGTCCTCGTGAAGTGTTGACGAGAATGGCCGTCTTCTTCATCTTTCTGAATTGGTCGCGGCCAATCAGATGGTGAGTCTCGGGGGTTAGGTTAGTGTGTAAGGTGATGAAGTCTGACTGTTCCAGTAGCGCATTCATGTCAACAAACTGGATTCCCAACTCCTTTTCTGCCTGGGTGTTTCTCACAACATCGTGGTAGAGTAACTTCATCCCGAAGCCTTTCGCGCGTTTCGCCACGGCAACACCAATCCTACCCAGCCCCATGATTCCGAGCGTAGCGTCGTGGATGTCTTGGCCCAAGAGAAGCATTGGCCCCCAGGTCTTCCATTTGCCCGCACGAACAAACTTATCGCCTTCAACCACACGCCTCGCCGCTGAAAGCATTAATGTGAAAGCGAAATCCGCGGTCGTATCAGTAAGAACGCCGGGAGTATTTCCGACGATGATATTGCGTCTTGTCGCCTCCGCCACGTCGATATTATCAAAGCCAACCGCGTAATTGCTGATAACCCGCAATCCGGACGCTTGGCTCATGAGTTCGGCGTCGATCCGATCGGTAAGCAGAGAAAGTAATCCTTCGATACTTTTTACTTCCTTCAGCAGAACGTTCCTAGGGGGCGGTAGGTCGCCGTCCCAGACTTTCGCATCACAGTATGAATTAACTCTGTCCATAGCCTCCTTCGGTAGGAGACGTGTCACGTAGACTCTTGTTTTCATTCTAACCCCTTCCATATCGCCGCAGGCTATAGCAGGCTCCAGGCTTTCCTCCAAGCTCTTTTTCCGTTCGCGATGACCGCTTCAGGTTTCTCGCCCGGAAGAGGTTTCAGTTCGAAACCAATTACAGGGGATACATCAATTGGTTTTGAAGGTACGTAACCTATGTCAACCAATGCCCGCAGGAATCTGACAAGTTGAGGTACATCGTTCTCTCCACCCGCCACGCCGAAACGTGGATGTTGATCCCCATACGCCTGAAGACCGGGCTTCTTAACGCAATTACCCACATGGACATGAACCAGATGGTCCTTTAGGAGTCTCAGCGAGGCGGCAGGGTCCTCATCCAACAGTGGAGCATGGCCCATGTCGTACATGAGGCCGAAGTCCGGATATTCTTTCCTCACCGCTTTCGAGATCATCAACGCCTCATCTGAGGGGCCGATTAGGCTTTTTTTCTCTACGGTGCGGTCAAAGGATTCAAGCGTGACGCCTATGTTCCTCTCTTTACCGTACGCGCAGAGTTCGAGCATGGATTGTATGAGTAGTTCTTTTGCTGCCGCTCTCCGGTCTTCGCCAGGATCAGGGCCGCTCATAACTGCGAATCGGTTAGCACCCAGCTCACGTGCTTCGTCCATTCTCTGCATCATGATAGCTAGGGCCTCCTTGCGCTTGTCGCCGTCAAAAGAGTTCAAGTCTAGTTTCTTTCCTAGAAGAGTTGATTGAGCACCAAAGGCGATCCTCACATGTGATGTGGCAATAGTTTCCGCGACCTGTTTTCGAATCGCCGGGTCTTCAATGTGCCCGATTTCAATCATTGAGAAAAAGTCGTCATTTACAATCTTTGAGACTGTTTCTAATATTGGCCCTGAGCCCGAAACGGTTTCGGGATATATCATGAAGTGGACTATGCTTAAATCAACCAGACATTCCCACGATTCTCTCAAATACACTCACCTTGTTTTCCAAGTGGTCGAAAAGACTCCAGTCCCATATTTATGCGGCTCGGCTGCACTAATCCGTATAACCTCCCGAAAATCGCGTTTAAGAGAAGTTACTCTCGTTGAGAGCCCAACAAAAGGCATATAACGTGTTGAACAACGTCCAATTCCGTTGATGAAATATGGCACAGGCAACGAGTGTTATTGAGAAAAAGGAGATCCCTGTTATTCGCAATTATGTTAACGGTGAATGGGTCGCATCCAAGTCTACTAAAACGTTAGATATTGTTAATCCAGCGACAACCGAAATCCTTGCACGAGTTCCAATGTCCACGAAGGAGGAAGTGGATGAGGCCATTTCGCTCGCCCAGGAGGCATACGAAGAATGGAAGGAAACGCCTCCGCTGACTCGGGCTAGGTACATGTTTACGCTCAAGGGCTTGATGGAGGACCACTTCGAAGAGGCGTCCCAAATTTTAACGAAAGAACATGGCAAGACAATAGATGAATCTCGAGGCGAGATACGTCGGGCGATTGAATGCGTTGAGCATGCCGCCGGCATACCAACGCTAATGATGGGCTATAACTTGGAGACGATTGCGCCGGGACTTGACGAGGAGTGCGTGCTTCAGCCGCTAGGGGTTTTCGCGTGCCTTCCTCCCTCTAATTTCCCCGGTATGATTCCGTTCTGGTTCCTGCCATATGCCGTAGCATGTGGGAATACCTACATTGTGAAGCCTTCTAGCGAAGTGCCGCTCACTATGAATAAGCTGGGGGAACTGATGGATGAAGCGGGGTTTCCACCGGGCGTGGTCAATATCGTTAATGGGTCAAGAGATGTTTCGGACGCGCTTCTGAAAAACCCGCTCGTGAAAGGAGTTTCATTCGTTGGCTCCACGCCTGTTGCCAGGTATGTGTACAGTACCGCCACTGCCGGAGGGAAGCGTGCTCAATGTCAGGGAGGCGCAAAGAACTTCCTGCTGGTTATGCCAGACGCTGACTTAGACAAGATAATGCCGGCGGTGATGAACTCCGTATACGGATGTGCGGGCCAACGTTGCCTAGCGGGCGCGAACGTTGTTGCTGTCGGTGACGACGCCTTCTATGAGCGACTGAAGGCGAAACTCAAGGCTTCGGCTGAAGCTCTGAAGACTGGTTATGGGGTTGACGAATCAGTCCAGATGGGCCCGCTCAGATCGAAGGCGGCGATGGATAAGGTTCTTTCCTACATCGATACTGGCCTCAAGGAAGGCGCTAAACTGATTCTGGACGGAAGAGGCATAAAAGTAACCGGGTTTGAAAAAGGATACTTCATCGGCCCAACGATCTTCGACAATGTAAATCCAAAAAGTAAGATTGGAAGCGAGGAAATCTTCGGGCCAGTCATGTGCTTGATTAGAGCCAAGAACTTCGATGAGGCTCTGAAAATTATCCATGAAAACCCATACGGCAACGCGGCTTCGATATTCACATCGAGCGGGAAATGGGCAAGAGACTTCAAGCATCGTGTTCAGGCAGGAGATGTCGGAGTGAACATAGGCATCGCGGCCCCAGTTGCCTTCTTCCCCTTCAGCGGATGGAAGGATTCGTTCTTTGGCGACCTGCACGGACAAGGCTTTGACGCCATTAACTTCTTCACCGACCGCAAAGTCGTCATCTCACGATGGTTCTGAAGCAACACATTCCAACTGGACAACCACGTGGCGAACCCAATGGAACTTACGACGTTCAGTATGGTGCTTCGCTACACATTACAATTGGAAGATCAGACCGCGCAATTCTACCGCAGCCTAGCCGCGAACAACACACTCACTCAAGCAAGAGATCTCTTCACTAAATTCGCTAGCGATAGCGACAAACGGAAAAAAGATCTTGAAAGAACCGCCCGCGAGAGCGTCGATCATTCATTACTCGAGCCCGTTTCAGGCCTTCTTGAGGAAACATACACCTTGAACACAGCGATACCCGACGGAGCGAAGACCTCGGATGTTATCTCAGCGGCCAGAAGCCTCGAAGAGACGATGACAAAGTTCTATACGGATGCTGGCGACAAGATCAAATTCATCTCGAACGTAAGCCGATTGTATAGGCGCTACTCGCAAGACAGGCAAAAAGCACTGGCGGCACTACAAGACTTCGCGTAGCCATCTCCAAGAAACCTTAGGAGGAGGCTAGCGAAGTTCATTGGCAAATATCGCACAGCCTTATGTGAACTATTGTCTTGACTGCGCGAAATGCTGTGTTACACATCCATGCGCTCTGGAACCTGAGGATCTAGGCAAGATTGCAAACTACCTGAACCTACCCGAAGACGAATTGTTCGCACGATTTCTGGTACTCGATTACGTTGAGTCTGAAGGAGGTAAGCAGTACTATGTGTGCCCCGCTCGAAAAGGTGACGTCACGGGTACTGTCGTCGATCGGAATTGGACATTTTCCGATTCCGCCTGTATCTTTCTGCATAACGGCCGCTGCTCAATTCAGCAAGTGAAACCGAAAGGAGGCAGAACATATTACTGCAGTTTGCTGACAAACACAGGGCACGTTGCCGTTGGTTATGACAAGAAAGTATCCGCGAATGATTGGTCGGGAAGCCCGGGCCTGAGAAGGCTCCTGGCAGTGACAGTTGAAAACAAGCAGCATGGGTAGAGTTAGGTTTCCAGAGGTTAGCCCGTTGCCAAGCCGATCCTAGTTTTCTTTTGGAAGGAGGAAAATAATTACTCTTCAAATACCCTTCAAAGCAATTACGAAATGTAGAAGAATGAAGTTCAATAAATTGAGTAGCAAGGTGACTGTTTTGGATACCACCGATAAGTTGCTTTTGAGAATCATACAGCAAGATTCACGCATTCCGCTCCAGAAAATCGCACGTAAATTGGGAGTGCCAAAGTCTACGGTGCACTACAGAATTGGAAGACTCGAACGCGAGAATATAATTGAGGGGTATTACGCGAAGCTTAACGCTAGCAGGTTAGGATACGATTACATGGCCGTCATACTGGTAAGGGCCAAATACGGTCCACAATATCATAAAAAAGTCGGGTTGAAGCTGTCTAAGGTGCCCGGTGTTTGGGCCGTATACTACGTTTTAGGAGACTATGACTTCATAGTGCTGCTGCGGGCAATCGACAGGGAGGATTACATGCAGAAGCTCGAGAGGCTCAGCAACATGACTGATATCGAAAGAACTAGCACTCAAGTCGTCGGTAGGGTGTTAAAAGAAGATCCGAGAATAGACACGTGAACGCGAGCAGCGTAGTACGAAGGGTGCGCAAGTGCCGGAAGAAGCACTGCCCATAACGAGCCATGCACTCAATTCAATGGGCAATACGGCCATCGTGGATGAATCTGGCCGTCACACCTACAAGTCGCTGCTGGAAGCCTCGGCGAGGGTGGCTTCCGGTTTACTGGGTGGGCAACCGGATCTAAGCGAGGCGAGGGTGTGTGCGCTTGTGCCCGCAAACTTCGATTACGTAGCCGTGCAGTGGGGCATCTGGCGGGCCGGAGGCGTATTCGTCCCGCTTTGCACGACTCACCCGCTGCCTGAAATTGAATACGCAATTAATGATTCCGACTCTGCGATTGTTATCTATCATCCTCAATTCAAGCAATTCCTGAACCCGGTTATCCAAAATAACAAGGCTAGGAAGATCCTACCAACCGTCGATTTGTTGAGCTCGTCCACGGCATCTTTGCCCGCCGTAGGTCAAGAACGATGGGCCATGATGCTGTATACAAGCGGAACTACGAGTAGGCCCAAAGGGGTCGTCTTAACTCATCTGAACATATCGTCCAGTATCCTTTCGCTTGTAGAAGCGTGGGATTGGTCTAGTTCCGATCGTATCCTCAATGTTTTGCCGTTGCATCATGTTCACGGAATCATAAACGTTCTCAGTTGTGCATTATGGTCAGGCGCCGAGTGCGAGATGCTTCCTAAGTTCGACGCTGCGACAGTATGGGAAAATTTCGTGACAAAGAAGTTCACGCTCTTTATGGCAGTGCCAACCATTTACCGCAACCTAATCGCATATTGGAAAGGAGCAACTGAGCAAGAGCAACTGAAAATGTCGGAAGCGTGTCGAAAGTTCAGATTAATGGTTTCTGGCTCAGCCGCTCTTCCCGTCAGCGTCTTGGATGAGTGGAAGAAAATCTCTGGCCATACCCTCCTAGAAAGGTATGGGATGACCGAGATCGGGATGGCGCTATCGAACCCCCTTCACGGGGAAAGAAAGCCTGGTTACGTTGGTACACCTTTGCCGAATGTCCAAGTGAAACTAGTCGATGACGAAGGGAATGATATTCCTCCATATTCAGGGAGACCTGGAGAAATATACGTTAAAGGGCCCGGAGTCTTTCTCGAATACTGGAGACAACCTGAGGCCACTGAAAGTTCGTTTGCAGATGGGTGGTTCAAAACAGGCGATGTCGCAGTACAGGATGAGGCAGACGGGTACTACAAGATTCTGGGCAGGCTATCAATTGATATAATCAAGACCGGCGGATACAAAGTCTCGGCCCTTGAGATTGAGGAAGTTTTGAGAACTCAACCTGCGGTTAAGGAATGCGCAGTTGTTGGCGTTGAGGATGAATACTGGGGCGAATGTGTCTGCGCGGCAGTGGTATTGCGTGCGAACAAGCACGTGAGCGTGCAGGAGCTATCCGAATGGGCGAAGTTTAGACTTGCCCGGTACAAGGTACCGAAGCAGATTCAGATCGTCGCTGACCTGCCACGGAACGCGATGGGCAAAGTGGTCAAGCCTGAATTGAGGAAAGCGTTTTTGCCCGCAAACAAGTCGCAATAGGTCGACAACGACATCAGAGTCTACATTCCGATATTCGTAGAAGAATGCAGGGTGCTCGATAATCTCCGGACGAAAGCCGTGAGGGAACAGTGGTTTCAGATTGTATCGATATGGTCGGCTCGGAAGCCTAGCCTGACGAGCTCATCCTTGATGTGAATACGGTGATCGCCTTGGAGAAGCAGTTCATTGTCCTTTGTGGTTCCTCCCGCTCCGAACTTGCGTTTGAGTTCCCGAGCAATCTCGTCCAGCCGATTGCTGGGTAGGCCTTGAATGATGGTGACGGGTTTTCTGAAACGTCTGAACTCAAGTTTGACGACAACATGGGCTTCACTACGATCAAGTTCCTCTAACGGGTTAAAGTCAATATCATCCGGATCCGGCAAGCGAGCTCTAGTGAGGAAACAGAGGCCGCGGAATATGGAGATTTCCGTACTTGGCCTCGTATGACAGGTAAGCGTGACTAAGTAGAGGTTGTTAGAACGTTCGAGGCTTGGTTTGTAGTGACCGGCCACTATTCAAGGTTCGTGCGATCATCACGGCTCGGTGGACATGACACCACGACAAACTCTGTATCATTGTTCGAGTTGTTATGCGCCTGATGCACCGCCCCTGGCCCAATCTCTAAGCCCTCACCTTCGCGCATTCGCAACGCCTCTCCTGCAAGTTCTATCGTTAATTCACCGCGGAGGACATAGAAGAACTGCCTCGAACGTTTGTGGTAGTGCGGCTTCTCTGCCGTTCCCGCGGGCATTCGCTCTTGGATCACATGCATGTCTTCCTCTTTCAACAGAAACCACCCGTCGCATCGAGCTCCCCACGTATAGTGCTCGGCGTTCTGAATCGAGACTATGTTTGCCTTGACGTTCCCCAGTTTCAAGCTACCCCTAGGTATCTAACTTGTTTACCGTGCTAATCAATCAGGTGTAACTAAGCAACCAGCTTCAGCATCAACCGATTTTCAACAGTCGTTCTTTAGACCAAAACGACCGAAGACTTGGCGTTACATGAAATATTGTTCTTCCTAGGTCAGTCCCAGAAAGTCGATTTCACTGCTGATTTCCTGCAAGGCACTTTAATGTGCGTCCAGCTTTGTCTTCTTAGAATCAGGTTGGTATCCGGGGCGAGCATAGACAATGGTTGAAATCAGTCGAGCCAAAGTGGAAGCAGCCTTAGAACGAGAAGAACGTGAGTTTGCAAAGCGCCATCCACGTTCGAGGAGAATGTTTGAGCGCGCTCGAAAATCCATGATCGGAGGAGTACCGATGAACTGGATGATTGAATGGCCCGGATCTTTTCCCATCTTCGCCAAGAGGGCGAAGGGCTCGAGGATTACCGATGTTGATGGGCTTTCGTACGTGGACTTTTGTTTGGGTGATACGGGCGCGATGTTCGGCCACGGCCCGGAGGCGACGGTGGAGGCGGTTAAGGTACAGGTCCGGAAGGGCATCACGACCATGCTGCCCACAGAGGACTCGATATGGGTCGGAGAGGAGCTGGCGCGTCGTTTTGGGTTACCGTATTGGCAGGTGGCGATGACGGCGACAGACGCGAACCGCTTCGCCCTTCGGATAGCACGAGAGGCCACGGGACGGGTGAAGGTGCTCGTGTTCAACGGTTGCTACCACGGAACCGTCGACGAGGCGCTGGTTCGACTCGTGAATGGGCGGGTCGCGCCGCGCGAAGGCTCTATGCCTCCCCCCGTCGACCCAGAAATCACGACCAAAGTTATTGAGTTCAACGATCTCATCGTATTAGAGGAGGCTCTCGCACCAAGAGACGTGGCCGCAGTCCTGATGGAACCCGCGATGACAAACTGCGGAATCATACTGCCAGCAGAGGGCTACTTGGACGGCGTGCGCGAGATCACGCAGAAAACCGGAACAGTCTGGATTATCGACGAAACTCACACCTGGTGTGCCGGCCCAGGAGGCTACACAAGCGCTTACCGCCTCAAACCAGACATGATCACCCTCGGAAAACCGATCGCCGGCGGTATCCCAGCCGCCGCCTTCGGCCTAAGCCAGGAACTTTATGAGAAAACAATTGACAACATGCTCGCAGCAACCACGGGAGTGAACGGCCTCGGAGGGACCCTCACGGGCAACGCGCTCGCACTCGCGGCAATGCGCGGTACACTGGAGAAAGTCATAACCCCAAAAGCCTACAACCATGTGATCCCATTAGCAAGGAAGTTCAACGCGGACATCGAACGGACGATTCATGAATACGGCCTGCCCTGGCATTCAGTTCAACTCGGAGCTCGAGTCGAATACCGGTTCCGCGCTATCCAGCCTAGAAACGGAGCGGAAGCAATCGCCGCCAAGGATCCCTTACTGAACAAGTACGTGCATCTCTACGACCTGAATAGAGGCATCCTCCTAACTCCCTTCCACAACATGGCCCTGATGTCCCCCTACACCACAAGAAGAGACGTGGAACTCCACGGTCGCGTATTCAGAGATTCCGTGAAGGAAATTCTGAGCTAGAGTGAAGAAGAACACGTCCGCAGCAGTTGATCGACCGGCTTTTTCAGCCTCGCCCAGCCTTTGTCGGCTCTACTCACTGCTCCGATATGTCCGCCGTGATGGCCTTGGTTAATTTCAAGACGTCTTCAGTTCTCAGCTCGAGAAGCCTACCCCTGGTCCCTCCTCCGCAGAACATCGTCTCATGCGTCAACACGTCCTTGTCCACTACGACATCCAAGGCTGTTTTGTGGTGGACCGATGGGGTTCCGCCGGGAGGATAGCCACTAACTTCCTCAGCTTCACGAAAACCAAGCAATTGAACATTCTTGACATTCAAGGCTTGGGCAGCCCTCTGAAGGCTCACCCGTCGGTCCCCTGGAATTACAAGAAGAGCGTATCGTCCCGTTGAGGTTTTAGAAACAAGATTCTTTGTGATCCTATTCAGCTCGATGCCGGTGGCATTTGACGCGTCCGCGGTGTGAACAGTTTCAGCTTTCTCCACGAAGCGATGCCAAACACCCGAAGCAGATAGATACGCCTCCAGATCCATCACGTCACCCACACTCACAACAGCCGATGAACGGATGAAAGTGAGATAAAACAGAATTGCCCGGCCCAGCCACACCACACGAACACATTGGTTTGGTGGAATGACCCCGATTAGGCGAGAGAATGCCTGACACTTTTGGTTAGATTCGATATACTCTTAACTTCGGCGGTTTTTCATCACGAAAAATTCCTTGAGTGATAGGAAGCAGGTCTATTCAAATTGCGCGGGCACGAACCAGCGTTCAGGGATCTTGCTATGAAAGTCATTGCGACTTCCGACCATCATTTGGGGTACGCGAATTGCGATAAGGCGGCTTTCAACGCGTTCCTTGATGAACTTGCTCAAGAAAATGATGTCACACACCTGATTCTGCTCGGCGATGTTGTGGATATGTGGCGGCGAGATGCGTCGGGCGTATTCTTGGAGGCTCACGATACAGTTGCGAAAGTCCTCGCGCTGAGAGCCAAAGGCGTTCAGGTATTTTACGTGGCGGGAAACCATGACTACCACGTCCTAGACCTTGACAACTCAAAATACCCAATTCAGTTTAGCAAAAACCTCACTTTAACGGACGGCCCGGTCACTTACAGATTCGTTCACGGCTACGAGTTCGATCCGGACCAGAAGGAGCCATTCATGGCATTCCTATGCCGAGTCCTGTCCGACTCGGGCGGCGCCCTGGAGAACCACTTATGGACGGACTTCAACAGCCTCAACAATATCTTCTCCAAAATGGAACCATCTTTCGTTAAGACCGACATAGCTGCAGTCTGCGAAAAACTTCAACATCGTCCCGAAGATAGGCTGCAGGGCTCCGTAGGCAAAATCAACTCTACAGCATGCCAGAACGTTAAACCGGGCGAGGTCCTCGTCTTCGGCCACACGCAT
>CAZHKA010000027.1:0-11930 GCA_964533505.1 uncultured Candidatus Bathyarchaeia archaeon | reverse complement strand
CACAGCGAATACCGCGGTCTAAGACCGGAGCTTTTCGAAAACAAGATTAGGAGGTTACAGAGAATCACGCGATCAGACGTACAGACGAAATGAGTCAGCCAGCCTCACATCCAAAAGCGAGAAACCCACAAGAATTTCCATTGGTGCGGGGAAGGGGATTCGAACCCCTGAAGGCTTGCGCGTTTCATCAGCTCTACGCCACAGGATTTCTTCTCGGGCCAAGTCAATTTTCGATCTTAAGTTTAACACCGCCATGCTTGGCGGTCCTGCCCATTTGACCTGGCTCTGGTATCCCCGCACTAAATCAGCAAAAGGGATTATCGATTCATTAAGCTTGAGGCAGGCAGGTCCTCAATCCTTTTAGTTTGGCGACGGCGACGTTCGTGACGGGCCCGTAGCTCAGGTTGGATAGAGCGGCAGCGCGAGGCCGAACCCCCTAAGGAACTCCGGAAAAAGCTGTAGAACCCTTTTTTCCCTAATAGGGTGCAGAGGTCCGGGGTTCAAATCCCCGCGGGCCCGCCAATCAGACTCACCGAACTTCGAAGTGTTAAATATACACCAACAGATGAGGATAGTCGCAGATTCCCTTTGCGTAGGTCGTACTTCGCCCTGCGAAGGCTCCTCCATGTCAGTTACACTTTGCCTTTGATCTTCAGCCTTCTGCTCATCAGCTTCGGCCAGTTTTCCACTAATGGGGCAAGGCCTTCGGCAACATCGAATGACGCCGCTAGGGGTCTCGCGACCGCTTCATCGCAATTCGGCAACTGGGGTGAATGGCGCGGAAATATTTCTAAAGCTCCGACGCCTGCGGCGGGATGCTTTGTGGCTACTTATCCTAGTACGGTTTGGCAACGGACCCAGTGTGTTTCCCCACCAATAGGACACTCGCTACCGTCAACGGCCGAACTCTCAACAGAATTGCAGCCTTCAACAGTTGGGAACACCAATGACTGGGTCGCGCAAGTGCCATATGGCAAATTGATCAGTAGTTCATTCGGAACTTTTTCTTCTGTTTCCGGATTGACGAGTGAGAAAGATGTGTGTGTGGCGCCATTCCTTCAAGAGTGCGGTGGTGTGAACGGTGGGCAGGGAGCTAATTTCTACAGTCTTCAAGACAATACCAATTTCGGATTCGCGGTTAACTATTACGGAAAATCAACTACGGGTTGGCAGCAGTTCTTGTATGCTAATGGCGGCGATTCGGGTGTTGTTTACATTGAGTATTGGCTATTCAATTACGGCGCCTGCCCACCCGCTTCACAAGATCCGCCGGTCGGAGGAGTGGGTTGGTTCCCCTTCGGAGAGAGCGCGTCAACCCCAGCGAGCTGTGTTTTTAACACAAATGGCACGCCAACTCCGTTCGAGCCACCTACGAGCCTTTCTAAACTGAGCCTGCAGAGCTACGCCGATTTCGGAGGAAATGACGAGGTCATGTTATGTGTCTCTGGGGGAAGTTGCTACGCTACGTCGGTAACGGATACGGTCCTGCATCTGAACCAACAATGGACGGATTCTGAATTCAACGTATTCGGCTACGATAATGGCGCACAGGCGCAATTCAATTCGGGGGCAACGATTACCGTCGGCGATGCGTTGTTAGATAACGATGCAAATCCGATTCACACATCGTGCGTGAGTCCTCCAGGATTTACCGGGGAAACCAACAACCTCGATCTGGTGTCGTGCAGCACGTCCGTGACCGATCCATTGGCCTTGATGACATTTACCGAGAGCAACGCTCCAGTCGTCGATATCACTATTGCCTCAGCTCCACTAGGCTCATTGTACTCGACGGGTTCAGGGTTCGTGATCGTTGATGGCGACGCCGTGACGACCCCGGAAACCTTCGTTTGGATAGAGGGATCAACGCATTCAATCTCAGCCGTTTCACCCGTAAGCTGCGGTGTCCAATGTCGGTATGTCTTTACCGGATGGAGTGACGAGGGCGGTCGATCTCATTCTATAACTGTGTCGGTTCCTCTCATTCCAGACGGATTATTCTTTCCCACCTATACAGCCAACTACCAGGAACAATACTACGTGACCATTCAATCCAGCGGACTGGGTTCCGTTTCGGCGAGTAGCGGATGGTATAATGTTGGAACGACGGTAAATCTTACCGCAATGGCGAACTCGCAGCATACGTTCAAGTCTTGGACGGGTACGGGTTCAGGAAGCTACACAGGGACGAACAATTACGCAACAATCACAATTAACGGACCTATAACTGAATCTGCAAACTTCAACTAGCCGAATACATACTTTCCGCGAGCGCACCAAAACTCTGTGAAGTTACTTACCAGATGTCTGTTTGGGCAGGGGTGTGCAGTTTCATGCCTTCATGGAATGGGATGTCAAATTGGCGCCCGAATCCTAATGCCCGTTGTAAGTGCGTGCCGTGGCGGTCAATTGTCAGTTTTGGGGTTTCGGTGTTGTCCCAGTAGCCGTATTGGTTTTGTAGATGATCCAAGATCCGTGCTTGGATTCTCCGTCCGGCCATATCTTCTACTGAGCTGTATTCGATGATGAGGTCGGCAAATCTTCTCAAGATGGCTGTTTTCTTTGAGTCATGCATGTCGTCGGTCGCGATCAGGAAGGCAGTCTGCTCATTGGTCCTGATGCGGGTGAAGAGTCTGCATAGGAATGAGTATAGGCCGGCTGGTTCTGTAGAGACGGATAGGATGTTGTCGAGAAAGTCTCCTATGATTAGTGGGATGTGGCCGTTCCTGGTTTTGGATAGTTTTTCGAGGTTTAGGCTCAGGTCGGTCAGATGGCTTGGTTGGATTATCGTGCAGCGTTGGTTGTTGATGGTGTTGTTGCTGTCTGTGTATGTTGCCCAGAGTATTCTTGCGGCGGGTGGCGGGTTAAGGGAGAGTGGCGTTGTTGGTCCTAGAGCTAGGATGGGGTTTGGGAGGTTGAGGCCTTCGGATATGCTCAATGCGTCTTTGAGTATGTTCACCGCGCCGACGTCTCCTTTGAGTACGGCGATGATGACTCGGTAGTCGAGCAATGGGCGGGGTAACTGAAGAAGAATCGGAGTTGTAGGGGGGAATTCGTTTTCGTCGCTGGGTTGGTTTGCTTTGAGTGACATGGCGGGCGCCGAAACGTCACTGTACCGTATTCGGTATATTAATGTTTCAGAAGGATGGAGTGCGACAAACTAAAGCTCCATGGAAATGCTCTGCGTTGATGATTATCTTGGCAACGATGAGGAGCAAAATCAAATACGTTGGCGGGCTGGTTTGCGTTTTCGGCGGAATTTATCTAGGCAACGCATACGGCGCATCATACTGGCGTTTCGGCCCACTGAACTTGGCCTGGGATACGATGTTTCGAGGAACGCTACTCGTAGCGATCGGCTTGATGCTAATACGTCTCAGCAAGTGACCTTTTGAGTCGGGTCTGAACATAAACTGGTCAACCCGCTTGGAATGAAGCGTTTACGGCTCTGTATCAATAAATGGTCATGGTCCCCTCCAAGGTCCGTACGTATTGCAGTGTACGCGTCCATGGACCCATTACATTCGGACCTTAATTTTTTGCAAAATTGTTTCGCAAATTTTGACTCACATCTGTCACTGCCCCGGGATACCCTTTATTTCCTAGACTCCTTAACGGGGGCGAAGGTTCGGAAAATTTGCGAAAAATCTTCTTCGCCGCACTCGTCGTGGTCCTGGTTGGGCTAACAGTTTCGAGTGTTAGACCCGCTTTTGCATCCAATCCACCGTTGATCAGTCCTCCGCTGCGAGCTTCAACTCTAAAGACTGCCCTAATCCTATCCTCCCTTGAGCAGGTGTTTCCGATGGGGGAATATGGTAAAGACATGGTCTACTACCTAACACATTCAGGATATCAAGTTACAGCGTTGACAAATGCTCAGGTGACAGTCGACGTGCTGTTGAACCAACTCAACAATTACAGCCTTGTGATTTGGCGAACAAACACATACACGTGGAAGCACATCGAGTACTGGTATGTGGGCCAATTGGCAACCTCCGGCGTCGAGACACAGTATGCATCAGATTTCGCGGCAGGCTTCATGAACGCTAACGCCGGGATACTCGGGGTTAGCCTCAACTTCTTCAGCGAGCACTTCACCTCCGGCGTTTTGGGTAACGTGAAATTGATGATGCTGATATCGACCGACTCAGATTCAATTGCGGAATTCGCCCTCAGAGCAGGCGTAACCACAGTGATCTTCGCTAATGGTGCAATCTCACTCCAATTCGGTCAAACCGACGACCTAACCACTCAAGTACTTGCCGGCCTATCTATGGGACAAAGCGTCTACACCGCAGTTTACGGCGTGGTATCGCCATTCGTCCAAAACTCAAACCCTGAAGACCCGCTTGATACAAGCTACTCGCCGCCGTTCTGGTACCAAGGCGACGGGTCCCTCCAAATCTAACCTCAAAACCCACCCAGATCAAAGCCGCCGCCGGGACCACTCCCTTTTTTGCCTAAGAAATTCGTATTAGTAAGATGCCGAACCTCAACTCGTTCGAATTGAGTGCTATCAAGGAACCGGTTGTAATACACAAGGGCTTGGATAACGTATACGTCAAAGAGAGCAAGATATGCTACATTGACGGCGAAGCCAGCAAGCTATTCTACAGAGGCTACAGCATAGAAGAGTTAGCGGAGCACTCCACATTCGAAGAAACGACCTATCTGCTGGTCTACGGTTGGCTCCCAACCCGATCTCAGCTTGACCAGTTCACTGCTCAGCTCGAATCATATAGAACGCTTGAACCGCGAGTCTTAGACATCATCCGGACGCTTCCCACAAAGAGCGATCCAATGGATGTCCTGCGCACCATCGTCTCATCCTTGGGACTTTACGACCCTCAACCAATGACCGATGACATAGCCGCCAGAACAGACAAGGCTCTCATGATTCTTGCCAAGGTCCCAACAGTTATCGCTGCCTTCCAGAGACTCAGAACCGGCATGGATCCGATCTCGCCGAAGGGACATTTGGCTCATGCGGCCGAATTTCTCTACATGCTAACCGGCAGCGAACCGGATTCGTACGATGCTCACGTGATGGATGTGGCGTTGATCCTGCACGCAGAGCATGAAATGAACGCGTCCACTTTTGCCTGTACGGTGACGGCGTCAACCCTGGCAGATATGTACTCGGTGATAACGTCCGGAATCGGAACCCTCAGGGGACCCCTACACGGCGGGGCCAACGAAGCCGCGTTGCAGACTGTCTTGGAGGTTGGAGATGCAAGTAACGCTGAGAGCTATGTGGTTGACGCCCTGGCCCATAAGAAGCGCATCATGGGGTTTGGGCATAGAGTATACAAGACATGGGATCCCAGATACCTGATCTTGAAAAAATTCGCCGAAGAACTAGCTGTTAAGAAAGGGCAAAGAAAGCTCTTTGATACGGCGGTGGCGATTGAAACGAGCGCAAGGAAACACCTCGAAGGGACGCCCATATTTCCGAACGTTGATTCGTACTCCGGAATCGTTTTTCACATGCTTGGCATCCAAACGGATCTGTTTACTCCTATCTTCGCGATGAGCAGAATGGCGGGTTGGACCGCGCATACGATTGAATATCTTGGAGCTAACCGTTTGATTAGACCGAAAGCCCTGTACGTAGGAAAGATCGGTCTACCTTACGCGACCATTGAATCAAGAAGCGGAAGAGCCCCGGAGTAGGTTGCAATGAACGTATCCCATATACTCACCCGTCCTATGATATCAATTGAGTTCGGCGACGCGGTCTTGATGGCGGCGAAGCTCATGGTGGAGAACAACATAGGTCTCCTAGTAGTGACCGAGACACGAACTGCTGGGAAGCTGGTCGGCGTCATCTCCGAGAGGGACATCATAAGAATGATTGCATCAGGCCGCACCCTTGAGACACCGGTTAGCGAAGTCTGCACAAAGAACGTCGTTGCGGTTCGCGGGGACTCTGACGTTGCCGAGGCCGCGAAAGCCATGAACAAACACAGGATCAGGCACGTGATCGTGCTGGACGAGAGTGGCAAACCCGTGGGGGTCGTTTCAATGAGGGATTTGGTGGGAGAACGCGCAACGCTGACCGCGATTCTGCGCTCTGACGAAAAGGAGATTTTTCACGGCGCGGATTAATTCAATGAACGCAGTTTTGCTGCCACTTCGCTTATGGGAATCAAAGTCTCGACTCGAGTCGCCATATCTCTCAATTTGACCATCCTAGACTCAAGCTCTTGAGGCCCCACTACAATCAAATATGGAATGCGTGCTGAGTTCGCGTACTCGATCTGTTTGCCTAAAGACCGTCCCTTCAGATCGCACTCCGCCGGGACCCCATTGCCGCGAAGCATCTGAGTAAGGCGTAGAATTTCCAACCGTGACGCTTCCTGTGCTGTGGCAAGGAATACCTTCGAACCGAGCTGGCTCTTGGGAAAGAGGTTAGCACGCTCAAGCGAGATCATCAGGCGTTCGATTCCCCCCGCCACCCCGGTCGCTGGGATGTCACGCTTCCCGTAGACTCTACATAGCTTATCGTACCTGCCCCCACCAAAAATGGACCCTAGGTCTTCGCTTTCCTTGTCGAAGCACTCGAAGACGATTCCATCATAGTAGCCAATACCCCGGACAATACTCATATCGTATACGCAGCGGTCCAGCCGGCCGTATGCGGCAAGCGCGTCGGCGAGTGTCTCAAGCTCCTTAACGCCCTGTTTAGCTTCGTCCTCCGTGAGGTCGAACGTGCCCAATTGGTCGAGCACCACTCGGGGGTTTCCGACTAGTGAAATGTATGAGAACACGCGGTCGACAATGTCCTCGCTCACATTAATGGCGTTTAACTCCTCAGTCACTCTATCCCGGCTCTCTTTTCTCACCTTATCAATAATCCTCAAACACTGTTCCAGTTGCTCTCCCGAACTTATCCCCAACTGCTTCAGATATGACTCCGCCAATTTTCTGTTGCTTACGCGTACGACGAACTCCTTCAAACCAAGACTTCCCAGAATATCGATTCCTACGCAGATGACTTCGGCATCTGCGAACGGGTTCGCCGATCCAAAAATCTCGATGTCCCATTGCGTAAAGTAGCGGTAACGGGCGAACTGAGGTTCGTCGTAACGCCAGTTCCCGCCGATAGTGGCGAATTTTATTGGTTCGGGTAAGTCGAATCGGCCGGCCACCATTCTCGCTAGCCCGACGGTTAAGTCGAACCTGAGGCCAAGGTCTCGTCCACCTTTATCCTTGAACCAGTAAATCTCATCACGTATGGCCGGACCACTCTTTGCTTCTAGAGTTTTCAAGTTCTCTAACGTTGTAGGTTCAACCATTCGAAATCCGTAACGAAGGACGACTTCTCGAATCCTCTCATACAACCATAACCTACGTGCCATTTCCTCAGGTTCTATGTCTTTCATTCCGCGCGGCAACGCGAAAACGTCTGCGCACATTTTCGTTTCACGAACACTGCGCAGTGTGTGAAAGGCGTCCTATAATGTTGTAAGTCGAAATCCCTATCGGGGCGTGCAAGGCTTATAGTGAAGTACAGATTATCCGAGTTCGAACTGTAATGTTGGTTAAGACCCGCGACCTATTAGGTGCGACGTTGGTAGGAGTCGTCGTTACGGGGGTACTCACGGCCCTATTGGAAGCAGCAGGATTAACTCCTCCTATCTCAGACGGAGTCGGCTCCATTATTGGAGGAGCCGCCGCAGCCTATGTGCTCTATGGCAAGGTAAGTCAAGCGGCGACCGCAGGCGCCTTGTCGGGCATAATCGGTACTCCACTCTACCTGGGCGTTTCTGAGATTCTATACATTTTCGGCGTCATTCCGGCCCCTTCGGGCCCAACGCCCCCCTTGTCTGAACTGCAAGTCGCAGTGGTCCTCATCCTTGGAATAGATTTGATCGCAGGGTTGGTTGGCGGTTCGATGGTCGGCGCAATGCGGCACCCACGCGAAGAGGTTCCTGCGCTGCAGCCGTTGGGCGGCGTTCCGAGCCCGGTCTCACAAAACAAGTATTGTGTTCAATGTGGAGCTCAGTTACCGGGCAGGGCCGTAGTCTGTCCCCATTGTAACGCGCGGCAACCTTGACCTCCTAGTTTGGGTCTAGACCTTAAGCGAGCTCAACGTGTAATACACGATATCTGTTCTTCGATCTACGACCGCAAGTATCAATTCCTTCTTTTCCTTATCGGAGTATTTGAGGAGGTTGCTGAGTTTTCGTAGGCTTGCTTCTCCTCCTTCGTAGATTATAGAGATCAACCGCCTAAGTGGACCTTTACCGTATATGTCGAAGTCAAAGGCCCTGGTTGATTCGCGCACTATGTACCCTCTATCTCGCAGGTCTCTGTAAACAAGGTATTTTATCCAGATTTCGGGTTTACCAACTGAGAACTTTCGGACCAGATCTTTCAGCTGCAGTTCTCTTTTCGACTTACCGTCGTACGCTTTGATCTTCTGCTTCTCGAGAAGGTAGAACGATTCGTAAGGAGTGAAATGCAACTTACCCGCCTTAAGGTCGCCGAAACCTCGATCCCTAAGCTCCATCAGTTCGGGTTTGTAGACCACGTACACGCCGCGTGAATCGAGAACGGTGTTCCAAGGGACGAACTGCGGTTTCTCTTCAGTTTGAACTTGGTTTCCTTCCGGAGGGCTAGGGTTGTTTTGCATTCGATGGCACTTGGGCATCGCACTACGTCGTTCAAATTAATGCTTTTGCGGAGAGCTTTTCACCATCGTACCTTACGAAAGGTAATCGTTTTGTGGATTACTTTCATGCGTCTCTGCACTTTAATTGTTGATTCAGACTTTGTGAATGATAGGTCGCTGGTTGATGAACACTGTTCCATAAGCGGGATGTGGGCACTCTAGTTGTCTGAAGGCTGAACGGTGCGATGCAGGGGTATCGAGTTCCTGACAAGGTAAAACCCGACTGGCAAAGTCAAGCTCGCCGGTGAATCGCCGGCTGAGAGGGCTGAGGTTCAGCCCCGACGCGCCGCAAGTTGAAGCGATGGTATGGGAACCCGTGACCAGCAGGTAATCCCTCAGTCGATTGCGGTGAGTTACCAAACGACAAGGCAACAGAACCCGAAAGGTAATTCAACTCGTTATCCTCCAATTTTGAGTTAGGTGTGAACGTGTGCGTCCAATGTCGGAACTGAGGACGGTTGCGTGGGTGAACGGTCGCGTGCGGATGATAGATCAGACGCAACTGCCCAATCGATTTGTCTACGTTAACCTGACGAATTACGGTCAAGTCTCAAAGGCCATTAGAAGCATGGTCGTCCGTGGAGCGCCTGCAATTGGTGTAGCCGCCGCAATGGGGATGGCCCTTGCCGCATACGCAAACCGAAGCAAGAGTAAAGATCGCATTCTCAAGGAGCTGGAGGCGGCCGCGGAATCGCTCAAGGCCAGCCGCCCTACGGCTCAAAATCTCTTCTGGGCAGTAGACAGAGTCCTTCAGCGGGCCCGTAATGCCAGCCTCGGCGACAATGATATCGCCAAACTGGTTATCGAGGAGGCGAGGAAGATGGCTGAAGAAGACGTGCAGGCAAGTTTGAGCATAGGCCGGTACGGCGCCGATTTGATCTCAGATGGGGACCAGGTATTGACGCATTGTAACACTGGGACGTTGGCCGCTGTGAGTTATGGGACCGCGCTAGCTCCAATTCGCAGTGCCGTTCGCCAGGGAAAGAGAGTGAAAGTTGTTGCAACTGAAACTAGACCTAGGCTTCAGGGTGCCAGGCTCACAACATACGAACTTCTTAGCGACAAGATTCCAGTAACGCTAATCGTTGACGGAGCCGCAGGCTATGTCCTCAAAAGAGGAATGATAAACAAGGTAATAGTTGGAGCAGATCGGATCACTAGGAGTGTCGTCGCCAACAAAGTCGGCACCTACTTGATCGCTCTTGCGGCCCAAGCCAGCAACGTACCCTTCTACGTGGCGGCGCCAACTTCAACATTTGACATCAAACGTGAGAGTTCGGACGTCAAAATTGAGGAGAGGGACGCGAAAGAGGTGATGTATATTAACGGAAAACGGATCGCGCCTAGAGGTGTCCCTATCTACAACCCGGCTTTCGATCTGACCCCAGTTGATTTGGTGGAAGGATTCATAACAGAAAAAGGAGTTTTTGCGCCCGACAGTCTGGCGACTCAATCGAGTCTTCTTCAGGCGTAGCGATCGTGGGGCTCTGAGGCATCGCACGCCGATGCCTCAGCCGGACTGCTAGACGGCGTTAGGCTTCTTGGAGGGGTTTCTTGCCTACCTGCAGTACGATTTCTACCGGGCAGTGTGTCACCGATTCAATTCGGCTCTTCCATTCTGAACCCATGCTGATCAGGGCGTACATGCCGGTTACCTCTCCTTTCGCTTTCTGAACTATTCGTGTGAGGGCGATCTGGGTTTCACCGCTATCGATGACATCATCGACGATCAGTACGCAATCTCCCTTCCGTAAGGCATCTCTCGGGACGTAGAGGCTGATCATAATGGCGGTCTTGGAGGGTATGTACACTTCCTCAATGAACTCGCGAACTCCTACCTCGCGGCTTTTCTTAGCTATGACGAGGCCCACGCCTAGCCTATGGGCGAGTAGTGCGGCGAGGGGTACGCCATCGACGGCTGCCGCTAGGATTTTGGTTATGCGCATACCCGCGAAAGCGTTAACGGCGTGCTGCACGGCTCGTTCTAGGAGGAGGGTATCCGAGATGAGCTTGGTGTTGTCGAAGTATCCTGCTTCATCGAAGCGAATACGCTGCTGAATTTCGCCTTCGAGGCGCATTATCTTCTGTAGGGTTCGGTTGATGTTTTGGGCTCGGTCGATTGTCGGTAGGACATGTCCTTTAACGTAACGGCTGAGGACGGTTTCGGGGAGGCCGATAATTTGTGCTAACTCCCTGTAGGTGTAGTAATTCTTGGCTAGGTTGAGGAGTTCTATCGTCATCAGTTTGTACTTGAGGTCGGATATACGAGAACCTGCTCTCAAGATGTCATCTTCCACATGTACTTTGACAGGATAGGATACGCACATGCTCATGCGCACGAGTAATAATACTTTCGACACGAATTGACACAAAGAATAGGGTGACTACCCTCGGCTATCTACAACTCCTTGACTATCTTGGTACTTGCCAACGTAAGGACGACTCGTCTCGACGCCAAGACGATGAATTACGATTTGCAAAAATCGACCATGTGCTTTCATCTCGAAACGATTCAATCCAAAATTGAATAACGAGACCGTAAGTTGGCCCCTGAAGCCTGGGTCTACTAATGCCAAACTACCGACCAATCCCGCGCGACTGAGGCTAGATCTAAGGTGCAATGTCCCAACCAATGTCGGACCCAGCTCAACCCTCTCAAGGGTCGCAACAAGCTTGTGTTGGCCAGGAAGAATCGACATATCTTCACTAAGCCTAAGGTCGTACCCAGCTCCGCCAAGGCAAGAGTCTTCGAATGGAGCGATCACTAGGGAACCATTTTTGAGGCATTGTTCGATCTCCAAATTGGACAATACGGTCATCGTTATCGCCGTCCATCGTGGCAGGTTCCAGAGCGAGGACATAAACAAGGCTGGAGTTTCGTTAACTTGCCGGCTCATTGCATGACTTCGAAGTTGCTCTGGCCTGGTGTTGCGTATATTTAGAAGGTTGATCAGTTAGTAGGCTTGGGCCCGTAGACGAGCTAGGATTAAGACACAGAGATCTTTGCATGATCGGGAAAGCCTTCGGTGTCTCGACGAAGTTAGCCTGGGATCCAGGGTTCGAATCCCTGCGGGCCCGCCAACCCTCTTTTTGCTACAGAAAGCCTCTGCCATAGAAAACTATGGCCCCCCGGGGGGTGAAAAAGCGGAGAATTCAGGCTATCTAAGTGGTCTACTAACGAGTAGGCCCTTCAGCTTGCCGTTGAGTTTTGCTAGCCATAATCCTCAATATCTTCAATATTTATGCCGAATCA
>CAZHKA010000026.1:0-83248 GCA_964533505.1 uncultured Candidatus Bathyarchaeia archaeon | reverse complement strand
GTTCGGGTGAGGAGACCGTGAAGAGTCCGCAGACGGGTGGTTGGAAACGTCGAATAGTGGATAAGTCCGGAACCGTGTTTGTGTATGATGCTCGCATCTACTCCGGCATCCTACTGTTCTTCGTTGGCGGATTTGCTTCAGGATTCTTGGGAATTGGCGGCGGAGTGATCGTTGTCCCGCTCCTAGCGGCCTATGTTGGTCTGCCGATGCATTTGGCTGTAGCCACCTCAATGTTAACCATGATCTTCACCTCAATCTCCGGCGTCTCAACCCACCTACTGCTGGGTGACGTGAACATTGAATACGCCATACCATTAGTGATTGGGATTCTTGCGGGCACGCAGCTAGGAGCCCGAACCGCAAAACAGCTCCGGTCACTAAGCCTTGAACGGATCTTCGCGTTCGCCATGATCGTGATTGGGATTCTTCTAATCCTGACCAAGATGTGACAGATTCATCCGAGGCCTCCGAAGCCCAAAGCGACTCTAGCTGCGCTTGAAATCTGCCGTTAAACAGCTTTCCTGAACGTAGGAAGACTGCTCAGCCTAGTGCGGTAAACCTCCACCACGTAGGTCTTCTCAACAATCTCGGGCAATGCTTCCACGTTTATCGGATCCTCGTTAACTTGCTTCTTTATTTTGTCCAGACATGCATGGAAGTTGGCTTCGTCAACGTCCGATTGTAAGTGGTTTCACAAATTTGTGCCTTTTAGCCTGAACTCGTCGTGGAGGGCTTGAATGACTTTCGGTCCATCCTTTTCAGCGACGACGAAGGAAATATTCAGTTCAGACGAACCTTGAGCAATCATACGAACGTTCACATCTTTAGCCGCGACCGCCCTGAACACCCTGGCTGCCACACCTGAGGTTCCCTTCATTCCGGAACCTACGGCGGCAATAACACACACATCATCCTCTGACACCAGGTTCTTCTTCGCAAACTCTGTTCCAATGAGCCCAAGCCCCAAGGCGTTCTTGGCTTGCTGCAACTTCTCCCTTGAAACTACAAGGGAGATTCCGGCTTCTGAGGAACTCTGAGAGATCATTAGAATGTTGATCCCAGTGTCGCCCAGGATTCTGAACACTTTCGCCGCGACTCCGGGCAATCCCGCCATACCGGAGCCTGTGACGGTTATCATAGCAACTCCGCTGACCAACGTAACCGCCTTCACCACGTTACCGGGTTTGACTTCTCGATTCCCACCTACTAGGGTGCCCTCGGTTGTGAGGTTGGTGGAGCTTCTTATTCTGACGGGTATCTGTTTCTCCGCCACTGGCTGTAGGGCTCTTGGATGAATTGCCTTAGCCCCAAAGTAGGCCATCTCACTCGTTTCGGCGTATGATAGTCTGGGGATGAGTCTGGCCTTTGGTTCAATCTTGCGGTCCGCGGTCATCAGTCCCTCCGCCTCTTGCCAAATCAAGACCTCGTCAACGTCGAGCGAGGCAGCGATTAGAGTAGCGGTGTAATCCGAACCTCCTCTTCCCAGAGTTGTCGTTACACCTTGGGGCGATGTGGCTCCGTACCCCGCTACGAATGGAACCCTGCCCTCGTTGAGCATTGGTTCCAACTTGGCCCTTACTCTTCGGACAGTTACGTCCATCAATGGGTTTGCCTCTCCAAAATTCTCATCCGTAGTTATACCCGCATCGCCTCCCGTAAACCACTCCGATTTCAGGCCCAATTCGGCCGCTGCTCCGCATAGGATCGGAACCGACAGCCTTTCGCCGAAAGAGAGAACAAAATCCTTAGAGCGTGGCGTAAGCTCTCTTAGGCGCGCGATGCTCCTCAGGATTCCACGCATTTCTAATGAGATCTCGTTAAGCTCATCGACCACTTTGCCCAGAACAGCCCGATCACGAATACATTCCATTGCAGTGTTAACATGATCCCTCGTACATCTTTCCACGAACCCATCTATGATCTTGAGGTCCCCCTCACCTGCAATTTCACTAATGCTGACGAGCTCGTCTGTGACATTGGGGAACGCCGATACAACAACTACCAGCCTGTGTCCATTCGCATGGTAATCCGCGAGGATTCTAACCGCACGTGAGACCGCCCGGGCGTCAACGAGCGACGACCCCCCGAATTTCATCACATACTTCAATCCAAGACACCTACCGCAGTATCATTGTCACCGTCTTTCAATCACCGTGGCTCCGGCTGAAGGTTTGGTTGAATATGCATCACATGCGATGCCTCGCTTTTGAAAAGCCTCCCTCATCGCATATGCCACGTCTTTCGTTTTCACTTCATTTCGGTCACAAACTGCGATTACGGCAGGTCCTGCGCCGCAAATCGTGAAACCGAGAGCCCCAGCGTTCAGTGCCACCGCTTTTACTTCACCGAATGATGGGATGGCTTTGCAGCGGACAGGTTCGACGATTGAATCGCTCATAGCGTTTCCTATCATCCTGATATCTGCAGTAGCCATTCCCGCGACAAGGAGAGATGCGTGAGCGACGTTGTATACAACACGGTTAAGATCCACGGCTTTCGGCAGAATGTTTCGCATCGTTTTCGTTTTGGCTTCGGGGAGCCGTAGCTTTGGAATAGCCACCGCAACCTCCAGATTCACTGGGGGTTTCAGGCTGGCGAAGAGCAATGGTTCTGTTGAAATCGCTACGAATCCTCCTAAAACCGCGGCCGCGGCGTTGTCGAAGTGCATGGTGCCGGCTGAGGCAAGTTCACCGTAGGCCGCTAACTCGACAAGATCCTCCGAACTGAGTGCCAGGCCGAACATTTCATCTAAGGCGCGGACGCAGCACGCGGCCGAGGCTGCACTGCTTCCCAAGCCTTTGCCAATCGGTACACCCTTTATCAGCTTGATCTTTAGACCGTCATCTTTTCCCATCGCATGCATAACCATGTCCGCGACTAGCCCCGCGGTGTTCCTTTGAACGTCCGTGGGTATCCCCTTGTATCCTACGCCTTCCACGCTTACCCTATGGCAACGTTCAGGAACAAGCTCGATCTCCACCCTATCATAGAAGAGGCCGAGAGCCAGACCGAAAACATCGAAGCCGGGACCTAGGTTGGCACTTGTGGACGGAGCATCGGCCCTCACCATCCTGTACACTGCAGAGCTAGATCGTTTCCTGGCAAGCTTCCTTCGAAGCCCCGCTTGTATTGCGCCCTTCAATATTGCCGTCCCCTTCCGCTAGTTCTACACCAGTAATAACATTGACCGCGGTTATGCTCGTGAGGCATTTTGAAACAGTCGCCGCTAAGAGCCTTGAATCGAGGTTTTGAACCTTGATGGGTATGAGTCCCGCCCGGTTCACCATTCCAACAGCAATTCCTGGATCTGCGAAATTCAACTAGATAGGTTCGAGCCCCACCGGCCCCACCATTCGATCAAAGCTTCACGAATCAGGGGGCGGAACGTTAGTCGGTTTGAGGTTTTCTTGTGGTCAGACCCGTTTGTGCTTGACTTTGAGGAATCTTGTAAAAGTGGGGTGAGTCAGTGATGCACACTGCTTTGCTACATACAGCCTACGCCTACGCTGGCCACAGCCCCTACTCGTGCCAGGTAACCGTAATCGTCCCGATGGAACTCACGATTTTGGTGGATTCATATCCCACGTGCCCCAAGGCGAGCACCTCTTGCGTCGAAGGCTAGGAAGAGAGGAGTCTCGAACCCTTAAAATTGAGAGTTCGAATCCCTTCGAGCCCTCGAACTAGGTTGACTGCGACAGTCCGGTAATCATATTTGTTCGTCTGGAAGCTAGGAGCGCTTGACTGGGGGAAGTGCTGGGCGGGAAGCCAAACGAACTGCCCATGTGGGTTAACTCCAGTTGATAAGAAGCGGGGGTTGCCAAACCTTCAGTTGAAAGCTGGAGGGGTGAAGCCAGGTCAAAGGCGCAGAGCAGTAATGCGCGGAGGGCTTAGGACCCTGTCCCGTAGGGGTTCCGGGGTTCGAATCCCCGCCCCCGCACCATAGCTTAGGACCCTGTGTACCTTCCCCTGAGAATGCTGCTAGAATATTGGAACATGCACTATGGCTAGAGAAGGAAGGGTACCGCCCGTCCACCATTAGAGGCGCAGTCAAGAATCTACGAGCCATATCTAGGCGTTGTAATCTACTGAACCCCGAAGCCGTCAAAGCATACGTGGCCAAAGCCGGTTACACGGAGAACAATAAGGACAAGGTAATCGGCGACCTAAACCGGTTCTACAAGTCGCTTAAGATTCAATGGTATAGGCCGCTGAGCCGAAGAGTGGAGAAGCTTCCATTCATTCCGCAAGAGTCAGAGATTGACAACCTAATCGGCGGACTAGGCCCCAAACTATCCGTCTTCACTAGACTCGTAAAAGAAACCGGAGCTAGACCCTGTGAAATTTATCAGCTCAAATGGACGGACATAGACAGTGAAGCAAGCACCATCAACATTACACCTGAGAAGGGTTCACGGCCAAGGAGGCCGCGGGTATCAAACAACGCTATTGCAGGTATCATGGCGCTAAAGTATAATCCAAAGGTTTGGAGCGGTAAGAAGCTAGGCCAATACGTATTCCACGTTGAGGGGAAAGTCGTTGAGGAACAATACCAGAACTTCTACCGAAACTTTGGCAAACAGAGAATGAAGATAGCGGAACGATTACAGAATCCACGGATAAGACGCATATCATTCAAAACTTTACGGCACTGGAAAGCCAGCACACTCTACGCTAGAACCAAGGATTTGCTATTCGTCAAAGAGACATTGGGGCATCGGTCCATAAGCTCAACAATGAAGTATACACACCTAATCCAGTTCAAAGAGGACGATTATGTGTGCAAGGTAGCTAAGGCCGTTAAGGAAGCCTCAGAGTTAGTGGAAGCAGGATTCGATTACGTTTGTGATGTAGAGGGATACAAGCTGTTTAAGAAACGGAAGTGATTTATTTCATAGTAGAGTTTCTTGACCGACAAGAGCGAACCTGTGTACCTAAGCTTCCCAAGAGATACTCCCAAGGATGTGCAAATCGCAGAGGCTTTCAACCAAGCTACTAGAATCAGCGGATTCATACTCGCACTCACGTCCTTGACGGAATTGGTTATTGCAAATATCATAGCAGACTACTACTCTGAGAATTTGGATAAGAGAAACAAGATGTTCTATGAGATTAGTGAGAATCTTCGTCTTGACCAGAAACGACGAACTCTGATGCGTATCTTAACCGAAACCAGCTTTCAAAATACGATGGCTCATTATCCCAACTTAAACCACAGACTGGAGCGATTGCGTGACTTAAGAAATGAGATTGGGAAAGTTTAGACTTGGACTTTGGGACCATACATAGTCAGACACCCCAAGACCTGCAACTGCCACTTCGCCGCCTGCTCCGCTTCGAACTGAGCTTGCAGGGCTAATTGTTTGGACGGAATCGTGTTTCGATTCGTGAAAAACAGGGGAACCAGTAAGAGCGAAAGGTGCCTTACTTACCCAAGAAGGTGAACGCAAATGAGTGATGCATTAGAAAGATTTCTGAATTGGAAAAGAGAACTTGATCAAAAACTATGGCCCCTTCCCCTTCTATCTCCCTTATACGATGCTGGACTTGTACTCGGACTGTTTAAGGCCCCACCTCAGCCCTACCAGCCCCCGCACAATCAACAACCCCAATACCGACAACCCCTCTCCCAACAGCCACAGCCCGCACGTCAGCCATACTATCCTACAGCTCAGACAGGTTTCCAGCAGCCATCTCCCTACGGCATGGGTGCTTGCCCTAATTGCGGCACTCCGCTCCAGTCCTATGTCAACTTCTGCGATAGGTGTGGAACCTGCCTAAGATAACGATTGACTTAGAGTTCTGGTCGAGATACCTGTGAAGAACAGACAATCAGCGATTTTGGAAACCACAGAACTCCAACTAGACTGAACAGTTTGTCGGACTGCTCACCATAGGATACTTCTGGTTAATCATCGGTATTCCGTTGGTCATTGAAGGTTTAATCATGGTTTTCATCGGCATAGCTTACTTCAAACTGAACATGCTCGCGCTGCAGACATATGTAATGCTAATACTTCTTTTCTCCGCCCAAGCCAGGGTGCTAATCGTTCGGGATCGTCAACACTTCTGGGCTTCCAGGCCCGGGAATGCGTTAATGATTACCTGCATTCTAACAACGATAGCATTCATCCTCATAGGAACCTACGGAATACTTGTTCCAGCCCTCACATTGTACGAGGTATTCGTTGTCCTAACGCTCTCAATAGGATCCACGCTCATTGTAGATACACCGAAGTACTATGTGTTCTAACGATACGGATTCTGAATCCTCTAAACGAACTCCGTCATGGTGCGGGAATCTCATGGGGAGAGCCTTCAATACCTTAACGATGTCCGGAATATTGTCGCAGGACAGGCGAGCTCTAGTTTCGTTAAGCGTCTTCTCGTGCGGGTTTGAGTTCGATGCATCCGAGTAACCAGGATCTTCTTCCGTCGCGAGCGATGAGTTGATCTGCTTCGCTTGGTCCCCAGCTTCCCTTTTCGTATAGTGCAGGTTCTGCGCCTTGACTCTCCCACCCGCTAATAAGTGGGTCCACTAGTCTCCAAGACATTTCGATTTCGTCGCTGCGGGCGAATAGCGAGGGGTCACCATGCATTGCATCTAGAAGCAGACGCTCGTAGGCTTCGGGCAACCCCTTTTTGCCGAACTGTTGATAGTGGAAAACCATATTGACCGCCGAAGTTTTCATACCGGCGCCTGGGACCTTTGCTTCGAATCTTAGATGAAGCCCTTCGTCGGGTTGAATACAAAGGGAGATTCTGTTCGGGGTCAGATCGGTATCCTCTGGAAAAAGGAGCACAGGTACGCGCTTGAATTGCAGAATTATCTCAGACGCTTTTCGTTTTAGGGCTTTTCCGGTTCTTAGGTAGAAAGGCACGCCTTGCCAGCGCCAGTTGTTGACAAGCATTTTGACTGCAACGTATGTGGGAGTTTTCGAGTTCCCGGCTACTGCGGGTTCATCCCGATAGCCTTCATACTGGCCCCAAGCACTTTCTTTCAGTGATGGGGGTCGAATTGCGCGAAGCACCTTGGCCTTCTCGTCGCGTAGAGCCGTGCTGTTGAAGTCGACGGGGGGGTCCATTGCGGTCAGGGTTAGCAATTGGATTAAGTGATTTTGAAGCATGTCACGAGCGACGCCCGTTTGCTCGTAGTAGCCGCCTCGATGCTCAATGCCCACATCTTCGGCGACCGTGATTTGCACATGGTCAATATGATTTCGGTTCCATAGAGGTTCAAAGATCTCGTTTCCAAACCTGAACGCCAGGATATTCTGGACTGTTTCCTTCCCGAGATAATGGTCAATCCGGTACACCTCAGTTTCATTGAACACATTGTGAACTTCGCTGTTCAGGCTCTCTGCACTTTTCAGATCGCGGCCGAAAGGCTTCTCTATGACGATTCTGCATGAAGCGGCGGAACTGCGCGCTAATCCTGCTTTGCCGAGCTGGCGGATTATGACCCGTTGAAGCTCAGGGGGGGTTGCGAGGTAGAAGAGCCGGTTCGGGTTCCCGAGCGCCTCAAGTTTGCCCTTCATGCGTTGGTACGTGTTCTCCTGATCATATTCGCCTTGAAGGTAAGTGATCTCCTTCGCGGTCTGCGTCCAGGCTTGCTTGTCGGATGGTTTTATGCGTGAGAATTCCTGAACTCCTTTGTATAGGCGATTCCTGAATTCGCTGTCGTCGAATTGTGATCTGGCTACGCCCAATATGCTGAGGTGTTCCGGTAGCTCTTTTTCAAGGTTCAGTGCGTTGATGGCTGGGATGAGTTTCCGGTAAGTCAGGTCTCCTGAGGCGCCGAATATGACGAGTGTCACTCCTGTCATCCGTTCGTTTCCATTGGACACTACCGAAGCTTCCTGGGAGCGTGCTGTTCACTCTGTCTTTATGGGGTGCCCGCCGAACTTGTTTCTCATTGCCGCGAGGAGTTTTGCTGCGTAACTTTCCTCTTGCCTACTGTCTAACCGCCTAAGTAGCGACAGCGTAATGATGGGTGCTGGTACGTCTTCTTCTATGGCTTCGGCCACAGTCCATCTGCCTTCTCCGGAGTCGGCCACCCAGCCTTCGACGTGTGTCAAGTTTTGGTCTTCTTTCAGCGCCGACGCGGTTAGATCCAGTAGCCAAGATCGAACTACGCTTCCGTATCTCCAGACTTCCGCGACTTGGTATAGGTCGAGGCTGAATTCCTTCTTGGCACGTAGGATTTCAAAGCCTTCAGCGTATGCCTCCATAGCGCCATACTCTATTCCGTTGTGAACCATCTTCACGAAGTGGCCTGCGCCGCTTGGGCCTACATGGCCCCAACCTTTGTCTCGGGCGGGGGCAAGTGTTTCGAATATTGGCCGGAGCATATTCACGGTGGGTTTGTCGCCGCCTATCATCATACTGTATCCTTCCTCAAGACCCCACACGCCGCCACTCGTACCAACATCTACGAATCTGAACCCTGCATCCGTGATTTTCTTTGTCCGTCTTAGGGTGTCCTTGTAGTATGAATTGCCGCCATCAATGATGATATCGCCTTTGGAGAGCGTCTTCATGAGATCGTCTATCATTTCCTCGGTCGGGTCACCGGACGGTACCATAACCCAGATTGCGCGCGGCGGTTTGAGGGAGTTCAGCTCGGAAATCGATTTCACGGCTCGAATGCCTTTCTCTTGCTTAGCGAGTTGGATTGCTTTTTCAGTAGTCCGGTTGTATACTGTGACGTCGTGTCCGTTCCGCGCGAGTCTCCGTGCGATATTGGCGCCCATTCGTCCCAGGCCGATAATTCCTATCTCCATCTTCAGGTACCTTCTCTTTCCACTACCTGGATACTCTTGCGCAACGCTTGTATGTTCTCCGCTACTGTGCCGTTCTGATTGAAGATGCTTGATCCAGCCACCAGAATTTCCGCCCCTGCTCGGACGACTTGTGGGGCAGTTGATGAATCTATTCCTCCGTCTGCCGCTACGTGTTTTCGCAAGCCTTTCTTATCTAACATGTTTCTAATCCTCTTGATCTTGTCTAGTTGACTTTGGATGAAGTCTTGACCGCCATAGCCGGGGTTTACGGTCATCACCTGGATTACGTCGACGAGTTGTAGGACCTCTTCCACAGCCTCAACGGGGGTTGCAGGGTTTATGGCGACGCCGGCTTCAATCTTTAGTTCTTTGATTGTTTGCAGAATTCTGTACAGGTCGGGGGAGGCTTCTTGGTGGACGATCAGCCTGTCGGCGCCGGCATCCGCAAAGGTCTGGATAAGTCTGTCCGGTTCAAGCATCATTAGGTGTACGTCAAGTTTGAGTTTGATCCGTTTATGGAGAGCGCGCACTAGGCGTGGGCCGAACGTGATGTTGGGTACAAAGTGTCCGTCCATTACGTCAACTTGAATTGTTTCTATGCCGCATCGTTCTACTTCTTCGGCTTGTTCGCCGATAGCGAGTGGGTCGGCGGAAAGGATTGATGGTTCAATCGTTATCATGCCAGTGCCTCGTTCAATTTTGTGAGGCCCCTGCTAACCTCGGCGAGGTGAATTCGTATGATTCTTCTGCCGGCTGACTCGAGAGCCTGTTGGTCTCCCATCGCTTCAGCCTGCTTAAGCATCGAGAAGCTTGTAGCTGACGCAGGGGAGTCGAGTTCATCTGGAATATCCAGATCCTCAGCATCGTCGGCTGTGATCTGCAGAAAGATTCCGCGGCCGGCGTCCCCTTTGTATAGTTGGCCGATGGAGTGGAGGTAACGCGGGCCGTTCCCCACGGTCGTGGCGACTTTGTATCTGTTACGTATTCTTGTTCTCACAGCGGTGAGTGCTTCCTCTGTTTCTGGGGTCTCGGTGAGGTATGCGAGTATGGCGACGTACCCTCCTGGGTTGATCTGTTTGAAAAAGTTCTCCAATGCGTCCTTCACTGAGTTTCCTTGAACTTTTCCGTATAGCAGTAAGTCTCCGCCGAAGAGGTCGGGTGTTGGGTTTGTGATCGCTTTTGTCTTGGAGAGTTCAAGATTCTTTCTGGCTAGGGCTTTTGCAGATTCGACGTTAGGTTGATCGAATGGGTTTATGCCAATGATGTGACCCGCGATGGCTACGGCCATTTCCCAGACGAAGAACTGTCTACCCAACTCGTAGGGGCTATGCAGTTGGAGGCGCATCATTGGCTGGCCGGCGGCTACAAGCTTCGCGACCGCTTCGTCTTGAGCAGTGTCACCATCGAGACGCACGTAAATGAACAATCTGTCGTTTCCGTACACTTCCGGCGGTCCCACGGGTTCACCTACGACGGGTAAGAGACCTTTACCCTCCTTTCCTGTGCTCTCCGCAATCAGCTGCTCAACCCAGTCGCCGAAACTGGAGAGTTTTTGAGAGCAAATTATAGTGATTTTATCTCTTCCGGCCTTTGCGAGTTCACCGAGCACGGTACCTAGCCATGCGCCAGGGTTTTCCTTGCAGGAAACGGTGGATTCGCAAGCATGTACGGCGCTTGAGGATTCTTCCAGTAAGCGAGCAACGTCAACGCCGAGCAGTGCGGCCGGAACTAGTCCGTAGTATGAGAGCGCCGAATACCGGCCGCCTATGTTCGGGTCATTGAGAAACTGGGCGCGAAATTGGAAGCGTTCGGCGGTTTCGGCAAGTGGGCTTCCGGGGTCGGTGATTGCAATGAAGTGTTTTTTCGCTTCATCCTCGCCTAAGTCGAAGACAGCTTTTCCGTAGAAGTATTTCATCAACGATATGGTTTCCGCCGTTGATCCTGACTTGGTTGCTACGGCATAGATCACCTCGTTCGGATCGAGGGGCTTCGTTTGAGCCGCTACGGAGTCTGGGTCGATGGTGTCAAGAACGCTCAACTTTAGGTATCCCTTTCTAGGTTCGAATGACTTCGCAAAGACCTTCGGCGCTAAGCTTGATCCGCCCATTCCGAGCAGTAAGACCTCGGTAAATCCTGCTTGCCGCGTTGCCTCAACAAAATCTGTGATCCGCGGCAGCATTTCCTGCATTGTCTCAACGGTATGTAACCATCCTAGTCGGTTGCTAATCTCCTGAGGGCTTGGCTCCCAGACGGTATAGTCATGAGACCATATTCGTTGCACAACCTTCTCTTCTGCCATCTTGGTCAAGCTGGCGGACACGGCTTCCTCATAGTATCCGAGCTTCGCGGATTCGTGCCGCCACTGCTCAACTAATTGATCGTGTTTTTCCGTGATTGTCGCAATCACCGTGTCGAGAGATTTCGTAAACTTTTCAACACCATCCTGCTCCAGGTCCTCGGTAACTCTTTCCAAGTCGATGCCTAGTTGCGAGAGTTGCTTGAGTTGCTCTTGGGCTTCCCCAAGTTTACTATCTATGGTTCTGCTGGGGTTCCCATGGTCCAACATGGCGCGAAGAGTCGCGGGTGGCACAGTGTCAACCGTGTCAGGGCCAATTAGAGAGTCGCAGTACAATGTATCTGGATACGCTGGGTCTTTGACGCTCGTGCTCCCCCAGAGTACTCGCTGAATGTGCGCGCCCTGTTTCGCAAGTTTATCCCATCGGCTGCCTTTGAAGATTCTTCTAAACTCTTGGTATGCGAGTTTTGCATTTGCGATTCCGGTTTTTCCTTCGAGCATAGTGTTGCCTTTCTTCTTGAGAATATCGTCCACGATCGTGTCGACTCGGCTTACAAAGAAGGATGCGACAGAGGTAACTTGGCGGAGGTTTCCGCCTGAGGCTGCGAATTTCTCGAGGCCGGATAGGTACGCTTCTGCTGCCGCTTTATACTGGTCGATGGAGAAGATGAGTGTAACATTGACGTTCACGCCTTGGCTTGTGAGTCTTTCGATGGCTGGGAAGCCGGAGGGAGTTGCGGGAATTTTTATCATGACGTTTGGTCGATGAAGTTCTGAGTGGAAGCGTTTTGCTTCAGCAATCATGGCTTCAGTATTATCGGAAATTTTCGGGTTAACTTCAATGCTCACGAAACCATCAGCTCCGCCGGAAGAACTGTATAGTGGACGAAATAGGTCAGCTGACCTCCCTACGTCCTCAATCATAAGTACCTCCAATATTTGTTGGGGCGACTTTCCATCTTTCACTAGGTTCTTCAACTCTTCATCGTAATCGGTGCTACCGTCTATGGCTTTCTCGAAGATGGACGGGTTCGATGTGAGGCCTCCGAGGCCTTGTGCGATGTATTGTTGGAGTTCGCCTGAGGTAATGATAGCTCTACGGAGGTAATCTAACCAAATTGACTGCCCTAACGCCACGTAATCAGTTATTTTCGCCAATTCAATTCCCCTTCTTCAGCAGTTTTCTTGCTTCCTCCACGACATGATCTGCAGTTATGCCGAACTTTTGAAACAGGATTTCGCCGGGTGCGCTGGCGCCGAAATGATCTAGGCCTACGATCTTTCCGTCCAATCCAACGTAATGCTCCCATCCCTTCTTTGCGCCTGCCTCGACTGAGACGCGTAGACGAACACTTGGCGGAAGAACCGAATCCCTGTACTCTTCTGGCTGTGAGTCGAATAATTCCCAGCTTGGCATTGAGACTACTTGAACGCCCGTTCCTTGTGAGGCTAGTTTCTTACCGCCTTCCAATGCGACTTGCACTTCCGATCCGGTCCCGATTACGATGACTTCAGCAGGTTGTTTTGCTGACTGCCATAGCACGTACCCGCCACGGTGCAGCTCCGAAGCTGGAGCGTATTGGGTCCTATCGATTACCGGTAGTTCTTGACGGGTTAGGATAAGTGCAGTTGGTCCGGTGCTTTTCATGATTGCAGCCTTCCAAGCTTCAACGGTTTCCGTCGCATCCGAGGGACGGATAACCGTCATGTTTGGAACACATCGTAGGCCCATCAACTGTTCAATAGGCTGATGCGTAGGTCCATCTTGTCCAAGTCCGATGCTGTCATGTGTGAAGACGTAGATTACGCGAATACCCATCATCGCAGCTAAACGCATGGGTGGCCGCATGTAATCGGAGAAAGTCAGGAACGTGGCCGCGTACGGAATGATGCCTCCATGAAGAGCCATGCCGTTAACAATGGAACCCATGGCGTGCTCCCTGACTCCAAAGTGAATATTGTGACCATAATGTTCCTGCCACCCGAAGTTACCGTAACCTACCAAGAAAGTCTTTGTGCTCGGGTTGAGGTCGCCCGACCCGCCGGTTAGGCCGTGTACGTGTTTGACAAGTGCGTTTAGAATTTGGCCTGAGGCGGATCTTGTGGCGATTGGCTTCGTGCCCGGTGGAAAGAGCGAGTCTAGACCGCTGTCCCAATCGTCAGGTAGTTTGCCTGTCATCTGAGCTTTGAATTGGGCGGCCAACTGAGGATACTCTTCTTCATACGCCGAGAAATTCCTCTGCCACGCCTCCTCCGTAGCTTTTCCTCGCGTAATCGCCTCCCTCATGTGGGCGAGCACTGGGGCCGGGACATAGAATGTCTTGTCGACCGGCCAATTGCAGGATTCCTTAGCCCGACGTACGTCAAGTTCAGGTATCGGGTCGCTGTGAATCTTAGCTGTTCCTTCCTCGGGCGTACCTTGTCCAATGATTGTCTTGCAAATGATTAGTGAGGGCTTTTCGTCTTCGTCTTGGGCTCGTAGAACGGCCTTCTCAATCTCGAGCAGATTTGTTCCTTCTATTGGGCCGAGGACTTGCCAACCGTAAGCGTCGAATCGTTTTGCAACGTTTTCGCGAAATGCCTCCTTGGTGGGGCCCTCGATTTGTATGTGATTAGAGTCGTAGAAATAGATGAGCTTCCCCAAGCGCAGTGTCCCGGCGAGGCTCGCCGCCTCACTCGTTACGCCTTCCTGCATGTCCCCGTCGGAGGCTATTGCGTAGGTATAGTGGTTGATGAGCTCGTGATGCGGGCGGTTGAAATGATCCGCAAGGAATCTCTCCGCCACAGCCATCCCAACCCCATTAGCGAAGCCTTGACCCAGTGGGCCTGTCGTTGCAGCAACCCCAGGGGTTCGTCCGTATTCCGGATGACCAGGCGTCTTGCTGCCCCATTCGCGGAAGTTCTTCAATTCCTCAAGCGGAAGGTCATAACCGGTCATGTATAGGAGACCGTATTGCAGTGCGCATGCGTGTCCCGGGGATAGCACAAACCTATCCCTATCAATCCACTTCGGGTTCTTTGGGTTATGTTTCAGAAACTTGTCCCATAGAACGTAAGCCATGTCGGCGGCACCCATAGGCGTTCCTGGATGGCCTGATTTCGCCTTCTCCACCATGTCCAACGCTAAGAACCGAATTGTGTTGATGCATAATGTGTCGAGCGCTTCTCGAGGCATTGGGTTCGTTAATTCCTCGGTCATGAAGCTCGCCTCTCATCGTTCCACGAATCCAAACCAAACTGAGCAGCGCCGAGCAAGGCGCACCTCGGATTTAGAATGACGCGCACGGGAATCTTAGAGAGAACAGGTGAAAGACGACCTTTCCGTTGAAATCCCATCATGAAGCGTCCATCTTTCAGGGCAGACAAAACGTGTAGAGGAATTCCGCCCCCGAGGTAGACTCCCCCGGTCGCCATAACCTTAAGCGCCAAGTTCCCTGCTTCAGCTCCAAGGGTCTCCAGAAATGTGTTCAATGTCGACACACAAGTCGAGCATGGGGCTTTCTTATCGAGAGCCCGACTCACAATGTAGGGAGTCGGATCCTCTAAGTGAGCAGTCTCCCTCTCCATCAAGCTTTTCTCATCAGCGAAAATAGGTTCTTTATGGTAATAGTTGAAAATGTTTCGAATTCCTGGACCTGAGCACACTCTCTCCCAGCTAACATGTTCCCAAATCTTCCGTAG
This sequence comes from uncultured Candidatus Bathyarchaeia archaeon, assembly GCA_964533505.1. Classification (GTDB taxonomy): domain Archaea; phylum Thermoproteota; class Bathyarchaeia; order 40CM-2-53-6; family 40CM-2-53-6; genus FEN-987. The sequence goes on along the minus strand of CAZHKA010000026.1, from coordinate 68,491 downwards.
ATCTTGTAGTAGGTCGATCTCGACATCGGAATTGGGCGCAAAGTCACTGTGACCGCCCTCTGAACTATAAGGCCTATAACGCGTGCCATCCCAGACAGCGAACGCTTCCCCTAATCCTGTCCCTGGAGCTATCACACCAATCGTCCCACCCTTCTGAGGCTCAGCAGGATTCAAGGAGCAAACATCTGCTTCTGACAGGTGGGAAATGAAATACGTAGTTGCAACCAGATCGTTCAGAACGTAGACTGAAGTAAGCGTTAGCGAGTTTTGCAGAAGTTTCTTGTCGACGACCCAAGGGAGATTTGTCGTCGTAGCTCGGCCGTTGACTACTGGCCCGGCGACACCGAAACTCGCCAATTCAATTCTAACGTCTTTGGTCAAATTACTTAGGAATTCATTCAGTATCGATTCTAGGTCTGGATACTTACTGCTCTCATAAGTTTGCTCGGCTATTGGAGCCTTCAAACCCCCTTCCTCGGAAAATACGGCCAGGGCCGTCTTCGTTCCACCAATGTCACAAGCTAGGTGTTCCACTATGCTTCACATCATCTAAACTAAGTCCAGTACAGCTTCCCGCATACGCGCTGGGAGCACGACTGATTCAGGTATTATTCTAATCACACCTTCTTTAACTCTGGGTGAGCCCATATTAGCGAACCAAGAAAGAGAGACCCAGAACTCGGTTGCAGCGGACTCCTTGGGTGCGCGGTGAAATAACGATTGAATCTGAGGAAGGCAAACCGTATGAAGTGAGAAATCGAGTCACGCTTTGACGTTGCGGGGCTTCCAGCAACATGCCTTTCTGTAACGGCCGCCACGCCAGCATCAAGTTTCAAGACGGACTACTGAAAAAGTAAATTTTCGCTATTTTGGCTTAGTCTTGGGTGTGAGTGCTATCACATAGATTTCTACACCGAGAGAGAACGCGCAGCTCTTGCATGGACTGAGGCAGTCACATTAATCGGCGAGGATCACGTCCCGGACGAGGTCTACGACTATGCTAGGAAACATTTCGGAAAAAGAATTGGTCTATCTCACGCTAGCGATTGTAGCCATCAATGGATGGACAACTTCAAGAAATCGAAGACAAGTGCGGGAAGCTGCGCTCTCTGTCAGGTCAGACTAGGCGAAATCAAAAGTTCAAGGAGGATACTCACGGGCTATAACTTCTCCATAATTGCACCATGGGCCTCTGTGTTTCCATTCGAATTCTGGATTATCCCAAGAATACATAGAGTCAGCCCTACTGACTTCGCCGAGTACGAAGTTGAAGAACTGGCGGGTGTACTTCAAACTTCCTTCAAAGCGCTCGCCAGCCTGCTCTCTGACCCACCGTACAATCTTGTCCTCCACATCGGTCCAGCGAAAGCCCGCGATCAGTTCTACCATTGGCACATCGAGGTATATCCAAAACTGGCGACGCAGGCAGGCTTCGAACTCGGGTCTGGAATGTACATTAACACTGTAATGCCCGAGGTAGCCGCACAAGCCCTCAGAAGTGAGATCAGCTAGCTGCTGAGCTCGCGTGGCTTGCGGCTCCGATTCTTCGTTCAAGGTCCGAGATAGCCCGCTGAAAGGTTTCAAAGGCTAGCTGTGGCGAAGGGTAAGGACTGAAGTAACCATGGACCTCACCGGTTCCTCCCTTCTTGGTGGACATGTAGTAGATGTGGTCGCTAGTTTGAAGGTACCGCCATAACTTGGTCAGGACTGGATTATTTGCGCGTCTCACATAGGGCTCAAGCCTTTCTAGTCTACGGAACGAATTGAGCTGCATATCATTCGAGAGCCAGGCACTGGTGTCCCTCTCCAAGTCGGCCCATGATATAGGGCAGCTATCAGCGACATTGATTACCCCGGTAGCATCATGCTTTTCCACGATCTCGCTGGGCGTCACCATTGCTAGGTTGGGATACTTTGCCATCTCACGCGGTAGATGTCGAAAGAAGTCGAAGATGCCTGTCGCGGGCCAATGATGCTCACCCCTCGTCTCAAAATCCATGAATGTTGATACAATCGCCTGGAGTATCCGATAACCATCTAGCATACTTGTCCGCTGTTAATGGCCAACCAGCCCAATTCTGCAGCGAAAATCTGAAACCGATATCGTCTGTCAGCTTGTAGTTCCGCAGAAGTATCTTAATTCTCTCACCCGAAGGTGGGCGATAAACGAAATTGGCCGAGAGATTTCCAAGCGCTCTCTCGGCGCCTTCCGTATAAATTCCGTTGAAGCCGAATTCTTCTGCTTGGCGAGCTACTCGGTTGCTATAGATCATCTCGGTGTTCTGAAAAGTGTTCGTCTTAAAATGGAATAAGCGCTCCATGGGGCTTTGATAGTTGAAAGCCGGAACTGGCCAGCGCTCCCCGTGAGAGTCTCTTCAATCTTCTGCAGCAGAAGCGTTCTCGCTGTTGGCGGGTGTAGAGCCGCGATCAAGAGGCCATGATACCGACGATTGTTGAGACCGATTACTGTAGAGGATGCGTAGCCTCCCAGTCCTTTACGAACTAACCACTCTAGGCGGCTCGACTTGTCGGGATCTAGGAGTGTGTCTCCTCCTAAGCGTATCAAAGAATCCGCCACCGTTGGTGTCGGTAATCAATAATAGCCGGCATACCTTTAGTGCTCTCGGGGATTGGGATTGTCGTCTATTTCAACAACTCAGAAGCAACGTTCCGACAAGAGAGGTGCGGTTGATAGAGACCTAGCACTGCTGATCACGTCCTCGGTTCCGGTCGAGAAAGCCTTTCACTTCTTCACCGACATACGCAAACCTCTCGGAACCTTCGCGACATCAATTTTCGAATTTGCGGACCAGTTGAAGAGTCTTGATTAAGTCGCTAGAGTTTCACATGCAACGAAATGACTTTGCAAAATGGCTTCGGGAAGTGATCCGCGATGACTGGTTAGCGACTCAGTTTGAGAAATTGCAGGGACTGAAGCTTAGCGGAGAGAAGCTCAGGGCTAAAGTCATCGAAGTGACGGATAAGAGGATCAAAGAACTAACTTCGGCCTTGAGCAGTATCGGACGCTAGCACCCATTTTTCGTTCGTGTGATACTGTGACGGCTCCTATCATTCTGGGCAATTCACGCCTACACGTGACAATCGGTCCGAACTCGGATATCAATGATGTTTACTATCCGTACGTTGGCTATTCGGACCATGTACATAGAATATCCGTAGGTGCCTTCACCGACGGAACAATAAGTTGGTTACGAGATGGATGGACGATTACCCAGGAGTATTTGAGTGATTCACCGATAGGTAGCACGCAGGCCAGCTCTGACAAACTACAGTTGAAAGTCCAGCTAGTTGACCTAGTACACCCCTCTTGGGACATCCTATGGAGGAAGTTGATAGTCAAGAACGATTCTAATCAAACGCGTGATGTCCGCCTGTTCTCCTACCAAGACCTACACATCGACGAGAACCCGGTCGGCGACACAGCCATGTTGGATCCTCACTTGCATGCCATAATTCATTACAAGAATGACTTCTACTTCGCGTTCTGTTCTACGCCATCATTCAACCAATTCGCAACAGGAAGGAAAGAGTGGCGAGGTCTGCAGGGCACCTGGCGGGACGCGGACGATGGAATCCTGGGTGGCAACGCCGTGAGCAATGGGTTCGCCGACTCCTGCATAGGCTGGAATCTGAACTCTCTCGGCCCAGGCGAATCTAGATCTATTCACCTCTACATGGCCGCGGGAAGAAACTTTCAGGACATCCAGCGCGCACACCTTCGATCCCGAGGAGACGGCTTCGACCAGGCGATTTTGGAGACCGATAGGTATTGGACGAACTGGTTGAGACACGCACAAGACATTGACGCCTCCCGGCTTGGATTAGCGAGAGTTAAGGAAGTGTACAACCGTTCTTTGCTCGTCCTGCGGTCTATGTGCAGCGAGAACGGAGCGATAATCGCGTCATCCGACTCCGAAATTGAACGAACCGGCGGCGACACCTACGACTATGTTTGGCCGAGGGACGCTTGCTGGTGCATACTTGCATTAGATAGCTGCGGCTACCACAATGTGGTCAGGCGGGTCCTCAATTTCATCTTTAGCGCGATAACAGAGAAAGGGTACTTGCTGCACAAGTACTACCCGACTGGACTATTTGGATCAACATGGCACCCTGTCCCATTCATACAGATAGACCAAAGCGGAATAGCGCTCTTCGCGCTGTGGGACTTCTACAAAGCCAGCGGAGACATAGAATTCGTGGCCGAAAAATGGCAAAACGCGATCAAAGTCGCTGAGTTCCTAACAAACTGGCGTGATAAAGAGACTAAACTTCCAAACCCGTCATGGGATGAGTGGGAAGAGAGGGAAACCATTTCCACATATTCAGCCTCGGCAGTCTACGCAGGATTGAATTCAGCTTCACAAATAGCCAAACTTCTTGGGTCGGAGAGACATGCATCACGATTTCAACTGGCGGCGAACGAGGTTAGAGAGAGCATTCTCCTGTCCTTGTACGATTCGAAGCTCAAGAGATTCTTACGGTCGGCAAATCCTCGCGATGAAGCGTTAGACTCCGGGCTACTTGCAATCAATTTCTTCGATGTCGTACCCGCCAATGACCAAAGACTTGCCTCCACAGCAGACCAAATAGAGAAGGAACTGTGGGTCAACACAAGGATTGGAGGACTCGCAAGGTACAAGAGCGATGGATACTTGAGAGTTGATTCAAGCATCATCGGGAACCCGTGGATTCTCACGACGCTCTTCCTTTCGATCTATAGATCGGACGTAGGCAATCTTGCGAGGGCGAAACAGTTACTTAATTGGGCCACCGACCGCGCGACTAAAAGCAATCTGCTGGCGGAACAGGTGAACGCCTATGATGGGTCCCCTGTCGGAGTTCTACCCCTCGCATGGTCTCACGCCGTTTACATCCTAGCTGTCCGGCATCTTGCCGAGAGGTCTGCGCCTCTGGAGCAGGCATAGAATCGCAGAAAACCTTATCCGATGAAAGATGGAGCGAATTAATTTTGTGCATAAGCTTCATTTACCCTATTTCTAATTCCTTCAATGGAGCGGAAAAATGACGCGGCCGCTCGCGGACCGAGTGCTCCATTGCCTTCATAACTTGGCAGCGGTAGCGCCGGAGAACGCGAAGTCGTTGCCGGAGCTAGCAGAGGCCGCCCAAGAACCGGTTGACAGGATAAAAGACCTGCAACGAGGAACAATCTGGGAATATTAAGAGCCTGACCGACGAGAGGAAGGAGCATGACGTATGCGACTTCCATTACCAATCTCTGGAGTGCTGCGCCGTGAAGTCTTGAAATTGACTTGTTGAAATAGGTGGTTCTGGTATTCTACTGCTCGAACAAAGAGACAGAAAAGCCTCAAAATGAGGCGTTTAAGAACTAGTCCCAGTGAGAATTCCAGTTAAGTCCGACCGGCTCCACCATCCTCAATTTCTTGTCGGAGATTTTATCACTCCCCACTACGAATTCGAATTCAACTCGGTGTATCCTTATTTATAACATAAGATATATCTCAGCACAGATAGCCCATGAGCGATCTGGACGACGATATTCTGGAGCTTCTCGAAAGAGACGCCGTGACCCCGGACGAGGTGGCGAAACGGCTCAGGATCTCATGGGCAACAGCGAACGGGCACTTGCTTAAGCTCGTTGGGGAAGGCAAGGTGCTTCTAATTAGAAAAGGCCGGGTGAATGTATATCGAGCGAAAGACACCTCTAGTTTGGAATTCCAAGTTCCGGAATGGGTTAAGCATCGATCTCTCGAAGAGCTTTCGGAAGAGCTCGCACGTTACTTCCCAAGAAATATGACAGCTGCCGAGATGATCGAAAGGGAACGCAGGAAGGCTTGAAGATCGGCCTCGACTCAAACGTCCTAGTCGCCTCCGTCAAGAAGCTTGGGGAACCCTTTCATGACTCTGCACTCGAACTGTCAAAAAGAGTCAAGGATGAGAATGGGTCATGCATCGGCTCGGCTTTAGTCTTGATCGAGATTCCCGGAGCACTTGCGTCATCAAGCAACATGCCGATAGAGCAGATCTACGAGGTAACGGCCTCGATTCAAGAGCAGTTCAACTTGAGTATTATGCAGTTCGGAAGTTATGTGGACCTAGCGAAGGACCTCATGTTTGAATTTCGTGACCTCAAATCCAAATGGGGGATTGGGTCCGCCGACTTCCATCACATAGCGACGTCGATTCAGGAAGGCTGCGACTTCTTTGTCACCACGGATGAGAAGCATCTTTTGAGAACGATTTGTAGGGAGGCACTCGAGAAACACATCAAGATCATTAACCCGGCTCAAGCCTTGGAATGACCACGATAGAGTAGTGATTTCTTTTGTGCCCACGATTTGTGGGTTCAAATCTCACCGCTCCCCCACGCAACGCGTCGTCGTCCCGCACCAGTAGACTCCCACTCGAGTGGGAGCGATCAATAGATTGCTATCTCTTTAGGGTGATTTCTAAGTTTTCGCCGACCTTCAGTTCATGCCATTCTCGGTCAAAGTGTACGTCTCGCATGCTTCTGATTCGGATCATGTCCCCTGTGGTTTTTCCTTCTTCTTCGAGCTTGAGATCGACAATCCCGTCGCTTGCTGCCTCAAGCCGGTTGTAAATCCAGTTGCTGTGCGTCCCCTTCAGCAGGCCTTTAGCGACTCGTCGGCATCATTTGGTATTCAACCGCAATCTATATGGACAATGAGGAGGCAGCCTCGCACGATACATTGTGTCGGCTTCGGTAGGTAAGGATGACAGAACACCTGAACAGATTGCTTCTGCCAAATTAATCTACGAGATTTGCTCTAGGCGAGAACACGGAGAATCGTGGGATTCGATTGTGACATGGCTGAAGACGTTGAAGACCACGCCCTGAAAACCCATCAATTTTGATTACTGCAAGTTCGCCCTTTCCACGTATCACTAGGAACGCTGTTCACATCATCACAGGCAGCCAGCCGAATGACATTAGAGTTTGAGTTGAGGTTTGGTTTCAATCAATGAGTCACTATTGTAAACTGTGTCGACCAAACAAAATATTTCGATCAAACGACCAACCTTACGGTTACCCTTCTGGCTTTCGCGCACTCGTTTGCATCAACGATAATTATAGTGGTCCCTTTGTCATTCTTGGTCTGAGGTACGCCATGATCGCTTCGTTGATTCTTGCGTTAGTGCTTCTCTTCGCGTTGGGGGTGGGCAGGTTTAGCCATGCGTCTCCATGGAAATTTGGAGCTCGCTATGCGCTCCTAGGTTTAGCTGGAGCGGCACTATCCTTTCTGATTGGTTCAATTGTAGGAAGCGTCCTGCCTCTGAGTCGATTGACCCTTTAATGAAAAGACCAGCCAAGTTTCCCGATTACGACCCGCACAGGCTGAACAGGCACGATGAACTTCGTGTGTGAATGGATAACTCGGCGAAAACCAGTTTGGCTGTCGTCGTGTGGTGTGCGCACCATCCCATAAGACTCCCCGTATCAGAAAATAACGCTAGAATAATCGAACACGCATTCTGGCTACAGAAGCAAATTACTAGTAGCCTAACAACTAGACAGTGTATAGGGCGGCGTTGTGGCCCCGCAAAGGCCAATCTATTTCTCGATATCCGAAAAATCATCCAGCGGTTTTAGCTCTTACAGCTTAATTTCAAGTTCTTTTGCTTTTCTTCTTCTCTTCTTCTTTTTCTCACTTAGGACGTCACGAATCAGTTCACGCTCAAGCCCCATTGGGTAATTTCCTCCTCCGTGTATTGCTATTCATTAGGGATTTACAACCTGTGTTTTCCAAGAACAAGGCAGTCATGATGCACTTGCAAAGGTGTGAAGTTCTCTACCCAGTCTTGCTGTTTCAGAGAGGACTATGAACGAGCCGAAAAATTCCGGGGCCTGGAAATTTCGAGGCAGGTAAATAAGAAACCGTTGGCTACGCAGCGTGAATTCTGAGGCGCGCTAGGAAATCGGATTCGGAAGAAGTTGCAGGAAATAGTGGTCGCAGTTGCAATACAAGTGGGTCGTTCTTACGGTAACTACCGTTGGGGTGCTGATGGATGGGATCGACTCACGTATTGTCATCATTGGCCTTCCGCAGGTCGCCGCGGCTCTGCATGCTGACGTAGAGCAGGCCATTTGGTTCACCCAATCCTACGTGCTCGTCGGAACCATTGTATTGCTTCTTATCGGCAGAGTTACCGACATAGTCGGGCGCGTGCGAATTTACACAACCGGCTTTGCAATCTTCACGATCGGTTCTGCACTGACGAGCCTTTCGCAGAGTGCGGATCAATTCATTGTTTGGAGAGGTTTGCAGGGGCTCGGCGTGGCGATGCTATTCATAAACAGCGTCGCGATGATCGTTGATGCGACTCCACGAAAGGATCTGGGGCTTTCCCTCGGCATTAACCAGATTGCATTCCGGTCCGGAGCGATGGCCGGCCTAACATTAAGCGGTTTTATCCTCTCCTTCTTCGACTGGAGAGCTCTTTTCTACATCAACATCCCAATAGGATTCTTCGGCACATTTTGGGCTCATCACCGGTTAAAAGAAATTGCCAAAGTAGAAAGGAAGAGCCCGATAGATTGGCTGGGTTTTGCGTCGTTTTCGATTTCGATCACTGCCTTTCTGCTCGCGCTTACTTACGATGCATATGGCTTGTCTGAAGAGAGAGTAGTGTATGCCCTTCTCCTAGTCAGCGCCGTAACCCTTCTCATCTTCATTCTCCAAGAACGGCGTGAAAAATACCCCTTGCTTGACATGAGCCTTCTCAGGATCCGAGAGTTCACTGGCGGAGTAATTGCCCAGCTCCTGAATGCAATCTCTTGGGGCGCCTTCCTTCTTCTTCTCAGCCTTTACTTTCAGTTGATTCTCGACATGAGCCCTCTCGCCGCCGGTATCGCGATCTTACCGTTCGACGCAGCCTTCCTTCTAGTCGGGCCGATAAGCGGTCGGTTGTCTGATAGATATGGGCACCTACCCTTCACAACCTGCGGACTTGCTCTCACGAGTGCCGCTCTCTTCCTATTCTCTACGACCGCAATCTCCACACCGGTCCTAATTGTGGTCGTTCACATGATGCTTGTCGGGGTGGGCATGGGCTTGTTTGTCTCTCCGAATATCAGCTCCATCATGAGCTCCGTGCCCGAGAAACGAAGAGGAATCGCCTCCGCCTTCAGAGCGACTTTCTTTCAGGTAGGCTATGTGATTAGCCTCAACGCTGCTGTCCTAATAATGACCCTCGTAATCCCCTACCAAACGATAACGTACGTAATCTCCACGCTCAACCCGATCACGATAACCGCATCCGACAAACTACTCTTTATGAAAGGACTTACCACCGCATATTTCTGGCTTGCAATCGTTAACCTAGCTGCGATTCCGCCGTCAGTGCTCAGGGGAAGCTCCAGGTACAAACCAAAACCTACGATCCTGGAGCACAAGACCGTAGCTTCCAGACTGAAATAAACTCGGCACTCGGCACAGGTAGGATTGGGAGAGGTGTCGCTGAAGAGAGAAAGCACATCTTTTCCTATCGCGAGCTTCTTACACTTGGCGGTTCTGAGGCGTCGTAACCGATGAAAGTTTCTAAGGCTACAAGAAAGTTCGAGAACTGGCTTGGGAAACGTATCAACCTTGTCAAGTCAGACTTGGACTTGAAGCATAAACTAATGGCTGAAGATTCATTCAGTTTCCTTCGGGGCACCTTTTATCGTTGGGCTCAAGTCTGGGGCGAACTCTGTCCAGACCTAGCTCGTGCGCCGGAGGTCTTGGCTGTGGGGGATCTTCACGTCGAGAATTTTGGAACTTGGCGAGATGCTGAAGGGCGTCTCGTTTGGGGAGTGAATGATTTCGACGAAACCTACCCAATGGCGTACACTAACGACCTAGTCCGCTTAGCTGTGAGCGCAAACCTCGCCGTCGCAGGAGGGCATCTGAAAATCCACAGTACGGCAATATCCAATGCTATTCTCGATGGCTACCTTGCCTGCCTCAGGTCCGGAGGACGGCCCTTCGTTCTTGAAGAGCACCACTCTTGGCTTAGGACAATCGCCAACTCGGAACTTCGAAACCCAGAGCATTTCTGGGACAAGTTGGACGAATTACCAAGCGTTCAGGATGTTCCGAAGACCGCCATGAAGGCGCTCCGGAGTCTACTCCCTGAAGAAGAAATGAAACTCCGGGTTGGGCATAGAGTTGCCGGCGTTGGAAGCCTCGGGCATGAACGCTACGTGGCTGTAACCGACTGGCAAGGAGAAAGAATCGCACGCGAAACGAAAGCTCTCACGCCGTCGGCATGCATCTGGGCCTATAATCAAAAAGGCTCTACGCGAATTCTCTACGAGGAGATTCTCGAAACCGCCTGTCGAGACATCGATCCCTACTTTCGAGTGCGAGGCCGCTGGCTCGTACGCCGACTAGCGCCCGACTGCTCGCGAGTCGAACTGAGTACGCTCCCCGCGAAAACCGATGAGAAGCATCTTCTGGAATCAATGGGATTCGAGACGGGAAATATTCATGTTGGGAGCGGAAAGGCGGTAAAGGCCGTGCGTAAGGATCTCGCCAAGAGAGGAAAGGGGTGGCTTCATGAAGCCACTAAGATAATGGTCGACAACGTAAACGAGGATTATGAAGACTGGTGTAAGGATCAATCGGGGTAGGTTGTTCGTTTGCACCGCAAACCTACAAGCACCGTTCTCATTGGCGAGCACTTGATCGATGGTTCTTCTTGAGAAAGTCGCTCCGCTCATGTCGGACTGCTGCGTTTTCCTTTAGAATTACGAGGGATAGAACGATGGCGATCGCCACGATAGAAGCGAGCTGCGTTGAGGTTTGTCCCTCATTAGGGAGTTGTATCTTGGAAAATTTATTGAGCAAGGTCTGATCATAAATCAGCAAAGTCAGTGCAGTGGTTTCGGTGTTTGAGGTACCCAGCGGGCGGCCGTTGGCGTCGGCTAGGCTCGAGATTCCGCCGTCTTTGTTCTGCATACGCCACAAATGTTGCAGCATCACGTCTTCTTCATGAACCGTGAGGCCAAGAGCTTCAAGGGTGAATAGGAATAGTGCCAGTTTATGGTTACTGTACGTGTGCGTAAAAAGGTAGGATAAATCCCAAAACCCACTGCCAGTCCACATCGTTTCCGCTCTTCGCAAGAGAAACTGAGCGCCTCCGTAGTTTCCTTCCAGATCATACTCCAGGGCTTCATAGAGCCAGAGGTCCAACCAGTTTAGGACGAGCGCAGTTGAGTTATGTCGGCGAATCATGATCACGTAGTTCGGCATTTCCACTACTATATGATCCTCGGCTGCGTGTAGTGGGAGCGGGATTCTTTCTCCCGCCACGACTTCGAAAACGCCTGAGGGAGGCTGGTAGTACCGGTTAATGGAGCCGTTAATTTCGTTTGAAATCTGCGGATAATCGGCTCGTAGCGCTAGGGATGCAAACAGGTTGTCCGAATACAGCCAATAGGTTTGATTGTACCTCCAACGAAAGTTAGGATACTCGCCCGTAAGCCAATGTGTTCCTGGCGTGTTGCTTTCGTAAACCAACCCCAGGTCAGGATTCAACTGGCGGATAAGGTATTCTTCGGCGAGGACGATATTGTTAGCATACGGTTTTCCTCCCACGAACTGATGCGGAAACAAGAGCGCTAGTACGAGAATTACAGTGACTTTGAGCATGAGCTTACTCTCAAGCGGAACAGAATGTGGTCTTCCACGTACAAGGATAGTCATATTGGCGTAGAAAAAGAACACGACCCCTGTCACACACTCAGACCAAACGAAGGGTTCTACTAGTCTTCTGTCCGCATGAAATGGATGCCAAATCAGCCTAAGCGTTCATGATTGGTGCCCCTCTAGGTTCGCCCAAACCAGTAAACCATTGGCAATTCACAAGTTAGTGTGCATTTTAGCCGCCCAACGTGGCGAAGCTTCTCACTTAATCCGTCATCTCCAAAAGAAGGCTTATTCGACCTAGCCGACGCGAAGCCCTTGCCTACAGTCCAACAACTGATTCGAAGGTGGGACTATGCCTCTAAGCGGAAAATCAGCAACCTCGGTTGCATTCGTCATATTAATGATGGCAGCTTCCATCCTTTCGCTCACCGTCATTGCTCCGAAAGCGACGGCGCTGATTCTCTACGACGATGGTAACCCTACTCCGCAGGAGCAGTTGGTTCTTGAGTACATCAACCGTGCTCGTGCGAATCCTGTCGCCGAAGGCCAACGGTTAGGCATTGACATTACCGAGGGTTTGCAGGATGATCCGCAGAACGGTTGCTATGGGCCGGAATATGTAGGTGTCCGCCCTCCGCTGGCTATGAACCCAGATTTGTTATCCGTCGCGGAGGCCCACAGCGAGGACATGTACAATCAGAACTACTTCTCTCACACAGACCCCAATGGGACCACGGCCTTCGAACGCATTCAGAATTCCGGGTACAACTACATCAGTGCCGGCGAGAACATCGGCGCAGGCACTGGAATGTCAGCCACGGATTTGGAAGACACACTGATGACCGATTCCGGTTACCCATGCCGTGCGCACAGGATGAATCTTCTCAACATCTTTCCATACCCACCCCCAGCATACTATGAGGTCGGAATAGGTTACTATGAAGGCCCAAGTGGCCAGGCATTCATCACACAAGACTTCGGCACATCCGCCGACGCCACACCGCTCCTAACGGGAGTAGTGTTCAACGACGCGAACGGCAACAACTTCTACGGCATAGGCGAAGGAATCTCGGGCGTAACAATTACTCCAAGCAACGGTGCCTACTACGCAATCTCATCCGCCTCAGGCGGCTACGCATTCCCAATCCCAAGTTCCGGAACAATCACCGTGACCGCTTCAGGAAACGGTTTCGGGCCCGTCAGCAAGACAGTCACACTAACCGGCACGAATGTTGAACTCGATTTCACATCACAGGGAGGAACCCTTACAACTGCTCAGACGACAACGCAGTCGTCGACCACCCAAGTCACGTCCCAAACTACGACTCAAACAACAAGCCAATCAGCTACTCAGACAACTTCCTCCTCGACGCAAACATATCAAACCGTCACTCAAACCTCATCCTCAACGACAGCACCGCCGCTTCTCGAATCCGTCATTTTCCAGTCTCTTCCCTCAGGCTTCCTTAGCACGACATCCCCCGGTTCGATTACGGCTTGTGGGAGCACTTACACTTACTCCCAGTCCGCCTTGGTCTGCTCAGCAAGTTTCGGAGCCACGGCGAACCTGCCTACACCCAACGCCGGGTGGATGTTTGATCATTGGACCTGGGCGGGTGGGGTGGCATGTGCGAGCAACACCGCGAACCCCGTTGACTGTTCAGTCTACAACTCGGGCGGAGTTCTGATTGCCGTATACGCAGCACAGGTCAATGTCCAAACGAACCCGGTCTCATCCGCGTCAGTAAATTGGGGCTCCTGCTCTTCGCCGGGAGTTGATAACGGCGGTTCGTTCTTCAGCACCGGCTTTGGCCCCGGTACTGTAACCGCATGTAACATACCATCAGGCTACAAGTTCTCAAGCTGGGCATGCTCCGGTGGGCTATCCTGCGTAGCCTCAACCAACCCAACCGCGGTGACATTCAACGGTCCCGCCTCAATCACGCTAAACCTTCAACAAGAACAATCGAACAGCTCATCAACTATCACTTCTCTGACCACATCACCAATAACAAACACAACGGCAGCTTATACTCAAACAGTAACCAACGCACCCACAACATCCCAGAATCCAGTCTCCACATCAACTCCCGCGACCCTCGATCCGATACCTGGCTTCCCACGGGAATCCATCCTCGCAGGCATACTGCTTGGAGTCTTTGCGTTGGTCGTAACTAGGCGCCGTCGGTACTAATCTCCGAGTTTCCCCGGGCCACAAAGAATAGTGTGTCGACTTATCCAAACGAGGGCGCCATGCATACTTCATATATGCAATTGGTTCGTGGCTCAGTCCTAAGTGACTTTGCATGCGGATCGTTGATCTCAGAAGCGATACTGTAACACTGCCTACCGACGAAATGCTTGAGGCTATGAAAAACGCTCCTCTCGGGGACGACGTTTACGGTGAAGATCCTACCGTCAATCGCCTAGAAGAGCTTGCGGCCAAAAGAATGGGCAAGGAAGCGGCATTGCTTACGACGAGCGGGACGCAGGCGAATCTAGTCAGCGTTCTAAGCCAAACGATGCGCGGGGAGGAGGTAATCCTCGAAGCCGAGGCGCACATGTACTACTACGAAGCCGGTGCATTCACAGCTTTCGGGGGACTTATCCCAAGATTGGTCACGGGACAGTATGGCGTATTGACTGCGCAAGATGTTGAATCTAATCTGCGTCCCCCGAACATACATTTCCCACCAACAAGCCTCGTGTGCATAGAAAACACTCACAACCGCGCCGGCGGCACGGTTTGGACTCCGTCCCAAATGAAGGCAGTCTACGACTTGGCACATGGAAAAGGGCTAAAAGTGCATATGGACGGCGCGAGAATATTCAACTCGGCCGTGGCGCAGAATGTCGATGTTAAGCAGATTACGCAATACATTGATTCAATGATGTTCTGCCTCTCTAAGGGCCTTAGCGCTCCAATCGGCTCGCTCGCCGTGGGCGATCGAGAATTCATTGCCAAGGCAAGGCGGTATCGAAAGATGCTCGGCGGTGGTATGCGGCAGGCCGGAGTCATAGCCGCCGCTGGAATTATCGGAATCGAGAAAATGGTTGATCGCCTCCGCGACGACCACTCAAACGCACAGATGCTTGCAAAAGGCTTAGCCGCCATCGACGGAATCGCAATCGACCCCGCACACGTTCAAACAAACATAGTAATCTATGACGTGTCCGGCCTCGGAACGACCGGCGACAACTGGATTGCAAAACTCGCTGAGTATGGCGTGAAGGTAGGCGCCCTTGAGGGTAACCGAGTAAGGATGGTTACCCACAGAGGAGTCGAAAGAGAGGATACCGAATACGCGCTGAGCGTTGCTGAGAAAACTGCGTCTAAGCTGAGAAAGACGTAGGCAGGCAGGTCCAAGGTTGGCGTCATTCGAGATTGCAAGCTCAACCAGGAAGCAAATGAATGGTAACCACGCTGCCGCCTTCCACGTCGGGTTATTGGTGTCCTAGCCAATGGTTAAAGATGTAATTTCGGATCGGTCCAAGAGCGTGGTTCGGTCCGGGATTCGGGTTATGTATGATCTGGCTTTGGGGAAAGAGGGCCTTGTTCACTTGGAGATTGGAGAGCCAGATTTCCCGACCCCGCAGCACATAGTTGATGCGGCCAAGAAAGCGCTCGATGAGGGATATACCCAGTACACCCCAAACGCAGGATACCTGGACTTGAGAGAAAGTATCTGCCGAAAGCTTATGGCGGATAACAAAATCGAAGCTGATCCTAAGACCGAAGTCATCGTCACCACAGGAGCGATGCAGGCAATCTCCTCCGCATTACTCGTGACAATTAACCCCGGCGACGAGGTCATAATTCCAGACCCTGCGTACGAGAGCTTCGTCAGACAGACAAGGTTCGCCGGCGGCATACCCGTCCCAGTAGAGGTCAGAGAAGAAGATGAGTTCAGACTAAAACCGGAGGAAGTCGAGAAGGCGATCACTAACAAGACGAAAATGATCATAATCAATTCACCCGCCAACCCAACGGGTTCGGTCATGCACAAAGACGACTTGGCCGGGATCGCGGAACTCGCGACCGACCACGACCTCTTAGTCTTATGCGACGAAATTTATGAGAAGATGCTGTACGACGGCGCCCAACATCATAGCATCGCCACGTTCCCCGAGATGAAAGACAGAGTGATCACAGTGTTCGCTTTCTCGAAGAGCTACGCGATGACCGGTTGGAGGGTCGGCTACGCCGTGGGGTCGAAGAGAATAATCGGGGAAATGGTCAAGCTTCAGGAATTCTTAGTGACTTGCGCCACATCCATCGCTCAAAGAGCCACCGTAGCAGCATTGGAAGGGCCTCAAGACGGCGTTTCACAAATGGTCTCGGAATTCAAGAGAAGACGAGACTTCATGTACGATCAGATTACGAAGATTCGCGGCATAACATGTGTTAAACCCAAAGGGGCCTTCTATCTCTACCCGAATACATCAAAAACTAACCTACGGCAAGACGATCCCGCCGGTGATCTCTTGAAAAAATGTGGGGTAGTGACTGCACCGGGAACCGCTTTCGGAGATCACGGGAAGAATTACATCCGGATCTCTCTCGCCTCATCAATGGAAAACCTGAAGACGGCTGCTAGCAGAATGCAAGCGGAGCTGGGTAAGAGCTGAGTCCAGCCTGGCCAGTGTGCTACTCGCCGAGGGTATAGTAGCCGATGATGATCAAGAGTTATCGTAACCTAACCTCAAGAGGGAACGCCAAGGGAAGACGCATCGTCATCGGCATAATGGAATCCGCGCTTCAACAAGTAAACTCCTACGACTTAGTCAAGCAGCGAGTGAAAGTCGGTAAAGTTCTCAAAATAGGTCCATTCAGATACGATCTGAAGAAGATTCGAAACATATTCGTCGTCGGCGGAGGAAAGCAAGTTACCTTCGTCGCTTCTGCCCTTGAGGATATTCTCGGAGAGAGAATTCGGGAAGGCGTTGTTGTTGAGAAGAAGGGGTGGGGGCGTAAGACCAAGAAGATCCGAGTCATAGCTGGCGGTCACCCCATACCTGATGCAGGAAGTGTTGAAGGCGGCAAAGAGATTCTTCGCGTTGCCAGAATGGCGGGCAAGGATGATCTCGTCATCGCTTGCGTTACCGGCGGCTGTACCTCCCTGACCCTGCTGCCTCTGCCAGGCATCACGCTGAATGATGCGAGAAAGATCTCTAAACTCTTGTTGTATTCCGGTGCGCCACTTGAAGCCATGAATACGGTAAGGAAACATCTCTCACAAGTGGGCGGCGGTAGGCTAGCTATGGCTTCTCATCCAGCCAAGGTCGTTAGTTTGATCGCGCTCGACGAGATCGAGGGCCTGCCCTGGGGGCCCACCGTCCCGGACACAACCACCTTCCTCGATGCGAAACATGTTCTGATGAGATACGATTTGTGGCACAAAGCGCCGAAGTCTGTGAGACGTTGCTTCGAGTCCGCGGATAAGCGCCTAGAATCCCCGAAAGCCCGAGACTTTGCAAAATCCGGCGTGAAATCTCGCCCACTGATCTTTGCAGATAACCGTATGCTATGTCAAGCAGCTAAGAGAAAGGCAACGGAACTGGGAATAGGAGCAAGCATAATCTCAACCGCGATCGAAGGCGAGGCAAAAGATGTTGGGGTTGCTTTAGCTAATCTTGCGAGAGAAATTGAGAGCAACGGAAGACCGTTCAAGGCTCCACACATCCTAATCGCCGGCGGTGAAACAACCGTCAAGATCGATGGAGCGCACGGAGAAGGCGGCCGAAATCAAGAATTAGCCTTGGCTGCGGCACTGAAGATAGCCGGCAACACAAGAATAACCATCGGCTCCATCGCAACCGACGGCACCGATGGGCCGACCGACATCGCAGGCGCCATCGTAGACGGCTATACGTTAAGGAATTCTAGGCAAGCAGGAATAGACCCGATCGATTCGTTGAAACGCCATAATACTTCCAATGCCTTCAGGAGATTGGGCGATGCAATATATGCTGGCAATACGGCGACGAACTTAATGGACCTCATGATTGCCTATGCCTCATAACCCCATAAGCAAATTTCTCACGTCGGAGAATGAAACAACAGTGCTGGTGGCTTCGTAACCATCGAAGGGGACCTTTGAAACGACTGCAACAGACCTGAGTCCGGTTGACGAGATAGAACTACGTGAAGTAAGCCTACCCCTCGTTACTCCTTTCGAAACAAGTTTCGGAGTCGAAACTGCGAAGAATGCGTTACTCATTCGTATAACCAAGGAGGGACTCACCGCATACAGCGAATGCGTCGCGAATCCATCTCCATGGCAGAACGAGGAAACAATTGCCTCAGCCAAATTCATAATCAGTCGTTTTTTGGCTCCGATTCTCTTCCAACAAAGGCTCACCTCCCCTACCGATTTTCTTGAAGCGGCCAACCGAGTTAGGGGTAACAATACGGCGGTTGCCGCAGTCGAGATGGGACTTTGGAACCTGCTAGGCAGGATCAAGAATCAGCCCCTCTCGAAATTACTGGGAGGACACAGAGACGAAGTTGACGTAGGCGTCAGCGTGGGCATCCAGCCAACTCCGAAGGTGCTCGTGAAAACTGTCTCCGATTACCTGAGGGATGGATACGGCCGAATTAAACTAAAAATAAAACCGGGATTTGACCTCGAATATATCAAGGCAGTACGAAATGAGTTTCCCGATACTAAGCTACAAGTCGACGGTAATTCCGCGTATCGATTAGATGATGTGGCAACGCTGAAGAAATTCGACTCTATGCGCCTGCTTCTCATCGAACAACCTCTCGCCTATGACGACCTCATTGATCATTCAAAACTTCAGGCTGAACTCTCAACTCCTATCTGTTTGGATGAAAGTATCCACACGCTGGAGGACGCACGTAAAGCGATAGAGATCGGAGCCTGCAAAATAATCAACGTTAAACCGGGTCGCGTCCGAGGCTTACAGAAGTCGAAAGAAATCCATGACTTATGCTTGAAACAGAAAATCCCAGTATGGTGCGGAGGAATGCTAGAAACTGGAATAGGAAGAGCATTCAACGTAGCGCTCGCATCATTGCCAGGTTTCTCGTTGTCAGGTGACATTTCAGCAAGCAAACGCTACTTTGCAAGAGACATAATTACCCGAGAGTTCACGCTGAAACCTGGAAGCAAGCTAGAAGTTCCTAAGGAACCCGGAATTGGTGTCGAAGTAGACCCAATCATGTTAGACTCGTACACAACATCCAGAGAACTATTGAAACCTACCGCGCACTGAAACCTGCCGAGGATTAACCGCTCCGTTAGATGATGTTCGGTATTCCAATCATGCGTGAAGGTTGCGGAAGTTGAGCGATGCGCACCATCGCAAGGGCCTCATATGCGTATTCCTAGCCGCATGTTTCTTCAGCCTTAGCACGCCTCTCGCAAAACCCCTTGTTGGGACCATCTCGCCGCTCCTGTTAGCAGGGTTATTCTACTTCGGCTCGGGTCTCGGCGCGGCTATTCTAGCCGTTTTTGCCCCGAAAAGCATGAAGTACGATGAGATCTCACTCAATAAAGATGATGCAATTTGGATGTTGGGTTCAATAATCTTCGGCGCGATCTTAGCTCCTCCATTGGTCCTAATTGGTTTAAAGAGCATACCCGCGTCCGACGCTTCCCTGCTCTTGAATTTCGAAATGGTATTCACGATTCTAGTTGCATGGGTAGTTTTTCATGAGCAGCTGAACCGAAAGTTTGCAGTAGGTGCATTTGCTGTCTTCATGGGAAGCCTGTTCATTACTTGGAATGGTTTCGAAACAATATCAAACCTTGGAGGTACTTTAGCAATTGTTGTAGCGTGCTTCTGTTGGGGATTCGATAACAACTTCATTCGGAAAATTTCGGTTCGAAATCCGTTTCAGGTTGCAGGTCTTAGGGGAGTGGCGGCAGGGGTTGTCAACTTGCTCTTATCGTTACTCTTCTCGGCTCCATGGACCATACAGTGGGTTTTCGTTGGTTTGATGATTGGGATTTTCTGCTACGGATTCAGCAATGTTCTGTGGGTTTTAGCTCTACGGTACCTAGGAGGGGCTCGAGCCGCAGCATACTACTCATCGGCTCCCTTCATTGGAGCCGTGTTCTCAATCCTACTCTTGCATGATTCCGTTACTATCTTCCTTGTGGGAGCGTCGGTATCGATGGGGCTAGGTGTGATAGCCCTTTCGACGGAACGATCCTCTAAGTAAGAAACTCAGAGATGGTTTAGTCAGCTAACAGTTTAGTATGCGTCAACGTTCTATCGACCGCGTTCAAAACCCCAATTGGTGACTATCAAATGATAAGTCTGCGTGACATTCAAGACGCGAGAGATTCGATACGAAATGATGTAAAGCAGACTCCACTGGTACACTCCGAATACTTGTCAAGTTTGACGGGTTCCGAAGTGTATCTTAAGCTTGAGAACCAGCAAGTGACCAACGCCTTCAAGATCCGAGGTGCGCTGAACAAGATGATGCACCTTACTGCTGAAGAAAAGTCGCGCGGCGTTATCGCGGCATCATCAGGAAACCACGCGCAAGCTGTTGGTATGGCAGCGGAAAAACTGGGGATCACGACAATCGTGGTCGTCCCAGAGACCACCCCCAAAATCAAGATTGAGAAGATCCGCAAACACAAGGTCGATCTAATCATACACGGGGAACAGTATGATTATGCAGAGCAATATGCCAAGAAGCTCGCACGAGAGAGAGGATTAACCTTCGTCTCCGCATACAACGACCCGCTGATTGTTGCAGGTCAGGGAACCGTTGGACTGGAGATTCTTGAACAATTACCGGCTGTAGATTCAATCATCACCCCAGTCAGTGGTGGTAGCATTTTGTCCGGAGTAGCCGTGGCGGCTAAAAGCATCAAACCTTCAGTTGAAGTCTTAGGCGCACAACCCAAAGGCGTCGCCGCCATGTACTATTGCCTGAAAGCCGGCAGAATCATTGACCTACCGATGAAGCCTACAATTGCCGAAGGCTTGGATGGGAATATCGAACAAGGTTGCATAACCTTCGAGCTGGTCCAACGGTATGTGGACGAAGTCCTGCTCTTCGAAGAGGATGACATGAAGGAGATGATACGCCTCCTATGGGAAAAAGAGAAACAGATCGTCGAGGCGTCAGGCGCGATCTCCATTGCCCCAATCGTTAAGACGCCAAAACGCTTTGCCGAAAAGCGAACGGTCGCAGTAATAACTGGCGGAAACATTGACGAAGCATTCTTCCAGAACATACTGGTTTCAAGAAAGTGATCGAGGACAATCGGATCCGGCAAGTGAATAGTGAGTCTTCACAGCAGTAAATGGCTCAGCGTCTAACCAAAATCTTGTTTTCGTGGGACGGAAGGTAGGTTTGAAAACACTCGGGTAGAGGATTACGAGGGCAGAATTCTTAATGGATTATATTGGAATGAGAACGGAAGAGTTACCGACGCCCGCTCTTTTGATTGACCTAGATGTCTTAGAGAAGAACATTCGCACGATGAGTGAATACTACAGGGGAAGAAAGAATGCAGGGCTGATCCCACACCAAAAGGGCCATCGATTGCCCATCATAGCAAGAAAGCAGCTAGATGCAGGCGCGAGGGGTGTATCTATGACCTCATTAGGGCTAGCTGAGTACTATGTTCAATCGGGAATCGGCAACATACTCATAACCTCTGAAATCTGCGGTAAGAGCAAGATCGACAGGCTATGCGGTCTGACAAAGCATGCGAACATAATCGTCGGGATAGATGACATAGAGAACGTTCGCGAACTCTCCAAAGCCGCGCTTGACAACCACACCAAAATCAAAGTCGCCGCTGAGCTCTACGCCGGAAGGAGTAGCTGCGGCGTCGATTCGTCCCGTATGAAAGACTTCGTGAAGAACTTACAAGAGTACGGAGGGGTACAATTCGAAGGGATCTGGCATCACGGCCCAGAATCAAACATAACCAAGTTTTGCGACAGAAAGATCGCACATTTCAAGAGCTTAGATGAGATAGCGAGGTTAAAGGATGAGATTGAAGACGCTGGCATCGAAGTTCCATTTCTGAGCGCAGGGTACACATGCACCTGGAATATCACCCCAGAACACAGCCTGAAGAATGTTCTTGTTCAAGCCGGCAGCTACGTCTTCAGCGACTGGTGCTCCCATCATCACATTGAAGGGATAGAGGCCTTCGAATGCGCCCTCACGATTCTAACAAGATGCATCAGCAGGCCGAAGAACGACGAAGCAATGTTTGACTTCGGAATGAACTCGTGCTCTGACGAATGCGGAGAGAATTATGACAACGTAGTCGGAGCATTTTTCAAGGATCTAACCGGTGTCGAAAAGGTAACTGAACGCGAGGAACTATCCCTAGCGGTATTCGACCATGCGAGAGATGACGTAAAGGTTGGGAACATTTTCGAGGTTATCCCTGCCCATTCGGATACAACTGCGAAGCTTCATCCGTGCTATTACGGAACTAGAGATGGGATTGTCGAGGTCGTCTGGCCTAATTACGGTCAGTGCTTGTTCTAATCACCTAGCGAACTTACCCGGTTCCGCCCAAGTCAGGGCCGCCTAAGGTATAGAGGCCGCCTGCACCGGTATCGTCGGTTTTCTTTCATTCAGCCGCCTGTTATTAACTGGTGTTCAAGGCCTTCGGGCTTTAGCGTGACGAGGCAGCCGTGCATTATTCCTTCGACATACTCAGAACCCGGGTTTATGCATGTGGTCCTCTTGATGTTGCAAACTCCAGGCGATTCATGGATGTGCCCGTGCAACGCGAGTTCCGGTTGGAATTCCTCTAGGACTTTTCTCATCGCCGTGCTCCCTACATGGTCCATTATTGGTGAACCCATGAAGTACTTTGGCCTAAGATCTTTGCCGAGTCGGGGTGCAAGGTCTAACGGAGTGTTGTAGGCCGGCGTATGAAAATCGCAAACCAGATGTTCCATCGAAGGCGCTCGTGCAAGCTCTGTCCGTAAACGCTTGTCTAGGTCTCGTTCGCTACATTCGCGGGGGGAACTCCAAGGGGTGGGGTTTACCCAATCGCACGCGACAAGTGAATGTTTATCGTCTAATTGGACGCATTTTCCTAGAGTGTACTCTACGCGGCTTGATGTCTTTAGCACTTCGTCGATGGCGAAGGTGTCGTCGTTGCCGGGGTTCATTATAACACGTATGTCCTTAGGAAGAATTTCATCGACCTTAGTGACCCAGTTTTCGATTGTCTGCTGCATCAGCTTATCGAATAGTTCTGTTAGTCGATCGGGTTTCGCCCTGAACTCCTCATATTCGGCTCGGCTGCAGTGATAATAATAGTATCCGACCTTTCGTATCTCCTTCTCCAGTTTGGGCAACTCTTCCTTTTTCAACCGATAATCTGTGCTGAAGAAGTTCGTGACGTACAAGTCCTCGTCGAGTTTGACAATTGGAACAATTGCTTTCCCTGTAAGATCTCCGCACATCATGACTATGTTGACTTTCGAGCTGTTCGCTACGGAGAGTATCTTCTGAAAGAATGTGTCTCCGCCATGAAGGTCGGTGGCGAAGAGAACTTTTGTTTCAGACAAGTTGGACCTGTTTATGGGCTACAGATTGAATCTAAGTTAAATTAACCGGTTAGTTTCCGAATCTTCGATTCTTCGCCGGCATGTGGAACGGAACTTCTGTCGTAGGTTCGGCCTGTTCAGTAAACTCTATACAGTATTTTCTTTCGACTTGAACTATTAAGTTAGTTTAATAAACGCAGAGAATGGTACGTGCCGTTTGGTCAACAACTTTGACCGAAGAATTCAAAGTAGAACTATTTCTGCGCAAGTCTACTGGGCTCGTCAAGGAAATCGGACCACTCGGTTCATTCGTACTGCCATGGGCTTCAATGGCTGGCAGTGGAATTACCCTATATTCGATTGAGGTCATCTACAACTACCCGATGGGAAGCGTACCTGGCGCTTTCCTACTAGTCGGCATCCCAACTATCATCAGTGTCTTCACGTTCGCCCTGCTCGGAGTCACTACTCCAAGAGCCGCGGGAGCCTACGTGTGGGGATCGCGGTTCGTGGACCCATTCGTTGGGTGGATTGGGACGGGATGGATTTACTGGTTAGCGCAAATATTCTCAATCGGGCTCGTCGCATCCGTTATGGGAGCCGTAAGCTCAACGATATTTTCAATGTGGGGTACTGCCCTCAACTATCCTGCGCTCACATCGTTCGGTTCGTGGCTAAGCGGTACGGTACCAGAGGTGGAGTTCACCGTTCTAATCATCATCATTCTCGGACTGCTGGCTATGATCGAAATCAAACACTACATGAAGATCATGATGGTGATCTGGGGCCTTAACACTCTCGGCTTGATCGTATCGGCCATACTCTTCGCCATAAATAACCCGGCTACCGTGGCCGCTGCTTGGGACCACGTGTGGGGTCCAGGCGTATACGAGCTGATAGCGGGCCTTGCTACGAAGTACAATTTGTCGGGGTATGTCGCAAAGACAACAGCGGGTTCATTAAACGACACTCTTTCAATCGTAGCGTACATCTTCTGGGCACTGACAGGCTACGAAGTCAACGCTTACGTCGGTGGCGAATTGAGGAATCCTCGTTCCTCGTTCATGTACTTCTTCACAGCAGGCATGATTGGCACGGTCATCTGGTACAGTCTCGTAACCTGGCTGGCCTACAACGCCTACGGGGGGTTCATACTTCAGTACAACTACGTCTACAACTTGTATACGGCAGGGTCGCTAAATGCCACGGACGCAGCCCGTGTCTCATCGTACATGCTTCTCCCGTCGATGCCTCTCTTCTCAGCGAGCCTAGCTGGGTCAGTTCCTGTTGAAATCCTCGCGGCATGGTGGTTTTACCCTGTCACATCCGTGATCGTAACTTACCTTGCCGGAACCAGATGCATGTTCGGAATGTCATTCGACCGAATGTTCCCGGCGGTATTCGGTAAAGTGTCCGAGAGAATGCACACCCCAGTCCCAGCAACTATCGCATGCATGATAGGCGGGATAATCGTAGCGCTCCTAACCCTGACCTCCTACGGTTTTCTCGCGGCCGCAGCCAACAGCTCGTTCTGGTACGCCTTCGCCTACTTGATCGTCGCTTTCACCGCCACCGTACTCCCATACAAACGCCCTGATATCTGGGAGAAAGGCATGAAGACTAAGGTGTTTGGCATTCCAGTAATGAGTCTAGTTGGTGCCTTAGGGGTAATCGGCATGTTTTGGATACTCGCCCTCAGCACTGTCGGGATTTCATTGCTCGCATGGAACGTTTCAGTCCTATGGATGGGCATCGGCGTCCTAGTCTTTGCCTTCTACGTCGTCAAGAACGAAAAACGCGGCATCAAATTGACACAGATATACGGCGAGATTCCGCCTCCATAGACCCAGTCAAAGACCTTAAGCGCAACTTCCCTCCTTTTTTCTTGGAATGATTAGCCTTGGCTGGGGCAACTGAATCCGACATCTTGAAGGAAGCCAACCGAATCATATTCGCAGCCGCCGATAACGGAATCACGCTCCGCCTGCTCGGAGGCACCGCAATCGGATTCAAATGTCCCAGCTCAAAAAGGCCAGCTGTCTCCAGAAAATACCCTGATATCGACCTCGTCGGGTACAGGAAGCAATCTCGTCAAATTCGAGAATTGTTCACGAAGCTTGGTTATTCTCCCAATGAGATTTTCAACGCCCTTCGCAGCGCTAGCCGGTTAATGTTCTTCGACCTTCCAAACCAGAGGAGAGTGGACATATTCCTAGATTACTTCGAAATGTGTCACAAGATAGACCTCAGAGACAGACTGGCTCTGGACCCATTAACCCTCACTATGGCAGACCTCTTGGCAACGAAGTTGCAGATCTTCAAGACCAACGAGAAAGACTTCAAAGACATAACCGCAATCTTGCTGGATCACGAGGTTACAGAAACAGACAAACCAGACGCAATCAACGGCATGCGCCTTGCGGAACTTTGCTCAAGCGATTGGGGAATCTACAAGACATTCACGCTCGTTCTGGACAAGACCGGGAGCATGCTTGAGCGATTTGACTTAACCCCTAGGGACAAAGAGATAGTGAAGGAAAGAATGAAGCGAATTTCCGATTTAATCGAACAAAAACCGAAAAGCATGGGTTGGAAAGCGCGTGCAAGAGTCGGCGAGAAAGTTCCCTGGTACAAACTGCCGGACGATATGGCCGAGTAGAATCAAACTTCCTAGTGGAGCGGCGCAAGAAATCCGTTCACGGACGGTAATTTGCCGCAACTGATTATACCGACCCATCAATGGGTCAAGCGATGTACAGTTGTCCCTACAGAGTTCCGACCCTCAAACCACGCTTCTACCGCTAATACGCCGCGAGTTTCCTCGTGTCGAGGCCGACGCTAATGGGCGGTCTAGGATCTTTTTCGAGAACGCCGCCGGTTCCCTCGTCCTCCAACGAGTTGCCGATGCCGAAGCGAAGGCGAGGATAGATTGTTCCGCCAACGTTGACGCCCCTTCATGGGAGTCTAAGCGAAACGAGGAAGTTATACTCGAAGGGCGACAAGCGGTAAGTGATCTCTTAAACGTAAATGACGCCGATTGTATTGTTTCTGGAGAATCAGCGACAAGCCTACTATTCCATCTTGGCTATGCAATCGGAAAGGAACTCTCCGGAAGAGAGAATATTGTCACAACTGATTATGAACACTATGCAAACGTAAACCCCTGGCTAGAACTCGAACAAAGACGACTAGTCAAAGAAGTAAGGTTTGCCAGGTTCGATCCTAAAAGTGGGCTGCTGGATTTGTCCCATTTGGAGAGCCTCGTTGATGAGGATACTCGAGTAATCGCGGTCAGCGGCGTCTCGAACGTTCTCGGTTCAAAGACACCCTTGGACCGAGTCTTGAGAATCGCAAAACAATCGTCCGCCTACACCGTCTTAGATGCCGTGCACACAGTGGCACATCTCCCATTTGACATACAGAGAACCCCATTTGATTTCGTCGTGTTCTCAGCGTACAAACTCTTCAGCAGGAGAGGCAGTTTCATGTACGGGCGAAAAGATCTTCTCGGCTCCCTCAAACCGTACAAGGTTCTTCCAGCGCCAGAAGAACCACCCGGAAACTGGGAGATGGGCACCCGTGACCAAGCACTCTTCGCGTCCATCGCCGCATCCATCGAATATTTGGAGTGGTTGGGCGGCAAAGTAGAACAACAAGTTGGGCACGTGGTCGACGGCTACTCGGGTCGCCGCCGTCTAGTAAATGCGGCACTCACTTGGATTGAAGAGTACGAGCGAGGGCTGTCGCT
Source organism: uncultured Candidatus Bathyarchaeia archaeon (assembly GCA_964533505.1). Classification (GTDB taxonomy): domain Archaea; phylum Thermoproteota; class Bathyarchaeia; order 40CM-2-53-6; family 40CM-2-53-6; genus FEN-987. The sequence continues at coordinate 41,572 of CAZHKA010000026.1, read as the reverse complement.
TGCAATGCTCCGAGGTACCAATGGTGCCGAAGGCCTCTCCACTATGAATGGCATCGAAACGTACGGAATAACTGATGCATCAAAGGTTCAATTTCGTGTCCCAACCTTCACATTCAACATAATCAACGCCGATCCGCTGAAGGCGGCGCAATATCTCTGGGAAAAGCATGCCATAGCCGTCCTCGCGGAGAATCATGGCGGTTTCTATTCCCGGACGCTCAAGACTTATGGAAAATCCATCGGTGTCCGCGCCAGCCCTGTACACTTCAACACGATTGGAGAGGTTGGCACTTTCCTTCATGCACTCAAAGATACGGTCGGACATTTCGGATCGTGACCACTCCACTTGAATACTTTCTAAAGCCCAAACGTTGAGTTGACCCACTTGCTGTTGTCAGGGAAACTAGCTCTCGTAACTGGTGCCTCCAGGGGAATCGGGAAAGGAATCGCCCTAGAACTAGCACGCGAAGGGTCCAATGTAATCGTGAATTACCGGGAACAAGAGAGCAAAGCAACGGAAGTCGCAAGAGGCGTCGAAGAGCTTGGTCGACGTTGCCTAGCCCTCAAAGCCGATGTCTCTAAGCAGAAAGATGTTCTTGCGATGCGAGAACGAGTCATGGCTGAGTTCAAGGACGGCGTTGACATTTTAGTCAATAACGCCGGTATTCACCACCACCTGAAATCCTGGGAGATTGATGAAGCGGAATGGAGGCGGATCATGGCCGTAAACGTAGATGGCGCCTTCCTTTGCACGAACGCATTCACCCCTGAGATGAAAAATCGGAAGTGGGGTCGAGTGATCAACATATCCTCCAGCGATGCATTCACGGGAACGGACCACGAAGCGCATTATGCCACCTCCAAGGCGGCCCTACTCGGTTTCACAAGGGCTTTAGCATTGGAATTAGCGCCGTACAACATTACAGTCAATACGATAGCGCCTGGATGGTTCGACACGGATATGACCTCAGGCTTGGTAGGGGAAGCTAGAAGAAAGGCGCTGGAGGGGATACCATTGGGCAGGATAGGGCAGCCCAAGGAAATTGGATACGTTGCGGCCTTTCTAGCATCTGATAAAGCGAGTTTCATAACTGGACAAACGATCCATGTTAACGGCGGCGAACTGATGCCTTAAGCCCGCAGTGCCTCCATCGGCCTTCAACCCGTAGGCAAGGCGTTGCGCGACGGCCTTCGTGTGGCACCCGCTGGCATCGTTATGCGTAATTTCATTTCGGTTTAACCCGGTTTAACCGTTACCCACATAGTAAGTAGGATACATAGACTGAGGGTTGCCTGCGTTACAGGGGGGACATGTATCGTGTGAATAAATCTCGGTCAACACACTCGGATTGGGGAACATGTACATATCGATGGTGGAACGTGTACATGTACACTGCGAGTGGGTGCCGGGCGAAGCTGGGGTTAGTTTCGAGTAAGCGTAAAGAACCTGTTAACCGCTATTCCAGATGCGTCCTTGAGGATGACTCGTTTGGACTTCAAGAAGCTCGGAAAGAGTGAGGCCGAGATTCCGGTTCTAGGTTTGGGAACTTGGGGTTTCGGGGGTTTCAGTGACAGGCATCTCGGCGGCGAAGATAAGGATGTGAAAGCGTTGCGACTGGGCCTAGAGTTGGGTATGCGTTTCATCGATACTGCCGAGATGTATGCGCACGGGCACTCGGAAGAAGTTGTTGCCGTCGCAGTAGGAGAAGAGCGCGATAATGTCTTTATCGCCACTAAGGTTTCAGCTGAGAACTTAGCCTACGAACGCGTTTTACGTTCATGCGAAGCCAGCCTCAAGCGTTTGAAGACAGACTACATTGACCTGTACCAGGTCCATTGGCCCAACTCGCGCATACCGATTGCCGAGACAATGAGAGCGATGGAGAAGCTTGCGGACGAAGGGAAGGTCCGCGCAATAGGTGTGAGCAATTTCTCGGTCGAACAAACCCGTGAAGCACAAGAAGCACTTTCAAAGCATTCGCTAGCTTCCAACCAAGTCGAATACAGCCTAGCAGAACGATCGATTGAGGATGGCTTGCTTCCTTACTGCGAAAAAGAGAAAGTAACGATAATCGCGTACAGCCCAGTGGCACGAGGCCGTATTCCCGGCGGCGGCCGAGACGAACGATGGCGTACCCTAGACAACGTGGCCAGTAAGTACGGTAAGACAAGGACTCAAGTTGCACTCAACTGGCTCATTTGCAAGGAACCGGTTGTCGCAATTCCCAAAGCCGGAAACCTAGAGCACGTGAGGGAGAACGCCAGGTCGGCAGGCTGGTCTCTCAAGAAGGAAGACCAAGATGCCCTGGATAAGGCGTTCCACTAACCCAGATCCATTAGCCAGAAGGACACGTCGTTGTCTGATAACTACGTACATCATGTGAGCAGCCGCATAGTCAGAATGTTTGAACTGTACTCACAGAATATCAACCCCGACGATGCAGACTTCCAGCATTACATTCAACAATACGTCATGAAAAAAGATACGAGACCACCCGACACAATACCATACTCAGAACTGTACAAGGTGATCAAAGAAGGGATACGCGAATACGTTCACAAAGCACAAGGAACAACCCGAAGACAAAAGAAATGAAAACTAAAGCGACTCGGCGAACGCAGTCGCCTATAATTGTCATTACGGGAACACCTGGTACAGGGAAGACGGCAATCTCAAAATCGCTTGCTCAGCAAATGCATGCGGACTATCTTTCACTTACCAAGTTGGTGATCGATATGCGGTTGCAGGCCGGGTTGGATCGGCGGAGGCGAACAAGAGTCGTGGACCTGGAGAAGACTAGAGCATGGTTAAGGAAGAACCTACGCGAGAGGGATGCGATAACAATTCTGGACACCCATATCCCAGACGCCGCCCCGAGAGAGCGGGTCAGTAGGGTCATAGTTCTTCGCTCTCATCCGCGCGAATTAGAGCGCAGACTTCGAAGAAAACGGTGGAGTACGGCCAAACGTCGAGAGAACGTGCTTGCTGAAATTCTTGACTCATGCTACGTCATCGCAAACCAATACTATGGTGCCAGAAAGATAATGCAACTTGACACTTCACGAACCAGCGTCAACAAAACTGTAAATCAATGCAAGACACTTCTCAGGAAACGAAGGCGCAGCCAGACCGTGGTCGATTGGATCGCCGCTCTAGACCCTCGTACCCTGGAAAGATACATGTTGTGAACGCATCATGCCAAGATTGAAGAAACATTACGTCGTCATATCATGCACGGGTTGCAAGCGTCTTCTCTTGGCCACTTCGGAGAAGAAAACGCGAACCTGCCCTTATTGCGGGGTACACGTAAAGATGGCGAATACTCAAACGATCTTTCAATCTGAAAACTCTGATGAGGCCAGACAGGCTCTTCGTGAAGCTAAGGTCAGGATCGGGAGTAAGGTTCAGGCAGATAGCGAACACAGCCGATAATATTAGTAACCCCACGGAACATTGGTGAGGCGAAATTGTATGTCGGCGTTGCCAGATCGTAGGTTCATGGAAGAGATTAGCGGCTTGTTACAGAAGATCGTTACAGTTTCAACCGTTGACGGAAAGAACTTCACAGGTGTCTTGGTTGCTTTGGACGCGCATACGCTGAACGTGTGTCTATCAGATGTGAAAGATGAATCGGGACACGTAGTTCACAGGCTTCTAATCAACGGAGGCAAAGTAAGCCAAATCTTCAGTTCAGAAATGCCCTTCAACCTTCAAGCTCTCGCGGACAGGCTTGAACGAGTCTTTCCAAGAATGGTTAGAGTAAACGAGGGAGCCGGCGTCATACTTGTGATGGATAGAATACGTGTTTCAGAGAAGGGCATACTGGAAGGCACAGGCCCTGCTGCAGAGAGAGTCCAGAAAGTCTACGAGGAGTTCGTTCGAACAACCGCGCAGCCACCTCCCTCCACCTGAATCAACCGTCCCGCGTGACGGACGTGTCCTAGCTTGACCAATTAAAGATTGAAAGCATCTTGTCCTTCGAGGTTCGCCACAAGGATCTTCTGGGCAGAATCGGATATCTTCGAACCAAAAGCGGAACCTTAGAAACCCCATTACTGCTACCGGTCGTAAATCCCAATTCACAAATGATTCGCCCTCAAGAATTAAGAGACACTTTCTCGTTCGACGCACTAATCACTAACTCATACCTGGTCTGGCGGAAATTTCGCGGAGAACAACAAATTCCGAAAATCCACGAACTCCTAAACTTCAACGGAGTAATCGAAACAGATTCCGGCGCTTACCAGATACTACAGTACGGAGAAGTAGAGGTTCAGCCCAGCGAAATCATCCGATTCCAAGAGAGGCTAGAGAGTGACATCGGGGTTATCTTAGACGTGCCGACCGGAGCGGAAATTGCGAAAGACAAGGCGAAATGGACCGTAGAAGAAACGATAAGGCGCGCCGATCAGTCCTTACAACTCATCGCCAGAAATGACATCCTATGGGTGGGTCCAGTTCAAGGCGGCGCATACCCAGACCTCGTTTCCTACTCGGCAAAAGAAATGGCAAAGCGGAACTTTTCGATCTACGCGCTCGGCAGCCCTACCCCCGTCATGCAACAATACCGATTCGAAACACTCGTAGACATGATAATGGCCGCAAAGGCAGAGCTGCCAATGGGCAAACCTCTTCACCTCTTTGGTGCCGGCCATCCGATGATGTTTGCTTTCGCGGTGGCCCTAGGCTGCGACATGTTCGATTCGGCTTCCTATGCTTTGTTCGCGAGAAACGACCGCTACATGACAGAACACGGAACCTCGAAAATGGAAGAACTGGAATATTTCCCATGCAACTGTCCCGCGTGTCATAAGCAAACTCCAGAAAAAGTCAGGAGAATGCTGCCGATGGATCGCGAACGCCTGCTCGCAGCCCACAACCTTCACGCATGCTTCTCGGAACTTAAGACAATCAAACAGGCCATTTTAGATGGAAGACTTTGGGAATTAGTTGAGTCAAGGTCGCGCAACCATCCCGCACTTCAAGCCGCTTTCCAGAAAATGCTTCAGTATGGCGACCGTTTCGAAATTCATACCCCCGTAAGAAAGAAGAAAGGCCCGTTCGTACTGTCTGAACAATCCTTATTCCGACCCGAAGTGATCCGACACCACACCCGTCTTCTTGAAAGATACGAACCATCGCTGAAAGCAAAGAAACTCCTTCTTCTGCCGGAGGAGCAAGTGGCTCCTTTCCGCGAAAGATCGATAAACCCATCGATAGCTCTTTGGGAAAAGCTTCAGGACAGCCACGTTTGCACGTACGGCTTATCATATGCGATTGTGCCTATCGAGTTAGCCGATGTCTTCCCCCTCTCCCAAACAGAATCCTCATTGAGACCGACCCCAACCGCGGTTGCGTTTGCACGCAACCGTATCGCGGATTATATCAAGAAATTCGGCTATTCCCGATGCCTCATCATCGGATCCGCCCCATGGCATGAACAACTGGCAACGGGCCTGAGACAGAGATTCAAAGGGAAAGTGAGGATTCGTTTTCTTAATGAGGCGGAACTCGATAGGAAATCTTTTCAGAGGATATCAAAGGCGCTCAAGTGATGCAGTTTTCGATTGCGAATAGTCTAAATTGCAATTCGCTAGCAATGTTCGACCGTTGATATCATGGATCTACAACAGGTTAAGAGAGAAATTGAGAGCCTTGGTAAATCTCCCGCTGCTGAGGCAATGTATCCGATCACTTCAAACTGGGTTCCAATCACCGATGTCCTAGCGATCATTAATCGATTTGAGAAACATTGGAAAGGCAAAGCCCTTCGGGACGAGGCAGAGAGGAACCTGATTTCAAGAATCATAGGGGAATGAGCTCTCAATGGTTCTTTTCACGAAAAATCGTATTTTCGCATGATTTATTTTGACATGAAACTCAATAGGTGACGTGTAACTTGCAGAGAGAAAAGATACTGCGTCGGCCGACGCGACCCGTTGAGATTCAGCCTGAAAAAACAGTCAGCGAGCTGCTGAGCGACATGTCGGTCACTGGCTTTCAGGGACGTAAGCTTGGGGAAGCGGCGGACGTATGGACTGCGATGCTGAAGAAACGTGAAATTGTTATCTGGATGGGTCTGGCCGGTGCAATGGTCCCGGCCGGGATGCGCGAGCTAATCGCATATTTAGTTAGGCGAAGGATGGTTGACGTTCTCGTAACTACTGGCGCGACGCTCTACCATGACGCGTACGAGACCATTGGCGGAAAACACTTCCTAGGTACCGATCTGATAGACAACGTGATGCTGCGGCGTAATCGTATTGACCGCGTTTACGATGTCTACGCAGACGAAAGGAAGTTCTACCACTTGGATGTCATGATCGAGAAGGAATTCTCGTCACGATTCCAAGCGGGCAAGGCATATTCGTCAAGGGAGATTATGTATGAGTTCGGCAAGTGGATTGCCGAGAAAAGAAGAGAGCGGGATGGAATTTGTGTTGCCGCCTATGAGATGGGCGTGCCGATTTTTGTTCCAGCATTCTGCGATAGCGGCCTCGGGTTCTCGTTAATGTTTGCTAATCGACGAAGGAATCGTCGCGTTGTAGTTGACCATATGCGTGATGTCGATGAAAGTTCTCGAATTACAGAAAGGTCGCGGCGCACGGCCGTAATAGTCGTAGGCGGTGGGGTTCCGAAGAATTTCATTCAGCAGACCGCCGTGATTGCGAGCTATCAGACGCGACACGATCACACGCATGACTTCGCAATTCAATTCACGACGGACGTACCACAATGGGGTGGGTTGAGCGGTTCCACGTTCGAGGAGGCTCAGAGTTGGGGCAAGTACAACCGTCAATCCAGAATGGTGCAGTGCTTCACGGACGCGACGATCGCTTTGCCAATCGTAGCACAGGGCCTCAGCCAACGGTTCAAGAGATTCAGAAGACACGTGCCAAGATTCCACTGGAACGGCGCGGACGGCCTGCAGATAACCTACCATTCAACCAAGTTGTAACAGTCAACCGTACTTGTAAGAGATTCCGAATCCGCCTTTCGGGTTCTTCCACCCAACATCATAGCATGCTACGCGGCAGGCACCACATTCAACACAGGCATCATAGGTGATCGTTATCTTGTTCTCCTCCCACTTGTAAACATCCGTCGGGCAAACGCGGATGCAGGCAAAGTCGAAGGGACATTTCAAGCACATTTTCGTGTCTTTAATCCATAAATGTGAATCTTCATCGACTTTGTACCTGTTCCGATACAGCTTATCCGTTATCGAGAGCGTTCTCTGCGTGCTCATGAGAACAACCGCCACAGATGGTATGCGTCTTTCAAGATGCCGAACTTTGATCTTCGCTTGAAGACGTATCCTTTCATCCTCTTCATACGGTCCGCTTTCAACTCGTCGTCAACGACATGCCACATATAGAACAGTTCGTTCATCATCTCCGGATATTCCGTAAAGAAGTGCGGGTTGGCTTCGAAGAACTTCGGAACATCCCTATATTTCTTCAAATCCTGCAGAACGAAGCTATTCTCCAATCTTTGACGGTATCTTTGAAGTGTCCCCGACGAGAAGTCTCCTTTCTTCTTCGCCTCAACCACCGTCTCTCCGGCGAGGGTGCCTGATGTCATCGCGAGGTTTGTTCCCTCCCAATTGATTGCATTTACAAGCATCGCAGCATCACCGGCTACCAACATTCCATCTGCGCTAACGTTTGAAACGTAATCGTAACCGCCTTCAGGAATCATGTGAGCTGAATACTCTTTGAGTTCCCCATCTTTGATGATGGGGGCGATGGAGGGATGGGCTTTGAATTTCTCAAGAATGTCATTTGGCCGCTGCTTGCTCTTATCCAAGTCACGCATTCCGACGCCAATGCCAATCGAGAGTGTGTCTCTATTCGTATACATGAAGCCCGCATGCATCCCTGGGGCGAACCCTACGAGCAACGCTGCAACGCCTTCGTCCGGTCCTAAGTTGAATCGGTCCTCGATCTTTTGTTTAGGTAGTGCGATAACTTCCTTCACGGCCAGTACCGTAGCTCCTTCGGGTGTCTCCTCTCTCAGCCCCGCTTGCTTCGCGAGCATCGAATTCACGCCGTCGGCGGCCACGACGACGTCGCCCAGAACGTCTCCTCGTTCCGTCGTAACGCCGACTACCTTGCCGTTCTCTTTCAATACGCCGTCCACTGTGGTCCGATTGATGATGATTGCTCCAGCGTCCTCTGCCAGTTTGGCAAACCACGGGTCGAATTTCGCGCGATGGACCGTGAATGCGTTGTATCGTCCGTTGAACTTTTGATTCCTGTGGCTCATCAGTACGTGTGATTGATTTGAGAGGAACCAGTATTGGTACTCCACGACATGCCGCTCAATGGGCGCGGTCTTCCAGAATTCAGGAGCCAGTTTTTCGGTGTGGTGTCCAAAGATAACGCCGCCGAACATATTTTTCGCCCCTGGTTTCTCCCCTTTTTCAAGGACGAGAACGCTTAGGCCTGCCTTCGCCATCGTATAGGCGGCGGCTATGCCCGCAGGGCCTGCGCCCACGACGACCGAATCGAACTTTTCTGTCATGGCGCTAACTCAGCGGGGGCGTGTCTTCTTGAATTCTTCAAGCAGTGCAGGTACGATCTTGAAGAGGTCTCCAACGATGCCGAAGTCTGCCATTTTGAAGATGGGCGCGTCAGGGTCGCGGTTGATTGCTACGATGTAATCGACGTTCATGATTCCTACGATATGTTGAATCGCTCCTGAAATTCCAACGGCGATGTATAATCTTGGCCTGACGGTCAGCCCAGTCTGTCCTACTTGATGGTCGGGCGTGATCCAGCCCGCACGCACCGCCGCCCTAGAAGCACCTACTTGGGCGTGTAGCACGTTCGCGAGTTCTTGGACTAGGGTGAGGTTGTTGGCTGAACCTAGCCCGCGCCCGGCTGAAACAATGATCTGTGCGTCCTCGAGTCGAACGCCTACCCGCTCAATGGGGACGAACTCCTTAACGTCGGTGTTGAGGTCATTTGGGTCGAGGTTTGGATTGACTCTAATTGTTTCCCCTTCTCTTCCTTCCTCCGGTGGGAGGCCCTTCATTACTCTTGGCCGGACGCTTGCCATCGTGGGCCTTTGCTTGGGGCAGATTATCGTGGACATGAGATTGCCTCCGTAATCTGGTCTCGTACCCAAGAACGTACCCGTCTCCACATCCACATCCAGAGCCGTGCAATCTGCAATGAGGCCTGTCTCAAGAAAAGTGGCCGCGGAACCCGCGAGGTCGCGCCCTCTGATAGTTCCACCGACTAGAAGTGCCTCTGGTTTGAATTTCCGGACAGCTTCCTCCATAGCAACGGCGTATGGTTGCGTTCGGTAATCTTCAAGCCTCTCGTCCTCGACCACGTAGGCTCGGTCGGCGCCGTGCACGAACGCTTCTTTAGCTAGGTGGTCAACTTTGTTGCCGATCACTAAAGCCCCGAGTTTTGTTCCGTAGATGTTCGCTAACCTTCGCCCTTCGCCTAAGAGCTCCCATGAAACCGAATTGGGTTTTCCGTGGAAATGTTCGACAAAGACCCAGACCTCTCCGTATTTTCCGTTAAGCGGTTTTTCATCGGGTGGGGAGGATGTAGGTGACGGAGCGATCGGGTCGCTCCCGGTTGGAGCGGCAGCTTGGAATACGTGGGCCTCGTCCAGTTTGTTTACCAGCCATTTAGCCGCCTGCTGCGAGTCTTTGGTTCCGTCGAAGATTTCCCCTTGTTTCCTTCCGGGCGGAGGAAACACTTTCTTTACGATTGTAGGTGAACCCTTGAGGCCAAGTAAGTTTGAGTCAGCGCCTATTGTGTCCTTGTTCCAAACTTCTATCTGGGTCCTCTTGGCTTTGAGCATCCCTTCGAGAGTGAACTTCCGCGGCTTGTTTACCTCCTCAGTCATCGTAAGAACGGCGGGTAGGCTTGCTGACACGGTCTCGATGCCATCGTCAAACCTGTGTTCTGCAATCACCGCCTTGGACGCAGGATCGATCTTTTCGATCTTCGTGACGTTGGAGATTATTGGTATGTTGAATCTTACAGCGAGTCCAGGAGGGACTTGGCCCGTCTCTCCATCAATTGCGACTTTGCCGGTCAGGATGAGGTCGAATGGATTGCGTTCGCCAATCGTTGCAATGCTCCTCCATAGCGTGTAGGAGGTGGCTAAGGTGTCGGCGCCCGCCATTTCTCTGTCCGACACCATTATCGCCTGATCAACACCCATCGCCAACGCTTCCCGCAGGCCTTCCTGAGCCTGAAGCGGTCCCATTGCCACGGCGGTAACTGTCGCGCCCTGCGTCTCCTTCAGCCTCACGGCTTCTTCTATCGCGTTCAAGCAGAACGGATTGACTATCGAAGGAACGCCTTCCCTGATTAGGTTGAGCGTGATAGGGTCGAAACGAATGTCGGATGCGTCGGGGACATGTTTCACGCAAACTATAACGTGCAATGAATTCCGCTGGTCCCCATATGCATTATTGAATCGGCGTTCAGCCGAGTCTGTGACCTAACCTTTTAGGATTTCCCGTAACGGTTTCGAAACCCGTGAAGCACCGAACGCTAAAGCCTATTCTTCGAGCCCGGGGTCTTCCGGTTCGGGTGGTTCTTCGGACACCTGGGTCGCCGCCGCACGCTCCGCTTCGACAACCTTCAGACGGGTTACATAGCCGGCAATCCGATTTCTCAGTCGTTTCGATTCCGTTATCACAAGTTCGTTTACTGCTTGCTTATCAGATTCGAACTGGCCGGTGAAGCGCTCAGGGTACCTCCTAAGCAACTCCCTGGACGTCCTCTTCACAGTCTCAATTCGAACCTTACCCAACTTGAACCGCCTATGATGCGAAACGCGCCATGCGATTCCACTCAACATAAACTTTGCTACCTTAGGAACTGTCAAGTCCTCGTCGGCAATCCAGAAAATCGAGCCTTTTGGACAGCTTTTGGAGGCTGTCAAAAGTCGTCGGTTGGGAATTGTCGGCTGAAGATTTCGGCAGTTCGGGGTGCGGTGGATGAGCTACGAGATGCTCAGCACCGCTCAAGCGGTTCTTTCATCGGCTCAACAAGTCTATTGAAGCACACCCAAGCCGATTCTTTAGGAAAGTCGCGTATTTCGGAGTAACCGTGCTCGGTTTCAGCATCGCGCTTGGTATTGTGTTCGGTGATGGTCATAATCACTTTGACTGGTGGTGGTGCCTATTCCTCTCAGGGCTGATTATTTGGGTCGTAGGATTCGCTTTGATGGGGGGACTCGCGGGCGTTGAATACGAGTCTTGGTATTGGAAATAATGATCTTTGGTCTTGTCTTATCCTCAGTAAGATAACATGTGATGGAGACGCTTTCAATTATTGCAAAGACGACAAGGGCAAAGGTCAGGAGGTTATTGACCTTTGCAGCCTTAGCATTCGCAATATCGAAGCTAGATGCTACATGAATTTTGATGTCATCATAGGTGTACCCTATCGGTGGCTGAAGTTTGAAAATAATGAGCACAGTGGGAGAGTAATCTCCTGCGACTGGAAAATAAATTTCTGTATTGTTGTAGTAAGCTACAAGGTTCGGATCGTTTTGGTTTTTCCAGTCCCGATTGAGGGTTATGACTTGTGGCCATCCTATTGCCTTGGACAGACTGGGAGAATTCTTGAACTGCCACGCTATAGCGTCTCGGAAGAAGATTTCAACGCCATAGAATCTCAAGTAATAGTCGTGGGAGGCTATCATTCCAGTAGCCGCAAGGATTACCTCGACGCCTTCCGCAATCGTACCGTTCGCACGCAAAGAGATGGCCAGATAGAGGTCGGGTCGAGGAAATGTCGAGTTAGTTATGGCGGGTGGAATCATCATAGGAATTATGAAGGAAGCAGACAGGGGTGCAGGATTGCCAGGAAACCAGTACCAGTCCCAAGTTACAGCCGCAACATAAGACAGGGGAAACGCCAGAATTATGCCAAGCAGTGCGAATCCGATGATCCTTTTCTTATGTTTCTTGATGGCTTTTCTGAGCCGCATTACTTGCTCTCTCTAGCTTTGAAGTATTCTCCTAGAACTGCTCTTACGGCTTCAGGTATGGATTCTGGTTTGCGTGCTTTTCGTTCTTGTTCCGGGGCTTTTACCATGTCGTCTGACATGGCTACCATTATTTTGTTCATTGCCAAGGGTAACACGCTAGCTATAGATATCTATGGCAGCCTTACCCTAGTACCAGGCCATCAAGCGGTTGATTGGGCTGGTCTTTACGGATCCGATGATCCAAGCAATTCTGAGACGGCCGCTTAGCCGTTTACAAACCTCTTGAAATTAGAGAATACAGTCGATTGGACGGTTTCTGAATCAGTTCCTCTTACCTCTGCGAGTTTCTTCACTACTTCAGCTACGAACCATGGCTTCGTCAGTTCACCGCCAAATATCCCCCGGTAACTCACTGGGCCATCTGTTTCGGTAAGAATGAGTTCTTCGTCTATTGATCGACCGATTTCAGTGATTTTGCGTGAGTACAATAGTGCGGGGCCGATCGAGATCATGTACCCTCGCTCCTTGAGGAGGGCGAGGCTCTCCGGTGGCCCGTCGTACCAGTGCATGAGTACGCGTGGTAATTGATAGCGGGCAAGTGAATTGAGTGTCTCAGTGACTGCTTGCCTTGAATGTACGACGACTGGCAGGTTTTTCTTTTCAGCCAAGTTGAGGAAGAAGCGGAAGACTTCGGTCTGTCTTGTCCTTATTCCCTCGTCTGCTGTGTATTTTCCGTCGAGGCCTATCTCGCCAATTGCAGTGACCCACCCCGAGCTTTCGTCTATCATTCTCTCGAACGCTTCTAAGTGTAAGTTCTCGGACCGGAGAACCGTGGAGGGATGAACACCGACTGCCGCCAAAACTCGCTCAGGAAATGTTCTGGCTTGGTTGATGGTTTGCAATGAGGATTGATAGTCGGTTGCGTTAGTGAGCATTTTAGAGACGTTATGGCGGTCTGCGTCCTGGACTATCTCCTCCACCTTACCTTCGTAGCCGGGGTCTGCAAGGTGGAGGTGTGCGTCGATGTAGCTCACAGGTGTCAATGGAGTTGTTGCGGTTTTGTCGTTCTTATCGCGGGGCATGGCTTGTTCTAGCCTGCTCAAGTGCGTCACAGGGGCGTTTTTTGTAATAAAACTGTTCGCTTCGCCCAATGTAGGCTAATCGAATCAAAACGTCTCTCTATCAAGCTTAATTCACCAGACTGGGCAAATTTTAATAGTTTCAAAGCGCACGCGATTAAAAATCGTGGTTTTTCATGCCTCCCGAGGAGCTTTCCACAGCCGCCGTCCGCCGCCTCATTGAGATGGCAGGCGCGGATCGTGTCGGAGACGATGCTGTAGAAGAACTTGGAAAAGTGTTAGAGGAATTCGCAGTTAAAGTTGGGAAAGAAGCAACCGGCCTAGCGAGGCATGCGGGTAGGAAAACCGTGAAAGCTCAGGATATTCAGTTGGCGGTCAAACGGTTACCGGCACCGTAAACCCGGTTCAGTCGGCCAGAAGCTATGTGCGACATGCCCCTGCCGCACATGTCTTGGAGGAGACAAAACTAGGGTGAAGCGCCACCCCGACCATCGCAAAAAACATGGGTTTAGCACACCCTGATTTTTCCCGCCAGACCGAGCGGTTAAGCGGTTTGTCCTTAATGGCAGGGTTTGGGCTGGGCCATCTCGGTTTTCTGAGCTGTCTTGAATGAGAGCCCGCAGCCGCAGCTAGCTATTGCGTTCGGGTTGTCGAACTTGAAGCCCGAAGACTGTATGCTCTCGTAATAATCCACTTTCATTCCCTTGAGCAATTCCATGCTCTTGGGATCGACAACAATCTTGCAACCTTCACTCTCCAGCACGTAATCATCGGGTTTGACAAATCCCATAGCCATTCCATAGTTTAGGCCCGCACATCCTCCGCCGAACACGAATACCCTCAACACCTTTCCGATGTTTTCCGATTTTTGGAGTATGGCCTTAGCCCTCATCAGGGCTTTCTCCGTGAAGACCAATTGTTGCTCCATAACCGTGGCCATTTTTCTCACCCTATATTCCCTATGGACTAATGAGTGTGATCCCGTTGTGACTCTTAAAAGGCCTTCTCCGAAATGGTCTCTGCATCGCGGCGCCGTGCCTGTACGCCGGCGTCCAGACGCTCAAACGGCATAGTAGCTTAGGTTGGAACCCAACACGCTGTGAATTTGGTTCGCAGGAAAATCGCGAGAACAAGCATTACTAGAAGAATTGTAACGGTTGCGTAATCTGTTCTCTTGAATGTCATGGTTCGGTGCCAAGTACGCGCCAAAACTGCTTGTGTTCGGATCGTTCTCAACAAAGTGAGCTTGCGCGAGTGCGCTTGAATTCCAGAGGAAGGTGATAGTAAACCTGTATTGATGGCCAAAAGACGAAGAGGAGTCAAAACGCTGTGCAGTTTCCGATGACAACGACAAAGAGAGGCAATTCTAATTGCTTGCCTAACAGGTTTGCTCCGAACAGGCGAAGCATTTACTCTGCACTAGGTCCTTCGAGCACGCCCAGTTGTTACCTTGGCATAGGCGTACAACAGGATAGGGGTTAGGATAGCGCCGTTAAGCGCATAGTTTCCTGCGAATGAATAGAACTCCGCTAATGCCGAGTCAGCCGTCCCAAGTCCCAGACCAATCTGAAATGCGTAATCTGTCATCGTGGCAAATCCGATCCCCACAACTGAAGCCACAACGGCGAGGATTGCCGTGATCGCCACCCCTCGTTTTTTCGTCCAGTCAGTTCTTTTCATAACGAAATATGCAATTCCAGGAATCGCGCCTAGTAATCCATTTCCAATCTCCCAGTTCCAGAAGAATCCGCCGAAGGACACGAAGTCCGACAGTATGTTGCCGATTAATCCCACGACGAAGCCCGTGATGGGCCCGAAGACAATGCCAAAGAACATGGGGATAGCAACAGTCGGCTTAACAGCGATTACCCCGCCCGCATTGAATACTTCAAGGACATTGAAGGGGATCGTCAAGGCTGCGTAGAGCAATGTTCCGACAGCCATTGGAACGAATTGCTTTGCGGAGAATACCGATTTTTTCATTGCTCTTCTGCTCATATTCTTCTCGGCGAGCGACTTGGCGTCTAGGTATTTAAGAGCTGACAAGAATGTTGTGTCGCGCTACACTCCGCCGGACACCTTGAAGACGAAAATTCAGGACTCGAAGTCACACGGTGTGTTAGACAATAGAGCTCTGGATGGATCGAAGATCATTACCAATTTACTTTGCGCGGGAATAGTGTTCGCTTCGAAATCATTGATGAATTGTTTCGCTAGCCTTTTTATCCACACTCACTTACGTGTCGCGAAATCGAATGTCAACCAGTCTCTTGCTGAGTGGAAATGGAGAGCTTTCATCATTACGAATTCCGGAGATAAGTCGTCAGGGAGAAGAGAAGGGTTTCGACGGTCTCTGGTTTGGCGAGACAACCCTTCGTGATGCTTCTATACTAGCAACAATCGCGGCCTGCTCAACTAAACAAATTCGGCTTGGTACATCAATCGTAAACATCTGCACACGAACCCCAAGCCAACTGGCATTGTTAGCGGCCACCCTCAATGAATTCAGCGGAGGGAGATTTACATTAGGCTTAGGGGTTAGCACTGCCGCCATCGTAGAAAATTGGCACGGACAAAAGTTTCACGCACCCATTCATCGATTAGATGAGACCGTCGATCTCCTGCGTCGGTATTTCTCCGGCGAGAAGTTCAGTCATGAAGGATCATACTCATCTCCTCAGGGCGCTAGGTTGCGAACTGGACCTCCGCCAAAGATTGCTCTAGCTGCATTGAATGACAAGATGATCGCCAAAGCGGCCACAGTGGCGGACCGGATTATTCTCAACTTATATCCGCCTCAACGAATACAACATGCACTTGCAATTATCCAGGACGCATGCCGTCTTACGGCGAAAAAGTCCAAGCCGATTCTGTCAGTGATGGTATACGCTTACGTCCTCGAGGACCGGCATCGAGGAATGGAAGCCGGGAGGGACTTGGTGGCTTTCTATGGGAGCGCTCCGGCTTATGCCGCTCTCTTTGCAAGCATAGGGTATGAATCCGAATCGAAAGCCATGACTGCTGCTTGGCGCGCGAAGGACAGAGATGGCGTGAAGCGGGCGATTGGCGAAGATATGGTTAACGCGCTTACCGTGCTTGGGTCGATTCAGGATTTGAAGAAACGTGTTGAGGAGTATCATGATGCTGGGGTTGATGATGTCTTCATCTGCCCGACGCCTTTCGGCGATTATGAGGCTAACATTGGAGAGATTTTGGGCAAATACCATCCAACCTAGGCTTACGGAATGTTCGAGAGCCCAGATTCACCGCGCGTTATCTTCCCGAATTCCATCCGTGGGCCGCCCACAATCTTCAGCCAAGCTCTAAACCCGCCACCATCTTCTAAACTGATCACGTTGTATGAGTTTGAGAAGAATCCTCTCAACCGCTCTGACGAAAAGCTGCCGGCATGAATTATTGGGATGCCATTCAGCTGCCACCTCCACGGCCGATGTCGGTGTCCACACACAACGAGGTCTGGTTTTGTGCGACTGAATGCCCTAAGCACGTCGCCCGCATCTAGGATTGGTATTGTATTGGGGCCCGTATCAGGAACCGGAACCAGGTGATGATGCATCATCACAAGCTTGAATCCCTTCTCCCGTTTCAAGGCATTTTCGACCCATACGATCTGCCTGTGGCCGGCTTCACCATCGTTTCGCTCCGGTCTAGCCGTGCTGACCACAGTCAACGCCAGCCCCTTTCTCTTCAGAATTGGAGGCGAAGGAAAGAAATGTTTGAAGAGCAAATAGCCGGTGTTCCGGTAGTCATGGTTGCCGCTCGTGTAAACCTTAGAACGACATTTGAAACCTTCCATCAATTCTGCCGCACGCTGAAACTGGGACAGAAGCCCATTTTCGGTCAAGTCACCGGTAACCATCAGGATGTCGGGGTTTAGGGAATTGATTTCCTCAACTCCTCTTTCAAATATGCCGTCCCTGAATTCGGGCCCGACGTGAATGTCTGAGATTTGAACGATCAGCATCTTCGCCACGGGTTGTATGACTCTTGAGCGGATAAGAACTTGCTGACATTGCAGGCAAATTTCATTAACCCGCCCTCGCTGGAAGTTTTCCACTTTTCATACCAACGATTAACTCAAGGGCGCCACAGGGCCTTTCTGCGCCTCTGTGAGGCGATTTGAGAGAGGTGTAGATTGGAGGAGGTGAAATACCGCTATGAAGACGATGAAAGTTCAGGTCCCCGATTGGTATCCTGGGTATGCGGTGATGCCATACTACGCCTATCCATACTACTATCCGTGGTATGGGTACTACGTCTGGCCATACTAGCCAAGAGTGTAGCCATTGAGGGCGATTTTTTTTAATTTCCTCTCTACCCCCCATTTTCCTGCTTTCAGTTAACTTTCTCCGGTGTTGCACTGTTCGTGAATGTACCACGATGTGCCAATGCTCAAGGCTTTTCACACGGTGTTGAGCGCGGGCGGTTACATGGCACCGGAGCATCTCACATAGGCTTAATTGGGCAAATGCAGGCAGTCGTCTTCTAGTGTTAGATCTTGTGCCAGTGTGTCGAGGCCGCGTATGAACCGTACCCGTACTCTTGTGCTGCTCCAAATGTGGAACCACAACCCTACTACGGACCGACATACTTTCTCGTGCCGTATCCCAGTCTCACAGTCTCATACGACCCATACTGGCCTAGTAGGATCACTCCAACGAGCCACCCGCTGTTCCCAGTGACCTATGCCAGCCGCTTCCGCGGTGAGGTTCGGGACGGCAACTGCTTGATGATCTACGAATAGGTAACACGTTCTTAGCATTTTTCAAATTGCCCTCGGCATCGAGAGTCAGTTATCGATACGATACGACAACATTTACTGTCGTTGGGCTTTGCGGATTCGTTCTCTTCAGGAAGAGGCGTACGTAGCTCCGTCCTCGTGAGGGGAATTCAATTCGGACGGTCTGGCCAGATTCAGCGTTGAGGGCGGTGGGCATCGGCGACCATCCCTTTTTGTCGTGATTGAAGACGACTGGTAAGTTCGTCTCATACACGTTGCCTGTAACAGGCGCATTGCCTGTATTCGTCATAGTGATTGTGACTTCATCGTATTCCATAACGTCGATCGGCGGGTCAAGGTACCTACCCTTTTCCGGGTCATATTCCCAGGCCAGCAGAAACGTCAAATTCGATCTAGGCCAGCCTAGAATCTCGATCACACGTGACGAGTAGGCTCCGGACCAATCGACTGCTCCTACGCCGCCTCGCACTGTCGGGAAGACGTGCGTAGTCTCTGCCAGGCCGTGCTTCGACGGAATGTAACCCGCTCCGCCCACGTCTGTGAAACCCTTCATTACACTCCATCTGGGCCTTTGCCATTGGTCCAAGGCTACAATTCCTCCTCCCGCTTCAAAACCCACTACGGTCAAGTTGCCCTTGTTTTCCGCAAGTCCTTTTCTGAAAGCCGAATGCGGCGCTTGACACCAGAAATTGTTCAGTGTCCCGGGACCCTGAGGTATGCTTTGCACAATTGCACCGTCCTCATCCTTTATCTCGAATACTCCGTAGGGCGCAGCGTTCCTCACGACCAGGTAATCTCCTCCAAAACTATTCGAATGCACACCGCTCGGGGTTTTTCCCTCTATCACGGATAATTTTGCGACGGGACCGAAGTCGGTGTGTTGCCAAATCGTCTTCCCTTTGAAGTCTATTTTGCGAACGAATTGCGCCCGGTAGTCCGTGACAATGAAACCATCTCTACCCTTAGAGAGAAGAATGTCGTGAGCCCACTTCGCGTCGGGCAAGGTGATTTTGGATTGGATCTTACCGGAGCTTCGCTCCATGAAGCTCCACTCATTATGTCGGTCGGCAAACATGAGGCTTCCAGCTGAAGCACCGATCTCTGGTACATCTTGAGGCAAGATTCGGACTATGTGAGGGTTGCCCGAAACTTTGTCGCCTTTTACCATGTATTCCCACTCTATCTCATCCTTTGTTATGTTGTAGATGATGATCGAGCGGCGCGTGTGCGGATCTGCCATTAGCAGCTTCTCTGATCCCTTCTCCGAGAAGTGCTCGGCGTAATGCGGCGTGTAGCCATACATATTGAAAAGGACCCTAAACCTGAAACCGGTAAACTCTTCTTCCATGCCAGACGCCAACAGTCTATCATAAAGACGAGTTTGTTTGGTTTTCTGTGCTATGTCCATCCAAAGTATTCCCGTTTGGATGCCGCGAGGGTTCGGAATGTATGTTGAGAGCAGAAGCGATAATACGGTGGCGGAATATCGCTCTTCGTGATGAGGAACCGTTGATAGATCTAACAACCGAGCTAGGCGTTCGAGCCGCGAAACGGCTCAAAGAGGAATATGTTGTCTGGCTAACCACTGTGAGTCCGAACGGTTGTCCGCAGCCTAACCCGGTCTGGTTCTACTGGGACGGGAAAGTGATGCTGATGTACAGTCAACCTTCGGCACATAAGGTGAGCAACATTGCCCGCAACCCAAAAGTCTCAGTGAACTTCCAGGCGGATGACGAGGGTAATGACGTTGTTGTGCTTACTGGCACGGCGTCGATCGATCCTAACCCTTCCAAGCATGATCCGAGATACCTTCAGAAATACCGCGACCACATCCCCAAGATCGGCCTCACGCCCGAGTCCCTGGCTAAGTCCTACAGCGTACTGATCACAGTATCCCCCAACAAACTACGTGGGTTCTGACTCTTCCGAAACCTTATGTTCGAGCCGACGGCGTGGAATTAGGCGTAGGATGGGCTAAGCATCTTTTCCTGTTGACTTGTAGGTTTAATTTTCTTCAACGCTTCGTCGAAATGTTTTGCCGTGACCTTTACTTCGGTCGCATGTTTCCTAACTTCTTCCGCGGTTTTGTACTTGTCGACGTGTTCTTCCATTGCCATCATAACCGCCGTCGAGACTACTCCGGCTAAGTCGGCTCCAGTGTAACCTTCTGTTTTCTCCGCGATGTTTTGCAAGTTTACGTCGTTTGCGAGAGGATTCTTCGCCGTAAGTATCTTCAGAATTTCGAGACGTGCATTCTTATCGGGTGGCGTAACCATTAGGAGTCTGTCGAATCTTCCCGCTCGCAGCAGTGCATGGTCCAGGATATCAGGCCTGTTTGTGGCAGCTATAACGACGACTTTCTGGAGTTCTTCCAGCCCGTCCAACTCGGTTAACAATTGGCTGACTACCCTTTCCGTCACATTTGTGTCGCCATAGCCGCCGCCTCGTACGGGGGCTATTGCGTCAATTTCATCGAAGAAGATGATCGTGGGCGCTGCCTGGCGTGCCTTTCGGAAAATTTCCCTGACGCCACTTTCTGATTCACCCACCCACTTGGAGAGTAACTCCGGGCCTTTGATACTGATGAAATTCGCTTCGCTTTCATTGGCCACGGCTCGAGCGAGTAGGGTCTTTCCTGTTCCAGGGGGGCCGTATAGTAGAATGCCCTTAGGCGGTTTTGCTCCGCTCTGCTCGAAAAGGTCAGGGTATTTCAGGGGCCATTCTACCGCCTGCTGAAGCTGCTTCTTTAAGTCATCTAATCCGCCGATGTCGCTCCACCTTACGTTCGGCACCTCCACAAGGACTTCTCGCAATCCTGACGGTTGGACTTCCTTGAGGGCTTCCTCGAAATCATTCATCGTCACAATTAGTTTACTTAGAATCTTCGCGGGTATGCTCTCCGCTTCTAGGTCGATTTCTGGCAAGATGCGGCGTAGGGCTCGTATGGCCGCCTCTTTGCATAAGGCCTCGAGATCGGCGCCTACGAAACCGTGAGTTCTGCTGGCTAGGTTCTCCAAGTTCACATCCTTCTCAAGTGGCATGCCTCTCGTGTGGATTTGGAGGACCTCAAGCCTTCCTTCCTTTCCTGGGACGCCTATCTCTATCTCTCTGTCGAACCTGCCTGGTCTTCGAAGTGCTGGATCAAGGGCGTTGACTCTGTTTGTTGCACCTATCACAACCACCTTTCCTCGCGCTTGCATGCCGTCCATTAGTGAAAGCAGTTGTGAAACTACTCGTTTCTCAACCTCTCCAGTGACTTCCTCGCGTTTGGGTGCGATCGAGTCTAGTTCATCGATGAAGATGATGCCTGGTGCGTTCTCTTGAGCCTGCTTGAAGACGTCGCGGAGTCGTTCTTCACTTTCACCGTAGAACTTGCTCATGATCTCGGGTCCGCCGATGGTGTAGAAGTTTGCGTTGCTTTCATTCGCCACCGCCTTGGCGAGCAGTGTTTTGCCTGTTCCAGGCGGGCCATGGAGAAGTACTCCCTTCGGTGCTTCAACGCCAAGTCGTACGAATAATTCCGGGTGCCTCAACGGAAGCTCAATCATCTCGCGAACTTTCTGGATCTCTTCCCTGAGGCCGCCGATGTCCTCGTACGTAACTCGTTGAGCGGCCCTTGCTTCCTTTTTCGCTACTTTATCGCTGATCTCAATTTGCGTGCCTTCGCCAACGATTAGGGCTTGTGCTGGAGGTTGCAGGTCGGTAACGATGAGTTCAACGCGCGTGCCCATGATGTTGAGCGGGATGGAGTCTCCGTGAGTCAGAACCCGGCCTTGAAGGATCTCATAGAGGAACTCTTCTATCCCCATTACCCTAATTGGTTCCGTGAAGCCTAGAACGAGTCGTTCTGCGGTTTTGACGGACACTTTCCTGACGGTGACTTGGTCGTCGATACTCACGCCCGCGTTGTTTCTGGCGTAGCCGTCCATTCGTATCAGGCCCTTGCCCGCATCCGCTTCGTATCCGGGCCAGACGACGGCGACGGTTTTCTTTGCCCCGGTGATCTCGACCACATCACCAGTTGCTAGGCTGAGTTCCTTCATTGTCTGTGAATCGATGCGAACTATCCCTCGGTTAGCATCTCTGGCTCTCGCTTCCGAGACACGGAGCTTATTGACACTGCTCAAGGTTGTCGAGCGGAAGCATGGGAGGAAGGAAAAAAAGTTTTGTGGCGCGCCATGATTGAGCGTTGTTCTTCGCTGGCTGAGAAGATACCACTGTTCACCGGAGAATGCCACATTGACCTTCAAGCTATCTGAAGCTGTAACACGGATAGGATGGTCACCGCCAACCGACGCCCTTCCGACAACTAGCATACACAACTATTCATGATAACTGTAATACTGAGTGATACAGAAATGCCACGGTCACCCAACCACGAGGAACCACACTGACCGAAAGTTAACGTACTATCAGATCACGGAACGGCAGGTTGGAGGTACATGTTTGCGGCCAACGATCATGTTCCTTATTCACACTGAAAAGACAGCGTCGATGCGAAAACCTATAGTACCTTACGTCGAACTGCTGACTGGGTAGACTATGCGACGAGATTTTCGCAGCCTTGAAGAGTTCATTCTTGAAAGCATGCGAAAAGCCAAGATCCCCGGCTTAAGCATAGCGGTCGTCGAGTCTGGAGAGATTCTCTACGCTAGAGAATTCGGCTTCAGCGACATAGTTTCCGGCGTGAACGCCAGACCGCGAACACTCTACGGGATAGGTTCTGTTACCTAGTCCTTCACAGCACTTGCGATCATGCAGCTCGTCGAGCAGGGTAAGATCAGTCTAGACGATGCGGTCGAGAAGTATGTGCCACTCGAACTGCGACCTTTCGGGGTACCTGTTACCATACACCACTTGCTCGCTCATTCTTCTGGAGTTCCTGATCTTGGGTACGCTGATGCGTTTCTCTCCGGAGTTCTCGGCTATGATAACTCATGGCTTCCAGTATCCAGCGCGGAGGACGTAATGGCGTTTATGAAGGATGCAAACTAGTTTGTTGTCACTAGGCTTGGGGAGCGATTCTTCTACCTGAACGAAGGCTACGTCCTCTTAGGTCACATAATTTCGAAACTGAGTGGGTTAAGGTACGAGGAGTACGTGCGGCTACGAGTACTAGAACCCCTAAAAATGAGTCGGACATTTTTCTCGAAAGTTGATGTAGAAAAGGATAACGACAGGGCGACGCCTTACATCGTAGATAAAGAAGGGAAACACAATCCGAGCTTCTTTCCCTACGGTATATCTTCCGATGGCGGACTCATCAGTAATGTCATCGACCTTTCCAATTACCTGAAGATGTGCTTGAACAAAGGCGAATACAAGGAAGGATGCTAGTAAATCAGAAAGCCTTCGATCTCCTCGTAGAACCACATGTACCAAGGCCCGACGACGCTTTCGGTAAGCGAGCGTATGGCTACGGATGGGGAATAACCCCGAATTTCTTCGGCTCTAAGCTCGTCGCCCACAGCGGATCAGTAGGAATCTATACAGCATCTCTAGGTTATCTACCCGACAGAAAGGTTGGGGTCTCGGCGCTAGCAAACTCAGGAGGCTTGGATTCGGACATCGCGCTCTACGCTTTATCACTACTAACAGGGCACGATCCAAGGACCTTACCCTTCGTGAAGACCGATAGGATACTAAGCAGATTGGAAGGTCAATACGAGGCATACAATGGAACCGTAGGAATCGCTGTTAGAAAGCGCGGAGGAATCCTCTACATTGAATACAAAAACAAGTACGAAGAACAAATTATCCCTCTAACTCCCGAGAAACTCGAAGAAGACCGTGCAACATTCTACGTAATCGCCGCCGGCGTTAAAACCACATTTGAGTTCGAAGTCAGGGACGATAAGATAGAGCTTCTGGACGAACGCAAGAAATTCGTGAAGAAAGGATGAAACGAGAGTGAGCCGCCGCTACTAAATCTGGTCGCTGAAAGGCAGGGGGTAAAGTGCGTGCACCACGTGGCGCCATGTCTGAAAGACGGCCGAAGTTCTCGACCGAAATTCTAATTTAGCAAGCCGCGTGTGGAAATTGTTTTCAGGGTTAGGCAAAGATGAGTTCACTCACCATTCTTACCGCGATCATTCTAGGCGTTGTGGAGGGAATTACGGAGTTCTTGCCTGTTTCCTCGCTAGGGCATACGATTCTAGCTGCGGTCTTCCTTGGGGTGGTGCAGGATTCTTTTGAGAAGAGCTTCATTCTGGTTCTCGAGTTTGGTTCAATCCTCTCCGTGGTCGTCCGCTACTGGCGGCTGTTTCTAAAGGTAGAGATTCTGAAGAGGGTGATTGTGGGAGTTATTCCTACCGGGATTATCGGAGTGCTGGTTTACAGGCCGTTCAAGGACGTTTTGCTGGGGAATGCGCAGGTTGTCCTGTGGGCGCTTCTGGCGGGCGGAATCTTTCTAATTCTGTTCGAGTGGCGCTACAAGGAGCGCGCAACTTATGACGATATAGCCCGAATTCCCTACAAGCACTGCCTACTCATCGGCCTCTTCCAAACGCTCTCTGTGATCCCCGGCCTATCCAGATCTACGGCCACAATCACCGGCGGCCTCGTCCTAGGTTTGAAGAGGCAGACGATCGTGCTATACTCATTTCTGCTCGCCGTTCCGACACTGATCGGCGCATCAGGATACGACCTACTCGTCTCCATTAACCAATTCACTGCACCCCAAGAAACAATACTCCTCGTAGGCGGTGCAACATCATTCTTGGTCGCTCTGCTCGTAATCAAACTGTTCCTTGCCTACATCAGAACGAAGAACTTCGTTCCCTTCGGTGTTTACAGGATAATACTCGTCATCGCGTTCTACATTCTCGTCATTCGAGGAATATGACCCGCATCCGTTCCGAACGCGCATCAAGACGAACCGATCCAAGTGACCCCTAGCCGACGGTTAGGGACACATATAGGAAAGGAGATCGAGTCAATTTCCTATTTCCCACAGGGTTATGAGACAGCGACAGTTGGGCTGAGTTGGGTGGCTCTTTGAGCGCGATGTCAGAGAATAGGTTGACACGATCTGCGAAAATTTGGCTTCTCCTTATTCCGGCAATGGCGGCCTGTCTATGCCTGTCTTTCGGTCTCATACATCACTTCTATCGTTATTCTTGGGCTGGCGAAATCTGGTACTATAGTGCGATACTCTTTGTTGCAGTCATACTTGTAGAATTGCTGCTCATCACTTTCTCAAAATGAACTACGCGTAGTTTGTCGTGTTCAAATGGAGTTCATCGGGGGCGAGCTTTAGATTTGTTACCTGCGATGAAGTAACCCGTTGAGTTAGTCTATCCGAGGTGAGAAGGCGCTGGCATGGTGTAAAAAGGAGGCACGCCTTACGATTTCTCGACCTTTTTCCAATCAGGAGTGTAATAATGAGGCATCCGATCAGAACCTGGGCGATTGCGGTCGTGTATTCTGGGACAGGTGTTGGCGTTGATTGGGCAAGACCGTAGACCAAACGGAGGCTGGATCAGCGAAGATGGTTAAAGTGTAATTGTTCGGGTCATAGAACCATGCCTGTCCCCAGAAGGTTAAGCTGTTTAGCGATTGAGTCTCCGCAAGTACGGTATTATCCGCAAGCACTTGCGAGGGTTTAACGGAGGAGTTAATGATTAGTTGAACCGAACCGTTATGGTCGAATTCAATCTGGGCCACGGTCTCGTTGATGGCCACGTTGCGGATGATTTGGTTACTTGAACTCCATTCATCATGATGAACCCCAATCTTACCCCTTGGGTTCCGTTCATCAAAACGGCTGCGTCACGTTTCCGGCTGCTACTGTGATGTTTGAGTGCGCCCAACCATTAAGCAGGACAGGAGGAACTTCGCGCCTTCCGTGCGCCGTCCGGTTTCCCGGCGGAGCCCAGGTTTGGTTACCCGTATGAGTCCAGGCCCAGCTTTGATTCCCAGTGTGATCCCACGTCAGACTTCCTGTCCATGTGTGAGTCCCATGTCCAGTTCGATTTCCGGTGTGAGTGTAGGCGGCTATCTGGGTGGCGCTGCGATGCAACCCGTTCAGTTCGGCGGAGTGGCGTACAGTACAGGCCAGGTGCACGTCCACATACTACAATTCTATCAAGAACCAGTCGCTGCCTTTCTAGCGTTGGCTCTGGTCGGATTCGCAGCCGGAGGACTCGGGTACATCCTCGCTTTACGCTCAAAGTGAGAAAAACCATCCTCCCTTTTTTTATCCCCCTTTCTTGCACCTCTCATACAATTTGATCAAGGACCGTCGGATGCTTCAAGTCGGCTCTGGTTTCGCATAAATATGCATCAGGCCGTCATTTTCTCCGACGACACAACTCAATCGCTTTGGACGGGTTGAGTGAGTCATTCCTCCAATCTTGGGATTTACTGGGATGAACTGCTTAGATATTCAGGAACTGGAGGCGCACGAGAGTGGTCAGCAAGACTAAAACGATTGCATTGTGGCGGCTTGATCGCGTCGAACGCGGCGAAATGGGGCATGCCGGAGCAATGAGTGACGCTGGGACAGAACAAGTGGATGATGGTAATTCAGAACGCCAAGGCAACCGTATAGTGGCGATGTCAGAATCAGTTTTTGCTTAGTGAGCCATGCTTTGAACATCAATCAATAGCGTCTGACTAATCTTCTGCATTTTCTATGAATCCATTTCGGTTTTGACAAATGTTGTTTTGAGTTGCATTGTGCCCTTTAAATTTCGTACTGCTTTCTCGAAGGTCGTGACTTCGCTGACGTGTCCTTTTAGTGCGATGATTTTGAGGCAGTGAGTTGCGCCCAGGTGTACGTGTGAAGATAAGCTGATTTTATCTGCGCTTTCATGTTCAATATCGGTGAGTGTGGCGTCTATGCTAGGGGTTTCGTGATCATACACTACGATTATGACAGCGGTGACTCGCTGGTTTGGTGTGAGTGAATGCTTTTCGTCGCTGATAAAATTGCGGATCGCTGCCTGCACCGCTTTGGAGCGGTCGGCAAAGCCTGATTTCTTCACTACATCGTCGAAGCGTTGTAGAAGTTCTGGGGGCAGTGATAGGCTGATCCTAGTCACAGTTTCTTTAGGTCTCATTCCGAAGTCGTTATTACCATTTTATACGCGTATATTAAGTCAGTATTACTGACGGATAATTTTTTATTACTTCATGAAGTTCGATTCGCATTAGGAGTTTCAGAGCGACGCAGGTACGCGAAGACGGCGGGTCGATGAGGGTTCTTTCGCGAGGGGAGAAGGCTACAGTAGGAACTGTTTATTCGGTCATCGTCTCGGCGACGATTCTAGGGTTTATTGCGTCTACGATCGTGGGGAGGCTTTCGGTTCTTCTTGCTGGGCTTGGAATCATATGTTATACGTTTGGATTGCGGCATGCGGTGGATGCTGATCACATAGCGGCAATTGACAATACGACTAGGAAGTTGATTCAAGATAACCAGCGCCCTCTCACGGTGGGGATGTGGTTTTCGCTCGGGCATTCGGTAATCGTAGTGTCACTGATTGTGGGGTTGGTCTTTGCCACTAGGACAATCATAGGTAGGATTCCAATATTGCAGATTGATGGAGCGATCGTTGGAACTACGGTTTCAGGCGTTTTTCTATGGTTGATCGGTCTCGTCAACCTGGCAATCGTATTTAGCATTTATAGAATATTCAAGGAAGTGAGATATGGGAAGTTGAGACAGGATGAACTTGAAAAATTGTTGGATAATCGTGGGTTTTTGAATCGTTACTTTCGTCCATTATTCAAGATCGTGCGACGTCCGTGGCAAATCTTTCCTATCGGTATATTGTTTGGGTTAGGTTTTGATACGGCTACGGAAGTTGCCTTGATTGCGATCAGTGTTGGGATTGGTGTTTCTTCCTCCGTTCCTATCTGGATGATTCTCGTTCTGCCCTTAATGTTCACGTGTGGTATGGTTTTGATTGATACGACGGATGGTGTTACGATGCGTATGGCTTATGGTTGGGCTTTCATGAACCCTATTCGTAAGATATACTACAATCTCACTGTAACCATAATCTCTGTTCTAGTAGCTCTCGCGATTGGTAGTGCTGAACTGATACAGGTTGTGGCAACTGAACTTAACTTGACAGGGGAGTTCTGGGGTTGGCTTAATAATCTTGATTTCGAAACGATAGGTTACGGCATTATCGTCATCTTTCTCATAACGTGGCTTGTTTCGGTAGGAATATGGAAAATTCGACGCTTCGACCAATTATATACGCCGAAACTGAACTGAAAAGCTGAAGCAGAATCAGCGCGACATTTTTCGTAAGTCAACGCCGTGCTACCGAACCCTTGTGGGCAATCGTTATGATCGTCATTGGGATTATTGCACCGCAGGGAGTCGGTGCCCTCCTTGTCGTTCTCGGCGGGATTTTAGGCCTAGTCGCAACGTACGTCTAGGGGCTAGTTCCTACCCGCATTACGAAGTTTTCGCGCCTGCTGCGCCCCTCTTTCAGGGAAGGGAGGACAAGGGATGGCGAGGTGAAGAAGGACGAGGAGGAAGGAGTGTGTGTCGTGGAAGGGGGCAGGACGCTCGAGGAGGACAGGTGTGCTGCAATGAAGACCAACACTAGGAGCCCATACTCGGGTAAGCCTAAAACGATGGATTGCCTTCGAATAGAAGGGGTGAATGACGACTGGCTAGTAGAGAGGGAGGCTTGCTTCTAGTTATCGTAGCGATCCTTGTCATAGGAGGGCGAGGATTGCTTCCGTCGACGCCGCTGTCCGTTTTGAGTCCATCGACGACGAAACTTCAACATGTGATCTTCATAGTTCAGGAGAACCATAGTTTCGACAACTACTTCGGAATGTTCCCCGGAGTAAATGGACTAAACAATGCTCCTCCATGCTGTGCTTCAGACATTCAAGCGTCTCTCATCGCTGGCTATGGTCAAAATCTTTTCATGATTCATCCGTTTCATCAAGACGTAGCTAAACCCATCATGATCTGGGGAGACGAACTCCCGCCAGGGGTTTCCGACCCCGATCAACTTGCTCAACTTGCGAATTGCACCGTTCCGGCAGGGGTCGATCTCGATGACATACCTCCACAGCTACTTGGTCAGGTGCTTGCTTTTGCAGCAAAGCAAGCAAGTGATTCTACGAATTGTGTTCCAATAGGGTTTGACTCGGATGATGATGTGCCGAGTTCTTCAAATTCTACGACTTCTCCGTATTCAATCGGCGCTGAGTCAACTCCTGACATGAACCATTCCTGGGACGCAGCTCATATTGATTGGAACAATGGTCTGATGAACGGATTTGTTGTAGGCGAGAAGAATAGGGATACGATGGGGTACTATGACGGGACGGACATACCTTACTACTGGGATTATGCTAGTAACTACGTGATTGACGATAACTTCTTCTCTTCACTTATGGGTCCAAGCTTCCCCAACCATCTATACATCGCTTCAGGAACAAATGGACCCGTAACCGGCAGCTACCCATGGGTAAAAAACGGCGGAGTCGTAGACAATCCCGCGACCGGACTCAATGTGAATGGGGTTCCCCCGTTGAGTTGGGCAACGCTCGCTCAGGAACTTAGCAACTCGAACGTACCTTGGACTTGGTATGATGGAGAAGCGACACCAACGAGACCCAACATTTGGGATGTCCTACCCCTCTTCACCTACTTCCAGAACCACCCGAATCAACTCGCTGAACACGTAAAAAACACTGGATCATTCGCCAACGATATCCAGAACGGTAAGCTTCCAGCAGTTTCATGGGTAATACCGGGTAGCTGGGTTCCGCCAACGTATCCTGCGGCTTGCAGGGGAACAGGCGGTGTTAGTGAGCATCCGCCTGCTCGTAGCGATTGCGGAATGGATTACGTATCCTACTTGGTTAATCAAGTGATGCAGAGCCAGTATTGGTCGTCTACTGCAATCATCATAACGTGGGATGATTTTGGCGGGTTCTACGATCATGTAGCTCCGCCGCAGGTGGACCTGTATGGTTTCGGTTTTCGTGTTCCAACCCTTGTCATTTCTCCTTGGGCGAAGCATGGCTATGTTGACCACACCCAATACGAGTTCGCGTCGTTTCTGAAATTCGTTGAGGACAATTGGGGTTTGCCGCGACTGCCGAACCCTAACGATAGAGACGAGTTAACCGACATTGGTGATATGAGTAACGCATTTGACTTTTTCCAGTCTCCTCTGCCCCCATTATTTGAACCTGCTAATTTTGTGGGCCCACAACCCTACACCCCTATGACAATGAGCACCTCTAGCCTATCCTCCTCTTCAACCGCCAGTTCTCCCTCTGCGACAACTCCTACCGCCACGGGCTTCGCTTCAGTGACTAGCCAGCTCACTTCTGCCAGTGTGGGCTCATGGTTTACGCCTTTCATAGTTGCTGTCGTACTCGTAATTCTACTCGCAGCGGTAATCGCAGTTGCAACTGGAGGCAGACGAAAGAGAGAGTAGCAAGGTTCTGAAGTTCTGCTCTGAAGTTCTGCTCTGTGTAGAAGTCTGTTGTCTCATGACGTAAATGTTCAAGTAGTGCACTGGTAACAGCGTTTTCATGAATCGAATTGAATTATGCTCTCACTGTCGGTAGCATCGCGGTGGGCACGCTGATTCCCGCCTACATCGCGCTCTATCTTTTCCCGAATCTCAAGTCGGTGCCTACTAAGTATCTTGCGGCTTTAGGAATCGGGCTTACTTTTTGGTTTTGGACGGACACGATAGGTGATGCTTCTTATCTTGATGAGAATGCGGCTGCGTGGCCTCCTTCGGCTTTCGGAGGATTTTATCATTGGCTTGTGATTCTTGCATTTGTCTTGGGCATTGCGGCGCTTGCAATCTTCGACCATTTTGCTGTTCCTACTCCTGCTTCGTACGAAGGTGTTCCGAATGGTCTTGCTACCACAAGTAGAGTATCCGCTGGCGTAGCTGCTAGTTTTGTGACGGGGGCGTTGTTTTTCGTTCCGGTCGCGGTGGCTGCGGTGATGGGGATTCATGGGTTGGGCGAAGGCTGGGATTTTGCTGGTGTGGCGGTCGGTGTTAGCGGCTCTACAGATATTGTCACCGCTTTTGGCGGCTGGAATCCGGTCGTTTCTTATCCGCTGCATAAGTTTTTTGAGGCTTCGATTGTGAGCATCGTTTACACTATCTACGTTCAAAGGAATAGCATCGCAAAAAGGGCTAAATGGTATCTTCCGGTTCTCGGGCTGTTGTTCGGGCTTACGTCGGTAATTGGTTCAATGGTCGGATATTTCGTGGCGTTGGATACGACGTTCTTCTACGCTTTCGGTGTCACGTCTGGAATGTACGCGGCAATTAGGCTCGCCGGTCCACTGATTCTGAATACAAAGGGCTCCGCTGGAGTCATCCCTTCATATCTCGGCGTCAAGACTTTTGTTTTTGTCGCAATCGGCTTTTTCCTACTCTACTTCGCCGCATTACTGCACTAGCCTGTTCGCCTTTCTTTGGGCGAGCAGGCGGAAGGATAGCTTATTGAGTGGTGCACAACCTTCCTGAAAGTGGAAGAGGATAACCGAAAGAGAGGAACACAGTCAAGTCCGTCTTGAAACCGACGCGATGGCAAGAGAGGGTGGGGATAGCAAAATGCGAATGGTTCGGATTCTTGCCGTAATTGCTGTCATAGCCACTGTAGGTGTTGGTTCGATAATCGCATTTTCGTACGCCGGTTCTCTCCGCGGCCAGTCATCCCCCTCTTCAAGCAGTCAAGTGCTTCATTTTACCATTATAGAGTCTGACCCGCCAGATCCACTCGCGGGGATGAACGGTAGCTACTACAAACCCCTCGGTACACAGTGGCCTATCATCCGGGTCCATCAGGGTGACACCGTGATTATTACAGTCATCAACAATGACAGCCGAGAGATACATGGGTTCGCGATAGTTCATTATGATGACAAAGGCTTCAGCACGTCGCCCGGACAGCAACACACAATCACTTTTGTCGCAAACGAAGTTGGGAGCTTCAGGATCTATTGCAACGTCTTCTGCGCGATTCACCCGTACATGCAAAACGGTGTGCTCATAGTCAGTTCTTGACGCTGTTAAGTGACTTTGAAAGATACGTGGCATACGCAGAATCTCGAGGATCCTCCGCTGTCATCTTCGGCGCTTTCTTCATGTGTGGGGCAGTAATGTTGCAATGACGCTGTAAATCGTTGACAGTCACTTCGCTGTCTGGTCTACCTTTCTGCGTCCAAACAGTTTACGCAAAATGATCTGTGATGCCACCGAAGTGAGTATCGACGATGCCGCGAACACGGACGCTCTATATGCTTATCATTCTGGCCTTTCTACTTCCGCCTCTAATCCCTCCAGTCTCTGGAGGGCATGGGAATGTTCGGACGTTTTATTCGCCATCCTTCGCCATGCCGCTTCCGACTCCACCTGGGGCGGCGATGGCTCTACAACCGACCGCCCTATCGGGCGTCCTGCGTGTTCTCGTGATAGGAGCTTACTTTTCGGACGTTAACTACACGGTGAGTATTTCGCAACTGAAGCAGTCGTTCTTCAGCGGCCTAGAGAATTATTATCATGAAATTTCCTACGGAAAGGTGACGATCGAAGGCGACGCTTATGGATGGTACAAGCTTCCGTACCCTCAGTCTCATTACGGACAAAATTGTTTGAGCATTAACGACGCGGACTGTAGCGGATCGGATAATTCGTGGGAGATCGCTCAAGATGCGGTAGGCCAAGCTGAGAAAGATGTAAACTTTGCCAATTACAATTATTTCGTATTCATACACTCCGGTGACGGCCAAGAATCAAACCATAAGAATGACGAAGTCTGGTCGGTCACTTACATGGGCGGAATCTCGATTGAAACGACCACAAAGACACTCTTCCAGTTCTCGGTCGTTCCGGAGCTGGAGGCCAATGGCGGCGTTCCCCTTGGCGTTTGGTGCCATGAATTTGGGCACTTGCTTAACCTTCCAGATTTGTTCAACACCAACACAGGACAAGCCATCCTCGGGCCCTGGTCCAGCATGGATGAGGGAACGTGGAACGGGAACCCGCCTGGTTCAAGCCCCGCCCACCTAATCGCTTGGGGAAAGATTGGGCTTGGATGGATCTCGGGGTCAATGCTTGCGATGGCCTATCCAGGAGTTACATCCACCTTCACCATCGATCCGACGGAGGTTGTCTCGAACAACACTCATGCTGTGGAAATACCGCTAGGCACATCGTTGAACCCAACCGAATACTATTTGATTGAAGTTAGAGCGGACATCGGATTCGACTCAGCGCTACCGGCATTCGGGGTCTTAATTTCGGTCGTAAACAACGACGCTGTTGTCGGACCGGTTCACATCGTAGACGGGCATCCAAACGTTCCGAAATTGAAGGATGCCGTATGGAACGTGGGTCAAACCTTCACCGACACTCAGGACGGCTTGTCGGTAACCGTTACAGCGAAAACTGGGAACTCTTACCAGGTTACCGTGAACAGGAGCGGCGGACAACCGCCACCGCCGCAACAGCCGCAACCTCAAAACGCAACCTATATCGACTTGGCGATTACGAGCATCTCCGCTCAACCTCAGGCACTTACTCTCCCCAACACGAGCGTAACCATCACGGTACAAATCACCAACACCGGCACAGAAGCAGCGAACAGCGTGCCGATTGAAGTAGACCTAGATGGTCAACAGTATACTAACCTGCAACTCTCGGTAGACGCTGGAGCGACAACCCCATCTACGTTCACGTGGATTTCAGCCGTTGGATCCCATACTTTCAAAATTATCATAGATCCGGACAATACCTTGAACAACACAAACCACGCCAATAACACCGCCACCTTCACCTTGACCGTTGGGCCAACCCTCACGATTAACGTTCCACTCAACATCACGGGAACAACAAACTTGTGGGTTATGATTAACGGCGAGAAGCACAACCTCACGTCCAACCAATTCCAGACCAGTGTTCCAAACGGAACAATAACCGTGGAGATACAGCCCGGCGTTAATGTTTCACAAGGTGTTAGGCAAGTTTTCGCGGGATGGTCAGACGGGAACATGAGCAACCCACGTCAGATCTTCGCAACCTCCAACACGGTGCTAGACGCACTTTACACGACCCAGTATTTGCTAACAGTGAACTCAAATGGCGGCACGACGACACCGAGCGGATGGTACCCACTCAACGCAACCATAACAGTGACCGCTACTGATCCGTCAAACGTGACGGCTAACAGCTCCCGATACATCTTCACCTCTTGGAGCGGCGACTTCTCATCCAACTCAACCACGATAACAATCACAATGTACAAACCTGTTACGGTGGATGCTAACTGGATCAAGCAGTACTACTTGACAATAATCTCCACCACGGGTTCAGCAGCCGGTGAGGGTTGGTACAACGCCGGGACCATTGTCACCGTTGGGGTTCAGTCGACTGTTCAATATCCGAACGGAACTAGGATGATGTTCACCGGTTGGAATTCCACTGTCGTAGGCGACGATTCCGCAACTCAGATTACGGTGAACGCTCCCATAAGATTAATCGCGAACTGGAAGACACAGTATCTGGTGACAGTAATCTCTGAGTATGGGACGGCGGCGGGCGGGGGATGGTATGATGCCGGTTCCGCTGCGCAGGCAAGTGTCCCCTCGGAGCTCGATTACACGAATGGGACGCGTAGGATCTTCGCCGGCTGGACCGGTGACTACTCGGGCGCCGCAAACAGCGTGGCCTTAGAAGTGGACGCACAGAAAACCTTGATCGCACAATGGAATACGCAATACCTCGTCATCTTCAGAGTTAGCGGACTGCCCAACTCCACTGTCCTAGAACTAGACGTCAACAACGCCACTTACAACCTTCCAGCCGCATCGAACTATCAAATGTGGGTCCAGAAGGGTACGGTGTTCAGCCCAACCCTCAACCAGACCGTTTCCACTGGAATAACGAGTTACAAGTTCACCGGATGGCTCAACAGCACTGGCAGCAGCGTCCAAAACCCACTAACGGTGAACGGCCCCGGGCAATACGTTGCGTCGTATACATCGCAATTGAACCTCCCGCCCGTTCCAGGCTTCCCAATAGAAGCAATCATAGTAGGGCTACTCCTAGGTTTGATAGTGAGCGTGATGAGGCGACGGGGATTAAATCGCATCCAAGAGCAGACCAAAGTTCTTCGAAGATTCATTTGAATGCAGAGATGATTCACTTTCCGAGAAGCAGAGCTGTAGATGTCGATTGCCATAGTAGTTGTCACTGAAAGCAGCTCTACTAAGCGTGATTTTGCCAGACTATCCGTCACTAGAATGGTCGTTCAACGCGTTTTGTCGGTGGTCAGACAAGTGCGAGTCTCTGCATCCTTAATACACTTGACTCAACCCCAAGTTTCGATTTGGTGAAAGGCGCCGTGTGTGGGATATCAGCCCCGGTTTACTAGTAACCATACGCGTTCGTAAGCTGACGCAGTCTAGTTCAATTTGGATGCTCGCACCTGCCGACGTTGGAATTCAAAGCTGGGGGAGGCATTCAGACGGTCGTCATGATTGGTTTTCAGTTCTCTTATTAGAATCAGTGTTCCGTGTTAATAACAGGTACGTCGATTTGTCACGTATAGTTAATAATGAAGTGCAAATTCTTATTAACCAAACCATCCTAGAGTAACGAAGCACAATAAAAGAGCGGATCGATGAATGGAAAAGAAGACGATGATTATTGCAGTGGTGTTAGTCGTTATCGTTTTGGCTGGGGCAGCTTTTGCTGGTTTTTACCTATCGCAGCCAAGTGCACCGACGCAAGCAACCCAAACGACGGCCCCAGCTCAGGCGGCTATATCTCAGTCAGCTCCGATTCAGGTTGTTGCCGGCGAGAATTTCTGGGGTAGCCTCGTATCGCAACTTGGGGGTTCACGCACGCAAGTAACTAGCATAGTCACTGACCCGAACGCCGACCCACATGAATACGAAAGCAATAGCCAAGACGCGCAGGCAATTACGAACGCAGCCTTTGTAATCGTTAACGGCATAGGGTACGACGATTGGGCATTGAAGATAATCGCTGCCAGCAATAACCCGCATCAAGTAGTCTTGAATGTCGGTGACTTTCTCGGCAAGAAGGAGGGAGACAACCCGCACGTCTGGTACAGCCCTACCTACGTTAACGAAACTGTCAAAGCCATGTACAACGACCTCCTCACCATCGACCCAGCCGACACATCATACTTCACGCAACAGTATGCAACCTTGAATGCCTCGCTTGGAGTATACAATGCCCGAATCAGCGAGATCAGAGCACAATTCGCAGGCAGAGAAGTGGGGTCCACCGAGAGCATTTTTGTTTACCTTGGAGAGGCCGCTGGGCTCGATCTGGTTTCTCCACCAGCCTTTATGGATGCGGTCGCTGAAGGTAACGATCCGCCAGCCCAAAGTGTCGTACAGTTCCAGCAGCTGATTCAGAACGGCACCGTGACTGTGCTAGTCTACAACGAACAAACCGTTACACCACTCACGGAGAGCATCAAAGCATTGGCTGCTTCGAAAGACATTCCTATCGTAGGGGTGACGGAAACGATCCAACCACCCGACGTAGCATTCCAAGTCTGGATGAATGCCGAATGTCTAGCGCTCCAGAACGCATTGAACGCCCAAGCACTCGGACAATGACGGCAACAATGAAAACAACCCGTCCAGTAGCACTCGCCGCAACCGTCGAACCGGCGCTTATTACTGGCCAGGAAGTGGTTGCTGGATATCCGAACAAGGTTGTCTGGCGCGGCGCGAGCTTCAGCCTCGACCGTGGTGAACTTGTAGCAGTCATCGGCCCGAACGGCGCCGGGAAGACAACACTATTTCGCCTCCTCCTTGGACTACAGCAACCGATCAGCGGCACAATCAAAATCTTCAATGAAGCCCCTAGGCGTGGAAATCCCCGCATCGGCTACGTCCCACAGCGACACGTAATAGACCGCGAAACAAACATCGAATGCCTAGAACTCGTTCACCTAGCATACTGCGGCCATCTATGGGGATTCCACCTATCAGCAAAAACTGGCCGCCAGGCGGCCCGCGTTGCACTTGAAGCGGTGGGGGGCGCAGAACTTGCGCCCAAGCCACTCAACGCTTTGTCGGGAGGCGAATTGCAGCGAATATTCCTAGCAGAGGCCCTAGTGAGCGACCCGGCAATCCTATTGCTGGACGAACCGTTGTCGAACCTTGACATTCGCCGCGCCCAAGAACTGGTACAGCTAGTCGACAGGGTGGTTCGCTCACGAAACGTGACCGCATTGCTAGTGGCGCATGACATCAACCCGCTGCTCCCCTACCTGAACAAAGTCGTCTACATCGCGAACGGCAAGGTAGCGACGGGGACACCTCAGGAGGTTCTAACCTCCGAACGACTATCCGCGCTGTATGACACGCATGTTGAGGTGATTCGTGACTCTAGGGGGAACGTCGCGATTATTGGCATCGAAGACCATCACGGTGACGAGTGAATATGAGCTGGAGTGCTAATGTACTCATCGATCTCGAGCAAATGCTTCAGTACCAATTCATGCAACATGCCTTTGAAGCCGGAACGCTCGTCGCGATCGTCGCAGGTATAGTCGGTTACTTTGTCGTATTACGCCGCTCCTCGTTCGCAGCTCACGCGCTCTCACACATCGGATTCGCCGGAGCCGCCGGCGCTGTACTGCTTGGAATAAGCCCAGTCATCGGCCTATTGGCGTTCACAAGTGTAGGTGGTGTTGGAATGACTGTTCTGGGCCCACGTGCATCCAATCGTGATGTCCAGATCGGAACGGTCCTCGCGTTTATGCTTGGACTCGGGGTGTTATTCATCAGCCTCTATACGGGTTACGCGACTGAGGCGTATTCCATTCTGTTCGGCGAAATACTCGGAATTAGCGCGACCGATGTTCTCGTAACGGCGATTGCCGCTTTGGTAATCTTGTTTGCAGTGGCCGTCGTGTATCGTCCCCTGTTGTTCGCGTCGCTCGACGAAGACGTGGCAGAAGCGAAAGGGTTGCATATGCATATGCTGGGTATAGTCTTCATGTTGTTGGTCGCCTTAGCAACTTCGATCGCCGTTCAGGTGGTTGGAGTACTGTTGATTTTCTCTCTGATGGTGACGCCGGCCGCGATTGCTCAGCGCCTTGCTAAGCGACCTTGGAGGGCAGTTGTGCTCTCTGTAATCATCTCGCTAGTTGCGACATGGCTGGGACTCACCGTCGCGTTTTACGAACCGTACCCTGTGAGTTTCTTCATAACGACGATTGTTTTTGTTCTGTACGTGCTTGTCAGATTCCTCCAACCAAAGATCAAGCCGATCAGAGCCCGTCAAACAGCTTTGCAAGTCGGACAGATGGCACCATCGGAGATCACAGCCTGACATTTAGACAGTCGAACAGTTCTCGATAGGCAGGGGACGGGCGCTAACATCGACAGACGCCATATACGTTAACAACATTCTGCAAAAACACCTTTAACAATTATTTACTCCGAGGCGCATTCAAGAGAACCGACCGATCTCGGTCATGTGGGTCTCGGGCTCCCAACCACGAGAAATACGCACACGCTAGAACTTAGGACTTTTCATCCTTTCACACACTGAAAACGACGATTGCTCAAGCTGAGGGCCGAAGTGGGGTCCTGAATGTGGATTACGCGGAGAGATTGGTTTGCGCCTTTTCTCGGTCTCGTTTGGCGCCTAGTTTCTTGAAGATTTCCGCGGCCCGCTGTAGGCGTTTCTTTGATTCTTCCGGTTCTTCTGCGCTATGGCTTCGGAGTAAGCTACTAGCGCCTTTGCGTGGTAGTAGAACCAACCCGCTTTCTCCCATAACCCCAACGACCTCACGTACGCTTCCTCTGCTCCCTTTCCGTCCCCAGTAGCGGTGAGCAAAGCAGCTTCGGCTTGAGAAGCCATCGCTAAACCTGCATCACTCTTCAGCGTTTCGGCAAGCCTCTTGGCCCACTCAGACATTCTTCTAGCCTCATCCAATTTTCCACTTTGCATAAATGTGAACCAGGTGAAGGAGCGTCTCAATGAAGTAGTGGTTCCGTTGTGTACTCAAAGTTTTTGAATGAATCTACGCAGCTCTCGAAGATCTCTCTCGCTTCCTCTTCTCTTCCCTGCTCCAACCGAAGTATTCCCAGTGGGAGATAACAGCGGAGTATGAGCGTGGTCTTTGGGATTTGCTTTGTCAATTCAGATGCTTTCTGAAGATTTTCATCAGACATCGCCAAGTTGCCTTGCGATAGAAGTAACCATCCTTTGAAAGCCAGCACTTCGATGACGGCCACACTCACTTCGACGTCCAGCCTTTCTATGACTTCAGACGCTTTCTGCAACTGCTCGAGAGCTGTCGCCCAGTCGCCCTTAAGCCAGTTCAGGTAGAACGGGAACCCCAAGGCTCGAGCTTCGTAGTCTACGACATTGAACTGCCGAGAGAGTTCAAGAAAACGAAGCATCAATTTCATTGACTCTGCCAGGTCTCTGGGATACGTGTAGACACTCAGGTCCAGTGTTATGCGCGCTGCAAAAGGGTCGTCCTGTTGCAGTGACAGGTCTAGAGCCTTTCTCCAGACGGGCAAGCCTTCATCTATCTTGTCTGTATCCGTTAGATACGATCCTTTCATCGCTAGGCCCCGTGAAACGGCGTTGAGATTTCCGCTCTTCTCGCCGACCTTCAGCGCCTTTTCAGTCCAGGCATTAGCCTCGTTCCAGTCATCCATGGTAGAGTAATTCCAAGCCAGCGCTGCGTAAATTGATGCAGCCTCGAAGCTTTCGGGCTCTTCTTCGAGATACTTGAGCCCTCTCTTGAGGGCAGCCGCAATTTCAGTATATCCTGTGTCTGACTTTACGGTCATGATTGCATCGGCTAGATTGTGTCAAACTCGCGCGCACCCTTTGTTGTTATGGGACTTCTCGAAAATAGCAATTGCCTGTTCACAGGAGACGGTGCTTTTCTCGAGTTGGCCGTTGAACCCATAACATACCGCCAACTTTTCGAGTATTGCCACCTTTTCACGACGCCTGAGGACTGGGCTTCTAAAATTAGACAGCCCGAAGATGGACTTTCACGAACGTATTTAAGTAAGGATTTCCTTACTTCAGATTATGACTGCCGAACTGACCTTCAAGAAGGTGAAAGTCTCGGACAAGGGGCAAATCTCCCTTCCAGTTGAAATTCAACGGGAGGCCGGCATAAAGAAAGGAGACGAACTACTTTTGATCAGGAAAGGGCACAGAATAGTTCTGGAAAAACCTCAGAGAATAGTGGAGGTTCTCGAGGATGAGTTCGCTGACTTGCAAGAGATTTCCGAAAGCTCACTGCGGCGATTGTGGCTAAGTAAGAAAGAAGATATTTGGGACAGGTACCTCAGGGGGAATGAGTAGGTGATTTTCCAGCGGGATATCGTTTTGCTTTCTTTTCCGTTCTCTGATCTTGCAAGCGCGAAAGTCAGGCCGGCCGTTGTTTTGTCAAATGATAGGTACAACCGTCGCTCAGAGGATTTTGTAGCGGTGCCAATCACTTCCAATCTTAGGTTGAGGGAATATGCCATACTAATAACAAACAATGAACTGGAGAGCGGCAATCTGATCGTTGATAGCAAGGTGAAAGTGGACAGGGTTTTCAGCGTGAGTCAGCGACTGGTTAGGCTGAAGATCGGAAGAATCCGAACCGACGTTCACGCAAAAATCACCCGTATGCTGTTTGAACTGCTTCGAGTCACATAAATCGGTCCAGAGAAGCTGGCGCTAGAGGAGGTTGGCTTTTCGGACGATCGATTTCAATGCTTGAACGCAATACTTGACTGTGGAGTGTCGATAGCCTTGCTTACGTATCCATAATCCGAAATTGATAATCTCGGAAAGAACCAGGGTTCGATCTTCTGGACGAAAACCCCCCTGGGTGGAGCCGAAAGCGCCGGGGATGGGATTTCAACCCCACTTTACTAGTAAATATAAGCTGCTAAGCTAACTCGTGGGGCCGGTGAGATGTCTACCCAAATGGGTTCACATCCGTAGGGTGGATAAGCGAATTTCTGACACCAAATTACCGCTAGATGGAACCCGGTCCACATTTGCCTCAGAAAGGAACGCAACGTAAAGCTGGACAGTAAACGCTAGCGTGAATGTCCACACGCCTCCCTTCCTCCTGTAAGCGGCAATATGAGGCCAGACTAAATTTCGTGTTACCGAGTGTGTTTTCTTCTCTTCCTTCGCAGCCAGAGGAAACTGGCCGCTATTGCAACTCCTGCCGCGACTGCGACGGGAATTGTGTAGTCTTCTCTCCAAACAGCTGTGGTTTCCTTTGGTCCGTTCATGGGCAAGGTGCACTCCGACTGAGAAGTCGTGCAAGCTCCTGTCCAATGGTCAAAAACCTGTCGAACCCCCAAGAAGCCTAACAAGCCTTCAGAGAACACCCAAGTCGGTTGAACCGAGACGTTTGCGGGTTCATTTGCAAAGTACCACCCGCTTCCACTTGTTGTGGCGTAAGGTGAACTCACGTCAAGTAGATATTGCCTCTCATAATTCGCGCGTAACGTGATATTGTCGCCGATGTTGAGCTCTCGTGCCGCGGAACTTACGTTATCGCTCCACCCCACGAACAACTCTCTCACACCATTCTGCACAGGAATTATGTCGGGGGCGGTAACGTTGTGGGGGCCCCATAGCAGTCCAACCCGCAACGTCCCAGTACCGTCGGTCTGTACCGTTCTGCCATCAATTGTTAACGGCAAGTGCGGAAACGGCGTGGTTAGGGTTAGTGTTGGTTCGCGGAAGTACACATCAAGTTCGGGTG
>CAZHKA010000025.1:0-115504 GCA_964533505.1 uncultured Candidatus Bathyarchaeia archaeon | reverse complement strand
CCCGGCGTACAGCGCTGCCCAGAACAGGCTCTTGTAAGGCTCCTTGGTGGCCTTGATGATGTCCTTAGCGTCCTCAATTCCCTTCCGACCCTCCATCTCGAAGTCCTTGTTCTTCCGGACGACGCGGCTGTTCTCGTCGATCTTGAAGGTCTCCTGAGGGAGCGAGGCACGAGCGGCTTTGAAGTAGGCGCGAACCGCATTGTACAACCCAGACCGCTTCGACTTGCTCAGATCCGCGACCTCGATCTCGGCACCCAGATTGTGAGCCGACATATCGGTGAGCGTGCCCTCACGAATGAAAGCCTGGAGCAGATCAAGGAGCACGTATTCCCCGTTCTCGTCAGGGGGGCCGATGGCGTGCGGAATCTTATGTTTCCCACGGAACGTCTCCAACAGTTTCCTGTCGGTGGAGAGACGAATTTGCAACAGCCGCTCCGGACTCTCGCTCACGCCCTCGCAGAACCGCATCAGGTTGTATCCGTAATCATACTGCGTGTTGGGCTTCGTGACCTTCTTCGTCAGCCACCGCTCAACGCTCGGATTCTCATAAAGCCAAGCCCGCACCCACGGCTTATCAATCCAACCCTCATGAACCATGCCTCCAGACTAGGCAGAGGCATCATAAGAAGCTTTACCCCCCTATGAAAACATAGTAAGGTTTGGCAACCCCCGCATACTTTCTTGGTGGGAGTGAGCGTCTCGACGAATCGCTACGGGTATTCGCAACTCGCCTCGGCGCTTCCTCCAACAGTCTGGGACTATCTTTTCGCTAATGAAGATATGGGGTCCCAGTAGGGAAGCTGCACTGGCGGGGTGTCAAGAATTTTCAGGAGTTCCGGGGGCAAGTACTCTTTCCTCACGATGACTTCGTACAGGTACTCGTCGAACCATTCGTCCATCATGTACATGTACCCTTCATGTCCTACGGTTGCTCCCCAGCTGTTTTCGACGCGCCATTTCTTGGGGTTGCCTTTCTCATCGAGGTCTACTCCCGTAATCACCATGGCGTGGGTCATTTCGCTGTCCTGGTAGTCGAGCCTTGCGGCTTTGTCGAGTTGGAACTTGGTGCCGTACACGGATTCGTAGTCGTAGATGCTTAGGTCCATTGCGCCCATGGCCGTCTCAAGCATCTTGCCAACGTCGCAGCCGTACCATACCGCATGGTTGCCCCTGATCATGTCCGTTGCGGCCTGTTTCATGGTCTTCACGTCAACGTTTAGGAAGCGGGTCTCCTGTCCGCCGACCATGTTACCGGAGTATTGCACGGTGTATAGTCTATTGAAGGGCTTGTTGGGGGAGTTCACGAGGCTCACGTAGTCGTCAAGTTCTATTCCGATGTATTCGCTGTAGAATTGAGCGGGTGTGATGTTGCCTCTTCTGTGGAAGTGTCCGTCCTTGTCCCTCCATTCCCAGTAGAATGTCTTCGGAGGGACGCCGAGGTTGATGCAAAGCATTCTGTAGAATTCTTCCATGAACTCCCCTTTCTTCCCTCTCAATTCGGCTGCGGAAGCGCCTTTCCCGTCCATCTGCCGCAACGCCCTGGCATATTCCCGCAATTTCGATGCCAGCAGGGTGTCCATGGGGTCGGAATTGTTGCTGCTGGCCGTTTCCGGCATGAAGGTTTTCGGGATAGCGCCGTACTTTTTCACGAGGTTCACGAACATGTTCCATTGACCGCCGTCCGATATTGGGTCGGAGAGCAGTGAACTAAGGAGCCTCCCGTCCAGAGGTTCTTCCTTTCTTTCAATCATTATTTCCAAGAAGTAGTTCGCCTTCTCAAGCTTGTCCCAAAACGTCTGGTATATCTCAGAGAG
This sequence comes from uncultured Candidatus Bathyarchaeia archaeon, assembly GCA_964533505.1. Lineage (GTDB taxonomy): Archaea > Thermoproteota > Bathyarchaeia > 40CM-2-53-6 > 40CM-2-53-6 > FEN-987. Next base: position 113,690 of record CAZHKA010000025.1, on the reverse strand, counting down.
CTCAAACGTTTCCAGGTTCAGCTTCCGCATGGCTTCAAGAGACAGTGTGCTGAGCCCTGAGAATAGCCAGCATCGGCCCGACTTTTCCTGGTTCGTCGCTTCCGGAGATTCGATTAAGTCGCTGAACGCGAAGTTTTGTCTATCAACCTCTCTCCTACTCAAAGCGACCGGCGCTATCCCATTCTTCGTCACCGCGTTCATGGCAAGGGCGTTTCTAGGGTTCTGATTGAACGATTCGGAAAAGAGCGTTATATCTTCAAGACTCAACTGCTTTTCCAATGGCATTTCCAACCGGATGTGTCTTCCACACAGCCTAAATGTGTTTTTCCGAAGCCGCCCTCCAGCGCTCACTCAAGTTGACCGGAGATTCGATGCTCGCTCATAACGGCGCTGGGTAGGGGTCCACGCGTCTTGCGAACCTATCGGACCGTGAAAACCTGAGGAGCTTTAGGCTTATCTGGCCAGCAATCGTGAAGGTTAGCCAGTGGGCGTTTGATGAAGAAACCAGTTTTTGGCCCTAAACGCGTTGGCTTCCTAGGCACAATCATCCTGACGGGAATGAGCGGCGTCATAAGCTGGATCGTAATTTGGATTCCGGTTCTCTATCTCAATCTCCAAATAATGCTAACTCGCGGTCTAGCCAACATAATTCTCTTCTTCATCATCGTGTATGCACCGCTCTGGGTGGTCGCGCAAGTGCTTATCCGATACTTGATCTGGCGAGGGCGGTCGGCAATTTAGGCCATGATCGCACATCGCAGTACTTGGATGGTGAAGAAATGCCGCTAGGAACTCGCCGTTTCCGGAAGATGTATCGCTTGCACGACCGCAGAGAAAAAGTGAAGAGTAGGTTAACCAAGATTATGATAGGGATGATTGATGCTATCCGAATCGCAAGTAGTTGAAAACGCAGTTGCGGCGTTCACTAAGCTACATACCCATGCCGAACGCACGGCCGGAGTTCGCGCTATAGACGGCGGCGAATTGAACTTACAAGACATGAAATGCATTCACAAACATGACGGAAGGTGGGTATGCACTTTACCCCACGATCACCTACCGCTCACGAATTTGAGTTACGAATTCGTATACACCGTCAAAGATGACTTACGGAAAGCCGAGTATACCTGCCGTCCAATTGACAAGTTGCCGGGCTCGAACCGGTGAACATGATATCGACTCGAATTTGATTACCGAGATAGCGACGAAACCGTCGTGTTACTGGGCCTATCAAAATCTTACTTGGCGTGCGGCAGCTTCATCCGTCCACAATACCGTGTCGGGGCGCTGACTCAGCAACTGCGCTGCTGGCGTGTTACTTCCTTCGGTGAGAGTTCTCCGGAGGGCGTCAGCTTTGTCGACGCCCGCCACTAGGAAATAGATTTGCTTCGCGTGTGTGAGTGCGGGCAGGGTTAGTGTGATGCGACGGTGTGGTTCGGTTGGGCCCAGGGTTGGCATAACCCAACGTTTTCTTTCTTCAAGAGCCGGTGAGTTAGGGAATAATGAGGCTGTGTGGCCGTCGTTACCCAGCCCTAACAATACTAGGCTGAAGGTCGGCCAGGGAGTTGGGAAACAGGTTCTGAGAACGGCCTCGTAGGTCTTCGCGGCTTGGTCGGGGTCCGGGAAATTCGTGGGTATCGGATGAACGTTCGACGGAGCGATCCTGACACGGTCTATGAGAGCTTGGCGGACCATGTGGTAGTTGCTCATTGGGTCTGATGGGGGGGCGTAGCGTTCGTCGCCCCAGAACAAGTGGACGGATTCCCATGGAATCTTGTCTCGGAAATTCGTGGCGAGTAGCGTGTAAAGCGTTTGAGGAGTGTTTCCGCCTGAGAGCGTAAGGTGGAATCGTTCGGTCTTATTTGATGCTAATTCGGCTATGTTCTCAGCCACCGCCTTGTTTAGGCTTGCGAGGTCGGCGTATACTCTCAGGTTAGGTTTCAAGGCGGCAACCCCGGGCGTTTATCAACCGGAAGGTTAGATGAAATGGCTTCAATCTCCTCATTCTGTTGTTCTATTTCTTGGCGGCTGCTTCACGAGTCTCGTGTGCGATCTCATTTTTCGTCTTGCCTTGAGTGGTGATTCCGAGACTGTTGGCGGCGACGATGAGTGCGTCAGCTTCGGAGATAGGCGCGGAGTCCGTGGCTTCCGTAATGGTTGAGGATATTTCTTTAGCCGCTTTATCGAACTCCTTCTTCGCTAGCGCAACGGATCTCATGAGTTCAGGGAGTTTCTCTGGGCCCCACAGAAACACGACTAGAAGAACTCCAGCCGCGATGAGCAACTCGGCTTCGTCTAGCGCCAGGCGCCATCACACTGACGCCAGAGCGGCCAATGCGTGATTTAAGAATGGTGAACGTGGCCCATATTGAGGGTTCGAGACCCAATTTCTAGAACTCAAGGCATCAGGTTGCGCGCAGCGGGGCCAATGAGATTTGTACCCATCAATATCGTGGGTACAATCATGTCAGGCGAAGGGGATGAAAAGCCTCTGTCCACAGTGTTACAGTGTTACGAATTATTTCTTCGATACATGAGGCAATTCAAGAAAACCCGATTGATAGCGCATATCGTTTGGCAAAGGGATAAGTATGCGAGACGTTACTTCGATAATTATCCTGAGCCACTTGATCTGGGCACGATCGTCGCTTTCAGTTACTTGATAGCGCTTCTGATGAAGGAAGATTTCAACGGAACAATTGAGGCTGACGAGAATAACACGTTAGCACTGGTGCGTTCGTTCTCTGATTACCTGGGGCTCTTGACGGCGCACATCTACCTACGGGAAGAGTACGCTGAACTAGTGGCAACAGAACCATTCACATTTTCGTCGCTCACACCGAGAGACGAACTAAGAAAATTCATAGTGATCTACAATGAAGATTACGTTCCTCTCCTTCGGACTTTTGCAAATAACGAAATCTATACCGACCTAGAGGGTCATAAGAAGACGGAAGAGTACCGCCAAGAATGGGAAAAACTCAGGCTAAAACTTGAGAGCGCGCCCAAACAAGCGAGCTATCAGCCAAGGAAATTTATCAAGACGTCCTATGAACTTCTAAATTCATTCTACTGTGGACTGCTGAAGAACGTGGTCTATGCGAACACGTTCGATCTCACAAACTACGGAGGTGTCGTTCGTGAACCTTTGCAGATACTGCGGCTAGCTAGTGGATTCGCGGCCGTCCGAGAAACCATGACGGTTACTCCCCTGGCTACCTTCAGGGAAGGGCTAAGGCACGTTTTCAAAGGCAAAGCAATCGATGCGGAATCAATTCTGTTGTGCTCGTCCACTAATGCCGATACGTTTCCTCTTTTTCCGCTGCTAGCGGGGAACGTGTTTATCTCGCATAGGATGACGTTCATGATTTTCTTGCTATTGCACCCGATCCTTCTGAGCGAATATTTTCATAATGAAACGGTAAGGCGGTCAAGGGAACTCGAAACGGCAAGAGCCAAGGACGCTTTTGAAAAGGCGGGATTCAAGTGGGTTCCGAACGTGACTGACAAGAGGAAGGCGACTTTGGAGATTGATGGTTTAGCAAGCCGTAACGAAACACTCTTCGTAGTAGAGGTGAAAGCTCGCGGGCTAACCACATTCTATGAGCATAGGAATAGGCGCGAGCAGCTGATCAGAGACCTCAGAGGCACAGTTGACGGAAAGAGATACAAGATGAAAGACGGCAGACTCGTTAAAGAGAAGGTTCCAAGTCTTCTCGAGAAGATTGAGTATGCTAAGCTCAACATGAGCAAACATGGATTTGATTCCGACTTAGTCAAGACTGTGAGAGGCGTGATAGTGATCAGGGACTTCCCGCCCATCACCGATTACAAGGGGGTTAAGGTGATCGGGCTTGAAGACGTGCCATCACTGGAATAGCGGCATCAGAACCCGATTACAATTAAGACTGGAAAGGCTTCGCATAAGCACCGTATTGATAGCCGCCGTTCCGACAGCTGGAGGTTTGGCAATCACCGCATACGCCTGGTACGGATATCGATTTTTCGCCGGCAGCCATGCAACTCTTCCCCCACCAACAACTTAGGCTTCCACAGGGCCAAATATCGTTACCGGGTCACGCTGCGGCGTGGACATGCTAGGTTGACAGTTTTGGTTTGTGTCTTTTCATGCCGACACATTCACTGGATGGATTCACTTCGGCTCTCGATCGATGCGTGAATCGACAATTTCCTTGTCTTGCTCAGGTAACTCGTACCATTGAACTCTTTCGCCTATGCGTGCTCGCATTTTCCAACGACCTGATTTTGGAGCATTTTCTATGCGTTCATTCAATTCTGTAAGTCGTTTCGTGACCAACTCCTGGTCGGTGTTGTCCAGCTGGTAGTTAGGGAGCATAGCGAGGGTGTGGGCGATGCCGGCTGTCAATGTCTTGTAAATGCCCCAATCCTCGGCGCACAGTTTCGATAGGTATTGGCCATTTATTGTTTCGGGTTCGTCAGAGTCACCTATCTCGTGATCATGCACCAAGGAGATGATGTCTCGGTACTCGCGCTCCGTCATCTCAACAACTTGAAGTTTCGTGAACAACAGATCCGCCAACGGAATGGTGGGCGTGTTAATACTGAGACGACTCTTCAGCGTTAATTTATGGCACATCATAAAATCATCTAAGAAAAGGTCAACTCTCCTACCGTTCGCAATGTCGTTGAAGACCATTCGCGTGTCACCGTGAAGCCGATTGAAGACATCTCGCGGGGTGTACCCCAAATCTGTGAAGAGCTTCTTCATGCTCCGGGATTGAGCTCGCAAGCCCATGAAATCAATATCCGCATACTTGCGCGCTAGCTGCCTATGGCTGGCGCTCGGGCAATGGAACTTGACGGCTATACCTCCGAACAGTCTCAGGGTTATGTGATCCCTCTCCGCGGAGTCGACGATTCTTTTAGCTTCTTCGACTATGTCCGGCACTGGTGTTGAGTTACTCATTCACGGTTCGCAGCTTGGTTAGGGGGTTACGGGAGGAATCGGATATAGCTGTCGCGTTCGAACTAAATTGGGAAGACAATCGGATGCATATATAGACCGGTTCCGTCAAGTCTTCGTTTGCTGAATGCTTGACTTCCTCCTCGTAGGCTCACTCACGGTCATAACCTCATTGGGGAGGCGATCTGGGGAGAACCATCTCCCTTCATCTTGCGTCTTGAGCAGGTTCAATGCGGCATTAAGGTGACAGTTACAGGTCCAGCCGCATCTGGGGCATGTGAATACTCTGCGTGTTTTCGGGTCTTGCTCCCCTCCATGCCCGGTTCGGAGGCACCCACACATCGCGCAGGTTCGACTCGTATTCCAAGCCGGAACGTAAGCTAATGGTACGCCGGCCCAGTTCGCCTTGTACTCTATGAATGTATGCAGGCGTCGGAAAGGCCAAGTGTTCAAGCGACGTTTCAGCGCTTTGGAGTGGACGGAGATTGGTTGACGCCATTGTATCGGTTTCTCTTCCTCACACGCCGGTTGACGCTCCGCCTGACGTCCTTCAGGTTTTCGAGTACAATCTTAGCATTCTCCTCTTTCGCGAGGTTGATTTGCTCCTTAGCAACCTGATGCAGAACCGCGTCTACCCGTCTCCTTTCATGTTCTCGGTCACCGGTCATCTTCGCGTTTAGTTTTCGTTGACAGTGCGAGAGGCGGGTTTGCAGGCGTCTGCGCCTTTTGAAATGATTGGCTCGTATTTTGGCGACTCTGTGTAAATCGGCGTGGATTGGTTTGATCTCGACCGGGCTTGATAAGGCGCCGTCTAAGCTTAGCTCGTTCGTGTCATAAGCTAACACAGATGCATAGCCTAGCCTAGTAACTTCCGTCTTGTCGAAAGCTACGATGATTTTCCTTTCGGTGAGCGTGATGGATCCGCGTTTCAGTGTTGTGTCGTTGAGGAATTTTCGTTGATGTTCGCCGAGTTCGAGTTTCAAGGTTATGAACTGTCTAGGCTTGAGGGGGATGCGAAGCGTTCCGTTTTCGAGTTGGTAGGTTTGGTTGTCAAGTTTCAGAAATAGCCTTTTTGCGACTGGGGAACAATGGTTCCATTCAGCGTTCTTCAGTATTGCGGCTGCGACCTCGCAAGCGTTGAGTGTGTAGTGGCTATGCAGCCCGTATCCTTTGAACTCCCTATACGCGGTGTTGATGAGTTTGAATCGGCCTCGAATCTTCATGCAGAAGTTTTCAAGCAACGGTCCTACTGCTTCAGGTTCATACTGGAACGCTACCGCTTTGACCGCGACCAGCCCAGAAGCATCGGATCCAACAATGCAGAAAACCAATAAAACTCAGAGAGAAGGCTGAAAGTGTTAGCAGACGAAGCAGTATGAAGCCTAGCTTCTTTGAGGATTGAGCAACAACTGGTGGGCGGGTTTATCATTCTGATCGCTTCCGAGTATGCTTGAAATGCTTGAGACCTTGGGCCATTCATCTACATGTCGAACCCTGACGGGAGTTGTGGCAAGACTGGGGTTATATATAGACCATAGAATAAGAAGTGCAAGGCGCAACCGCTTAAATCAATAGATTCGATAACAAAGCATCATGGCGCTAACTCGGATCTACTTCACCTCCGATGTTCACGGATCGGAAGTCTGCTTTCTCAAGTTCGTAAACGCTGCAAAAGCCTACAGGGCCAACGTGCTCATTTTGGGCGGAGACGTAACTGGGAAGATGATTGTCCCAATTGTCGACCAACCGGACGGAACGTTCGCCGCCACCTATCTCGGTACTACTCGTATCATGAAAACAAATGAAGAACGGGAGGCGCTCGAGAAGACCATACGCCACTCTGGTTACTACCCCTACCGCACTAACCAAGCCGAAGTCGAGAAACTCCAAGCCGACAAGAAGAGCCTCGACGAACTATTCTCCGGAATAATGGCAGACGGGATCAAACGATGGGTCACGCTTGCAGAAAAACGCCTAAAGGGCACGAACGTTAAGTGCTACGTGAGCCCCGGTAACGATGACAGGTTCAACATTGATGAAATCCTGAAAAACTCATCAGTCGTACAATGTCCAGAGGACGAGGTCGTCTGGGTCGACGAGCACCATGAAATGATAACCAGCGCGTGGACGAACCCCACACCCTGGAACAGCCCGCGAGAAACTTCTGAGGAAAAACTGACTGAAATATTTGAACGCATGATATCTAAAGTTACCCGCATGCAGAACTGTATTTTCAACCTGCACTGCCCGCCGTTCGATACTCCGTTGGACGAGGCACCTGAACTCGACAAGACGTTGAAACCCGTAGTCAGAGGCGGCGAAATGAGTATGATCCACGTCGGTAGCAAAGCGGTTAGACAAGCTATTGAGAAATACCAACCGTTCCTAGGATTACACGGACACATCCACGAGGCACGTGGCTTTGTCAGGATCGGGAAGACACTATGCATCAACCCTGGAAGCGAATACGGCGAAGGAGTGCTCCGAGGCGCGCTCCTAAACATTGACGAGAAAGGCCTCAAGAGCCACCTGCTGACTCAAGGATAGAACAACGGCAGACAGGTTCTCACCGATTTTCAGGGAATCTTAGAAAATGCGGGAACAATTACGAACCTTTCAGAAATTACAGTAGTTGTTCAGTCGTCAAACATAGCAGCGTAAGGAGTCTAAATATCAAGCCGTTAAATATCGAAATCGGACAGATTAACGCGGTCGGGCATTATGGTACAGGCTAAACCGCCCGTGTTTTTGCGAGAAGCAACAGGACTTATCCGCGAAGTCGGCGCTTGGCCATCGTTCATGGCCACTATCGGACTTGTTACCGGAGGTGTCCCGGTTCTTTGGGTTGCGACAATGTACACCGCCCCGGGAGCTAATTGGCCGTTAGCCTTTCTCATTGCTTTCATTCCCACACTTCTGATGGCTGGGCTTTTTACGATCATTGGGATTTCGATGCCGAGATCGGGCGGGGACTACGTCTTCACAACAAGAGGGCTGAACCCGTATGTTGGATTCATGAACTACTGGGGAGTCAACATAGCTTACATCCTCAACGCTGGTATCTTTGGGTATTACGCTACGGTCTATTTCGCATATGTGATCTCAGGGTTGGGAGCTTTCTATGGAAATCTGGCTCTTGCTAATCTGGGGGCTTGGTTAACAACCACTTACCCGTCTGTTGCGCTTGGCTTCGTTGTACTTTTGGTCATCAGCGTGTTGGCCATAATTAGACCCAGGTACGCGTGGGCTTGGATTTTCTGGTCAGGAGTTCTATCGTTGGTTTGTACGGTTGTGATGTTCGCAGCCCTAGTGAACTTTAATCAAGCCACTTTCGCAACTGCATACAATTCATTCATGAGTAACTCAACCGCGTACCAGGGAGTGATACAACAGGGCGGAGTGATTCCGTCATCCAACGGGATGCTGTTTGCTACATCAGCCGCACTCCCATTCACATGGTTTGCATACACTTGGTACAACCTACCAGCCTCATGGAGTGGAGAAGTAAAGCACGTCAAGACGTCGATGCCGATAGCAATAATGTTAGCTATGGGGGTTATCGCGATCTTCTACATAGCACTTGCCTGGACTGTTACACACTCTTTCGGTCAACCCTTCTTGGAAAACTGGAGCAGCCTTGCAGCTGGAGGAACAGCGCCTGTTCCTGGCATTGGAGGCTTCATACCCTTCTTCGCGTTGTTGGTTTACAAGAGCACGCCGTTGTACTTCGTGATGTTCATTGCACTGTGGTTACCAACATTCTTTTCGTTGCTACCGTTAGTAATCTCTCAAACTAGGTACATGTTCGCAATGTCGTTTGATAGGATCCTGCCTGAGACGGTAGCGACCGTGAGCGACACGTTCCACACACCGCTGGTGGCTACGGTTCTAGTTACAATCGGTGGAATGATCGGCCTCTCCTTGATGGCCATTCTCCCCAATTCAGGAGAATTCGCAACAGCAATGTTCGCGGTGTTCACTTTCGGATTCATTATACCAGCCCTTACCGGAGTCATCTTTCCGTTCAGAAGGAAGCAGATTTATGAAGACACATTTGTAGCCAAGAAGAAATTCCTACTCCCGCTCCTTAGCTGGCTGGGACTCGGATCAGCGGTCTACCTAATCTACTCGACCTGGCTCGCAAGCCAGTCCGGGAGCCTGCCGATAGATTCCTTCTCCATCACGCTGTACGGCATAATCTACGGAGCAGGTTTAGTGGTCTTAGTAATAGGTTACCTCAGGACTAGGGCCAAAGGATTACCACTGGACCTAGTCTTCAAGGAGATTCCGCCCGAGTAAGCAAGCACAGTACGTCGCTCTCCGTCACCACCGTGACTTACTTTCTCAACTGACGAGGCATCGCTCCAACGAAGCCGCTATCCGTATTGAGTGCCGTCCGAACTTTCCGAGCCTTCGGTTCAGGCACTTGAGCAACTCTCCTGATCGACAAAATTTTGCTCTCACAGAGTATCTCCATGAATTTTGAGGATGGCCACTTCATTAGCCACTGTTGTCGAAACCGCTTATCATTCCGGCGAGAACAAACCAGCAAACCAGGCGATATCAGACGGATTATACCTGAATGGGTAGCTTCATTCTTAATTGACAAGTTCCGAGGGCGCACTTATTGTGACGTGCATGTCTCGCTTGGCCAGTTCGCTAAACAAACTCGCCGGGTCTACGCAGTTCTCAGGCGGCAGGGCTCCTCTCTCCTCGATTTGCCCTCTGCCCAGCATCTGTGCGACGATCGATGCCGGAATACCGACACCATACTGAGCACTACTCACTCTCCATTCCCTCTTAGAACGATAGAGGACGTCAAGTTGTAGTTCGACCGGCTGACCATGTCTCTTTCCGACGACTTGCACCCTTGAACATTCACAATCCTCTGGAACCACTTCTTCGGGATGCCCCAACAAATGCTTGCTGGCCAAAAGTTGCAGGAAGAAGTCTCTCGGGCAGATAGGAGTACCGTTAACCTTCAAGGGTTCTCTTTCCATCAACCCCAGTGCGACTATGAGTTGGAAATCCTGTTGCCACCCTTTAGGGCCTCCTTCCTTCCAGTTCACATTCCTAATCCCCTTCTCCTTGAAGGAGTATGGAAACGTTGCAAGCTCCGAGTGCAGGGTCGTAAAAACCTCAACCTCCCCTACAGGAGGAGAGAGTGTTATTGTTTCTCCAAGAGTAATCGGCGGCACCTCCTTGAAGGCCCCGTCTTCAAATATTACGGCATTCTGAACGAACTCGTCGGTAAATGTCTGTATCGACCAAGTTGCGACGAAACGTGGAGCGTTTGGAGTAAAATCTCTCCAACCATCTCTAATCCGAATTGTCTCTACAGAGTCAAGCCTATCCGCTGCCCATCGGGCCATCACGTTTGAAACACCAGGTACACAACCCATACCTACGACAGCTGTCAATCCCGCCCGCTTGAATTCAGCATCTAATTCCAGTTGCTTCCGGGTTGTGTGGTACAAGCCCCCTAAGTCCAAATAATCAGTCTTAGCGATCAAAGCGGCCTTCATAACATCGACATTGAAATAATACTGTACGGCATTCAAGGCGACATCTGCGTCCTTCAGAATCGCCGCTGTACCTTCGTGGTTTCTCACATCGAGACCCACGGCCTGAACCTTTCGGCTCCGGAGGCTTTCGACGAACTTCTCAGTTCGCTCCGCCTCCAAGTCAGCAACCACAACTTCAGAAACGTCTTCGCTCTTGATCAGATCCCGAACGGCGCATCTACCCACCAAACCCGCTCCTAGAACAACTATCTTCATAACTTGGACAACTTCCTCACTTGCCTGCCGACAGACACCCTAAATGCCTTGTGCTCGGGCGCTGGTAGTTGCGTATGCTTTTGAAATTTTGCAAATCGCATATGCCCTTTTCCAACGCCCGCAATTATTGTAACTACAGTATATTGCCGCATGTTTCCCGAGTTTAGGGTTCGTTAGTCGTTAATTTGATCGACGAAACTTCGAGCGAAATTTTATCGCTCACATAATCTTCGTCCGCTACCTGATCATTATGAACAAAGTTCTCGTCATCGGTCTTGGCAGCCTCGGAGGCCTTGTCCTCGAATTTCTCGCTCGATCTCACGGCCCGACGGAAATCATCGCATCCGACATCGACGAAGAACGAGGACTTCAAAAAACGAACAACGCGATCCTCGGAGCCGCCAACATGGGGTCCTACCCGCGCATGAAATTTCTGAAGATGAATCTTAACGACCTCGATTCGACAAGCGCGATTCTGCGAACCGAGCGACCAGATGTCATAGTTAACTCAACAACGCTACAGTCCTGGTGGGTTATTGGATCACAGCTTCGCGAGGACGCCTACATCAAATTGCTAGATGCAGGCTTGGGCCCTTGGATTCCCATGCACCTGACGCTTACTCATAAATTGATGCAGGCGGTACGCAAGTCCGGCACAAAGGCGCACGTCGTCAGCACTTCCTTTCCCGACGCGGTAAACTGCATCTTATCCAAAGCCGGTCTAGCTCCTACCGTGGGTGTGGGGAATTTCGATCTTCTGGTACCCCGAGTCAAGATGGCTGTTAGTAACAAACTGGGGATCCCGATGAACAATGTCAGCGTCTTCATGCTTGGGCACCACTACCATGACGTTAGTGTCGAGGAGTTCGGAACTACGGGTGGTGCTCCATACTTTCTCCGAATTCTTGTAGGCGACCGCGACGTGACAGAGGAAGTGAACGGTGAGAAGATGCTTCTGACCCCGATTCCAACACCTCCATTGACCGGAAGCGACCCGCAGGTCGCCTCATCTGCAGTTAAGAACATACTTGCAATCGTTAACGACACTGGGGAATTGACGCATGCTCCGGGACCGCAAGGATTACCGGGGGGTTACCCGGTGCGCCTCAGCGCGAAAGGAGCGGAGGTCATCGTCCCTAATGGGCTAACACTCAAGGAAGCTATCCACATCAATGAGGAAGCGCAAAAATACGATGGAATAGAAAGAATAGAGGACGACGGCTCCGTTGTGCTCACTGACAGGTCGCAGAGGATCATGGGTGAATTACTGGGGTACGAGCGGAAGCGCTTCAGCATTTCAGAGAGTGAGATGATTGCGAAAGAGCTGGCGGTACGCTACAAAGAGTTCGCCGCTAAACATCCGAAATCCTGACCCGACTTTGCAGTCAGCTTAATCTAACACTCTGGGGGCTGCCTGTCGCACTCGCATAATCTTCGCTTACCCCAACCCTGAATCTAAACACTGTAATTGCTTTCAAAAAACCAATTACAAAACTAGCAGACGTTTTATACATCTGGGACACTGCCCAATAAAGCGGAGTTATTCTTGAGCGCTTTAGACGAAGAAATGAGCAAACTCGATAAGAAAACACAGAAGTCCAAAGCCATTTACGAGAAGGCAAAAGCGGACGTGCCATTTGGCGTCCATAGCAACTACAGATACTCCGAACCCTACCCGCTCTACTTTACGCATGCCAAGGGAACGCGGTTATGGGATGTAGACGGTAACAAGTATACAGACTATAACATGGGTTTCGGAGTCCTTGTTGCAGGCCATGCCCATCCATTAGTCGTACAGGCAATTAAGACCCAAGCGGCAAAGGGCACAGATTTTGGATTCGAATGGGAAGAAACACCGAAATTCGCTCGGATGATCTGCGAGCGGTTTCGCGTTGAACAAGTTAAGCTCGCAAATACGGGAGCCGAAGCCACAATGTATGCCACGCGATTCGCTAGAAGTTTTACGGGGCGAGATAAGATCGTAAAGTTCGAAGGCTGCTATCACGGCGGCAACGAGACGCTCATCGTCAGCGTCAAACCTTCGAAAGCCAAGGAAGGCGACCCGAAAGCGCCTAACGCCGTCCCATCCTCATCGGGAGTGCCCGAAGGATTCTACAAGAACACGCTGGTTGCTCCGTTCAACGATCTTCCGGCTGTTGAAGAGATTGTCCGAAGAAACAGTGCCGAAATCGCAGGGATGATCCTCGAACCTATCCCCATGAACATGGGCTTCGTTCTCCCCAAACCAGGCTTCTTGGAAGGATTGACGAAGCTCGCCGATCAGTATGGGTTTGTTCTGATATTCGACGAGATCAAAACCTGCGGAAAATTCTACGGAGGCATGAAAGACTACGTTAACGTGGAACCTGATCTGCTCACACTCGGGAAAGCGATCGGAGGAGGCGTTCCAATCTCAGCGATAGCCGGCAAACGAAAGATCATGGAAACCGTAATTCCGGGGAACGTGAGTCACGCGGGGACATTCAACTCTAACCCCTTGTGTGTCGGAGCGGGCATCGTGACATTGTCAAAGATCCTCACGAAGAACGCTATGAGCAAAGCGAGAAGACTCAGCGAACAGTTAGCTAAGGGATACCAAGACATCATCGACGATAAAGGCCTAACCGCCCAGATATCTCAGGCAGGGATAAGCGGCGCGATAGCCTTTTCCTCACAACCAGTCACTGACTGGAGAGCCTTTCAAGCTTGCGATTCCGGGAAATGGTTTGCTTACTGCTTTGCAATGATGAATCGAGGCATAATCCCAGCCGGTCCGTCACCGGACGAGCAATGGACCATATCGGTAGCGCACACAAAACAAGACATTCAGAAACACTTAGAAGCGTTCGAGGACGTCACGGATTACGTTAAGAAATATGACAAACCGACTGAAGTAGTTGAAGCAATCTAGAAAAAGCGTGACGAAACCGACAAGCACATCGACATGGCCTGAAGAGACTGACTCTAACCTCAAGGCAAGCGGTCCGTCGCTGAATCAGCTACTGCTTTGATTAGCGTACCGGTTCGAACTCTGACCAGTTTGGGTTGGGGCTCTCAACCCGGGAAGAAATATGGAAGGCTTTGAGCAGGTGGCGGAGCTCTGCCTTCTCGCTCTGCGTAATGCGCCTTCTGTTCGACTTTGACGATTCGCACCTGATGGTGCTCGCTTAGAACCCTGTACTCGTCAGCCATGCCCAACTGGTGAAGCGCATGCTTCATGATGAGTTTCACGTCCTTCACGCCGTAGTGTTTCCCGTTAACTGTATCCGGAACCAAGAGGATTTTCCCTTTGACTTGAACCTCTGCTCCGAGCTTCTTGTTAACAACCTCGGCAATATCTTTGCTGACCTTCTTGAGGTCACCCAGTTCGACCTCTACCAAACAATGCACCCAAATGGAGTATAGCCCATCTATTTTTACGGCTTACTGCTATGAGAAAAAGGAAGAAGGGGCTAAAAGACCCCTTCAAAATGAGTGCCAGTAAACTGTGCAGGTCAGAGGGGCAGACGGAGTATCTGCCCGCAGCCCTCACACCTGAGAAACTCGTAGAGGTCGTTCCTGAAGAGAAAACGAATCTTCTTCGGGTGCTTGCACACTTTGACCAATGTAAAGTCCTTCAAACCAATCACCAGTACAGACCTTTAGGCTTCCGCAACCATATTCTGGAGACATAGGTGAAAGTGTTCGATAATCGAGTGGAAGAGCCCTCTAGGGGTTGAACGATCAACTCCAACCGACCCGGTTTGAAGCAGGCTCTTGTGTATTCACCACAACTAAACTAAGCTGAATTATGAATTTATGTCAACAGTCAGCCGTGGCTTGTTGAGCTGAATTTACTCGGCTTGGAATGGGTTCGGCCGCCGAAAGTATTCAGGAAGTATTCGTCCAAATTGTGAAGAGCGTTATTCTGCTCGAACGGGGTTGCGCAAAGTCCCAATCTTTTCGACGGTCCCCTCGACAACGTCTCCATTTTTGAGATAGGGCCCGCCTGTGAAAGCTCCAACCCCTTCTGGGGTGCCCGTTGATATTATGTCGCCCGGCTTCAGGGTCATGCCCTGCGAGACGTATTCAATTATTGAATCGATCGTGAATACCATGTCGCCCGTAGTGGATTGTTGCCTAGTCTTCCCGTTCACGGCCAGGGAGATCTGTAGCTTATGTGGATTCTCTATCTCATCTGTTGTGACCAACCATGGGCCAAGCGGGAAAGACGCGTCTAGGCCTTTGCCTTTAACCCAGTTTAATCCCAGTTTTGTATTACCATCTGGCAGCCGTGTCGAGAATTGCAAGTCCCTAAAGCTGATATCGTTTGAGACAGCGTAGCCGGCCAAGTAACTCATCGCATCCTTCTTTGCAATATTCTTCCCGGCCTTGCCGATTATTACGGCCAACTCGACTTCCCAATCCACCTGAGAAGAGATTTTCGGAATAAGAACGGGGGCATCCGGCCCTATGAGGGCATTCCGAAACTTGGTGAAGAGGTACGGTTCTTTGGGAGCACCCTCCGTCTTGGATTCTCTTCGATGTGAGCGATAATTCACCGCCATGAGAAGGATTTTCTCGGGATTCAAGATGGGGCTGAAAAGTTTCACTGACTCAAGCGGAACTCCTGAGTTGGTTCTCCCTCCCTTTTCTGAGTCCCGGAGTGAGGGTATCAAGCCTCTAGTAAGAATCTCATCGATCGTCCACTTCTCCGTCCCTTTGCTGTCGAGATTCGTAGGCGGTAGGTCGTAGATCACCCCGCCGTCAACCACGCCTACGTGCAGTTCTCCGTCTCTAGAGTAATGTGCAAGTTTCAAGGTTGTGGCCGTCAGAGTGTGTGATACCTTAGTAACAGTTTCTAAGCGACTCCAACGATTCATATTGGCTGACAATATTAATATCCAAAAGGGAGTACGCCTGCAAGTTCGCGATGTGAAAAAGTTTGGAGCAGACTCTGATACTTGTAGACAACAACGATCGGATCATGGGCTACGCTCCCAAGAGCGTGTGTCACACGGGAAAAGGGAAACGGCATCGAGCTTTCGTAGTTGCGCTCTATAACAGCAAAGGAATGCTGCTTCTTCAACGACGAAAGCATGCCCTCTTCTCGAATAGGTGGGACCTAACCGGTGCTAGCCACCCGTTGAGGTTGCGATCTCGAAACGAGACATACGTGGAAGCGGCGGCTCGGTGTGTCAAGACCGAATTTGGTATTCGCGGTGTGTCATTCAGAAAGATCGGAGCATTCAACTACTTTGCTCCACAGGGCAGGAAATGTGAGAACGAACACTGTGCCGTTATTGTAGGCAGGTATGACGGGAAAGTGAGGCCTAACTCTAAGATGGCCTACGGGTTCCGATGGGCTACTCTTCGGCAAACTCTGAAGGAGATTCGGAAGGAACCGGAATCCTTTGTGATGTGGGCCAGACTCGGGGCTAGAGTTCTTAAGAACAACCGATTAGGCAGATATCTGCTAACCGTGAACCCAACACTTACCCGAAACTAGGCGAGATGGCGGTTGCTTTTAACGAACGATTCGCCAGAGGACACATTTCACTAAATTCTCGGCGCCTGAAGCCTGGCAATCTGCGATGAGATTCTGTCGATATAGTCACGTAGCCTGGACAAGACCGTTTTGGACGTTACGACGCCGATAACCCTGTCATCCTTCATGACCAGTAAGCGACGTATTCCCTCTTCTGACATGATCTGTGCGATCGCATCCATATCCGTATCCGGCTTCACCCAAAGGATGTCGTTGCTCATCAAATCAGCAAGAGTTACATCTCGAGGATTCTTTCCTTCCGCCGTAAGCTTTGACATATAGTCCCACTCCGTCACAATGCCGACCGGCTTGCCAGCCTCGTCAATAACCACGACGAAGCCATGTCGCTGCGATTTCATGAGTTTAGCCGCTTCCAAAGCGGAAGTAGCTGCGGGAAGTGACAGGAAATTCTTCTCGAGAATATCTTTGGCCTTCAGGACCATGGCGTAATTACCCGCATCTACTCATTTAACCATTCAGCAACAGTTCGAACTCCTGCTTTCCTACTTTGTCGAGATCAAGTCGAATGCCTTGAGCCACAGACGCTGTTAAGCTTGCAATCCGTGGCTGGTTTGCTTCTTTGATGTCAGCTAGAATGTTCTGCGCATGTAAGCGCACATCATCCAAGCGACTCACGGGTGGAAGTGGATAGATGGAAGTGGATAGATGGTGCTCCGGGCGGGAGTCCCGTGACCCTTCCTGGGGGCCATTTCGAACCCGCGATCAGTGACTGTCCTCGTGCGAACACGCGAAAGGCCACTATGCTTAACCGGGCTACATTCGGCAGAGTTTGCTTCCACCGGAGCCCCGAAGCATCGGAGCAAGCTGAACACTCGCTCGCCCTCAATTAACGTTTTTCGCGTCAGTAGAGAATCCTGAAGTCTGTGAATTCACCACGCCATTCCTCCCATTTGACCTCCAAATCGCGCACGTAAGCCCCTGGTGGGCCTCGCTTGCAGAATTCGACAATCTTCTCAACGATACTACTTTCTCCTTCAAGGATAGTTTCGACGCGACCGTCGGATAGATTCCTTACCCACCCCACAACGTTGAGATGATCCGCAAGGTCTGCCACAGTATTTCTGAAGAAGACGCCCTGCACTCGGCCACTAATGTAGACGTGCGCTCTGGTTTTCATTGACTGCCCAGCTATGTATGGATAAATAACTGGCATTGAAGGTTATCATTGGTAAGAAAAGAGTCGAGTGAATCCAGTAAGGTTGCGAGCTATCATCGCTGAGCTGAAACTGCCCGCTTTTCCATCATTGGCTGCTGAAACGCAGATGATGGCTGAGAGCATAGGCTACGAGGTGGTGGGTACGTTAATTCAGAGGCGGAAGAGCATTCACCACTCTTATACTATCGGGCCTGGAAGGCTCAAGGACCTCAAGAGCCTAGTCGAGAATGAACATGCGGACACGGTCATCTTCGCCAACCCTCTAACCAGCAGTCACGTCTTCAACTTGACCCAGCATCTGGGCGGAGAGGTTAGAGTAATTGACCGAAACCTCCTGATTCTTGAAGTGTTTGACAAACGTGCCTTCACGAACGAAGCTAAACTGCAAATTCGGCTGGCTAAGCTCAAGTACACGCTGTCATGGGGCAGGGAATTCATAAAACTACGAGGAATCATGGGCGAACAATTGGGGTGGATGGGACCAGGCGATTACCCATATCAAGAATACTACCGAGCCGCAAGGAATCGAATAAGCAGAATCGAAAATGAACTTGACGACATTTACAAGAAAAAGATGCTCAAGCGAGACCATAGACGTGAACTTGGCTTCCCAATCGTGGCGCTGGCGGGTTACACCCAAGCTGGGAAGACAAGTTTCTTCAACCTGGTCACGCATGAGGAAAAAAGCGTAGGGCTCGGCCCGTTTACAACCCTGACTACATTCGCCCGCAAAGCCTCCACCAGCTCTACGGAAGGCGGGACGGAATTCATCATCATCGATTCAATCGGATTCATAGAAGACATGCACCCCATAATCCTCAAAGCCTTTCACGCAACTCTCGGCGAGTTGGCCGCAGCCGACCTTGTACTACTCTTCATTGACGCTAGCGACGAGCCATTTCCGCTCGAGAGGAAAGTTAGATCATGCAGTCAGATTCTCCGGGAGGTAGATGTTACCTCACCAACCATTATCTGCGCAAACAAAATCGACAAGGTTTCTGAAATGCAGCTTGAGGACTCCAAAGCGATTATCCGAAAATACTTTCCGAACGAAGAAATCATTCCGGTTAGCGTCAAGGCAGGACAGGGCCTGGACGACCTTCTCACATCAATAGGAAAGCGATTCGAGTCATTGAGAATCACATTGAAGCCAGGAATGCCCCCAACGTCCGATTGAACTCTCGGGGCTTCTCAAGCATTACGCTATGACCAGCGCCAGATATGACGGTGAGTTGGGAATTCTTGATCCGCTCGTGAAGGAACTCTGAATATTTTTTCGGCGTCATTACGTCATCCTCGCCACATATTATGAGCGTTCTACATGCGATTTCTCCAACACGGTCCATCCTGTCGAACTTATTGCAAGCTATGAAATCGCCTAGCGTAACCTCTGGTTTCACCTTCATGAGATCCTGTACCATTCTCTCAGAAATAATGGGATCGGCCGAGGCTGATACAGACCAAGACGCAAGGAGCTTCGCGGCCTCAAGATAGTTTTCTTTTATCTTCACAAGAAATTCGGCGCGGACTCGCAGCCGTGCTCCCGTCCCGACTAGAACTAGACCGGCGAGTGAGTAATTTCTGAGAGCGAAGTCAATTGCAATCGCGCCGCCCATCGAATGCCCTACAATTACTGGCTTACTGATTCCCTTCTCGCTGATTTGCCGTTCCACCACTTGCGCATAGTCACTGATGGTTGCCAAGCTTGGGCCGATGGGATGGCCCGGGAGTTCGATTGCTAAGCTGTCGGGGAAGTGGACTGTTTGAAGACGCCATACCGATCGATTTGCGCCCGCGCCATGAATGAATATTGTCGTCAAACCGACACGTTCCAATATGCACGAATAAGCTTCGAAATAATATACAATAACCCTACCCTAACCGGATTAGATAGCGGGCCTAATGTCACATCGCAGGACGTATCTTCAAGCCATTCTCCTAGTTTTCCTAATCTTGGGACTAATGGCCCTGCCACAAGCTTTCGCGAACAAGACCATGCTCATTCAGGCTGCGATTAACTCGACGCAATCCGAACAAGGCTTGTCAGTCGTAATCATTGGAAAAGTGTTTGATACATCCGCCATACCGGTTTCTAATGCAGTCGTTTCGATTCAAGTAACGAACCCTCAGGCAACGAGCATTCATCTCGCGGTCGCTTATTCTACATCCGACGGTTCGTTCAGGGATAGCTTTCTAGTACCGTTGAACTCGCTAGGAGGGAACTACACCACCTACTTAGTGGCGGACAAACCGGGTTACGATTCGGCCCGCGTCACATTAACATTCAGTTACTCTTCACCCGATTTTTCCCTTCAACCCCTTACGGGCGAGTTATCACTTCGTCAAGGCGACGTGGGAAAGTTTACCCTTGTGCTATTTTCCATCCGCGGCTTCAGTGGCCCAGTGAACCTAACCGCACTCAATCCCCCCGCCGGAGTAACGTTGCAATTCAGTCCACCTTCAATAACACCGACCGGCAACACCGAGGTCACCGTAACCATCGCTCAGACCGCCGCGGTGGGTAACTTCACAATAACCGTCCTCGGCGTATCAGGGACGATAATCCATACGACAACATTTCAACTCGTCATCACCTCCGGACCAGCCCGAACCCTCTACGTGGTGTTACCGGTTATCGCGGCGATCCTGATTGTGGTTGCGTCGACCTTGCAAAGGCGAAGGAAACGGTCTCGGAAGAGAGCCGCCGTGCAAGAACTGCTGAAGGCCAGCGAGGCTGACAAGAGTTACGTTGCAACAGCTAGAGTGGTTGCCCGCCTTGAGGAACTACGGGCCAACGACCAAGTAGATGAAACAACCTATCAGAAACTCAAGAGGGAATACGAGAAACGACTTGAAAGATCGAAGTAGCCACTACATCTTCTTCAGTGTCTCAGCAATGTCGCCGACTGACCTAGTGAACGTGTGGTCAGGTTTGTCGATGGCGTAGATGGATTTGCCGCCGAACGCCATGAGTTCACACATGCACGGAATCATACCGACCAACGGCAGTCCTATGTCGTCCTCAATCATCTTACCAAATCTCTCTTTGCCGCCAGCCGCCGCGACTTGTTCCAATGGAATCTTATTCAAGACGATCCCCGACTTTCTTCCGAGTGCCTCATACACTCCTTTGGCCAGTTCTTTCGTTCCTTCCAGATCGAATTCGTCGGCTTTCATTACCAATGAGACTAGGTCCGCGCCCGCCAGAGCGTTTATTGAAGAATATTGCGCGCCGGGGCTTGTATCGTATATCAGGTAGTCAACTTTTTTCTCTTCCAATATCTCTTTCTTCCCGGAAAGCGTCTTAGACAACGCCTTTACCTCCCACCGCCTATCCTTACTCATGATATCCTTCAGAGCTTCAAGTGAGGGATTCGCGAAACCAACCCAGAGTTTTCCGTTTAGTTTGAATTTATCAGACTGATCGACTAAGGTGTCTATGATACCACACTTTTCTTCAAGGTAATCATTCAACCAAAACTGTGGTTTGCCCTTGAAGAGTACATTTAGGCTGGGTGCTCGAAAGTCGAAGTCGAGTACACATACGTTAGCGCCTTGTTTTGCGTATATAGCTCCCAAGTTGACTACGAGGGATGTTTTCCCGGTTCCGCCCTTGTACGAATGAAATGCAAGTGTCTTACCCATTTCTATTCCACCTCAAGTCTCCACATAGAAGTACACATCTCTACCCTTTCGCTTCTTCTTTACCAAACCCATCGAGACAAGTTGATTCAAGTAATCACTTTCGACCGCTCTCACTCTACCGGTCTCCTTTGAAAGGTCAGTTGCAGTGGCCTCCCTAAGAGTAGACAAAGCCAGCGCGGACTTGCGCAGATGATCGGGAAGCGAGAGAAGCGTCGTCACGTCGAGAGGCATATCATCCGGCAGCGTCGCTCCCGTCCGCAACATTTGTCCTCCCGGCGACCGCTGTACTTCAATGAGCCTGTCAAGTTTTCGCGAAATGAGTTCCATGCTTCTATTCATCTTCCTAAGTAGATCAACCACTGCGTCAGAGTTCCTGGAACTCACAGGAGACCACACGTAGGTGTATTGTGGACAGGGTATATGAAAGTTTGTGAGCGCTACACAAATACACTTATGTGTAGTAGATATGTGGCACGTACAAACACTTAAATAGCAACCCCGCACGAACATTAGAGGTCAAGGCGACTCCAAGGATGCACATTCCACGAAACCAGGCCATGACGGCTATAATCCTGCTAATGGCCGGAATGTCAGCCATCCAGGCATTAGGGCCGATCTCAGGTTTCGTATCGGCCGACAGCGCAAGTCAAGTCTCCTTCTTAGTTGAACCGGTTTCGAATGCCGTTAACGCGGGTGGGTTCGCGAAATTTGGAGTATATGTCGTCGATAACTCTGCTGCTGAAGTTTCGCTCGTTGCGAGAGGAGTCCCTCCGGGTAGCATTGCCATTTTCACACCGAACGTCGGCGTTGCAAATCCAAGCTTCAATGCAAGCTTGACGATAGTGACCTCAGCAGATACTCCCCAAGCTGATTACGTAGTGACAGTTGTGGCAATTATAAACGGAACAGAATTTACCCAGCAAGTTAGTTTGCAAATCTTATCGCCCGTAAGCGTGACAGTCAGCGGCAACATTACCAGTTCGAACACTGCCATGAATGGGACAATTGAAGCAACCCTTTCGATGACCCTCAACACTGATCAAGCGCAGTACCAACCGGGTTCGATAATTAGGATTCAAGGTCAAGTAACCGATGAAACCGGCGACGCGGTCCCTGGCGCTACCGTTGAAATTCAGGTCGACACACCGGTTGGGACGCAGCTTTATTACACGAACAATCTGACCACCGACTCAGCCGGCACGTTCCAAACTGAAGTCGCGCTGGGATCTAGCAATATTACTGGGGCGTACACGGTCTTCGCATCAGCCTCCAAACCTGGATACTCAAGCGTCACAACCCGTACCACGTTTGTTGTTGGAATATCAACAACTCCGAGTGTCATCATCAAAGCGGTTTACGCTGGCGACAGTTCGGGAAACCCAACATCAACCTTCAAGAGCGGTCAAACAATCTGGGTTTGGGTCGTTATAGAAAACATCGGAGCAACATTCCAAGGAGTCGTCTGGATTCAAGTGCGTGACCCCAACGGTGTACCCGTCCAAATTCAGATCCACGTCGCCCAGCTTGCGGCAGGCGAAACCATCAAAGACGGTCTGGGATTCACCTTACCTAGAACCGCGGCACATGGCGTCTACACCGTCAACGCTTTGGTTTCTGACAAGCTGATTTCTCAGGGCGGTACATTTTTAGCAAGTTCAGAGACTCAATTTGCCTTGACGGGTTGAGGGCACTTGTCACGGTCGATCAGCGATACTCCAGAGGACTTCATTCCACCCTTCGAAGGAACTGACAAAGGAGAACCATTGAAGGCGCGAAACCCTATCGCTGACGACTTCGATTCAAAAGACCTCCGACACGACGACGAAGACCCAGCCACTCTCGCCTTAGAGGAGTACCTCGCCAATAGACTTCAACAAATAGGCGAGGTCAACCCCGAACTCAAGGAAGTGAGGGGACTCAAGACAGGTAACGGTTGGGACGCGAATCAAGTTATTGAGCAGGTATTCAAGATTGAACCGATCTCGATTAAACGAGCCGTGGAGATCGCGGTTTCCGCGAACCGAACGCTCAGAGAACGACTTCGAGGTCGTCGGAAGGAGTTCGAGCTGGTCGGAATGCCCGTCGTGGAATTCGTACCAATATGGAGAGTTAGAGGATATCATGAATGCTACTACATCCGAAACGGTTCATACAAAGTAAACGTGAGGAACGACGTGGTAGCAGTTGAAGTTGAGGGACGAAGTAGAGACCTGATACTGGAGCGGAAACACAGCCGTCTGATACCGGCCGCAATAATGGACCGGCTCCTTAAGCTAAGTTCGTTTTTGTCAAACGAATCGAAGTACTTCGTCGTTACTGATGCCCTAGAACTTGCCGTCAAACAATCAGAGTCGGAACTGGTAGTTAGCGGAACGGGGCGACCGCTCACGACGGATAACGAAGCTGAACTGACATCATGGAAATCAAAGAGAATCTTTGATGAAGGAGATTTGCAGGTTCGCGGCGCCAAAACTCAGATTCGCGAACCCGCCCTCTCTAAAGAGATGTTGCTGGCCAAATTTAGAGAACGAGTCATTCGAATGCCGGAGATCTTCAAGCAAATCCTAACCAATCGACTGCAAATAACGGAGCTTAAGCGAATCTACATCCCGTTGATCAGAGTGCCACTTCAGAAAGGCCTTGTGCCGCGGGAAGTGGTCGTGAACGGTACAGCCGGCGAAATCGCACAATCAAACATTCTCGCACTCTTCGACTAATCTGTAACCATGTCAGCGGGAAACAAGCTAAGACTCACGCTTCTAGCATCGTCCTGTTTTGGGCTTCTGATGTTGGGGTTCGAGACATTACTGGGTTGATCCATCCTGCTCATGCTCGGCGCGGTTGCTACCGTTCTCGGTGTCTTGATTTGACAGTTTGTCTACGGTTTATTTCGCCCTATTCCTCAAGAACCAGCACGGACGCATCTAAGAAAGTTAAGTCGTCTGCGGTTTTAGCGTCTAGGTTTCTCTTTCTTTCCTTTCATCAGAGCGTCAAGCGAAACGGAGTTGATAGCGTATACCTTGTAACGGATACCGGGTATATCGCCCATGGCTTTGCCCTCGGCCCCACCTATGCCCTCGATTAGAACCTCGTCGTGTTCATCAATGAAGTTCAGTGCCCCGTCGCCGGGTACAAATGCGGTTATGACCTTTCCGTTCTTGATAAGCTGAACACGAACCGCCTTCCGTACGGCGCTATTTGGCTGCCTCGATTCGACTCCTACCTTTTCCAGTACGATACCTCGTCCCTGTGGCGCGCCCTGTAGTGGATCAGCCTTGTAATCCAAGCCGAGCATTCTTCGCTTAAACGGTCGGTAGTGCCATCTGAAGCGGCGTCTGTCCTTTGTGGCTTTTCTAGCAGCCAAAATGCCGCTGGCACCGTTTCCCAAAGACTCACTTTCCTAGCGAATTACTTCGGAGCCAAGCCTAGACCGTGCTATAAGTGCTTCGTCCTAAGGAACCGAGTGATGGTTACCCTCGAGCGACTAGTCTAATATCGACCTCACTCCATCGAGAATGGATCGCGATTTGCCTAGGATTGAATTCGGAGTAAAGACCGGACAAGGCGGCTATTCATATCAGGAGCTGGTAAAGGTGTGGACCGCCGCGGAAGGACTGGGTTATGATTCCGCCTGGCTGTATGATCACTTCTATGCCTTGGGTAGAGATAAGACGCAGCCATGCCTTGAAAGCTGGACGACATTAGCTGCTCTAGCCGCCGTAACAAAGCGCCTAAAAATTGGCACAATGGTCACATGCGTTAACTACAGACAGCCATCATTGCTTGCGAAGATTGCGGCGACCGTTGATGTAGTGAGCAACGGCCGGCTGCTGTTCGGGATCGGTGCGGGTTGGTATAAGGAAGAATACCTTGCTTACGGTTATGAGTTTCCTGACCAAGCGTCGAGAATCAGGCAGTTAAAGGAAGCGTTGATTATAATTCAGAAGCTGTGGACTGAGGAGTCGGGTAGCTTCAAGGGTCGGTTCTACTCAATTCAAGATGCAATATGTTCTCCAAAACCGCTTCAGAAACCGCGCCCTAGAATGATAATCGGTATCAGCCGTGGAAAGAAAACGTTGCCGTACATGGCAGTCAGGTATGCAGACGGACTGAATGCAACTTCGAGTTCCTTCGAGGAGTGTAAAGCCGTCATAAGCGCCGCAAAGCGTACAGCAGAGAGGCTGGGTAGGAAGGACTTGGTCGTTTCTTGGCAGGGGTTCATCTTGATTGGCCGAACCGCTTCCGAGGTTGAGGAGCGCATCACAAACGCCGCTAGGAGAATGGGCATAAGCGATGCTGATTTTCTGAAGAGGTCTCTTGAGCGAGGACTTATCGTAGGCACGCCCGAAGAATGCGTTAGTCGTCTGAGGCAGTTTGCGGAGATTGGAGTGAACAGTTTCGTCTTAGGCTTTACAGGTGACGTTGATATCACCCCGTTGGAGATATTTCGGGACACAGTTGCGCCGGAGCTGAGGTGAAGCAGATGAGTGATGAAGTTGTTGCCCCTATCGATCAGCCGCCCAGAAAACATAAGGCGAGAAAACGCCGCCGAGTGTCGAATAAGTAGGTGCGTCATTTGAAACTGCAATTTCTCAAGTCAGGCGGATCATCGTTGAGCGCAAACGGGCACGCCCTTCGATGCTGGTCGATGATTCATTAATTTTCGACCTCGGACCTGGATCCGTCATGAACCTACGCGATCGCTGAGTTGACGAGGCACTCCGCAGCACGAATGGCGGGTAGGAGAAGCTGAGTTCCGTGCGCAAGTGTTGCGTATGGAAGAGAGGTAATGGTTGGAACTGATCTGGCAACGGTAGAAGTTTAAATTTGCTAACGGAATAGAATTGAATGCCGAATAGGCTTAGCTAAACGAAAAGCCGGCCCGTCTCATTGAAAACAGAGGAAACACCCCGACAATCATTTCTCGGAAAGTTCAAGGACATCCAAATTGCGATGACTTTCCGTGACGTCGTCATCATCCCCGGCCGAGCAGAGGTCGAACCCAGCGAAGTTGACGTACATACTCGTGTCACTTTGAAACATGCACTTAGAATCCCGTTCGTCTCGTCGCCGATGGACACGGTTACTGAGAGTGAGATGGCGATCGCTCTAGCCCGACAAGGGGGCCTCGGAGTCGTTCACAGGAATTGCTCCGCGGACGAGCAAGTCGAGATGGTGAAACGCGTCAAGAGAGCTGAGGCAGTCATCATACGGGACGTCGTGACGGTTACACCGAACAACACTGTTGGCGAGACTCTGGCCTTAATGGAAAAACATAACATCTCAGGCTTCCCAGTGGTCGACGGCTCACGACTTGTTGGCATCGTGACGGGCCGTGATGTGAGATTCGCTCAGCCGAGTCTCCTTGTCAAACAAGTGATGACGAAAGAGGTCGTAAAGGCAGAGGAAGGCATCACTATCGAAGAAGCCCAGACGATGCTACGGGATCACAAGATCGAGAAACTTCCGATCGTCGGGAGGTCCGATGAACTGTTAGGCTTAATCACCTTCAAGGATATACTTCTTCGAGGGAAGTATCCGGAGGCGGTACGTGATGAGAATGGCCACCTACTATGCGCCGCCGCAATATCCCCCTTCGATTTGGACAGGGCGAAGAAACTGGATGAATATGCCGACATTCTAGTCACGGACGTGTCGCATTTCCACAACGCGAACGTGTTCAAGGCCACGAAGAAGCTGATGTCGGAGGTGTCGGCTGAGGTGATAGTCGGAAACATAGGAACTTTCGATGCCGCCGAAGACGCGATAACAGAACTGGAAAGGGTGAGCGGATTCAGGGTAGGGATAGGGTCTGGGTCAATTTGCACAACCGCGGAAGTTACGAAGGCGGGCTCACCTACCTTGTTTGCCACAGCCCAAGTGGCCGACGCCGTCCGACAGTATTCCGCCAAGATCCCTGTTATCGCCGACGGCGGAATCAGAACCCCAGGCGACGCAGCCATCGCCTTGATCGCGGGCGCCTCAGCCGTCATGATAGGCAACTTATTCGCCCGCTGCAAAGAATCTCCTGGAACTCTGATAACGATCGGAGGACGTTACTACAAGCAATACCGCGGGATGGGCAGCCAAACGGCCCGGGCGAAAAGGTACTCGCTCGACCGCTACAGCATGCCGTCAAAAGGCATACCAGAAGGAGTGGAGGGTTGGGTTCCCTACAAAGGCGAAGTAAATACGGTGCTTGACGAACTCGTCTCCGGACTGCGCGCATCTATGGGTTACGCTGGAGCACGAGACATAGAAGAACTATGGACAAAAACCAAGCTGGCCGCGCTAAGCCCTTCAGGCGCCGAAGAGGCCGGCCCCCACGACATACTCCTGCCCAGCGAAACACAAGAAAGAGTCTAGTTCGAAAATCGGGAATACTAGGTTTATATAACCTCCGTCATACTCGGAATGTGAAAACACTTGCCCATGATTCTCCCCGAAGAATTGGCTTCCAAGTCGGTGATTCCTGCAATTCGGGCACTGATCGTCAAGCGCCTCGTGGAAGAACATGGTATGACGCAGCAGGAGGCCGCAAAGCTTCTCGGAGTCACACAACCGGCAGTGAGCAAATACCTGCATGAGAAACGCGGTGCCGCGATAAAACTGACAGGAATCGATGCGATCGATCAAGCAACAGGCGAAATAGCTGAACTGATCTCTTCCCACAAGGCCCCTCAAATCGAAGTGATGGGCATGATCCAAGCGGCTTGCGATTACGTTCGCAAAAACAGGTACATGTGCGACCTCCACAAGAAACTTGAACCATCAATGGACATAAACTCCTGCCACGTCTGCGAACAATAACAACTTCGACTTCAGTAAAAGGCGAACCACATAATGGAAAACAAAGTAAAAGTCGGAGACAAAGCTCCAGACTTCGAAGGACCAACTTCTGACGGAACCCAACTTGGGCTAAAAGACTTCCATGGAAAGAAGAACGTCGTGCTTTACTTCTATCCAAAAGACGACACCCCTGGATGCACGAAAGAAGCATGCAATTTCAGGGATAATTTGGACTCGGTGAGAAAGATGAATACCGAAATCATCGGCGTAAGCCTCGATAGCGTTGATTCCCACAAGAAATTCGCCTCCAAATACAAGCTGCCCTTTCCGTTAATCAGCGACAAAGAGAAACGAATCGCCGAAGCCTACGGCGTCCTTAGGGAGACAGGCACGTCGGCAAACCGTGTCACCTTCATCATTGATAAGACAGGAAAAATCGCGAAAGTGTTCCCAAAGGTCGACGTTACAAAGCACACTGAGGAAGTCGTCGAAGCCCTAAAGACCATGCCATCATAACCCTCCATGTCTGTCATTAATGCGACACGTGCGACTTGAGCCGACAAAGTTTTTCAATGCTACTCGTACCCGTTTGCTTAACGTGCTAGGCGTGTTGTAATGAGCCAGGATACGTTACAAGACTTCGCCGGAGTCTGGATTGGCAAGATAAGCGAGGTCGTCAAATCAATGACTGGCTCAGGCCCGGTGAAGTACTTAATCAACTGGAGCCGCATGTACGCCCTTTGGCCCGTACATATTACAACCGCCTGCTGCAGCGCAGAGTTCGGCGCAATGATGGGCCCTCGCCTTGACCCCGAAAGGTTCGGCCTGCAAGCTGTCGCCGGCGGCCTGAGGCAGTGCGACCTGCTCATAGTTGAAGGGACGGTCACAAAGAAGATGGCCAAACGGTTGAAGATCGTTTACGAGCAGATGGCCAACCCGCGTTACGTAATCGCGATGGGTGACTGCGCCTGTTCCGGCGGCCTTTTCCACGATTCATACAGTATCGTCAACGACATTCACAAACTCTTCCCAGTCGACGTTTACATTCCAGGATGCCCACCCCGACCGGAAGCTCTTCTTAGCGCGATAGTGAAACTTCGGGAAAAGATTCGCAGGGAAGAGGTATTCGCATAGTGGCAAACCAAAGCCAATCCAGAAGCGAAGACCTAGTCAACAAGTTGAAGGCCGGCTTCCCCGACGCCGTCAAAGGCTCGAAAGTTGAGGGAACACGGCGTATTCTGATCACATTCGACAAAGACAAATTCCTTGAATTAGCAGCGTTCATTCGGGACGAGCTCGGCTTTGATCACCTCAAAGGAATCGCCGGTATCGACGAACCGACACACAAGCTCATCAAGGTCCTCTACTTTGCGGGCTCGTTCTCGAGAACGGACATTGAAGACATAATCTTAGTGTTAGAGACGGAACTAGATCGCAGCAATCCAATCATCGCCTCCGCCGTTTCAATTTGGCCCAGCGCCCATTTTCACGAACGCGAGACTTTCGAGATGTTCGGGGTGAAGTTCGAGGGCCATCCGGATTTGAGGAAACTCTTGACTTTAGATAATTGGGACGGCCCTCCGCCAATGTTGAAGGATATCAAGTTCCCGGAGATGGGGCAAAGATGACCGCTACGCCTGCCCCCACGCAGGCGCCTCCGCCTTCTATGACGATTAGCCCCGGTAACGAACCTTCCACGCTAGATGTCTCTGTCGGCCCACAGCACCCGGGATCAGGCCACGTTCGATTATTGATGCGCGTGAATGGGGACTACATCGTAAGCATAGACCCAGACGTTGGCTACGTTCACAGAGGGTGCGAGAAAATCGCGGAATACCGTACTGCCGTAAGCAACATCCCACACCTGGAAAGACCATGCATCATCGATGCGATTCACCTCAACTGGGGCTACGTTCTTCCAATTGAAGAGTTGCAACATGTCGTTGTTCCGCCCCGAGGTCAATACATTTCCACAATCGCAGCCGAAATGAACCGCATCATGAGCCACCTCTACTGGCTTGCGATAAACGCAGGGGTTTTCTCCGGCCACACGACCATATTCATGTACGCGTTCGGCGATCGCGACCTCTTCATCGAACTCGCCGAAATGTTGACCGGCGCACGCTTGACCTACTCATTCCTACCCCCCGGCGGACCTCGCCGAGACTTACCCGCAGAATTCCAGAAACGACTCACCCAGCTACTTGACTACTTTGAACGGAGACTGGTCGAGTACGACCGTATCTTCTTCAGCAACCCACTCGTAATCGCCCGCGCCAAAGGCATAGGCATCCTGAGAAAAGACGAGGCGATTCGCCTTGGCGTCACGGGTCCCGTCCTTCGCGCCTCAGGAGTCAAGTATGACGTGCGCAAAGTGGAGCCATACGGCGCTTACCCCGATCTTGAATTCGATATCCCCACCTATGACGAAGGAGACTCGTACGCACGTTTCATGGTACGATTCGAAGAGATGAAACAAAGCATTCGGATAATCCGCCAAGCTCTTGAGAAAATCCCCAAAGGCCCGGTGGCACGAAAAGCACCACTAGTCATCCCAGAAGGAGAAGCAATTGGCCGCGTCGAGTCATCTCGCGGCGAGATCACGTATCTCGTGGTGGGAGACAATAGCGATAAACCTTCACGGGTGAAGATAATGAACGGCTCCTTCCGAAACCTAGTGGCGATGCCCTACCTTCTCAGGAATGTACACATCGCAGACATGCCGATCATCTACGGAAGCTTAGACTACTGGCCGGTAGAGGCCGATAGGTAGAGAGGCAAGCATCCCTTGTTCCTCGGAGAAATGTACGAAGGAATCAAACACATATTCAAACGAACATTCACAATGAAATATCCCTACCAGAAACCGCTCTTGCCAAAAGGGTTCAGGGGCCGACACATCCTCTACATGGACAAGTGCACTGGTTGCGGAATCTGCGCTTGGATCTGCCCTGAGAGATGCATATCATTCGTCCCGCCGGCCGACGGAAAGGAGCACCCCCAAAACCCAGAAAATCGCTTCCCACAATACTGGTACGCCCGATGCTGCTTTTGCCATTTTTGCACCGATTACTGTCCGACTGGAGCGTTGGATTATTCGCCGGATTATGAGTTGGCGGAGTATGATCGTGAGCTTCTTGTTTGGAGCCCTGAACGGTTAGCTAGAATTCCCACGAATATTGGGAACTACCATTCTGTCTTCCACGGAAACAAAGGGAGCATGGGAGTGACGTTCGAGCCGGTGGAGAAAGAGCCTAAAAGCTGAAGCCGATTAGCTCAAGAACGGGAGTGGTGTAATCTTTGTCGGATGTTACTGACCGGATTCAGCGGAGGTTTGAGCGTCGGACGAAAGCTCGAAAGAGGAAGCGAGGGCCGTACAGAAAGTCTGCGCCTTTGCCGAAACCATTTTCATAACATACGTCATATTTAATAGATTGATTCCTTCAGTAGCGAACAAAATTAGTTAGAAGAGAAAACAAACATGCCCACTACGTTAGAGATCAAAGATCTGCATGTGAGCATTGAGGGCAAGCAGATCCTCAAAGGCGTCAACTTGAAAGTTTCTCAAGGCGAGATTCACGCAATAATGGGGCCAAACGGCTCCGGAAAGAGCACCTTAGCGAACACGCTCATGGGAAACCCCAAATACAAAGTCGATAGCGGCGACATACTCATCGACGGCGAAAGTATCGTGGGAGCAACCCCCGACGTCCGTGCCAAGAAGGGCCTCTTCCTCGCATTTCAATACCCCTTGGAAATTTCAGGCGTCCCACTCGCCCAATTCCTGCGTTCCGCATACCGATCCGTTAAGGGAGAAACGAAGAGCGACACAAAGGGCGTAGGCGGCGAAATGATATCCGCCCTCGCATTCAAGAAGAAACTCGAAGAGAAACTGAAAGAAGTTGATATGGATCCTGCTTTCGCGAAACGTTACTTGAACGAAGGATTCTCGGGCGGCGAGAAGAAGCGGGCTGAGATTCTGCAAATGGCAATTCTTCAACCTAAGATCTCGATCATGGACGAGACAGACTCAGGGCTGGACATTGATGCGGTTCGCAAGGTCGCGGAAGTTTTGTCACATATGGCCGGACCCGATATGGGCGTCCTGTTGATAACCCACTATCAACGCATCCTTGAGTACATCAAACCCGAGTTCGTCCACGTCATGGTTAATGGCCGCATATTCAAGTCCGGAGGCCCCGAACTGGCTAAATTGCTGGAAGAGAAAGGGTATTCTTGGATCGAGCAGGAAGCCGCCGCTGTGGTTTGAAGGGAACGCTTATAACGTATGTCATGAAGGGATGTTGATCAGGAATGTCCGCAAAACAGGTCCTCGACATAGACTACACAAAATACAACTTCAGAGACTCTGATGAAAGCTACGAGTACAAGTTTCCGAAGGGCCTGACAAGAGAAGTCGTAGAGAGAATCTCGAAGATCAAGAAAGAACCGGACTGGATGCGTCAGTTCAGATTACGTTCGTACGATTATTTCATGAAGAAACCACTACCCATGTGGGGAGGCGACCTCACCACCCTTAACTTCGAAGAGATGCTGTACTACGCCAGCCCGACCGAAAAGAAAAGCCGCTCATGGGAAGAAGTACCCGCCTACATCAAGGACACATTCGACAAATTAGGCATCCCAGAAGCCGAAAGAAAATTCTTGGGCGGCGTTGGCGCTCAATACGAGTCCGAAGTCGTATACCACAGCCTCAGAGAAGACCTCGCAAAGAAAGGCATTATTTTCAAAGACACCGACACGGCGCTTCGAGAAAACCCTGACATATTCAAGAAATATTTCGCTACAGTTGTCCCACCTGAAGACAACAAGTTCGCCGCACTAAACAGCGCCGTCTGGAGCGGAGGAAGTTTCATCTATGTACCCCCAGGAGTAAACGTGGAAGTACCACTCCAAGCATACTTCAGAATTAACACGCAGAACATGGGCCAATTTGAGCGCACGCTAATCATAGCCGACGAAAACAGCCGCGTACACTACATCGAAGGATGCACGGCTCCAATCTACTCAACCGACTCACTCCACTCAGCAGTGGTCGAAATCATAGCAAGGCCCGGCGCCCACGTCCGCTACACGACGATTCAAAACTGGTCGAACGACGTTTACAACCTAGTAACGAAACGAGCCTACGCTCATGCAAACGCAACCGTCGAATGGGTCGACGGAAACCTAGGCAGCAAACTCACAATGAAATATCCATCCATCTACCTACTCGGAGAAGGCGCAAAGGGCGAAATTCTCTCAGTCGCTTTCGCAGGCAAAGGCCAACACCAAGACGCCGGCGGCAAAGTCGTGCACCTAGCACCACACACCACATCAAGAATCACATCCAAATCAGTTTCAAAAGACGGCGGCAGAACAACCTACCGAGGGCTTCTGCATGTCGCGAAAGGCGCGAAAGGCGTGAAGTCAACCGTGCGGTGCGACGCGCTGCTCTTAGATGAATACTCAAGAACGGACACATATCCCTACAACGAGATCAACGAGGATGACGCGACGACTACGCATGAAGCCACAGTAGGAAAGATTGGCGAAGACCAACTCTTCTACTTGATGTCCCGAGGCTTATCAGAACAAGAAGCACTGAGCATGATCGTCATGGGGTTCATGGAACCATTCACAAAGGAACTCCCGATGGAGTACGCAATCGAACTAAACAGGCTAATCCAGCTAGAGATGGCTGGCTCCGTAGGCTGACCGGAAGAAAACACCCATAACGCAGCACTAACCTACGGCTGGCGAAGTATACTTGGCAGAGTTAATGGTCACTCAGATGAGCGAGCAGGCCGTACGCTCGACGTCCCAAGCCAGACACGAGCCCACGTGGCTGCAGGAGTTCCGCGCCAAATCATTCGAACTCTTCCGCAAACTACCGCCGGAACTTTCACCCTTATACACGAAATACGTAGACCTAGCTGGGTTAGACTTCGATTCGATAAGCCTGACACCTACCGAACCCTCGGCCGAGCAAGTCAAGGACGTCACGAACAAATTAGATTCAGACAAAGCGATCACATTATTCCAAATCGAATCAAAAACAATTCAACCCCAACTACCCGACGCTCTGAAGAAAGAAGGAGTAATCTTCACGGACATCAGCTCGGTGATACAACAAGACCCCGACCTCTTCAGAAGATACTTCCTCGAGAAAGCAATCCTCCCCGAAGAAGACAAGTTCGCAGCCCTAAACAACGCATTATTTAACTCCGGATTCTACCTCCACATCCCGAAAGGCATCGAGGTTACAACGCCATTCCGACAGGTGACGATCCTCGACTCGGCGGGACATGCGCTCTTCTCGCAGAACCTGGTCGTAGCGGAGAGTCGAAGTAAGTTCACGGTTCTGGAAGAACTATACTCGACTAGGCAAGACACGAGAGCAGTAAGATCAACGTACAGCGGTTTATCCGAGGTTCACCTGCGCGATGGCGCCGAGGTTACGTACGGGAGCGTCAATAACCTCGCCTCAAACATCAACATATTCACAAACAAGAAATCGCTCGGAGCCAAGGACAGTCGAATCGTCTGGTCATCAGGATTCTTGGGCGGCGCCTACACACGATCTCGACTAGAGAGCGTAATGAATGGGGCCGGTGCCTCGTCCGAAAATGTAGAAGTGGTCTTTGGGACCGGGGCACAACGGTTCGATACTGTCTCAAACATAACTCACATCGGCCCTAACACGAGCGGGCACGCAATCTCCAAAGGAGTGGTCAAAGACAAGTCCAGATCCCTCTTCAAGGGAATGATTAGAATCGAGAAAGACGCTAAAAATTCCCGCGCTTACCTCGCCGAACACGGCATGATACTTAGCAAGGATGCGTTAGCGGATGCGATTCCAGGTCTGGAAATCTCTACAAATGAAGTCAAAGCCACTCACTCCGCT
Source organism: uncultured Candidatus Bathyarchaeia archaeon (assembly GCA_964533505.1). Taxonomy (GTDB): domain Archaea; phylum Thermoproteota; class Bathyarchaeia; order 40CM-2-53-6; family 40CM-2-53-6; genus FEN-987. Next base: position 78,920 of record CAZHKA010000025.1, on the reverse strand, counting down.
TCAGTGGCGCAGATCAACGAAGAAGAGATCTTCTACCTAACCTCCCGAGGCCTCTCCGAGAACGATGCGAAGAAACTGATCATAGTTGGATTCTTCGAACCCCTTGTGGAGCGAATCCCGGTCCCCGACATAGCAAAGAGAATCCGCAGAATCATAGACCTAAAGTGGTCAGGAATCTACGACTTCACCTCCTCCCTAACCATACCGGCATTCGACGATGAATACTACGAAGAAGGACAGAAGACCCGCGACATATTCGAGGGACATTACAAATATCGATAGCCGGATCAGTATCAGAGATCGAGGGCTTAGAGTGGACATTTCCCGTTCATCTCAATTTGGTTAGCTTACGCGCGAAGAACTCCGTAATCGTTGCGGACTGCGTCGACCTCGTCATCCCGATGACTATCATACTGGCTGTACGGGGTGGCTGCCACGTTTACGGGCTGAGCAATAACACACCCTTCCGCGCCGAGGGAATACGACCCTCATGAAAGTCTATTGGGAGACGGCTACTTTCAGCTTCTCCATGTAGTGTTGTCTGAACTTCTGAACCTTGGGGGCGATTACTATGCGGCAGTAGGGTTGGTTTAGATTGTTTTTGAAGTATTCTTGATGGTATTGTTCAGCCCGGTAGAAGGCTTCGAGTGGTGCAACTTGGGTGACTATCGGCGCGTCCCATATACCGGCCGCCGCTATTTCGTTAATGACTCCCGACGCTTCTGATTTTTGATGGGCGTTATGGTAGAAGATTACGGAACGATAGTTAGCGCCCACATCTGCGCCCTGTCGATCCGGCGTCGTCGGATCATGCACCGTGAAGAAGACCTTTAGAAGATCCTTGTACGACAGGACTTCGGGGTCGAAGGTTATTTGGACAACTTCGGCGTGCCCGGTTCTTCCCGTGCAAACTTGCTCGTAGGTGGGGTTCGGCACGGGTCCCCCAGAATATCCGGATTCAACTTTCTCGACACCCCTCAGGTCGCTGAAAACGGCTTCCAAGCACCAGAAGCATCCGCCGCCAAGTGTTGCGACTTCTCTGTTCGACGCCATGATATGATTATTGCCGTTCCGCCGTATAAGCAGCAAGGCGAATTCGTCCGAGTAAAACGCTTATGGGCATTTTACACATAATCTACATTGATTTGAATGGTGGGCAAGCAGACTCTGCGAATCGGCCTAGTACAATTTGAGGCCACGCCATCGAAGCATGTTAATCTGCGCAAGATTCTCGATTCCCTTGATTCATTGGGAAAGAGCTCCGATGTTGTAGTCTTTCCGGAATGCAGTATGGGATTTCCGAATGGGAAGCTTAGCGGCGAGTTCGTGGAGGATATCGCTGAACCACTGGATGGGGACTTTGTGAAAGGTGTCTTGGACAAGAGTACCTCGCAGGAGTCGACAGTGGTCTTGCCGATCTTTGAGAAAGAAGACGGGATGGCGTTCAATACTTCCGTGCTCATCAGACGCGGAAAGGTAATTGGCGCTTGCAGGAAGATGCACCTGTTCGATGCTTTCGGTTATAGAGAATCCGATTTCTTCAAACCAGGATCCGAGATGGTACTCTTCACTGTCGGAGAATTCACATTCGGTGTAATAACCTGCTACGACCTACGTTTTCCGGAATTGATGAGGAAACAGGTGATCTCCGGCGCGCGAGCTGTAATTGTCCCCGCCGCTTGGGTGCGGGGGCCGCTGAAGGAGGAGCAATGGCAGACGCTTCTTATGGCACGCGCAGCAGAAAACACCAGCTACGTCATAGGAGTGGGAAATTCGCACCGAGCGTTCATCGGGCGCAGTATGGTTGCGGACCCCTTCGGAGTCAAGGTTTTGGATTTGGGTTATGGAGAGCAGATTGGGCACTACGAAGTCGATGACTCAGTGGTTACGGAGGCCCGAGACAAGATTCCGGTCCTGCAACAGTCTGGCAACCTGAGCGAGGTCCCGTGTCGAAGAGTTTAGGGAGCCACACAATTTGGGCGAGTTCGTAAAGGTGTGCGACCTGGCCGACGTCCCAACCGGTTCTATGCACCCCATAGATGTCGGCAAGAGGAGGTTGATGGTTGTCAATGTTGAGGGTGAACTGTATGCGACTGATCGGATCTGCACCCATGAGGAGGCTGACCTTTCAACAGGGTTTCTCATTGGCTCCGTTGTGACTTGCCCTCTACACCTTTCTCGGTTCGACATTGTGACTGGCGAAGTCCAGAATCCGCCCGCTTCGGTTCCGTTGAGAACATATGCCTTGAAGCTTGAAGGGACAAGCGTATACGTTCAACTCTAATGCCCTATGCAGCACCGTTGGAGAGCTTATATGATGAATACCGCAATGGGTCTTTCTCTAACGGTGCGTCGCTGGCATAAGCATTGGTTGAAAAACTGACTACCATAAACGCTGCTCGAATTCGAGGAGACTTCCCAATCCTAAGACGGCAGGTTAACGACAAACCGCTTGTCTATTTTGATAATGCAGCGACCTCCCAGAAGCCAAACAGCGTCATCGACGCCATTGACCAGTACTATCGGAACTATAATGCGAACATTCACCGGGGAATTCACAAACTGGCGGAACAGGCGACGCTCGCTCACGAGGAAGCCAGAGAGAAGGTAGCGAAGTTCATCAACACGAAACGGACCAGCGAGATAGTCTTCACCCGCAACGCAACCGAATCACTAAACTTGGTAGCCTACTCTTGGGGGAGAGTGAACGTGGGGAAGGGTGACAAGATAGTTTTGACGATCATGGAACATCACAGCAACATCGTCCCATGGCAATTGTTAGCGCAGGAAAAAGGCGCTAAAGTTGAGTTCATCAAGATTGACGAGAACGGCGAGCTTCGTGAGGATGAAGTGCACGAATTGATTGATGATAGCACCAAGATTGTCTGCGTTGCTCATGCGTCGAACGTTCTTGGAACAATAAACCCAGTCAAAGATATTGCTCGTCTCGCCCATCGGTACGGGGCGCTATTCCTCGTGGATGCTGCACAGTCGGTTCCGCACATGCCGGTCGATGTGCAGGATATTGATTGTGACTTCGCCGCTTTTTCGGGGCACAAGATGCTTGGCCCTATGGGCATTGGAGTATTGTATGGAAAGGCTGAGCGACTCGAAGGTATGCCTCCGTTTCTCGTTGGTGGGGAGATGATTCGGGAAGTCCATACGACGGGTGCGACGTGGAAGGATCTGCCATACAAGTTCGAAGCCGGGACGCCCAATGTTTCTGGCGCCATCGGGCTTGGGGCGGCCGTCGACTACCTTCAGAATATCGGAATGAGGAACGTACACGACCATGAGAAAGAGATCGGCGGTTATGCCCTGGCTAGGATGAAGGAGGTTGAGGGGTTAGAGATCTATGGTCCGATGAACGTAGACCACAGAGTGGGGGTAATCTCGTTTAATCTGGGCGATATACACGCCCATGATTTGGCCTCTATCCTAGATGAGGACGGAATAGCCATAAGGTCCGGCCACCAGTGCGCACAACCCTTAATGGAGTTCCTGCAGGTACCCGCCACTTCAAGAGCAAGTTTCTATATCTACAACACGAAAGCTGAGGTCGACGTGTTCATAGAGGCCCTGGAGAAAGCAAGGAAGATATTCGCTCGATGAGTTCAGATATCTACAAAGACATCATCCTCGACTACTACCGGAACCCGCGCAATTTCGGAGACCTACCCGACGCGGACGTTCGGGTAAAAGACTCAAACCCACTATGCGGCGACGTTATAGAGATGCAGCTCAAGATTGGGGACGGCAAGATTAGTGATATACGCTTCAAAGGCAAAGGATGTGCAATCAGCCAAGCGTCAGCGTCGATGCTATCCGAACTCGTGAAGGGAAAGACACTGGAAGAAGTTAAGGCGCTAGGCAAAGCCGACGTCCTCCACCTACTCGGCATCGACCCCGGCCCAACCCGAATCAAATGCGCCCTCCTGGGATTGAAGGTTGTTAAACTAGCCGTTTACGCACACCTCGGCCAAACCGTTACCGAAGAGGTTAAGCAGCTAGTCTAAAACAATGTTTCTCACTCTCCCAACGTTCTCACCGCGAATTAAGAGAGTTTGATGCTCTCAAACACCCATTTTTGTTCAGTGAAAGGTTTATGTTAGATGCCGCAGAGTGCTGCGCCTCATGCCAAACAAATACACTCTTCCGGAATTGCCATACAAGTACAACGCGTTAGAACCCGTTATCTCACAAGAGATAATGACGCTACACCACGACAAACATCACGCAGCCTACGTCAACGGAGCAAACGCAGCCCTAGAGAAACTTGACAAGGCCCGAAAGGGCGAAGCCCCGGTCGATATCAAAGCCACCCTTCGAGACTACAGCTTCAACTTTGGAGGCCACATACTCCACAGCATATTCTGGCCCAACATGGCCTCTCCAGGTAAGGGAGGCGGCACACCAGGCGGAGCACTCGCCGACCAGGTCAACACGGACTTCGGGGGATTCGACAAGTTCAAACAACAATTCAGTGACGCAGCTAAAGCGGTCGAAGGCTCAGGCTGGGCCCTACTCCTCTATGACAACACCACCAACCAACTAGTCCTAACACAAGTCGAAAAACAAAACTTCATGCACCTGGCCCAACTCCCAATCCTACTAGGCCTCGACGTATGGGAACATGCCTACTACTTGCAGTACCGCAATGACAGAGCGAAATACGTTGACGAGTGGTGGAAGGTCGTTAACTGGGACGACGTTGCAGCAAGGTTTACCAAGGCTAAGAAGTAGACTATCTTCTCCCCGTCCCTTTTTCTTTTTTTCTTAGCCGATTTTCAAGATTCTGAAGTATTTCCGGTTTCAGCTTTATTGTGCTCACGTGCAACAGGAATTTCCTGATTGCGACTTCGATGTATCCGTTAACGAACAACCTCGACTCTAAATTCCGCATAGCGTAACACTCTGAATTGAAGGACACACGTACATCCAACCATGAAAAGGGAATAAGAAAAATGGAGTTTAGCATCGGTTACGGGCCAGCGCTAACAAACGTTACTGTGAACGAGCCTTTTGTCGTGTTTCCCGCCCAGTTGAAAGACCCCCAAAGGTAACGCCAAGTCATCGTCACCTAGCTCGAAATGGGCTGTCAAAAACCGTCACCTATCCGTTATGTCGGCGGACCGTTGCATGCACGGTTTTCCACTGTCATAGTCGCTTCGAAAATATCGGCGTTCGGGACGAAAGTTATTGCAGCTTATACTTCACTTATACTTTGCTTCCTCAATGACGAGAGAAGTCATCTAATGACTCATTCAATCACGAACATCGCTTCATATGACTTTTCGTCCAAATCAACGTCGAATTGAAAAAAGGAAGGTTAGTGCGGGTTATGGGCCGCTACTAACCCAATAGACAGTGAAGCCGCCGTTCTTGGCCGCCTTGGGAAAGAAACACAACCCGCCCTAAAGCCTGAGTCTGCGGTTGCTGACCACGTAAGCCCCTCCGGCTATGTAACTCACCGGCGACCCCCTTCTGAATTCGGCTCAACCAACCACGCATGCAAGTATAGTAAGTATAGTTCGTATCCAAGGCCTATCTGCCCCTTCTCGAACAAGTCTTCAGGGTTAGCCATGGAATTCGCGTTAAATAAGAGGCAGGAACAGGTCCTAAGGAGAGTTCGAAGTTTTACCGAGAAGCAAGTCCTGCCCAAGGCTGACGGTTGGGACAAGACGAACAAGTTTCCGATGGAAACATGGCGTGCTATGGCTAGAGCTGGACTGACGGGCCTGCCGATCCCTAGTAAGTATGGCGGTGACGGCCAAGACGTGTTGAGCTATGTGCTTGCAGTCGAAGAAATATCTCGCGGTTCCGCCGCGCTTGGCGTGACGTTAGCCGTTCACGTGTCGCTGGTTAGCCAGCCGTTGCTATGGCGCGGAACGGAAGAGCAGAAGATGAGCTACCTGAAGCCTTTGGCGGAGGGCAAGCAGTTCGGTTCCTTCTGCCTAACCGAGCCCGGAGCGGGCAGCGATGTTGCCTCCATGGAGAGTAGAGCCACGCTTAATGGCGATGAGTACGTGATCACCGGCCGCAAGTACTTCATTGTAAACGCCCCGATTGCAGGCACATACCTCGTTTTTGCGATGACGGACAAATCGCTCGCGCACCGTGGCATATCATGCTTCATTGTCGAGCGGAGTATGCCCGGCGTTAAGATTGGAAAGATCTTCGACAAAATGGGCATACGATCCTCAGTGGTTTCAGAGGTAGTGTTCGATGGCGTCCGTGTTCCCAAGAAGAATATGCTAGGCAGGCCGGGAGATGGTTTTCAGATTGCGATGGATACGTTGGACTGTGGACGGATCAGTATCGCAGCCCAAGCTGTGGGCATCGCCCGCGCATCGCTCGAAGCCGCGATCGAACACGCGAGAACAAGGGTACAATTTGGAAAGCCCATCAGCGACCAGCAGGCGATTCGATGGATGGTCGCTGACATGGCGACGGAGTTGGAGGCGGCGAGGTTGCTAACCTACCGTGCCGCCCACTTAACAGACCGAGGAAGGAAGCATACCAAGGAGGCGAGTATGGCCAAACTTTTCGCAGCATCAACCGCCGTAGACGCCGCCCGGAAAGCCCTTCAGATTCATGGCGGGTATGGCTACATGACCGACCTACCTCTCGAACGATACTACCGCGACGCGAAGATCACCGAGATCTACGAGGGCACCTCTGAGATTCAGAGGCTCGTAATCTCAAACGAACTGCTGTGAGGGACAGATATGGTTCTGAAGTCAAAAGAACAGTACCTGAAAAGCATTAAGCGAGTGAACTCAGAAGCCTACTTGCGTGGAAGACGCGTCGGAGACGTAACGAAGAACCGGTTCACGCGCTTGGCGTTGGAGGGCATCGGCCAAATCTATGAGCTTTCTAAGCAATCGAATCATGAGTCTCTTCTAACGAGACCGGGAGAAACTGGCGGTAGAATAAGCGCCTATTGCTCCATCCACAAATCGAGAGAGGACTTAGTGAACCGCGTTCGAGCCGCTCGTCTAATCTGCCAGATGACCGGCGTCTGCACCGCGAGCCGTTGTTGCGGCTGGGACGCTTTGAATTCGCTGTGGCATTGCACATACGAGATGGACGCACACAACGGAAGCAAATACCACAAGCGACTGCAAAAATACGTAACGATGGTTCAAGGCAAGGACCTTACGTGTGCCGGCGCGCTCACTGACCCGAAAGGAAACCGAGCCCTGAAACCGAAACAGCAACCGGACAAGGACATGTACGTACGAGTTGTAGACGAAAACTCGAAGGGCATCGTAGTTCGAGGCGCAAAGAGCATGATTGGTGGCGCCATAGGGTCACATGAGATCATCGTACTACCGGGGACCGGGTTCAGTGAGGTTGAGGAAGAGCACGCCGTAGCCTTCGCGGCGCCAATGAGCTCAGAAGGGATCATGCAGGTCGTGGACATGCAGCCGGGCGGAGAAAGAAAGCTAGCAGGTGGGTTCGACAAGGGAAACGTCAACTTTGGCTCATCGGAATCGCTCGTGGTATTCGACGACGTATTCATACCCAAAAACCGCGTCTTCATGAACGGTGAATACGAATACGCGGTCGATGTCGTCACTAAGTTCGTTTTGCTTCACCGAATGGTCCTCGGCGGCTGTTTGGCGGGATGCGGCGACGTACTAACCGGCGCTGCAGCCCTTCTCGGAGAATACAATGGGTTGACTAGGCAATTATCCGACCGCTTAACAGAAATGACCTACCTATCGGAAGCATTGTATTCGCAAGCCTTAGGCGCAGCACACGAAGGCCAAACAACACCGTCGGGAGCATGGTTCCCCGACCCACTCCTAGCGAACGTAACCAAGATCAGCGTGACCAGGTTGCCGTACGAGATTCAGAAGATAGCGGAGGACATAGGCGGAGGCATGATAACGTGCATGCCCACCGAACTCGACCTGAAGAACTCAAAGGTCGGCCCACTCATCGAGAAGTATTACCGCGGAGCGTTTGGGGTGACGGCGGAGAAAAGGCTGCGAGTGGCAAAGCTGATTGAGAGCATGGTCGCCGGCCCAGGCAGACTGGGCACGCTCTGCATGCACGGAGGCGGCTCACCAGCCGCAGCGCAAATGACTGTTAGGCAGATGGCCGACTTGGAACGAAAGAAGGAAATGGCCCGCAGCTTAGCCGGCATCCGGGCCGCTTCCTGACCGCTTTCTTTAGATTATGATCAGAGTCTTTGGCCGCAGTTCACACAAAAGCGAGCATTGGGCTCAACCCTTGTGCCGCAGTTGACACAGAACCTGAATGGTGTACCCTGCTTCTCTTCAGACCAAGGCGACCTCGAGAGGGCGTCTCGGATTGAACGTAGGAATAATAGCCAACTCACGATCTCGATGGCAACGGCGAGAACGATTCCTAGTAATCCAAGGTTTTCGAGGGACGCGTCGAATGCGCCATGTAATGCTACGACGATTAGAAAACCCTTTGCTATCAGCGGCGCCTCCTTGTTGGTGCCTTGCTGACGCGAGGATTTCGCCAGGCCCAGGTAGTATCCCATTATGCCTCCATAAGCTGCGTGGCTTGGAACTGAGAGGAAGGCTCGAAGAATAGCTGTTCCGACCCCGCCGCTGAAAACGTAAAGTATGTTCTCCACTGTGGCGAACCCTAGGCTCGCCGCGACTCCGTACACGATTCCATCCATCACCTCATTGAAGTGCGGTGAACGATATGCCGCAAACCAGACCACGAGCAACTTCAGGCCTTCCTCGATTACGGCTACGGAAACAAACTGCCGGACAAAGGGGACCTGTATGTTGAATACGAATTCCAGCACAATCGCGGCGAGCGTCGAGAGCGAGCCTAGAAAGAAGGTTTTTGCTACAAGCTTTAGGGGTTCATGCCCATACTTGTCTCGGATCAGAATATACTTTAGCAAAACCGCTGCCGGTGCAACTGCAAGGGCGAGAAGGAGCAGCGGATTTGTCATGGAACTGTAGATCCCTGAAATGATTGCTGCGTAAATTCTTCATTCGGTCATAGGAGTCGTGTTACACAATGCTTTTTCTGTGCGATTTGATCCGCGAATCGACGCGTCAGCTTGCTGTAAGCTTGTCACTTCCAGAAGTCGACTGGAAGCTTTGTGATTGTTTGGGGTTTGCCGGAAGTCACTATTACTTCGTTTTCTATGCAAGCGGATTCTTTAGCCGATCGTACGTGCGGTTCCACACAGAAGACCATGTTCCTCTTGATTTTACCGGTTGCGCCTGGAAGGAGGAATGGGGCCTCCACGATCTCAAGGCCGATTCCGTGTCCGAAGGGAGATAATTCAATTCCCGATGTCTCCAAATCCTTGAGACGAGTGAATGTCTTCGACACGTCAGTGTTATCTCTCAGTGAATCGCTCATAGCGCTTGTTGCCTGCCCGGCGAGCTCAATGAGCATTCTCTGCTTCGTGCCGGGGCGTCCAACGCATCCCATTCGCAATATATCAAACCCATACGAGTTAACCCACCCAACGAAGTCTATAGAGACAAGTTCTCCTTTTCGCATCTTCCTTTTTGATGCGAAAGGCCATCGGATTCCTTTGCGAATTTCGGGTCCCGATTGCACTCTATCTCTAACGACGTAATCGGCGCCCGCCGCCATCGCGGACTTGCGCGCAACACTGCCCATGGCGCTCTCAGTCATACCGGGTTTTAGTGAATCGATCGCAGTCCAGACAGCTTCGTCGGCAATCTTAGATGCTGCTTTAATGAGTTTGAGTTCGTTCTCACTCTTCACCATTCTTTGTTCTGCGATTAATTCGTCGCAAAATTCCATTGAAACCTGAGGAAGTGCACGCCTAACTTGGTCCAGATATGTTGCGGGTAGGATATCGCCGCCCACTAGGGCTAGGCTGGCATCGCCTTGAAAGGAGTCCTTGAGGCTTTTAATCAGCTCAGATTCCATGTTCGTACCAGTTGCGCTCTTATCGACACCTACGACGGCTTCAGGCTGATAACCTAACGGAACCACCAGTGTCGTCTGTCCTTCAATCGGAACTAGAAATGCACTGTACCCAAGCCCTGAGATTGCCTCGGTCCGTATGCTGTACGGAAACGCATTCTTGTGGCCGCACAGGTAACATACATTTCCGTCTCTTTCAGCGTACCCAGAGACAGCAAGCAACCCAGAATAGCCTAACTCTCTAACTCGATTCTTGATGATAGTTAGCCTAGCGTGATATTCCGAGGGCGGAATAGCCTGAGTTATCATCACTCATCTCAGCTTGCTCCCTCTGAACCGGGTGGATTGTATTAATGATTCTCAATTGAAAGTGCAGCTACTACGCTTACCATTGATTGCTGGTCGTTGCCGTGAGGCGCTATTCTCAGGGCGTCTCAAACCTGATATCCGATTCCCACGGGCTTGGTATCACCTTCAACGGTCGCGGAGTGAACAGATGGAGTTCGCCGCCGGCATGTGCTTGATTCAAACTAGCGTCCCTTTTGGCGAACTTATTCAAAGATCGGAAAAATCAGGGTGTATTACACAAGTGCGGCCACGTTGCCTCTTGAAGGCTTGAAACTGAAGTTTGGCATGAATTGAGTGTTTCCATTTGGGAAAGTGGAGTAAGATTCAAAAGGTTGGGTGTGGTAGCTATGTATGACTACCGACAATTTAGTTTAGATCGGTGTTTTCATTTTTGGTATGCCCTACTTGTAATGGTGAAGGCGAGGTTAAGTGCGCCAAGTGCAAAGGCACAGGTTCCTTACCCTCCAAATGCGATGAATGCAAAGGCACTGGTAAACTGACCACCGAGAAAGGCGTTGTGGAGTGCGATATCTGCAACGGCACCGGCGTGGTCCAAATCAAATGCTCCGAATGCTTTGGTGGAGGACTGCTGGTCTGCGAGACCTGCGGAGGCGCCGGAGGCGGTGCAGAGGATGACCTCGTACCCGAGGAGCCTACCAGCACCCCCACGAAAGCTACAAAGATACGGTAATCGACGCGGCGGGCCATCGGCAACCATAGAGCGGACGGTGACCGGTTGATGGATTGGCCCACTAACGATTGGGCGAAGATTCGTACGGTGGACGCACATGCCGCGGGTGAGCCTCTGCGGGTAGTCACGGATGGTGTAGGGTCGATTCCAGGCGGAACGATTCTTGAGAAGCGTCGGTATGCTCGTGAGCATTTAGATGGTTTCCGTCGAACATTGATGTTCGAGCCTCGTGGCCATGCGGACATGTACGGTGCACTGGTCACTGAACCGGTGACCGAAGACGGGGACCTAGGCGTATTGTTCATGCATAACGAAGGATGGAGTACTATGTGTGGCCACGGTATCATCGGCCTAGTCACCGTTGCGCTGGAAACGGAGATGGTCAAGCAGAGGGAAACCGTGAAACTCGATACACCAGCAGGACGCGTGACGGCACACGCTACGATGGAAGGAAAGCGCGTTAGGCAAGTTGCGTTTGAAAATGTACCATCATTCGCATTAACACTAGACCAAACCCTTGAAGTCCCAAACATCGGAAGGATCCAATACGACATTGCGTTCGGCGGTGCCTTCTACGCATTCGTCCAATCCACCGAACTAAGGGTGGAACTTACACCCCGCGATTTCAGGGCACTGATCCATCGCGGCATGGCGGTGAAACACGCTGTAATGAAAGCTCAACCAATCCACCACCCCTACGAAGACGACCTCTCATTCCTATATGGCACGATTATAATCGGCCCACCACAGTCAACCGATGCTGATTCACGAAACGTATGCATATTCGCCGAGGGCGAAGTGGACAGGTCGCCGACCGGGACCGGCGTCAGCGCAAGGCTCGCATTAGAGCACGCACGTGGACGACTAAAGATGAATGAACCATTTACAGTCGAGAGCATAATTGGGACACGGTTCACTGGAACAGTGGTTGACAAAACAAAATTCGGTCAGCATGACGCAATAATCCCGCGGGTCGAAGGTAGCGCTTGGATTACTGGGAAACATGAATTCTTAGTCGCTCCAGACGACCCAATCAAAGAGGGCTTCATACTAAGGTAATTTAGTCTAGCGACTCTTCTGCTGATTCTGTACGAAACTCGGCAAAGCGCGAATCCGAACGATGCTAAGACAGACAGGGGTAAACGGAAGATTAGGCGTGCGTGCACATTCAGTGGGGCTGAAGTGTGAGCGACCGCAGGCCTATCGTCCTATTCTACTGGGATCTTCGCGTAATCGGTCAAATGGATGAGAAGCTGACCGCTTCCACCCCAAACGTACACGTCAACCCTGAGGGGCCACGTGCCCTGCGAGTTAGGGGCAGTAGCAAGGTTAGTGAACACTTGATCGATGTATGTTTGGCCAAAACCGACTTGGTAAGTGGTTGTTGATAGAACGAATCCTGTTGCGGTGTTAGTTAAGTCGACTCGGATGCTATACTCGGTTATGAAGGGTGCCCACTCAACGCAGCTTAGTGTAAGATGAGTCTGGACGCCGATCTGCTGCCCTGGAGATACGTAAGATGGAAAGTCGTAGTTAACGCTCTGAAGAAGGCATGAAGGCAAGGCAGAAACGTTTGGGAAGCTAGCAACCATAAGCAGGGACATTCCAAAGAGAATGACCATGGACTTCAGCCTGTCCAAACCCAGCACCTTCAACGGAAGTCTACGTCGTTCAGAGATTTAAGGCAACTTCAGAAACCGGGCACAACGGTTAGCGCTGGGTTTGCAGCGCTCACAAACAACGCATTGGGCCCATTGTAAAATCTACTTAATCCAGTCCCTTTGTCGTGCTAAGTGGCAGGCCGAGTTAAGTATCGTCTAGAACGAAATTATTTTGACAGGGTCAAAACGAAGATGATTTGCCCGTGCTAAGGACTCCAGTTTTCCAAGATCAATTGCTTGATCTCCGACAGGAACAGACCCGCAATTGCTCCTGCGAGTATTTCCGCTTCGGGCTTCTTGTCCTCCTCGAAGGCGAGCCAAGTGATGGGCATTAGGGCTAATCCGAGCACGAAGTGATGAATGTGAATTCGTTCGTGAGTAACGTACAGTCGGAAGTGAAGGAGGTCGGCGAAGAATCTTGCAGCCGCGTATGATGCAAAAGTCGAGATCGCGAACCGAAGTAGGCTAGCCTCTTTTCGTTGGCGTCGTTGCTGTTTTGGCTGTGAATTAAGACCCTTTTTGTTGTGAGTGCGGACCATGAGAATCACGATTTCACCCACTTCTAAATGGAGAACCTAATTTCTGTCTTTGTCAACTCGCGGCCTCGAATCTTTGTCGGCCAACTCCATTAAAACGCCAAATGCATTACTCGGAACTCCATTCTCTTCAATCCGACCGCTGCCATGTCTGCTTGCAGCGCCGCGAATTCTCCCCAAGTCAGCAAGTTCCGTCATCGCTCTCAGACCGCCAATATGATAACGCGCCCTCTAAACTGTTCATTTTGGCAATGGGCGCTCGAGTTGGAGACGCACGATTCGATCAAGGATTTTCGTGTGTGCGCCATTCAATGCGCGCGAGTGGGCGAAGCGTGGTTGATTCTATTCTATGACGATCGTTGTAAGGGTGGAGCGTACGCCTTCGAGTCGTCTTATCTTCCAGGTGACGATCTCTTTCAGGCTATCCATAGACTCGGCCTCAACTTTCGCAATCATATCGTACACACCGTAGACTCGGTGGCAGTCCTTAACATTCTGGACCTTACGCACTTCATTGAGAACCTTCTCTTCCGACCCTGGTTCGATGTTCAAAAGAACATAACATAAAGCCAATAACTCAACCTCAATATCAGAAACAACAAAAAGCCATGCTTCAGTATTAAGCCCTCCGCCAGACGTGTATCGCATGCTGAAGTACGCCATGTACCAGCGCGCCCTATCCTTGGCCATATGCATCTTACCAGCCGGCCCCCTTAACCAAACCAATCTCCATAACCATGTTCTGCCGTGGAGCAGGAATACCTCGCAGCAACCGTTTTTTGCGAAGCGGGGCAGTGGGTTATCATAAACTGGTTCGACAGAGCTCGGAAAAGCCTAAAACCAAAGCACAATGACTCCTTAGTGTTGATGTTAGCGTGAAATTGGTTTCGTATACGAAGAGTCATAGGTTTCATGTAGCTAAGATATTTCGAGCGCCATTTCGGTTCGTTTACGACTGGTGTACCGACTATAGAGAGACAGATCCCCTAATAACCGGTTCAAAGTCGAAACGCAAGATTCTCTTGAGAACCAAACATCGTGTCGTCTACACGGTTGGCTATCGGCACGAAGGCGAGGAACGGAGCGCTGTTGATGTCATCACGCTGTACCCGCCTAAAGGCTGGCATTTGGATTTCGTTGGCGACGAGGACGATGAGGAGGGCGACTACATTTTGAGCTCGCTGGGGCCGCGAAGGACCAGGCTTGACATGACATTCACGGAACATTACAAGATACGCGGTGCTCCGTCCAAGATGGAGGACACGAAACAGACTCATGAAGTATGGGACAAGTACGTCGCAGCGCTTGAGAAAGACTACGCCCGCTCCCGATAATTGCTCGCGTGCGACGGACGACTTTGGGCATTGATAAACGTCGGTTAGGTGGAGCTCTGGGATGCCTGTTTGCCGGATCTATTGTACCGACCATACCAGTCACTCGTACCCTTACTCCAGTACGAGGGCGGTTTAGGCCTGGGCTTTGAGCGCATCTTGGGCATCGGGCAACCTTACCTCGAATTCCGTCCAATGTCGTTTAGTTTTGGACGGTTACAGTCTGTTTCGGCCTTGATGCGGGCTCGAGTACTCTCAGAACTCCGGCCTTTCGGCTTAGGGCTAATTGGATTTCGCCTCTGAAGTTCCTTACCCGTGCGTTTTGCACTTCCACGAGGTCGCCTTCAGAGATTTCATTGATTTGACTGTTCCACACGGCTAAGGGGATTTGTCCCGTTCCGTCAGAGAGGGTAATTGAACAAACCAGAAGCGGGGTTCCGTCCCTCGTGGTAACGGCCCTAACTTCAGATTTCTTTACTACATGTGCTTTGAACGAAAGGCCTCCTTGGCCAACTCGCATGTTTCCTATATCGCTGGGAAGCTGAGATCCGTTACGGTTTCGGTTTTCGTCCGCTTCGAGGAAGTTGGAATATTCTTGGGGAAGTTTCACAAGCTTCCTGACGGAGCTTGTGCGTATGGTTGCTTGAGCGAATGGTTCGCCCTCTATGGAGAACATGTATGTCGAAGCCGTTTCCGCTCGGGATCGTGTCTCTATCTTAAGGCCCCTGCATTGAGCCCTGCCTTTACGTTCAGCTGTCATCAAGGAGTCATGAAAGGCCTTCAGCGACAGACTGTGCTTCTGGGCAAGTTGTAATAGGTAAGCGAGGTCTCTGTCTTGGCCTCTTCCGGATGAGATATTCCTCAGCGCAGGCATCTTACATCAATTCTTTCGACAGTAAGGCTCCATAGGTATTAAAGCGACACTCGGAACAGTAGGATGAACTCATTAAAGGTAAATAAAATAAATACATCAGTTATCAAGTAACTTGAACGTGGTCAATCTGATAGTAGCGTTTTGCCAGCATCCTGGTTTTGTCGATGGTTCTTCCGTTCTTGCCTATTGCTAACGCCTTGTCTCTGGGTTCGACTTCCACAACGACGATCTTCTTGTCTGGTCTTTCGGTTATTCGGACCTCTTTCACCTTTGCCGGGGCTAAGGAGTTTCTAATGAGACCTTCTACGTTGTCTGAGAATTCCACTACTTCGATTGGTTTTCCGGTCATCTTTCGGAGCATGTTGATGTTCTTTCCTCCCTTGCCTATGGCCAAGCCCATTTCCCCTTGCTTGGCCACGAATATGATTCGGTCACCCTCGTTGTCGATGATGCAGTCATTTGCTGTAGCGCCCGTGATGTTTTCGAATAGGGCGATTAGCCGCATGTCTTCGCCCGTGAGTTTTATTCCTGAAGTTGCCATGTCTTAGCGCTCTGCTAACTTGAGTATCTCTGAATCGCCGGGCTCCTTTATTGCTAGGGCTCCGACAACGAATCGTTTGAGGCATGCGGCGCCTAGATCCACGCTCGTGCCTGGATAGTTGAAGACAGGGACGCCGGACTGTTGAGCGTATTGGGTTATGTTCTGCCTGTCTCCGGCTGGGCAGTTGGATGAGACGATGAGGAGTTTGGCTTTTGAGAACCTTGCGGCGTCTAAGGCTTCTTTGACGCCAAATGCGATTTTGCCTGATCGTACGGCAATTTGCAGTTGCTTGTTGACGTCGATCTTATGTTGCGGGACTTGGCTGGATTGCATTATTTCTTGCCCTTCTCTGGCATGGACATGTAGACCTCGATGAGGCCTGTTCCCATTGGGACCTGCTGTCCGACTATAACGTTTTCCGCCACTCCTCGTAGCGTGTCCCGTGTGCCTTTAATTGCGGCATCGACAATTGTGGGTATCGTGATTTCGAATGCGGCCTTGGCTAAAGTGCTAGCTTTCTCACCGCTGACTCCGTGCCTTCCAACCTGCAAAACCTCGCCCGAAGCCGTCATGGCATCGGCGACCAGCATCACGTGACGGACGTCCACATCCAGTCCTTGCTCTTCCAATACGGCTGTTGCTTCATGCATGATTACGTTTCTTGCCGCTTCGATGCCGAGCACTTCGGCTACTTCGTGCATGTTATTGGAAGTTGTTCGCAAGGGGTCGACTCCTGGCGTTTCAAGTGTGAGTTCAAGGTTTGATCCTTCTGTTCTTATGACCCACTCGCTTTTTTCGCCAGTCTTCTCTTCCATGACGAGGGCGCGTTTTACTTGCGGGATACCCTTGACATGCATTAATGGTAGACGGAGAACTAGGCGGTTGAATTGTGGAATGTCCATGTCCTGCGGGGCGATGTGGACTGTGTTCCTCTCGACCTCGACTTTGCATCCGCCAGGCGTTACTGCAGCCTTGATGTCTTTGAGCGTCACTTCCCGTTCTTTCATCGCTTCGTTGTTTAGCGTAACAATGATACGCATCTTGGTTATGTCTGATTCGACGCTTGTGGCGATGTCGCCGAGGGTTGTGTGCGTGATGTTCGTGGCCACTTCCTGGGCCTTTTCTCGGCTGCCCCTGTGCTTCTTGTCTAGGAAGACGACCATCATGGGTGTCGAGGGAATCTTTCTTGCGTCTACGATCTCAATCAGTCGCGGCAAGCCTAGGGTTACGTTTTGTTCTCTTACACCGGCAAAGTGGAATGTTCGCAGGGTCATTTGGGTTCCTGGTTCGCCGATTGATTGGGCTGAGACGATTCCCGCGGCTTCGCCGGGTTCAATCATAGATTTGCGGTAGTTCTTCACGGCTTCTTTGACTGCTTCGTCGACTCCTTTTCGTGTCAGTTTTCTTTCGAAGAGGCTTGTCTGGAGTTGTTCGGCTAGGCTTGGGGTTAGGTCCTTTTCGACGTCCGAGACTTTCTTCTCGACATATGCCTTGCTTGCCTTAGCGCCTTTCTCCATCGTCAGTTCGACCCGTTCGACGAGGCGTTCGGTGTTCACGGCTTTGCCGTGGTCGCTTTTGGCGGTGTCGACTCCGTCTTCTCCGTATCGGAATTGTATGATGTCGCCTCTGGAGTCACGTACGGTCCCGTCGTATTCAACGCGTATGTGTTCGAGGGCGTTGATTAGTCGTCGTTGCATGTAGCCGCTTTGCTGTGTGCGGACCGCAGTGTCTACTAGCCCCTCTCTTCCTCCCATTGAATGGAAGAAGAATTCGACGGGCGTTAGTCCTTCTTGGTAGGATGCGTAGACGAAGCCACGTGCTTCTGCTCCGACGTCTCCCTTCTCGAAGAATGATAGGGCTCTGTCGCGGTAACCTCGCCTTATTCGTTGGCCTCGAATCGATTGCTGGCCGACCGTCGCCACCATTTGAGCGATGTTGAGCATCGAACCGCGGGCGCCGGTCTTCGTCATTATGACGCCTGAGTTGTCGGTCTCGGTCTTGAGGTATTGCTCCGCGAGTTCTCCTGCCTGATCGCGGGCTTTGGAGAGTTCGTCCATGATTCGTAGTTCGAGCGATTCTTCCATCGATCTGCCTGGGAGTCGTTCAAGCGTGCCTTTCTTGTATTGTGCGATTAGTTCTTGGACGCGTTCTTCCGCTCTCTTGACTGCTTTAGATATCTTCTCTCTCACTGCTTCTGAAATGTCCAGTTCGTCGATTCCGTAGGTGAATCCTCGGAGGGTTATGAAGCGGTCGAGTAGTTTGATGAGACCGTTTAGGAAGACTCGGCCTGGTTCCGGCCCATTGTCTTTCACGATTCGGTGGAATAAGGTTTCGGAGCGTTCCGCTCCGATGGTATTCTTATCGATCACTCCCTCGACGAGTTTTCCGTCTTTCACAACGACCGTGGTGCCATCTTCTTGCGTGGTCATGCTGGATTTTGCAACGAAGTCGAAGCCTTGGGGGAGGAAGAGGCTGAAGATTTGTTTTCCCGTCCACATCTCGGTTGGTTTCTTGATTGCAGGTTGAGGTAATTCTCCGCGGTACTCTGCCGCCGTGAGGAGTTTTCCGACTTCGTCCTTGGTGAGGTAGGTGGATTTTCTTGTTAGCAAGTAGGCTGCTGTGAGTAAGTCTGTTTTGGCTCCAATAATTGGGCCGCCGTACCGTGGAGAAAGGATTTGATCCTGCACTTGCATTAGCAGTTTGGCTTCGGTTCTGGCTTCTTCACCTTGTGGGACATGTAGGTTCATTTCGTCTCCGTCGAAGTCTGCGTTGTAAGGCGGGCAGACGCATGGGTTGAGTCTGAACGTCTTGTACGGTAGCACTTTGACGATGTGCGCCATGATTGACATTCGGTGGAGTGACGGCTGTCGGTTGAAGAGAACGATGTCTCCGTCCCTGATGTGGCGTTCCACTATGAAGCCTGGCTGAATTGCGTCGGCTAAACCGTCGCGTTCGGTTACGAATTCAAGGCGGACTCTTCGGCCGTCGGGCCTGACGATGTATAGGGCCCCTGGATATTGGTCTGGGCCATTTCTGATTAGCTGCTTCAGTTCATCTAAGTTCCACGGCGTCACACGCTCGGGAATTGTGAGTCTTTGCGCAACGTCTAGCGGTACGCCTACCTCGTTGATGTCGATATTCGGGTCGGGTGAGATAACCGTCCTAGCTGAGAAGTCTACTCGTTTGCCGGATAGGTTGCCTCTGAACCTGCCCTCTTTACCCTTCAGTCTTTGGCTTAGAGTCTTCAGCGCCCTGCCGGATCGATGGCGGGCTGGCGGTAAGCCCGAGACCTCGTTATCGAAATAGGTTGTGACATGGTATTGGAGGAGTTCGTGAAGTTCTTGGATGATGTTCACGGGAACTCCGGATTCCAGAGCCTCCTTCAGTTTCTGGTTGATTCTGATTATGTCAACAAGCTTGTGTGTCAGGTCGTCTTCTGAGCGAATGCCCGATTCAAGCGTAATTGACGGTCGTACCGTGACGGCGGGCACGGGGAGCACTTGAAGTATCATCCATTCCGGACGTGCGGCTTTCGGCTCCATTCCTAGCAATCGTAGGTCGTCGTCTGGAATTCGTTCAAGCCGTTCGCGGATTTGGCTCGGGTTCAGCCTCGCGGCGCCTCCTTCCACCATTTCATGGAACGTGGTGGGTTTGCCGTGTTCTATTGGGAACTGCCTAGCACCGCAATGTGGGCATTCTTGGCTTTTCTTGGCGTCTTTCATGACAGCCTCGTAGAAGGTCGCCGGAATCTCGTTCAGTTGTCGTTGTTCTCGTTGCATGCGCTCATTGTAGGCCTTAATCTTCTCCGCGGAAAGTAATACGCGGCCACAGTTTCTGCATGTCACTTGTAAGAGTTTGTGGAGGAGTTTGGCAAAGGCTACGTGAACGACGGGTTCTGCAAGTTCTATGTGACCGAAGTGACCTGGGCAGGCGGACGCTGTGTTGCCGCACGTCTTGCATTTCTGGCGGGGCTCCAATGTGCCAAGTCTGCCGTCCATTAGCCCTGAAACGATTGGGACCCCGTCTTCGTCGTATGTGTCGGCTGTTTGAATTTCTACGGCCGAATTCTTGCGTATATCGCCCGGAGAGATGAGCGTGAAGTGGATACTGCCGATTACTTTTGTGGCTTCTTCCGCTACTGCTGCCATGCTATGCACGCTCCGATACTTCTAGGCGTGGGGCAACCCCAAGCGCCATCAATTCTTGAAGTAACAGTTTGAATGCGTATGAGAGTTGAACTGGGGAGACGACGGCTTTGTCTCCGTCGATTCTGCAGATGTACTTGTTCTGTTTCACGTCGTGATAGGCAAGCAGACCACAGGTTTCGCAGACCATCGCCGTGTACTTGTCGGACTCCTCAAGCAACCTATCCCTAAGGAGAGCTGAAGCCCCGTGTCCGATTAGGCAATCTCGTTCCATTTCTCCGAACCGGAGACCTCCACCTCTCGCGCGACCTTCGGTTGGTTGTCTGGTTAACATTTGTACTTGGCCACGGGCTCTGGCATGCATCTTGTCCGCCACCATGTGGTGCAGTTTTTGGTAGTAGACCACACCGATGAATATGTCGGCAACCAGTTTTCTACCGTCAACGCCGTTGTACATGACTTCGCGGCCGCTGTGCTGGAAGCCTAATTCAAGAAGCGAGTCGCGAAGTGCTTTTGGCCCCTCGTTGCTGAATGCGGTTCCGTCGACTGGTTCGCCTCGAAGAGAGGCGACTTTCCCGGCGACTGATTCGACAAATTGTCCTATAGTCATTCGAGATGGTATTGCGTGTGGGTTTATGATTACGTCCGGAACGACTCCCTGCTCCGTGAACGGCATATTTTCCTGTGGGATCAGGATACCGATGACTCCTTTCTGTCCATGCCTGGAGGCAAACTTGTCTCCTAGCTCGGGAATTCTTGTATCTCGGACACGGACTTTGACGAGGCGGTTGCCTTCGATTGATTCGCTAAGAAATACGGCGTCAATGATCCCTTCTTCAGAGGGCCTCATGCCCACCGATGAATCTCGTTTCGTGGGACCCTTGACTTCGAATTCTCGGTATTCTTCGAGGAATCGCGGCGGGCTTGTTCGGCCAATTAGGACCGTGTTGCCTGTGACTTCGGATTCGGGTGAGATTATTCCGTCCTCTTCCAAGAGCCGGTAGTATCTGTCGCCCCTGTATCCGCGTATTCCCGCCTCAGGGATTTCGAATTTGTCTCGTAGACCGCCGAGGTATTGCCGGCATTCGCCCTCGTACACTCGGTAGAAGGTGGACCTGAAGAGGCCGCGGTCGACCGAGGATTTGTTGATGATTACTGCATCTTCCATGTTGTAGCCTTGGTAGCAGAGTACCGCTAGGACGCAGTTTTGGCCTGCCGGCCTGGTATCGTACTTTATGATATCCATCGGTTTTGTTCGGACCACTGGGGTCTGTGGATAATGTAATATGTGGCCTCGCGAATCGACGCGGTTCGCGTAGTTAACTGAGAAGACCCCAAGCGCCTGCTTTGCCATGGCGGATTCGTAGGCGTTGCGTGGTGACTGGTTGTGTTCTGGATAGGGGATCAGGGACGCGGCGATTCCTAGTATCGTGTAGGGCGCGATCTCTACGTGCGTTGTTCTCTCGGTGATTCGACCTGGGGACGGTGCGATTAGGGCGTCTTCCTCTTCGTCGGCGTCTAGGTATTCGACGACTCCGCGTTCTACCAAGTCTTCCCAGCGCATTTCTCCGCGCTGGATTGCTTCCACATGCTCACGTGTGAGTCTGGGCTTGCTCGCCTCGATGATAATGACGGGGCGCCTCACGCGTCCTTGATCGCAGTTAACGTAGAGTTCCGACCTACCACCTTCACTACGTGGCGGAACGTAGGCGATATTTACCTCCGAACTAATTTCGCCACCTCTACGCATTCGGATTAGTTCGCGAGCCATTTTGTCCCCTTCTGCCACATACCCTGCGATTAAGCCGTCAACGAATACTTTGGCGCCTCCTTGGCGTAGCTTTAAGTCGGCTTCATCAACGGGAATCACTCCCATTCTACGTAGTTTGGAAACAAATTCCCGAGAGTCAACCCCGTCGGTTATGACGGCGCTTAAGGCGAGGTTCTTTACAAGACCGCAATTGCTTCCTTCAGGCGTTTCGCTGGGGCAAAGTCTACCCCAATGCGTCGGATGGAGGTCACGTGCTTCAAGGTTCGGTTGGCTTCGGCTGAGCGGGGATTGTAGTCGTCGAAGATGGCTGAGGGTTGAGGAATAGTTGGTCCGGTCGAGAAGTTGCGTGACGCCAACCCGACCGCGGACCCAGTTGCCGGTTGCAATTGCGTGCTGAATGCGTTCCGTGATGATTCCCGGACGAATGGCGTTGCTTATGCTGAGTTCCGCATGCCTACGGATTGTGATTCGTTCCAGTTGGTATTTGAGATCGCGAATGAGGTTGCGGAAGGAAATCCGGAATAGTTCGGCTAAGAGGGAACCGGCGAGTTTCAGCCGCTTATTGGCATAATGGTCCTTGTCGTCCGGTTCTCGCATGCCTAGTTTGAGTTCAATGACTCGGACGGCTACTTCGGCGAGGCACGCTGCCTTTTCCTTTCTATCTTCGGGCTCCCGCCCAATATGAGGTAGGAAGTTTCGGTCAACGGACGCCTCCGCCTTCTTCAACCTGTATTCTTCAACTTGACCTGGAGCAAGACGGTTGCCTATGTAGAGTAATGCGTCCCGCTGTGTCACGACTCCGATTGACTTCTCGAAGGTTGAAGCAAGTTGATTTTGAAGTAGTTCCTCGGTGGAAATCATTTCTGCTATCTTTGAATCCTCTTCGTAACCGAGGGCTTTCATCATCACAACCAGCGGCACATCCGAAGGCACGCCTGGCATAGTGATGTAGACCGCTCCGTCGGTCTTTAGAGTGACCTCCGTGCGTGCCCTGAAGCCTACTGTTGTGGAGAAGATCTTTGCCTTGTAAGTCGGGTGAACGCCCGTCTGTTCTTTATCGACTAGGATTCTGTTCGCCGCGAGGTCTTCGAGTGCAACAACCACACGTTCCGCTCCATTAACGATGAAATAACCGCCGGGATCGATAGGGTCTTCGCCGATGCTGATGAGTTCCTCCGCGGTCATGCGAGATAATGGGCAGATCTTCGAGCGCAACATTACGGGGAAGTCGCCAATGTAGACAATCTCCGTTTGTCCCTCTCTTTCCCCAATTATCGGCGTCATCTCGACATGCAGGGGTGCAGCGTAGGTGAGGTTACGAATTCTAGCTTCGGTCGGGAAGATTTGCCGTTCCGAGCCATCGACTTCGGTTACTCTTGGTGTTCCGATCTCTATCTTACCTAGCTTAATCTTGAGAGGGTAATCTTCAATCTCGATCGGTATCTCACCGGTCTCGTCGACTATAGCTTGAAGGCCACTCTCAATGAATTCATTGTAAGAATCAACGTGCTGCCTAACCAGTCCTTTCTCGTCAAGAAAGTGCTTGATTAGTTCCCATATTTGTGGGCTGACGGTTGATGTTGTCATTGCCATAGAATCACCCTAATCAACAACATACCTGTACACGACCACTTCGCCGGCGGTCGCGCTTTTTCGCGTAACTCTCAGAATATCTCCCATTTTTGCGCCCAGCGCTTCTGCTGCGGGATCGCTTGTCTTAATGTAGGGTAGCTGATGCGGCCTAATGTGAAAGGCGTGCATCAATTCCTCGGCGTCCTTCTTCGAAAGAAGTTCATGTTTTGGAACTAGTTGGTGCGCAAAAAGATCATAAGTCCTTTCCTTTTCAACATCCTTCTTCAATCTAGCGTATCTCTCCACGAAAGAAAAGGTTCGTTCGGCCCCCCAATCAGAGCTTCCAGAAACTTTCCCAGCCCACAACTCGGTGCGCCGCTAATAAAGTTTCAGAAGAATCAAGGGCTCCGCTAGTTGGCCCATGGACGCATTCGACGCCGACTCAAGTCCAGAGGCGTCCTCGATATAAATTAGTCCTTGCGGCCTTATAAGTTCACTTGCCCGGTTGAGACGCTGAATTCAGTGGCAGCGGAACGAGGCTACCATATCGAGGAATAATTTATCGAAATCCTCCGGGGCGTTCGGCGTGAGAAGAGCGTAGATGACGAAGTACCGGGATGAGATTGGGCAATACAAATGTACGGAATATGTGGTCCGAAGATTCGTCCTTCCTTTCCCAAAGAAACCCATAGATGCGGATTCATGAAACTGTACTTTATTGTAAGACGCTTCATGCGTGTTTACGGTCAGTGGCTTGTCTTCAAGCCTGTCGGTTTTTGAAATGTTGCGGCTCTTAGCCATTGACTTTATGCTGTGCTTCGCGAAAGCGTCGGCGGTTGGGTGTTTCTTCGTTACGACCGCGAGTTCTCCCCAAGAAAGGAAGACTTTCTCGCGATCTGGGAAATGTATGACGATGTCGCCTTTCTCACGTTTAGTCTTCGGGTTAAACTCAAACCTACACACACTGGGATAGTCCATTGAAAACCTGTAGACACTAAAATTCTCCATTCCGCCGTCCGCCAATGAACTACCAGCTCTCGCCGAATCAATTGCGGCATGAAATTAACCCTTTGCCAATCCCAAGCAACTTCGATTTGGCATGGGAACTTCACGAGATAACCGCCTAAATTCGGTCCATACAAACCGAAACGCCCCTAGCCTGCGGCGTAAGGAAAGAGAATTGTTCTGAAATAATATCAAGTAGAGTCAGAGTGGTTAGCTGTGAATCCAGTTGGGAAAGCAAGTTCACGTGAACCTACATCACTCCGAGGCGTTAAAGTTCGATGTGGACGTAGATGGTCGAAAGGTGGAGTTGAATTCTACAGAGAGGATGGGGCAAGCGTTTACGCCGATGGAGCTATTTCTGGTAGCGCTTGGCGGTTGCACCGCGATGGACGTCCAGTGGATCATGGATAGACAACGTCAAAAACTGGATAAGTTAGACATGAGCATTAGCGGAACACGACGAACCGAAGACCCCATGTGGTACGAGACCATCGACATCAAATACAGTTTTGCCGGACCAGGCATAAGGAAAAACGTCGTAGAGCGTGCCATTCGCCTGTCGCAGGAAAAGTACTGCTCCGTTCGGGCAATGGTCAAGGATTCTGTTAAGCTGAATATTACCTACTCAATTACGAACGAGACGCACCCCGAGACCGTCTACTCTTATGGATCGTGACCGATGCCTTAGCCAGATCATCCAGACTGACATATCGTGCGGCTATTTCTCTTATGTATTTCACATTCGTTTTTTAGTCTCCTTCGCCAATTGGTCTACCGACCTAGTATGGGCAGTGCAAAAATGGTTCGCAAGCCAAAGAAGAAGCAAGCAACCGCTTCAGCCGGCGGTCACTCTCAAGCTGGAACCGCATAGCAATCAAAACCACACTTTCGGTTCACCCTGCTACGTTTGCTTTATGTACGATAGGCTCTAAGCCGCACCCTATCAGAGCATCTAACTGATTGAGTTCAATTGCAGAAGACACCGCCAACTGAAGACTACAAGTACGATGAAGAGAAGAGAGAAGTTGCTAAGCATTATGAAAACGTCAAGCTCGCCTTGGACGCCGTAAACGGCACACTGATACCAATCGCGTTCTGCGCCGCCCTCTTCCTATCCGGTGCCTCAACACAGCTCGCTAGACTACTCGGGTCGGTATCCGGTTCTTACTGGCTTAGCCTGTGGGCATACCTTGCGATCTTCGTTATCATGCTTCAACTCGTTGCCCTTCCTCTATCGTTCTATTCGGGGTTCGTGGTGGACCATCGCTTCCATCTTTCGACTCAAACTATCCGAGGTTGGACCGTCGACGCGGTGAAAGGGTTGGGAGTAGAGTTAGTCTTCGGCACTCTTGCCGGAACAGTACTCTACTACCTAATCAGAAGCACAAGCCTCTGGTGGATTGTCGCGGCGGCAATCTTCGCCGTAT
Organism: uncultured Candidatus Bathyarchaeia archaeon; assembly: GCA_964533505.1. Lineage (GTDB taxonomy): Archaea > Thermoproteota > Bathyarchaeia > 40CM-2-53-6 > 40CM-2-53-6 > FEN-987. The sequence goes on along the minus strand of CAZHKA010000025.1, from coordinate 53,109 downwards.
TCTCGATACTACTATCGATCATCCTTCCATTCGTCATTCTTCCAATATTCTACAAAGTAAACCCGCTTTCCGACCTGAAACTCAAGGAGGATCTCCTCCAAATGACCAGGAACGCTGGTGTCGGGAGCGTCGATCGCGTTCTTGTTGCCGATGAGAGTCGAAGGTCGATCAGAGCAAATGCATTTTTCTCAGGAGTTGGAACAAGCAAGTCGATCGTGCTCTTCGATACGCTGCTGACTAACTTCACACGTCGCGAAATAATCACAGTCGTGGCGCACGAGCTCGGGCATTATGTGAACAAAGACGTATGGATGGAAGCGCTGACCTCAGGCCTCCTGATTATTCCACCATTCTTCATCGCAGACCTCGTGCTAAGATATGCAGCAGGCGGGTCAAACCTCACGAGCGTAACTGACCCCGCAGGCATCCCACTGCTATTCGCGGTTTTGATCGCTGCTAGCTTTGTCCTTCAACCCGTTTCCAATGCAATATCTCGGATCGTCGAGAGAAGAGCGGACGAATTCGCCTTGAAAGTAGCCAATGACCCTGAAGCCCAAGCCTCAACAGAACGACGACTCGCAGACCTCGCGCTCGCAGTTGACAAACCAAGCCGGCTTGTCGAAATTCTATTCTATACTCATCCTCCATCATCAAAACGAATCGAGTTAGCGGAACAATGGGCTAAGCCAGATAACAAAACCGAGGCAACATAACTCAAGCAGCTTCATTAGATGCAGCATTGCCGTTGCAACTCAAAGACGGCATCTCAATGGGGTACAGTGACGATAGTTGGAGTCGACAAATACTGCGCGGTCCACTAGATGGATCTACTCCGTGCTCCCAATCAACATGGCAACGGGCCCCGTAGGAACGTTCGTGCAATTATACATCATCCAACTGAAAGGGTCGGTGATAGACATTGGTGTGGCAGCAACACTCTTCGCCGCCGCCAGCATTCCGGCGGCCATATTCTGGGGCTTCGTAACCGACCGAATTCACACGCGAAAAAACCTAGTTGTATGGAGTTATGTTCTCATCGCATGCCTGTTGTTCTCGTTCGTACTTGTCAGAACCGTTTACGGCGTCGTCGTCTTGTACTCGATTTTCTCATTCCTGTCGACAGCGTTCGCCACGCCGCTCAACCTCCTCATCATGGAAAGTCAACCTAAGTCAAGTTGGGCGTCCGCTTTTGCACAGTTCTCAATGGTCTCAAGTACCGGCGTGACTCTAGGCCTCCTGCTGAGTGTTGGTTGGTCGGATTTCTTCCCTCTTCAATTCCTCGTGATAAGCCTAGGCATTCTCTCGCTAATCTCGGCTGCGCTCTCCGTACAGATGATAAAGGAACCAGTCGCTATCTTCGAACGCTCCATGATCGCAATGGTTAGCCAAAGCTTCTACCATTTCATTTTGGCGTTGCCGCTTCTCTTCCTTAAGATCCCGAAGTTAATGGACTTCCGCCGCATCTTCAGGGGCATGAAGTTTGGACTCACACGAGAGCCCGCTCTAATTTACACGTCGATTGGCGCATTCTACTTCGCGAGTGGAGCTTTCAATACGTCACTTGTACCCTCACTCAGCTCCGCCGGCATCACCAACAGCCAAGTATTCCTAGTGTCCTTGGTGGGGATGCTCGTTCAAACCATTGCATTCAACTACCTTGGCAGAAGGATCCGAGAGAGCGGCATCAGACATACGGCCGTGCAGGGCCTAGTGTTAAGAGCAGTAAGTTACGGCGGATTCGCGATAGCGATCGCTTACCTTGTTGGCATTCCATACCTTGCCTTGGCCCTAGTACTCTATCCTTTGGGCGCAGGCATAGCTTACGCATACTACTACGCAGCGTCGAATGTTATGGTCTTCAACACACTCGGCCGAAGCAACCAGGGAGCCGCACTAGGCGTGTACAGCGCTGTGGTCGGGTTAACTACGATGATGGGATCATTCATCTCTGGTTTCATCTCATTCTACGTAGGCTACTACGCCACATTCTTGGCAGCGGCCTTATGGTTGGCGTTGGCCGCGTCACTGACCTCCGTAATCGGCGAAGAAGTCGAAACCGCACCATAATTCCTGCTCACCAAGAAACTGTAGTGTAAGTTCCGCCGCACCCCTTCTTGATAAGATGATGGGGGGAGTCCACCCGAGCCTTTAGGGCGGAGCCCACCCTCTCCCGTACCCACCCTAACTAGGCTATTCTTTCAGCACACTCTTACGACGCAAGCCTGTTATCCACCATCGACGTCTTTCTTCGCGATATCGATGAAGGAGTACGATGTCATTGCGGTTGGGACGGGATCCGCAATCTATGTTATCGATGAGATGATGCAGCGGAACCCGAGAATCAAGATAGCCGTGATCGACAAGGACGAACCCGGCGGCATCTGTTTGACGAGGGGCTGTATCCCTTCGAAAATCCTCCTATACCCCGCCGAAGTAATCCACACAATCCAAACCGCTGGCGTGTTCGGGATTGATGTAGACCTGAGAAGTGTAAGCTTTCAAAAAGTGATGGAGAGAATGCGGTCCATCATCGACGCAGACATCCACTCGATCAGAGAAGGCCTCTCAAGCTCACCAAACATCGACTATTACCACGCTCAGGCTGAGTTCACGGCTCCTTACACTATGAAAGTCAAAGGAGAAACGATTCATTCGGACATGATTCTTCTCTCGATAGGCTCCAAACCCTTTATTCCACCAATCAAAGGGCTGAAGGAAGTGGGGTATCACACGAGTGACACAGTTCTGTATGAGACGAAACTGCCTGAAAGCCTCGCGATCTGTGGTGGCGGCTACATTGCCGCGGAGTACGGACACTTCTTTTCAGCCATGGGCTCAGAGGTCACCATAATCGGCCGAAACGAGCGTTTCCTTCCCCAAGAGGAACCTGAAGTATCGTCTCTAGCGAAAAAGGAACTGGCTAAGCGCGCCACAATCCTCACTGGCTATGAAGTTTTCGAAGCAACTAGAGTAGGAACCAGCAAGCGGCTGCTTGCAACTAACCCTCGAACGGGGGACCGAAGAACGATCGAAGTTCAAGAGGTTATGATTGCCTGTGGTCGAGGACCCACCACCGATATCCTCCACCCCGAAAAGGCCGGGATTAAGACCGATGGGCGAGGGTGGGTGGTGGTAAATGAATTTCTTGAAACTTCTGCCCCGAACGTTTGGGCGTTTGGCGATGCCACAGGGAAGTATTTGTTCAAGCACAAAGCCAACTACGATACAACCATAGTTTTTTCCAACGCCGTGTTGAAGCGAAAAATCCCAGTCGACTATCACGCCGTCCCACATGCGGTCTTCACTAACCCAGAAATTGCCAGCGTCGGACTCAGGGAGGAGGAGGCGATCCAACAGTACGGCCAGGATGCAGTTGCGATCGGTTTTGAAAAGTATGAGGATACTGCGAAGGGTGAGGCGATGGCGGCGAAGAATTACTTCGTCAAGGTCATCGTACAAAGAGAGAGCTTGAAGATACTCGGTGCTCACATCATAGGCCCAGAGGCGTCCGTGCTCATCCAAGAAATCATCAATCTAATGTACACGGAGGATCAGAGCGCGCGCCCACTCCTAGACGCAATGCACATACACCCCGCCTTGAGCGAGGTGGTGCAACGTGCTTTCGAGGGATTAATGTCCGTGGAACAATACAAGCATGAACTCCAACATCACATGCAGGAGATGCAGGGTGGGGAATCCTAAGCCCGCCTACTGCGGGCGTGGCCGAAGCGGTAGGGCACATTAGACGTGCTCGTCTATGGGAATCTCACGAACAGGATATTTGGGTCAGATAGTGTCTTGACCCAAGGCGAGTAAGTTGGAGATACCCTTCGGACCTAGCTCAATGAATCTTACGTTCGAAAACGGTAGACCTGTCAAGGTCGTGTCACCGAAGGTCACACCTCCAGCTCCGGACGCAATAGGGAACTCGCTAGCGAACCCGTCTCATTTCAAGGACTTCGACTCATTCATTTCCGAGAAACATCGCGTACTGGTCGTAGTGAACGACCATACTCGCTCCACTCCAACGGCAGAGGTTCTAAGACACCTCAACTTGAGGGGCAAAGAAGTGACCACAATCATAGCCTCTGGGTCCCACAGGCCTCCGAACGCAGGAGAGCTTAGAGGAATTATCGGCGGTGAGATTCCTCCATACGGAGGAAAGGTTGTGATTCACAACTGCAGAGATATGAGTTCGCTCAAATCATTGGGACGAACAAGCAGAGGGACTAACGTTTACCTCAACACGCTCCTCTTCGACGCGGACGCCATCATTGCCGTAACATCTGTCGAACCGCACTACTTCGCGGGATTCACCGGCGGCAGAAAATTCTTACTCCCAGCACTGGCGGCATTCGATTCGATCGAAACCAATCACTGCCTTGCGGCTGAGGATAACGCGAGGCTATTAGCGTTGGATGGGAACCCTGTACATGAAGACTTCATGGAGACTCTTGAGATGTTCGGAAGATCCGATGACATATTCTCAATTCAACTTGTTCTGAACCGGGAATCAGAGATCAGCTATGCCTGTTCAGGAGACATCGTGGAATCTTTCAAACAGGCGGTGGAATATTCGAAGGATATCTACGTTCCCAGAATTCAGAGGAAAGCGGACATAGTAATCTCCGTAAACGAACCTCCTCTCGACATCGACCTATACCAATCCCAGAAGGCGCTTCAGGACGTGGAATACGCCGTTAAACCGGGCGGTATTATAATTCTCGTATCCAGCTGCAGGGAAGGAATAGGAGACAAACACTTCTACGAACTACTCACAGCCAAAAACGGTGACGCGACAAAAGAAGATGCACGAAAGTTTGGATACCACAAGGTTGTCAAACTCAAGAAACTGCTTGAGAAGACACGAATTCTCGCCGTTACGAATCTACCCGCCTCAATTCCAAACGCAATAGGGATAGCGCCATACACGGACGCACAAAAGGCGTTAGCGGACGCCACCAGAACTAGTGGGCATGATTCTGACGTTTTGGTAGTCCTTGATGGAGGGATTACAGTCCCCGTGCCTACTGACCAATAGCAGCCGCCAGGCGATCATTCTATCCGTTTCGAAGCTTCTCTCTTCTCGAATACGAAGATTCTATTGTGTTCTTCTCTGAGGTTGAACATCCCGTTAGTGCAGACCGTCTCTAACAGTTTCTTTTCAGGCAAACCTGACTCTACAGAAAGAGTTCCGTTCTTTATTCAGAACTCGGTGCATCTCTCTCATGACTTTACCCACGTCCTTTAACGAGCGCACGACCCCGAAAAGAAAAGCCGTGTCAACGCTTTCGTCTGGTAGGCCTGATTCAGCTGCATCTGCGAGCTCCACCTTGACATTCCGCAATCCCTCTCGATCCACTTTGTGTCTGACATGCTCGATCGCAGCCGGGTTGATGTCCAGTGCGTATACGAAACCTGCTTCTCCCGTGATCTTGGCGGCAGGTACGGTAAAGAAGCCTGGGCCACAACCCACCTCTAGCACGCGCTGCCCACTCCCAAGCCCTGCTTGAGTCAATCGGCGGTATGGATTCACGAAAACCCCATAAACTGTCTCGTGGACGAACCTTATGATTGCAAAGTGTATTCGATCGTGTTTCGACGCAGTCGCGTGGGTGACCGGGGTGAGATTAGTCGTCGAGTTTTCGGACATGGCAGTTTGCATCTTCTAATCCTCACGTGCCGGTTGTCTTCCACTTCTGAACGAAGCGCTTGCAGGCGGGGCAGATGAATGTCCCCTCGCTCATGCCGTTCTGGTCCACTTCGGAGGATATTCGATCCATTATTTTCACTCACGCTTGGAGTTTTTTCGTTATATCTTGAATCTGCTTGGTGACTTCTTCGAGGGCCTTCTTGGCTTCATCAAGTTCCTCTTTCGAATGTTCTCTTCTCAGCTCATGATGCAAGCCTCTCGATGCTTGGAAGAAATCATGCATAACCCGTCCTCCGCCGCCGTGTTCCCGATGCAATCCGTACCACATGCTTCCAAGATTTTCCATATGCTTCGAGATTTCTTCGCGTGATTTCGTCTCCGTCTCCAAGAACGCCTTGCCAGGGTCGGTCAATGTGTATCGCCTTATTCCCGGCTCCGTCTGGTCGGCTTCCTTGATGAGGTTCTGGTCCTGCAACCAAGCCAGGAGTGGGTAGACTGACCCGGGGCTTGGTCTCCAATACCCCTTGGTCTCGTTCTCCAATTCGCACATTATCTCCGACCCAGACATGGGTTTGTCCTTCAGCTTACTCAGAACTTGGTATCGCAGGAATCCTTTCGGGACCATAGCTGCATGCCGCATCCAATGCCTCATGAAATGGCCACGACGGCGCGTCCAAGCGGATTCGTAATCTACGTCACTTTCGTTCTCGTTTTTCAAATTTATCACCTACGATATCGCTACCGATATCACAGATGATATCGATTACGATTTAAGGCTTTCGCCCAACTCGCATAATGCGATCAAATCAAATCGTTTCTTCGAACGATATTTGGCAGGGCTGGACTTGCTAGCATACCTACAAACGGGAAAACAGAAAACGGTAAGAGCCTAACGTTCATCGGAGCTCGAGAGTTTGCTTGCACACTACATGCGTGCGTTTTCCCATAACATAAACAAATTACCCTCAGAATCTTTGAACCTAGCCCCAGCGCCATATGGGCTATAGACAATCGGCCCTTCCACCTTTGAATCACGGCCCATTTTCTCGCCGGGCAGAAATCTTACTCGTCTCTTCTTCATGCTGGCGACCGTTCTCTTGATGTCCTTTACTACAAAGGTTGAATAGGCTAATTCTCTCTTCTCGCGTTTGTCTGGATGTATGAGCCAGAACTCTGTCTTGCCCACACTTACCGAAGCCCAATAATTCCTCATATCTCCGGGGGCCCGCATATTCAGCGACCCTCCCAAGGCTTTCTTGTAGAACCTTATCGCTCGGTCCATATTCCTTATCGGAATCATTGTCGCGAAGGAAGCTTTAGCTAACATCAGCATCGCATGCATATTCCACAAGCCGGTATATTACCACTTGGCATACGCAACGCGACCTAGACGGTGAATCTAGAACGCTCTAAGGTGGTCAATATATTGTTCCGAGCCTCAGCTAGCCGCGATATCCTTTGCAAGAGATACACTCCGAGTTGCAAACGTTTCGGGAGTGGATTGAGAGTCTTCCTGGCGTGACTAATGCTCCGCACAGGTTTGGTGGCGTTGAACTTCAGGTTCACGGATTGGAATTCATGCATTTTCACGGCGAAACTCATCTAGATGTTCACTTAACGAAAGAAGACCAGACAAGGATGCTTAGCGAAAAGAAAGCTGAGCACCACCAGTTTGCCCCCGAAGCAGGCTGGGTCACGATAAGGATTCGCTCGGACAAGGACCTGGAGAACGCGAGAGAGGTAGTTCAATTGGCCTACTCTAGGGCGAAGAAAATTATGGAAAACCACTTGGCTCGAAGCCGCTAATAGTAGCTCAACAGTATTGACCAGAAGTTGAATTCTGCATGGCCGAAATGTTCTCAGAGAAGGAAATTGGCTATATCAAATCGCAACGCCTAGCCCGCATAGGAACAGCCTCAAAGGATGGAGTACCGGACGTGGCCCCCGTGGGTTTTGACTTCGATGGCAAGTATTTCTACGTCGGTGGAATGCACCTAACGGCGACACACAAGTACAAGAACGCGGTCAAGAACCCACAAGTCTCCCTCGTCATCGATGACCTGAAAAGCATCGACCCTTGGCAGCCCAGATTCGTAAAGATCTTCGGGACCGCTGACCTTGTAACGAGAAACGGGTACGTAGGCCAAGCGACCTATATCCGCATCATCCCTCAGCGCAAGACGAGCTGGGGGCCTAGATTAAGAAAAGAAAGCTGCAAATCGACCGTCTCGACAAGCTTACCAAAATCTAAGCTAATTGAGACAACGCGATAATGCCTTCGGTTAAGAAGCTAAAGCGGATAGGAGCCGTTTGCCTAATCTTGCCGGCACTGGACCACCTGACCTCACCTACTCTCACAATGATTTTCGCGCCGATCATAATGGAGACGATGTTTGGCCAAGGATTTATCTTCGCCACGATCTTCTTCATCATGCTCGGTTAGAGGTCTCACTTCGAAAGCGGTTTGTGAGTTGACCGTTTCATGAATCTCCTTAAGCTTGCAGGAATCGGTCTGCAGGCACAATTCTCTTGGTGTGAGCGGTGCCAGGCAAGTCTTTCCTCTAAACTTGGGTTTCTCGGCATACGATGTCTTCTGTGCCATTTGGTGTTCGTCTTCATTAAACTCAACTAGGAATACTGGTTGAACGTTTCTTTCGATGGCGACACTATTCATCTTATGAGTATTTTTCGTTGGGCCGAAGCCGTAGTTAATGCGCGTTCTGCGACTTCTTAAGCTGGCTTACCAAATTTCGACGGCGGGACTGAAGCCATTCCGTTTAGGAAACCCAACCGACCACGCTGAGGCCACGCAAACTGCGAAACCACGGCAAACACGGATCTGATCACAGTTGATTCAGGCGGTTGAGTCTACGGTAGCCGATAGGATTATTCGTTTTCTGGAGAAACAAGCTGTAGACTTTATTTTTGGTCATCCGGGGGGACCCGCGCTCCCCTTCTACGAGGCATTAAGACAACAGGGTTCTCCGAGACATGTGCTTGTTCGGCATGAAGGAGCGGCGTCCTTCATGGCGGATGCCTACGCCAAAGTGACAGGGAAAGTCGGTGTATGCATGTCAACAATGGGCCCTGGAGCGGCGAACATGACTATCGGTGTTGCCACAGCCAAATCTGATTTTACGCCCATTGTTGCAATAACGGGCCAGCTGCCACTCACGAATCTTGGGCGAGGGTATCAGCAAGAGACGGATCATACGCAGCTCTTCAAAGGCATAACAAAACTTAGCGTGCAACTCAAACGCCCGGAAAGTGCGATGGGCCTCTTTGAGCGTGCCTATAGTCAGGCGGTCTCAGGCAGAACCGGCCCAGTCCACGTAGATGCCCCTCTCGAAGTATCGTCGTCAGCAATCTCCGGCGCGTATAACCCACCCAAAGTGATTAGAAAGGAAATTGGCAGTGCATCAAAAGCGACCGTAAAAGCAGCGGCGCTGCTCATCAAGAAGTCAAGTACTCCACTGATTCTCGCAGGTGGAGGAGTTATACTTGCAAATGCCGCTGATGAACTCAGGCGTTTTGTAGAGGTAACGGACATTCCGGTTGCGACAAGCTACAACGGAAGGGGTGCCCTACCAGAGGACCATCCCCTCTGCCTAGGAAGGATCGGAGAGTACACGCCAAACTACGCCCGGAAGATCGCTAGCGTCGCCGACCTGATCATAGCAGTGGGTTACAGGTTTACGGATGTCTCCACGGACGGATGGAGTAGGCGTCAGGACGCTACGATTATCCAAATAGACATCGAGCCAAGCGAACTTTCAAACGGACACGTCTCTGAGCTGCAATTGAAAGGCGCCCCCGGACGCACTCTGCAATCCATCTACAATGAGCTCAGCAAGTATGATTATGCAAAGGAGAAAAGAAAGAGCTGGACGAATGAACTCGAAAATGCGAGACGAGATTGGACCGCGGGATACGCATCCATCGAAGACTCCGACGCCGAGCCGATCAAACCTCAGAGGGTAATGAAAGAATTAAGAGAAGCCATTGGGCGAAAAGCGATAATAACGTCAGGCGCTGGCAGGGCAAAGATGTGGGCAGCGTCCGTTCTACCTGTATATGAGGCGAGAACGTGGATCCACTCGGGCGGATTTGGGCCCATGGGCTACGAATTGTGCGCAGCAATCGCGTGCAAGCTGGCCAAACCAGATCGTCAAGTTGTCGCGATTGGCGGAGATGCCTCTTTTCAGATGCATTGCCAAGAACTTGCCACAGCGGTGGAGTATAATGCGCCTTTCCTCATGGTGATTCTCAACGACCTCGGCCTCGGCGTGATAAGGAACAATCAACTGCGCAGGTACGGAGCTACATTTGGCACCGACTTTACCCTTGACGTTAACCTTTCCGAAGTGGCTCACGCATTTGGCGCTTCGGGCCAAAGAATCGCCAAGGCCTCTGAGCTTAGAGGAGCGATAAGAAACGGCATCAACAGCAACGTACCCGTAGTCCTCGACGTAATCGTTGACCGCAACGAGATTCCGACATTTGAGCCATGAGTTGCGGAAATGCGCTGTGCGAAGCAAGTCTCACTACATGCTTTGCATATTGACCGAACCTTTAGAACGAACGCAAATGTGGAATATGTCATTGAAGTTTAGATACCGCATAAACCTGACATAGGCAGAGGACTTTGCCGATGATCCGGAACTTAGATTCACTTCTATCCAATTCCGCTTCATCTCTTGATAGATTAGCACGAGAGTTAGCGCTGGCTGCATTGGACGAAGTCATCGCTGCTTCCGACCCCGTGAAGGCTGTGAACAGAAAAGTCAGGTTAGATGGGCAGCATCTCTTAGTGGAGAACGATAGGTATGATTTAGGGAAGTTTGAAAGGGTCTTCGTTGTCGGCGCTGGAAAAGCATCCGCGCAGATGGCCTACGCGGTGGAGACAATCCTCGAAGATCGGATCACCGATGGTGTCGTGAACGTTCCGCGTAACACCATAGCCAAGGTAAGTACTGATCGAATCAAACTCAATGAGGCATCGCACCCACTGCCGGATGAGTCAGGCGTCGCTGGCGCGCTGAAGATGAAGGAACTACTCACAGAGGCGAAGAAAGGCGACCTTGTGATCTGTTTGATATCAGGCGGAGGATCCGCGCTCATGCCTCTCCCGAGTGAGGGGTTGACTTTGGAGGACAAGCTGAGCGTCACGAGACAACTTCTGATGACTGGGGCGAATATCAACGAACTAAATACGGTTCGGAAACATTTGTCAAGAATTAAGGGAGGATGGCTCGCGAAGAGTGTGGACGCACAAATTCTCACGCTAATCCTATCGGATGTTGTAGGAGACCCGCTTGACGTTATCGCGTCAGGCCCGACCTCACCGGATAGCACAACTTTCGAGGACGCGATTTCCGTTCTTAGGAAGTATGGGCTTTTTGAGAAGGCTCCTAAATCAATTCAGAAGGTTCTCACAGCTGGAAGGGACGGTCGAATTGCTGAAACGCCGAAACCTGATGATCCTGTATTCTTGCACGTTAGGAATTATGTGCTTTTCAACAATCGGCTCGCATGCGAAGCGGCATTAGCCTATCTGAGGAAGCGGGGTATTACCACGGAGATACTCTCAACGACGGTCGAAGGAGAATCGAACCAGGTGGGTATGGTCTTAGGGAGCATTGCGAAGGAAATGGCTGTTTGGAACAGGCCCATCGCAAAACCGGCGGCGCTAATCGCAGGGGGAGAAACTACGGTCACGGTTCGAGGGAAAGGAGTAGGGGGAAGGAATCAGGAGGTCGCGTTGGGTGCGGCGTTACGACTGTCAGCGGTTGAAGGTGCGGCCGTTGCCTCGATAGGAACGGACGGTGTCGATGGGCCCACTGATGCCGCAGGCGCAATAGTCGACAGTAAGACCATCGCAAGATCCGAAGCCGTCGGAATGAACGCACGTGAATTCCTACTGGACAACAACTCATACAACTTCTTCAACAAACTTGGAGACCTAATATTCACAGGACCAACAGCAACAAACGTGAACGACGTAACCGTTATGATTGCGTTACCTTCGGACATCAAAAGACTCTCTGCAAAATCGTGAGCGCAAAACGGGGAGAGAGAGGGGCATGCGTTACGACCGCACTTTCGTAGCTTGGATTTACGAGGTCGGTAATGGAGCCATTAGAGCGTTAATTTATCGAAGGGAACGCACCCTTTTGGATGCAAGCATTACTGCTTGTAGTTGTTGTTGGTAGCCGGTGCATCTGCAGAGGTTGCCGGAGAGATATCTCTTGAGTTCCTTGTCCGTGAGGTTTGGCTTCATCTTGATTACGGCTGAAGCCGTCATTATCATACCGGGGATACAGTAACCACACTGTGCTGCGTCGAGTTCTATGAAGGATTCTTGAACGGGATGAAGCTTAGTGTCGGTAGATAGGCCTTCGATTGTTGTGATCTCGTGCCCATCTATTTGTGGAGCTAAGACTAGGCATGAGGTGACCGGTTTTCCGTCTAGCAGAACCGTGCATGCACCGCACTCGCCCGTGTCACAGCCTTTCTTGACACCGGTCGTACCGATTTCATCGTGTAGGAAGTCGCATAGAGTTAGGTTCGGGGCTAACTTCGTATGAACTTCCTTCGAGTTCACCTTGCAGGATATCTCAACCAAATGTTCAGCTTGCATTCTCAAACTTGCCTCTGTAGGCTCACGACTTTGTTAATCGTTCTTTTTGTCAGAACGTATACCAGGTGTCTGCGATAGTCGGCGCTCGCTCTAACGTCGGATATGGGTTTACTCTCCCTAGCCGCAAATTGCGAAACCGTTTCAATCGTTTCCTGTTTGACCGGGCTTCCCGTGAGTTTCGCAGAGCTCTCCTTTGCTAGGATTGGCGTCGGGGCGACTGCCCCCAATGCTATTTTGCTGTCCCCAAAGTGGTTCGCGCGAATTTCCGAGGCTACTGCGACTGATACTACCGAGATGACATTCTCGTTTCGTTTGGCGGCTCGCATCCAATAGCTGGATTTGTGCTCATTTGTGGGAATCTCAACAGACGTAATGATTTCGTCGGAGCGAATCGCCGTCTTCTTCACGCCCGTAATCAAATCCTGAACACCCATTTTTCGTTCCCCCTGCTTACTCAGCAAATTTACCGTTGCCGAGAGAACTATCAACGGTGGGGCTGTGTCTGCCGCCGGTGAGCCGTTGGCGAGGTTTGCGCCAATCGTCCCCAAGTTTCGTATCTGAAATGTACCCACCTGCGACGCCGCTTGACTCAACGCCATGGCATAGCGCTGCACGTCGGAATCTTGTTCGAGTTCTGTGTATGTCGTCATAGCGCCGATTTTCAAGCCGGCTCTGGTCAGTTCCACTCCCGACAGAACTTGCCGAAGACGGTTTAGATCAATGACTACCTCTGGGCTGATAAGGCGCTCCTTCAGGGCGATAGTAAGGTCCGTCCCCCCTGCAATCAGTTTTGCTTTGGAACCATATTGACTCAACACCGTCAGTAGTTCGTCAAGGTTGGATGGCCTAACGTAATCGAATGAGCCGATTGGAGCAAGGTATTGAAACGCTTTCAAACTATTCGCCCGTTGTCTTGGAGGCTAGTGCCGTTCGCACTCGTTCCGGTGTGTATGGAAATTCTCGGATCGGAAACCCTACGGCATTGTAAATGGCATTAGCTACTGCGGCCGCCACAGGTTCGATGGGCGGCTCCCCTATACCCTTGGCTCCGAATGGACCGTTTTGGTCGGGGGCTTCGACGATTATGGGTGTAATTGTTGGGATATCTGCGGCGGTGGGTATGTAGTAATCGAGAAATGTTGGGTTCTTGATTTTGCCTTGATCCATGAGAAGCTCTTCCATTAGTGCGTATCCTAGGCCTTGAACTACGCCGCCGTAAATTTGACTCTTGAACTGAGTTGGTACCAAGACAGCTCCGGAATCATGAGCCGCGACATAGTTCAACACGTCAACCTTTCCAGTTTCCGTGTCAACTTGAACGTCGGCAACGTGGACGGCCCACGAGTACGAGACCCATGGCGACCCCTGGCCTTTCTCTTTGTCCCAATTGATTCCTGACGCGCGATGCCATGCCTCTTCCCTAAGCTCGATGCCTTTGCTTCGGCATTGGCCTACGAGTTCACCGAATTTCACCGAGCTGCCATTCGTCTTGCTATGTACTGTATCGTTGTCCCAGACGAGGTCTGAAGGTCGACATGAAAGAGACTGAGCGGCGATCTTCGCCATTTTCTCTTGCAATTGTTTTGCGGCAAGGTAAACGCCCATGCCCCCCATGACGGTGCCTCTCGACGCGACCGTTGGTCCAGAATCTAGCGCTAGCGTAGTATCCGGGGTTTCAATTTTGACTCTTGTATCTTTCAAGCCAAGAATCCGAGTCACTATCTTCACGAAGCCCGTGTAGAGTCCTTGGCCATATTCGGTCATCCCCGTCCTAACCTGAACCACCCCGTCTTTAGCAATTTCAATCGTGGCGGAACCGACGTCTACTCCTAGCGGCCCCAGGCTAGTAGGGTGTATCATGCACGCCATTCCTATGCCGCGGCGCATCTCTCGATTCTGTTGCTTAGCGTATGATGCTCTCTTGCTTTGCCATGAGGATGCTTCTGAGGCTTTGAGTAAGCACTCTTCGAGTCCTACGCTGCTCGTAAGCAATTGCCCGGTCGCGGTCTTTGATCCGACTCGAAGAATATTCCTTCTTCTGAATTCAAACGGGTCCATGTGGATTCTTTCTGCCGTCTCATCCATCTGAAGTTCAGCAGCAAAGGTGGCCTGGGGTTTTCCGAATCCTCTGAACGCACCCATTGGCACTTTAGTCGTATACGCTACCGTCCCATCGACGCTCACATTTGGGACGTCATAGGCGCCGGCGACTAGACAGACTGCTTGGAAGAGAACTCGGGAGCTTAAGGAAGCATAGGCGCCGCCGTCGAGTAGGACATTTGCCCTAACGACCGTAATCTTCCCATCTCGAGTTACTCCCATCTCTCTTTCGATCTTGATCGGATGCCGTTTAGGGTGGAATATGATGGACTCCTTTCGCGAGAATGCGAGTAGGGTGGGCTTCTTGGTCAGGTAGGTGGCAAGCGCCGCTCGGGCGCAGACCTCGTCAGGCGCATCCTCTTTGCCACCAAACGCTCCGCCTGTGGGCGCGAGAATTATGCGCACATTTCGTACCGCTTTACCCAGTACTATCTTGACCGCTTTTTCGACGGCAAAAGGGCACTGCAATGATCCAAGAACGGTGATACCATCTGGCGTTGGGTAAGCCAAAGCGGCTTCGGTTTCCAGGTAAGCTTGCTCTTGAACAGGGGTCTCGTATGTTCCTTTAACGATCACATCGGCCCGACGAAAACCGTCCTCAACATCTCCTTTTCTAACGAAATAATGGTCAAGGAGATTGCCTTTCTCATGTATTCTTGTCGCGCCGTCTTGCAAGGCTTCTTGAGGGTCGAAGATTCCCGGCAGCGGTTCGTAGTCTATTTTTGCGGCTTCTACTCCTAGCTCTGCCGCCTCTGGGGTTTCAGCCGCAACCATAGCCACCGAGTCACCAACGAAACGTACCTTCTTGTCACAGAACAGAGGTTGGTCTTGAATGAAGAAACCAACCTCATTCGCTCCCGGGACATCGCGTGCCGTGACGACTCTTACCACCCCTGGGATCTTTTCCGACTCTGAGAAGTCCATCTTCTTAATCAGAGCGTGCGCGTGTGGTGAACGAATTATCCTCAAGTAGAGGACAGTCTGATCGATCATATCTGTGGTGTACCGAGTCTTTCCAACAACTTTCTCCAGAGCGTCGACGCGCCGAAGCTCTTCCTTCGCCACAACCGGTTTCTCAAGCGTTTGCATGGATTTCCAACGGCAGCCCTTCGGCTGTCCTTGTTTTGATATTAAGCTACCCCTAAACTGCAGGCATCGAAATCGTCGAAGGTCCTTCCGAACGCGTTACGGATGATATCGGGTGCCACATATTTCATTGTCTGATGAAACGTCCGTTTCCAGGTTTTCCAAGAACATTTCCGTCTTTCATTATGAGCTTGCCTCTAAGATAGGTCGCAATGCATTGACCTCTGACTCTCCAGCCGTCGAAGAGGAATGTATCTTTGGCTTTAGATTCGAGGTCATCTGATTTCAACGTCCATTCTCGTTGAAGATCTACTAATGCGAAGTCTGCATCGCAGCCCTCTGCTATCTCGCCTTTTTTGGGGTAGATGCCGAAGACCTTTGCTGGCTTTGTGGAGCATAGTCTTACAACATCTTCGAGTGCAAGTCTGTTGCGAGTTACTTCGGTGAGTAAGAGTGGCAGTCGAGTTTCGACACCTGGTGTTCCTGGCGGTGCTTTCCAAATGTCCTCTCGCCCTTCGTCCTTTTCCTGCTTCGAGTGAGGCGCGTGGTCGCTCACTATCATGTCAATCGTCCCATCCGCGATGCCTTTCCACAGCGCCTCATTGTCGAGTTTGTCTCTCGGAGGCGGGTTGAATTTCGCATTGGGCCCATGTTTCCTGAGCGCTTCCTTCGTGAGCAGGAGATAGTGAGGGCACGTTTCAGCTGTGATTCCGGCCGTGTTCCCTTTCCAGAAACGAATGAGGTCGACGGCTTCCTGCGTACTAGTGTGAAGGACGTGAAGTCTTGCGCCCAGTGCCTTGGCAATCACTAGGGCTTCAGAAACTGCTAAAGCTTCGGTAAAGGTCGGACGAGAATCCGCGTGCGCGGAGGCATCGCGCCTGCCTTCTTCTTGCAACTTGTGGGTGAGATACTGTATGGTGTTGTTATCTTCGGCGTGCACGCATAGAATCTTACCGGTCGATTTCACTCGTTCCATGACGCGATAGAGCGAACTTGCGTCCGTCACGAATGTGCCCGCATACTCTTGTGTACGTTGGGCTGGTGGGGCGACCATGTACGTTTTGAAAGCTATGGCTCCTGCCTCCACCATTCCGCGCAGTTCGGACAGGTTGTCAATCCCAGCGCCACCGTAAAGCGCGAAGTCCACCATTGCTTTCGTTTGGATCAAGTCGATCTTTTCAACGAACTGTTGCTTAGAGCAGACGACGGGTTGCGTGGTTGGCATGTCGAATACAGTCGTTACGCCGCCCTTGGCCGCGGACCTAGTTCCAGTCAGAAAATCTTCTTTCTGAGTCATGCCTGGATCGCGGAAGTGAACGTGTGTATCGATGAGGCCTGGAAGCACATACAAGCCTGTTGCGTCAATTTCTTCGTTAGCTCGAAGCGTGCCCTGGCTTTGACTTATTGAAATCACTTTACCTTTCTCGACAAGTACCGAAGCCTTCGTCGTCCCGCTTTCGGTGACGACTGTGCCGTCATGAATCAAGAGATCCGGCATTCGCCATTCGCAGAATTACTTGAGAGCTTGGAGATAATAATCTATCACGAAACGTGATAATCAAAAGATCCTTGAGTCCAACCGCGCGAGATACGTTTTATCTGAGCACGTCGAGAAGATCGTCAAGGAATTTACCATGTCGTTAGTCGGACGTGACCTGGTTTCCGTGCTTGACTTTGGCCGCGAAGAGCTTGAGAGAATATTCCGAACGGCTGACAGCATGCAACGTTTCACTAGGAAATGCAGGAGTCAATTGAAGAATTATGTGATGGCTACCATCTTTTTCGAACCAAGTACGAGAACGCGGCTGAGCTTTGAAACTTCAATGCATCGTCTTGGTGGTTCGGTGATTGGATTCGCTGAATCGGGTGTTTCGAGCGTTGCGAAGGGAGAAACATTGGCGGACACGATCAGGATGGTTGAAAGCTATTCGGATGTTATTGTGTTACGGCATAAGGTGGAAGGGTCTGCGAGGTTTGCAGCGGAAATATCCGGCGTACCGGTATTAAATGGCGGGGACGGATCTCAACATCACCCGAGTCAGACTCTCACTGATCTATTTACAATCAGAAAGGAATTCGGCGAGATTGACGGACGCAACATTCTACTAATGGGCGACCTCCAACACACAAGGTCGGCCTCATCACTCGCATATGGACTGGGACACTACAAAGCCATCACGCTCTCTCTAGTCTCTCCCCCAAACCTAGGCATGAGGCCTGAGGTTACTGACTACCTGGAAAATAGAGACGTAAAATACCAAGAAGGCCAAGACCCTGCCGATTTCATCGGGGAGGCTGACGTCATATACGTCACAAGGTTGCAGAAGGAACGTTTCCCAGACCCGAAAAAGGCCGAGGCGCTCAAGGGCAGCTACATACTGACAAGGGAACTCCTGAAACGCGCCCCGAAACATGCCATAGTAATGCATCACCTTCCTAGGATAGAAGAAATCCCCTTAGAAGTCGATTATACTCCGAACGCTAGATATTTCCAGCAAGCTGCCAACGGCGTCCCGGTGCGCATGGCTTTCCTCTACCTATCAGTCTACCATTCAAAGTACCATCCAGTGAAGCAACGTGAACCAACTTTGCGTTCAAGTGATACTCGAAGATGTGCGAATTCAAACTGTATCTCAAATCAACCACGCGAACCAATTCTTCCCATGTTGAAGGAGGTTATGAGTAAAGGCGAACGAGTACTCCAGTGCCAATACTGTGGTCGATACACCAAAGAGTGATCTCGCCCTCTTCAAAGTCAGGCATGAAGCTTGCTGATAACTTCGTTCTCAGCGAGCACCTTCCCATGTTTAATCACGTAGCGCGGGATATCACCGAATCGAATTGCGTCGGCTATTTTCGAATAATTCAACACATTCAAATCAGCCATGCATCCCTCGGAGATTCCGTACTCATCCAACCTTAGCATTCGGGCTGCGTTCTCGGTAACCATTCGCGGAATCGCTTCAAACAGCTCTCTTGAATTCAGTTGCCCGCCGTAGGCGAGCAACCAACCATTTCGCAAGGAGCTGAAATCGCCAAAAGGGTTGAAGGGATCCACCATATTGTCAATGCCGTAGGTGACATTTACGCCAGCCATGAGAAGCTCCTTTACCCGTGTTAGGCCTCTAGGCATCGGAGGCGGATGCAGTCCGCCACTTGTCATCATTGTGCACGGGTTTGTAATGATACTGACCTTAGCTCGCTTTATTGAAGTTATGAGCTTGTTTGCATAATCGTCCGAGTAATGTGCCAATGCAATGTTATGAGCGGATGCGGCTCTGCCCTCGTAGTGGTTTTTGACCACTTTCGATAAGAAGTATTCTAGATTTCTACCGTATGACAAAACGTCATTGTGGACATCAACGTCGACATTTTTCTTGGTGGCAATCTCGAACACCGTATCTAGGTGCTCTTTAGACTCTTCAGCCGACATCTCGGCTTCAGGAAGCCCGCCCATCACTTGGCAACCGGATTCAAGGGCATCGTACAGCAACTCTTCGGTTTCATCTTCGCGGATGATACCTTCCTGAGGGTTCGCCACTAACTGGACATCTACCACACCAGAATATTCGCGGCGAATTTCGTTCAGTGCATTAAGCGATTTCAGCCCCACGACTGGGTCGATATCAACATGACTACGAATCACCGTCACTCCGCGACTCATAGCTAGTGGTATGACTCTCTTGATTCGGTCCTTCACGTTGCTGACCGTGAAAGACTCCTTAGCTTTCCTGATGATTTCGCGTGCTTCTCCAATTGATGAAGAGTAACCAAATTCCTCAGAAAGCAAGACCTTGTCTAGGTGTATGTGCGGTTCAATAAACGTCGGTAGCACCAAGGCGCCCTTCGCATCAATCTCCCTGTCCGAGCCTGCTGAAGGCTTCGTTGTGACTTCCGCGATTCGGGAACCTTTGACCAAAATGGAGACTAATTCTTCGGAGCGCAATATCTTTGCATTTCGAATAAAGAGCGACAAGACACGACCTCTCCCTCTCTCGGGGTAAGTTTACCTTGTTAGAAATATGTGTCGCGCACGCCTAGTTATTGCAAACCGAACCGATGGACGGAGTTGGATTCTTAGCATTCTTAGATAGTCCTGTCACGGAACTTTTCAATGGCTCGCGTCGAAACAATGACTGAGCCGCTTTGGAGTCTTTCGACAGCGGAGAGCGCCGCTTCGTGAGCGACTTTGCTGGTTCCAGCTACGCAGTCGCTGGGGATTCTAACCCAAAAATCGTATTGGTGCGCGTCCATGGCGGTTAGGTAGACGCACACATCGGTCGCTGCTCCCGTTATGAAGAGCGTATCGACGCCCAACCCTCTCAAGAGAATATTCAGGTCGGTACCGAAGAAGGCACTATATCGTCGCTTATCGATCACAAAATCCGATTCGCCAGGCGCTAACTCTTCTACGATTTCGACACCTTTGCTCCCCTCGACACAGTGGAGTGGCTCATTTCCATCAAGTTCCCTACCAAAATCCACCTTTTGAGCGCGATGAACTTCCCGAGTGAAAATTACCGGTATCTGAGCGCGACGCGCCTCAACTATCAATGCCCTTATCCTCGGGACCATGGCCGAGGCCCCATCACACGGAACTGCGCCGGTCTCGTCCACGAAATCATGTTGCATATCTATTACCAATAGAGCGGGTTTCGCCAAAATCTAATCACTCATTGCACAGTGGCTTACAAGCGAATCGTCTAGCGTAGCTCGCCTATAGAAATTTGTCCTATAGGTTTTGGTCCTTGGACGTTAGACGTTAATAACCGAATGCGAGAGGTAATCTTGATGAAAGCCCCGTTGAGTTCCACTTTGGTTACGGTGAATGCGTTCGGTTTGTGGCAGATGATTCTGAAGGTCAAGACTATGCAGGTTGAGACAAAAGGGCGGACGCTTCGAGACCTCATTAAAACCTTGGACGAGAAAGCGTTCGGCGAACTTGAGAAACGAGTTCTTTCGACAAATAGAAGTTTAGATCCTAAATTCAGAATTTTCGTGAACGGCGTGGCGAGCGATGATCTAGAGGCCACAATATCCGACGGCGATGACGTTCTATTGTATTCCGTAATAGACGGTGGATGAGTCAGTCTAAGAGAATGACGGCAAGAGCTCTTTGCCGAATCTCTCAACTTGCTCCTCAATCTCGCTGAGTTGAGCTACAGCGGGAATTAGTACCAACTCCTGAACCCCATTCTTCGAGAAACGTTCAATCATATCGGCACACTCCTTAGTCGTTCCCGCAATCATGCTATTTGGTGTGGCTTCGCTCCAGGAGGGAAGGTCACAATGTGTCGTGATATATTCGGTGGTGATGCGTTTTGTCTCGGTGTTGTCTGGCCCTAATCTAGCGGGTATCATGTCGCAGTTTCCGAACTTATCGATCGCCTTTCCACTTGCTTTGGCGCTTTCCAAAACCTTCCGCCAACTCCGATCGAAACTTTCGGGAGTGTAGAAGTACGATATCCATCCGTCGGCGCGTTTCCCGACCCGCCGCAGCACCGCGTCCACGTAACCTCCCATCCATAGTGGTGGATGCGGCTTTTGCACTGGTTTCGGTTCCATGGTTACGTTCTTGAGATTATACTGGCCGTATGTGCCATTTACTTGGTCCTCAGTCCACAACCGTTTCATGACCTCTAGGTTCACTTGCAATGTTCGCCCGCGAGAATCAAATGGATAACCGCAGGCTTGGAATTCACGCTTATACCAGCCAGCGGCGACACCAAGCGTGACTCTTCCCTCGCTCAGGTTGTCGAGCGTGGCTACTTGCTTCGAAAGGACGACGGGGTTTCTGATTGAGAGAACAAGGATGCCCGTTCCAAGCCTCACGTGCTTGGTTGTTGCGGCAACGGCTGCCAGAGTCGTTATGGATTCGTAGACGGGAAAGACACTTTTCGAACCCAGCAGCATGTGATCCCACACCCAGATAGAGGAATAACCTAACTCTTCCGCTTTCACCGCCTGCTCTACTAACGCCTGAGGGCTTATCGATTCCCCGGGAGCAACATAATTCTGGAGTGCTAATCCGAACCTAATCTTTGCCAACGATTACCCGCCTTGAATCACGAGACTCCGCACCAATCGAGCATGGTCAATGCATAGACCTTTGTCGCGGCGATCAGGTCATTGATCCTAGTGTATTCGTCTGTTGCATGCATTTGGTCTGTTGGGCCAGGTCCGAATATTACGGACGGTGTGTTTCCGTACCTGTTAAGAAAGCGTATGTCAGCGGCACCGGTTCTACCGCTGATACTTGGCTTGACTCCTAGGGCGGTCTCGTAGACTGCGCTCAGAGATTTCACAATGGGGTGGTCGACTGGGATTTCCGAGGGGTCCGCGAAATAGCCCGTGTATTTTACTTTGGGAGGGTGATCCTTCAGCCATGGGTCGGAAGATGTTGAGGATTTCAGATAATCCTTGAATTCTTCCTTAACTTGGTCAGAGTCTTCTCCCGGGACCGTAGCCATGCTCCCCTTTAGGAGACATGAGTCTGGGAATGCGCTGGGATACGATCCTGCCTGGAAGACTCCGATGAGGCATGGAATCGTCTCTCTGATCTTCGGGTATAGAGGATGAGTGATTCGGTTCATGCGATCCTCCTGGAACTCTGAGACTTTCTTCACGACAGTGTAACCCTTTTCAATGGCGTTCACTCCGTCCCATTGTAGCTGAATTCCTGCAGGCTTGCCTTTGACTTGGATCTCGTACCATATTCGTCCGATGCAGGCTGGTTGAACGTTCATGCTGCTTGTCTCGCCGCTGATGCCTGCGTCAGCTGTGTATCCGCGTGTAATTGCTGCTAGGGTTCCGTTTCCGCTTAATTCCTCATCTACGGTGTACTCGAGAATTACATCCCCTTTCAGTTTCAATCCGGATTTGATTATGGCATGGATTGCCATAGTGTAAGCCGCTAGGCCGGCCTTCATGTCTGATGCGCCGCGTCCGAAAATCTTCCCGTCTCGTACGGTTCCGGTCCATGGGCTGCTTTGCCAAGCGTCTTCTGGTCCTGCTGGAATGACGTCAACGTGCCCATTGAGAAGTAGAGAACGGCCTGAACCTCGTCCCTTGTATATTCCGACTACATTCGGTCGATTCTTGTAATCTCGGTCCACGGGCACGTATCCTGGATGGCGTTTCAGATCGTCGAGGTTTGGCTCCCATACATCGACGGTGATTGCAAGTTCGTCTCTAAGCCACGTAGAGATAAACGCCTGAATCTCTTTCTCGTCCCCAGTGACGCTCGGGTATGAGATTAGCTTCTGCAGGAATCCTATGATCTCGTTATGGTCGCCGTCGATGCGTGAAAGTACCTTTTCGTGTGGATCCGACAAACCAATCAGTTACCTCTCAACATGACCTTCTCGGGGTCGATCGCTCTTAACACTTTGAGCTCACGCGGTGTTGGTGGGGTGGTTCTCTGTAGGTTTCTGGACGACGGTAGATCGAATCCTGTGTTCTCCTGTACTTCTTGGACCTGAATGCCCTCGTGCACCGCTTCAAGCATGAGCCTTTTCGTCGTTGGGTCGAATCCCAGTATCCCCAGGTCGGTAACCACTTTGTATGGGCCCCCGAATATTAGGCCGGCATCGTGTCTTGAATCAGCTCCGCTCAGGAATCCCGGGCTTGTGATGAAGTCGGCTTTCTCCACGAATCTGCGTTTCTCATGGGTTACGCTGATGATTACGCGGGTTGCTGAAGAGGCGATGTCGTTCGCTCCTCCGCTGCCTGGAAATCTGACCCTTGGGTTCTCCATGCTTCCAATTAGTGTGGTGTTAATGTTGCCGTATTTGTCGATTTGCGCCGCGCCCAATAGGCCGTAGTCTATGAAACCTCGTTGCTGGTAGAGGAACATGTCAGTGATGCTGCAAAATGCCATGGCTTTACGACCCGCACGTACCTCATTGGTCGAAAGAGGCATCTTGCCAGGTTTTAGTTCCGGCGCTATTATTCCTCCTTCGAATATGATAGACATATTTGGGCTGTGTGTAGATTGCGCGAGCAACGCCGCCGCCATAGGGAGCCCGATTCCGACGAAGACGGTTTTCCTGTCCTCTAATAGTCTAGACGTCATAACCGCCAGCAGCTCCGCCTTCGAGTATTGCGGTTTAATCAAGGACATTTCGCATATTCCTCCTCAATCTATCCAGTCTAGCGGATCCGATCTTCGCTAGAAATCCCTGAAATGATTTCGTACTGTACAAGAATTCATTGTTGTATTCTTTCGCGCCCTCAATTCCCCTCGTGTTGGTTCGGTCGGCGAATTTCGAGAAGTGGTCGAAGTCAGCTTCGTAGAGACCCCAGCATTCGCTTGGGTACGAGCCGTTAGGTACCGTGACGACTGCGTCTACACAGAAGAAGGGAATCGTTGTCATGTCAGGTTGTCTTCGAAACGTCTTTGATCCAACGACTCTTTCGACGGTCACAATTACTCGCTCTGATGCCCGCGCGATGTCTTGATCCATGAACTCGTAGCCGCTAATGTGCACGTTTCCAGCCTCGTCCGCGAACTGCGCGTGAATAAGACCAACATCCGGATAAAGAGCAGGAACCAGCAACATTTTCTCCCCCGAATATGGACAGGTCATATGTTCCACGCGGTTCATTTTTTCGAGGTCCGTTCCGAGCATAGAAAACGTTGGAAGAAAGGTTACTCCCATGGCCGCGGCTTTATATCGAAGCCCGAGTGAGAGGTGACTCCATTCCTCGAACGTCACAAGTTTCTGCTCAACAGCAGAGCGCATTGCCTTTGAGATTCCCCATGCGTAACCTGTGCTCCACCAGCTCGTTACTACTTTTTTGAGCAGCGAGGCTCCTAGGAGGAGGTCGGCTTCCATTCCAACGAGGCTTCTTGATATGGTGAGGCCGCCGATTTTTTTACGTATAATCTGATGTACGGCGGCGGAAGGCGTCCTTGAGTAGAGGCACCCGCCCAAGGCAATGTGCGAATTCTCACCGACAAAACGCGTCACCGCTTCCTCGAGGGTCATCAACTTGGATTCGGCTGACTTGTTTTTCTCCTCGATCCTTCTCCTCTTCTCCTTGAGATCAAGCACATAGCCTAATGCTTGCGAATTCGACAAGAGCAGAATCCCCTAACTTGGCCCCGCAAAAAGTTCTAGCCCGAATTCTGTTGGAGGCAGCGACCAAACACCTGGACGGATTGCTCGCGTTCTCGGTACTTAACCTAAGCGGCTAGTCTTAAATACGTATTCTCACCACTTAAGATTGGAGAAAAAATTTTGTCAGCTAAATCCGGTACTAAGAAAACACTCGCTATAGTTGTCGCAGTAATCGTCATCATAGCAATCGTCGGCGGAGCTTACTACTACACGACTTCCACTTCTGCTCCAATGACAACAACGTCAATGGCAACATCGACATCAATGCCAGCGTCGGTTACCGCAGTTGCGACCTCTTCGGTAGGAGTAATCAAGATCGGCTTAATCACTCCACTTAGCGGAATCTATGCTCCCGACGGCCAACAAGTTCAACAAGGCGCACAAGTTGCGGCGGATGAACTCAACGCAGCTGGCGGGGTCAACGGCCAGCAGATCCAGATCATTGCCCAGGATGAAGGCTCGACGACAGCCGACACAGTAAATGCAGCACAGATTCTCGTCAACCAACAGAAAGTCAACTTCATGATCGGCCCCTATTTCAGTGGAGACGTGAGGGCGGTGCTCCCAATCACGACCAGTGCAAAGATGGTGCAAATACTGACCGTATCTAGCCTAGACGCGCTCATGGTGCCGCCTCAGAACCAGTACCTATTCCGAGTCACACTGCCCGACAGCGGATACGCAACAATGGCACTTGCCTTTCTGAACGTGACACATTCCAAGTCCTTTGTCTATGAAGCAGAGGACTACGGATACGCACATGAAATCGGTAGCTTCCTAACCAACGAGAGTGCTAGTGCGGGAGTGAAAATGCTCTCAGCAGATTACTTCCCGGACACAGCCACCGATTACTCGTCAGCAATCAACAAAATTGCAACACTCAAACCAGACGCAGTCGTTGTCGTGATGGAAGGAACTAACGGCATCGACTTCCAGAAGCAGTACGGTGCGAACCCAGGCGTTAACACAATCCCGATCTTCCACCTCGAAACATTGTTGATATTGCCAACAGATGCAGAAAGCATCAATGCCGCCGTCCCCAATGGAGTAAACAACGTCTTCGTCGGACCGATCAGCACTATAACCGACAAGACAGCGGCATTCCAGCAAGCATTCCAGGCGAAATACGGCATAACCGCGAGCCACTACGCCATGGATGGTTACGATGGTGTAATGATACTTGCGAACGCTATTACTAACGCGGGCAGCCTCAATTCCGATGCCGTAGCAAGCGCGTTAGTGTCGACTGACTACACCGGCCCAGGAGGACATGTCGTGTTCCTAAGCAACCACAACCCAACCGTCGGTCCTGGATACTTGACGGGAACAATTTACCAGATAACTGTCACGGGCACGCAAATCCACTACAACATTGTTTGGCCTTCAAACGTGTCCAATTCTACTGCCGTGAATCCAGCTAACGGACAACCCTATACCTGAGCACAGCCCATAGCACATATAGCTACCTTATTCTTCCCTTTTTTCTTGGTGTAATACGTGGCAGGTTCCGTCCTGTTCGGACTCTACCTTTCCATCATTTCTGGGCTAAGCTACGGTCTCATAATCAGCTTACTCGCGGGCGGATTATCACTCATCTATGGCGTCATGAACAACGTCAACACATCCCACGGGGCTTTTTACATGCTTGGAGGCTTCCTCACATTCTTCGGAGTAAGCAGCCTTCACCTCCCAATCGTACTTAGCATAGTGTTCGCATTTTCGGCAGCTTTCGTCCTCGGTGTGTTCTTTCTCTTCGTCCTGATCCCGAAACAGATGTGGGTCTCAAGTAACCCTGACGCGCAAAATACCGTAATGATCATTTTCCTCGCGTTGGCCCAAGTACTTCAGCAAGGAACATTCATAGTCTACGGCGGAGGATCTGTAGCGGTTCCAAGAATTTCTTTTGGAAACATAATTGCCCCAGGCGGCGTATACATTCCGTACCAAACAATTATCGCCATAGCCATCTCGCTGCTCTGTTACGTTGGATTGTTTCTTTTCCTGCGCGATACAAAGATCGGAAAAGCAATCAGAGCATTTTCTCAGGACAGAGAATTGGCCGAAGCAATGGGCGTTCGCGTAAGCACAATTGCGTTGATGTCGTTTGGGCTCGGCGTTTCCTTAGCAGCATTGAGCGGCTCCCTTCTCTCGTCAATCTATAGTATAACGGCCGCAACCGGCTGGAACGAGCTCGTGATAGCATTCGTCATTGTAACGTTCGGTGGAATTGGAAGCATTTCGGGCAGCTTTATTGGTGGAATAGTCTACGGCATAGTCTACGCAATCACGCAATACTACCTGCCGGCCTACTCGTTCGTAATAGCGCTCGTTCTGATTTACATCGTGTTAGTCAACAAGCCGACTGGCATACTTGGCGAGATTATTGAAAGAGCTTGAGCCCGAAAAGCCTCAGTTAGGGTTAGGCATCATCAAACTCCATGACGTTAATTTCGTAATACTTGTTTTGGCACTAATTGCAAGCATAGTCGTTCCTTTCACAGGCCTTGCATATTTACAGTTCATAATGATGTACTTCTTCGCCTATGCCATATACACCGCTAGCTGGGATCTCCTCTACAGCTATTCTGGTCAGCTCAGCCTCGGCCAAGCATTGCCTTTCGGTTTAGGCGCATTCTTCACGATTTTGCTCATTGAAGAATTTCAACTGCCGCTTATCCTGGCAGCCGTGTTGGGAACATTGGCTGCGGCAGCAATTGGGGGCAGCGTGGGCGCGACTACGATCAGACTCAGGCCGGGCTATCAGGGGATAGCAATCCTCCTATTTTCGCAGGTCCTTTACTGGATCACCCTAATCCTATACGGTGAAGAAGGACTCTCCATCTTCAGCGCGACGCCATTGAGCACAACAACGGTATACGTTATTGGGATAATCATTTTCGGTTGTTCGATGCTTGGGGTATATCTAATTCAAAACTCCAAGTATAGACTGAAACTCCTAGCGATTAAAGGAGATAATCTCGCGGCCAATGTATGCGGCATTAATGTTCCTCTTCACAAAGCCGCTATGCTCTTCTTGAGCTCGCTCATCGCGGGAATAGGAGGAACTTACTACGCCATATTCACCTCCCACGCCGACTTTACAGTCTTTGCAGTGCCAAACTCTTTCCTCCCAATCGGAATGGCTATCGTTGGAGGAACCGGCTTTCTGGGAGGGCCGATAATTGGGAGCGTTATCATAACCGTGCTCATCAGAATACTTCCCATCTGGTACTCACTAGCTGTAACCTACTTTGCGTACGGCATCGTAGTCATCGTAATCCTGAAACTACGTCCAACCGGCATCATTGGATTGCTTCAGCATAAGAAAATGAAAGGAGGCGTAACCATCGCTAAAGGTTGATTCAGTCGAGAAGAGGTTCGGAGGTTTGATGGCCCTAGATAAGGTAAGCATCAACGTTGAGAAAGGAAAAATATACGGCGTAATCGGACCCAACGGCTCAGGAAAGACAACTCTCCTCAACCTCGTAACCGGCGTACTCAAACCTAGCGCAGGAAGAATTTACTTCAAAGACACTGACGTAACCGGAAAGCCCCCGCATGCAATCACAAGGATGGGCATGGGAAGAACCTTCCAGATACCCAGAATCTTTCCAGAGTTGACGGTAGAGGAAAACATACTGGCAGTTAACCGCAGCCAGATCTCAGACGACCGACTGAAGGAAATATTCGACATGGTCGACCTCAACGACGAGCGAGGAATCGCAGCCAAGAGGTTAGGTTACGGACAAAGAAAACACCTCGAATTGGCGAGAGCCATCGCGCTGGACGCAGAGCTACTCTTCTTAGATGAACCGATGTCAGGCCTGGATAAGCAAACGATAGCAGTAATTTCAAAACAAATTAAGACGCTAAACCAACAAATGGGAAAAACTCTCGTGATAATTGAACACCATCTCGAAGAACTGATGCAACTCGCCGATTACGTATTCGTCCTTGACCACGGCCAAAAAATAGAGGAAGGCGACCCGAACACAATCAGGCAGAGTGAAGCCGTCCACCAAGCCTATTTTGGAGTATGAAGCGAGAATGTTGAAAGTTGAGAAGTTACATGTTGGCTATACGGGATCCGAAGTTCTTCACTCGGTAGACCTTGAAGCTGCAGATGGAGAAATCACCATTCTAATAGGGCCTAACGGAGCCGGCAAATCAACGCTACTCAAGACGGTCATAGGCCTCGTCCAACCAACCGCCGGAAAACTCTATGCTAAGGAAAGAGAGATCACGCACGCGAACACGGCGGAGATTATCAGGCTCGGGATCTCCTACTCGCCCCAAGGAGCCGCACTCTTTCCTCGCATGACCGTAAGGGAGAATCTCGAAATGGGCTACTACACACTTTCAAGCAAGGAGGCATTGAAAACAAAGCTTGAGGAAGTAGGAGAAATATTCCCAATTCTGAAAGCACGCATGAATCAGAAAGCGGGACTGCTTAGTGGCGGAGAAAGACAGATGCTGGCCATCGGCAGGGCATTGATATCGTCGCCCAACCTGCTTCTGCTGGACGAACCTTCGGCCGGATTAGACCCAGGCAAACAAGCAGTAATCTTCGACAAACTTGTCGCTCTAAACAAGAGCGGAATTGCAATCCTTCTCGTAGAGCAGAATGTGGAAAAAGCGCTGAAGATAGCAAACCGAGCATATCTCATGTCAAGTGGCGACATGAAATTCGGCGGAGACCCCGCCAAGTTAACACAGACACTGCTTTCCAGCGTGTTCGGCTAACGGCCTCACCTCTTCTCGAACGGCGAGCTGTGCTGTGCAAAACCAGCAGGAAACGGTAGAACCAAATCCCACCTAATCATTCAACGATATGTTTTGGAGAATGAAACATACCTCGAATCAGAAATCATTTGATTCTTCAACGACCGACTTAATATCAACGACCGGCGTGCCGTCAATAGCCTCGATTGGACCGATCAATAAGCGGTTTCTCTTTACTTCTAATACTCTTACTCGATGAAGGCCTATTGGATTAGGGCGATCTGGGGACCGCGTCAAGAAGACCCCTGTCAGGGGACGAGATGTGTCCCCTCTGGGGTGAACTCTTAGAATGTTTCTGTGTGCACGATGTAGCCAAGTGATTACGATAACTTCGTCCCCGACCTTTATTCGATCCAAACCGGCTCTAAATTTCCACACTACCTCAAGCGTCGCATTTGGGGCTCCTTCAGTGTAAAATCGCGGTGCATCTTTCCTGTTCTTGATCTCTGATCGGATCAATCCAATCGGCTGAACCCTGAATCCTCTCATGTTTAGGCACACCTTATTCCCATATTCGGGCAGTGTGACGTGTAAAGGATTTCGTCCACAAACCCCAAGTGAATCGCCCTATCGAAGCAATTGCATGTTCTTGGCACGACAAAGAGACCTTCGATGCTCCCCTGCTAGAAAAGCCAATTATGTTCGTGAACTCCCACAGCTCGGCTCTGGAGGCACCTAGGCTGAACTACTACTCACAGAGACTATCTGCGGAACGACTGAAACAAGTATACGATATAGCCCCTCGAAGAATCAGACAATACCTAGATTCCGAACTCAGCCATGTGACGGCGAGGATTCGTCCCATCGACCTCGTGCTAGACTTGGGTTGCGGGTACGGTCGGATTCTTCCTCGATTAGCTACGAATGCAAGATGGGTAGTCGGAATTGACATATCTACTACAAGTTTGCAATTAGCCAGGAATTTCGTTCAGAGTATTCCAAACATCTCTCTTTCACAAATGAACGCAGCCAACCTCGGTTTCCGCGAATATACATTTGATTGCGTGATTTGCATTCAGAATGGGATCTCAGCATTTCATGTGGATCCACGGGTCTTGATCTCGGAAAGCCTGCGTGTGACAAAACCAGGAGGCCTAATTCTCTTCTCGAGTTATGCCGCTAAGTTCTGGGAGGAGCGACTGAGATGGTTCCAACTCCAGTCGCAAGCAGGGCTATTGGGAGAAATCGACTACGAAAAGACAAAGGATGGAGTCATTGCATGCAAGGACGGATTCACAGCGACCACCGTCAGCCCAGACGAGTTCTCAAAGCTTACCAAGGAGATTAACGCAGGCGTACGAGTTGTGGAAGTCGACGGCTCTAGTTTGTTTTGCGAGATAGTACCGTATGCTTGAGAGATAGAATGGACTTCAATGCGTAATCATTGTACGCAATTGATATCCCATCGTCACAGCTCGCAGTTTCTTCGAAGTGCATCGATCACCCAGTTGCCCGGACTCCCCGTCTGGGCGCTCGTCTCCTAGTAGTCAGCCTGCCATAGAGTTCGGGGCGCCGATAATTCAAATTGAAGAAGGGACGGCTTTGGGCTTTTTCGACGATACTCAGGTCTATTTGAGCCACGTAAAGCGCAGTATCCATTCTTCTTGGATCTGATTGAATTATAGTCTTTCCGAATGGATCAATAATTCTGGACTCCCCGAAGAAATCGACACCATCAGGGTAGAAGTTACCTGCGAGAGTGCCGGATTCATGTCCAACCAAGTTCGCGCATACAATGTAAAACCCATTTTGTTTCGCGAAACATGAGTAAAACACACGCCAGTCTTCTTGATCGGGGCTGGGGTATCCAGACGGATTGAAGAAAATCTTCGCGCGTTTCAAGGCCAGCACACGCGAGTATTCTTGAAAGTCTCCATCGAAGCATACCCCAAGACCCAACTTGCCAAATTCACTAGAAATAACCGTGCATTCCTGCCCAGGGGTGAAGTATTCGTTCTCATAATCGCCCCAGAGATGCGCCTTTCGGTGTTTTCCGAGAAGACTGCCTTTTCTATCGGCTACGAAAACCGTATCATACAAGTTTCGACCCGCGAGTTCGGGAACCGCGCCTCCGATCAGAAGCATCCCCTGCTTCGATGAAGCCGACGCAAGCGCTCTCGTTGTTGAACCCGGGATCTTCTCCGCCAACTCGCGGAGTCTTGGCCCAGCAAGATATCCGGTAGTCCATAACTCCGGGAAACACAGAATATTGACATCTTGATTGCCGGCTTCCTCAATTATATCCAGCCCTTTGCGAATGTTCCTCTCCTTCTCGCCTGTCTCCGGCCTAAATTCCACGACACCGATTCTAACTAACATTGCATCACACGGCGTACCGAACGCCTCTCGGTACAACCATAGAGTTGCTCCCAATGGATTTAGCGCTAACGGAAGGATTATAGACGTCGACGAGTCCAGTCTGTTTTGTGAAATGGAGCGAATCTCATCAGAGTTAGCGGTACGCTTTCTAAGTTTCACTACATACGATTGATTTTGCATAGCCACTTTTCCGCTCGAATGCCTCTCTGAGGAGACTGAGGGTTAGCATGCGAGTCGACATCTTTTCTTATGGTGTAATAGCCGGTAAAGATTAAATCTGCACGTCACGCCGGGCAAACCCATGTTTCTTTCGAAGGAAGATGAAGCCATCCTCGCAGGTGAGCGCGGAGAAGGCGTTCAGAGGGCGATGGAGTTACTTGTTGCTATTGGGGAAGCCTTCGATGCTAGCAAGATGATCCCTGTAACCCGAGCACATGCCGCCGCCAGCGGACAAGAAGGTGACCTGTTCTTTGTGGAAATATTGGCTAAGGGTAAAGCGCATTGTAAGATTCCCACGACTACGAATCCAGTTGTCGACTTCGATTATTTCCAGAACATTATGGACCTGAGCCAGGAACATGAGGAAGCGTCGGTGGCATGGAAAGTCAAATCCTATTATAAGGAAATTGGTGCGGTGATGAGTCAATCATGCACCCCGTACCTAGCCGAAAACATTCCCCAATACGGCGAGCATGTGGCCTTTTCCGAGTCAAGCGCTACACCTTACGTCAACTCCGTGCTTGGAGCATTGACGAATAGGGAATCGATACAAACGGCGTTGGCTTCTGGGGTTATCGGTGAGACACCAGAATTCGGGCTTCACCTGCAAGAGAATCGTAAGGGCTCAGTGCTAGTTAGAGTGAACACGGAGTTGAGAAACGCGTACGACTACTCGATTCTGGGCCAATACGTCGGCAAAATGGTAAAGAACGGAATCCCTGTTTTCGAAGGAATCTCAGAACGTCCTACGATTGATCAATACATCAACCTGTGCGCTATGATGAACACTACAGGCGCGATTCCCATGTTCTACATACCTGGCTTCACAGTTGGACCCACGACGCTAGACGATGCCTTTGCGGGAAGCCATCCCGACGACAAAATCACCGTTACCGGACACGAAATGAAACAGACCATTGAAGATCTACAGACCACTAATGGCAACATAGACCTCGTCATGCTCGGCTGTCCTCACTATAATCTGGACCAGATGGAGGAGGTCGCAAAACTTCTGGATGGAAAAAGGCTACGCCCCAACGTCTCTTTCTGGATTAACACCTCGGCAACCACCAAACTGATGGCGGAAAGAACCGGCTACGTAAGCGTACTCGAAGAAGCAGGCGTCCATGTCGTAATAGACACTTGCATCGACATGTTTTGTTATAACAATTTCAAGGGAAAGACAGGAATGACTGATTCCCCCAAATGCGCGTACTACAGGCGCTTTAGCAACGTCAGAGTCGGAAGCCTTGAGGAATGCGTCGCCGCGGCAATTGAAAGGGAGTGAATGAGAATGCCGAGCATAACGTTACGTTGTCATAGAATCGTGAAAGGTTCAGGAGAAGGTGAAGCCCTAGTTTCAAAGGATCCAATCTGCTTCTACTTGGCAGATCCGAAAACCGGAGTGGTCCGGGAACGCGGCCACAGCTTAACGGGTAAAAGCGTTGCAGGAAAGGTACTCATCTTTCCCACCGGAAAAGCAAGTTCAGCCGTCCAGATGGATGGGCTGCGCAAACTGATGTTGAACAATGCAATGCCTAAGGCAATGGTCGTCACAGATGTAGAACCAGTCCTAGTATCAGCAGCAGCCCTCCTCAAGATCCCACTTGTAGACAAGTTGGAGAAGGATCCGTTTCAGGTTATATCGACTGGAGACCTAGTAAAAGTCGACGCTACCAACGCGGTTGTCACCATCGACAAACGTGAATGAGGCTTACTTACGAAAGTATGGATAATTGACGAGGAATTCAACGGCCACGAAACCGAGAAGGCACTTATCAGAAATGAGTTCCCGGACGCAGGAATCATAGAGACCGGATATGACAAAGCCAGTACCCTGGATAGATACTCAAGCGAAATAACAGGCATCCTTGCTCAAATCTACGCGAAAATTGATTCTCAAACCCTGGACCGCCTGCCAAACCTGCGCGGCATCTCAGTCTACGGAGGCGGATTCAACAACATAGATGTACAGACTGCCACCGGGAGAAAAGTAATAGTCACCCGAGTACCAGACTACTGCAACAACGAAGTAACCGAGTACGTCCTTGCTTGTATCCTTCGCTATGCCAAGAGATTGGACATGTTTACTGAAAAAGCGAAGACCGGAATCTGGGGCGCAGCAGCAGTTTCGAACGCTCCAATGGATGATTGGACCACAGAGAAGATAGCGGAAGTTCCACAACGGCTCAGCGGTTCAACATTACTCATAGTAGGATATGGCAAGATAGGAAGAATGCTGGCACACAAAGCATCGGCCCTTGGAATGAAAGTAATCGCCTATGATCCCTACGTGAAGAAGAGCGAAGACGCGAATCTCGCCTCCAGCCTAGATGAAGGCCTGGCACAAGCGGATTTTATCTCGATTCATGCTCTCCTAACGGATGAAACACGGAACATGATAGGGGAACAAGAATTCCGAAAAATGAAGAAGACTGCCTTCCTGGTCAATACCTCCAGAGGAGAGATCGTCAAAGAAAGCGATTTGGTTGAAGCCGTAGAGAACAAGATGGTTCGAGGCGCGGCCCTAGACGTAGTGGCAGGTGAACCACCGGACCAAACACGAGCAGTGTTTCACACTCCCGGGATCATCGTGACGCCGCACGTCGCTTACATATCAGAGCGTTCCATGCGAGAGCTGAAGACCAGAGCAACCAAGAATCTACTTCTCGCTCTCAAAGGAAAAAAGTCGGAAGACGCAGTCAACTAGTTCGTAGACCTCCTGCAGTTCGGACCACTCATTACAGATTTAGATATTGACGATCGTGAACAGCCTTAACCTCGGAGGTTGGGGTCGAAGCATTAAGTTGCTTATTCCTGTTATTGAAAGCAACCAAACACTCTTTTTGCGTGCAAGAGTCCGAGAGCCTGTTGAGTAACGCAGATTGATTACTGAAAAGTTCTTGGACCCTTTCTTGAACGATGAATCACGCTTAATGATTAAGACGGTAGACGCCTTTTGCGCCGCAAATCTCCGCGACACAGACTTAACCACAATAGAGAAAACGGATGACATCCCCGATGATATCATCCAGGCCGGAAAGACGCTGAACCTGTTCGGATTGAGAGTCCCCAGCGAGTTCGGAGGCGTAGGAGCCGACCTGCTTACGGCATCGATCGTTCTCGAAACAATAGCATCGTACTCCTTACCGGTGTCCGTTTACTTCGATGAGACTCTCTTCGTGGAACCGCTTGCATGGTACGGCACAGCAGAACAAAAACAAGAATACCTCTCATCAATCGCCCGCGACGGATATGCAACTACGAGTGCTATGACCGAGGATATCGCCGGGACAGATGTTCTCGGCATTGGAACCAAAGCAGAGCGACACGACAACCACTGGATCCTGAATGGCAGTAAGACGTTCATTACGCTTGGAGACCAAGCGGAGTTTTTCATAATATTCGCAAAAACCCAGCCGGGTAGGACGAAGCAGTCGTTGACGGCCTTTCTTGCACGAAAGAATATGCCGGGATTGAGGATTGGTAAGAGAATCGAAAAGATGGGGCAGAGAGGGGCCCATGTGAACGAGTTACACATCGAGAATTTGGAATTAGAAAACGAGAACATTCTTGGTAATGTGGGTAATGGATACCAGATTGCTTTGGATTCCTACGAAGTTGGCAGAATCGCGATCGCAAGCCAAGCGCTGGGACTGGCCGAGGGAATGTTGAGGAAGAGTGCCTGGTATGCGTCGAATAGGTCCGCATTTGAACAGAAAATATCTAAATTCCAACTAATCCAGGCATATCTTGCGGAAATGGATACGTTGATTGAAGCTTCAAGAGGATTGACCTACAGGGCGGCGATAGCCCACGATCGAACGAAGCCCTCTGAGCTGCCTTCGATCGCGAAATATTTTGCCACGGAAGCCTCCACGAAGGTAGCCCATATGGCAATACGAATCCACGGCGCACTCGGCATCGCGTCTGAGGTCGGAGTGGAACGAGGACTTAGGGATTCGGTCCTTCAAGAGATCTACGAAGGGACTAATGAGATTCAGAAACTGATAATCGGGCGATTCGTCAGCAACAAGTACGGGCAGAAGCCATAGAGTCAATACTCGCTGCTAAGACGGGACGGACAAGGGACGGAGTTACGACTAACATGATCATGAAGCTACCAGGAACATGTACATGTTCTGGACAGAGGCTCACGGTAGCACGAGGCCGACAATTATGTGAGTGCCCTAGGGCTTGCTTGCTAACTGAACTACACCTTTTCCGACAAGCGTAGTGATCTGCTCACTGCCATATCCTAATTCTCTCAAAATCCCATCAGTGTGTTCTCCCAGAGAGGGCGATGAATAGTCAACCTCCGGATTAGCTCCAGAAAATCGGAACGGCACACCCGTCATTGTCATCTTGATACCATCATTGTTGACAGTAAGCAAGGATTCACGATGCTTGATTTGTTCATTCAACAGGACATCCTCGATTCTCTCAACAACTTTGCAGCTTGGCACTATGCCGTCTAATCTGTTTAGAACCTCGTCGGTAGTTAGCTTGCTCGTCACTTTCTCAATCTCTTCACTTAATGTTTGTTCGTTCACAATTCGAGACTCTGAAGTGGAATAGGTTGAGTCGGCTGAGAGGTTCTCGAGGCCGAGTGCGGTGCATAGTTCTTTGAAGAATTTGTCTCCGAAGCATGCTATGGCGACATACCCATTGCTCGTTCTAAACACGCCATAAGGGGCGACGAAACGGTCCTTGTTTCCGATGCGGTCGACTTTGAAGCCGGCGGATGCGCAGGCAGCCATTATACCGGTCAACATGACTGCTGAGTCCAGGAGTGCAATGTCGATGTATTGGCCTTTACCGGTCTTTTCGCGGGAAATTAGCGCCATTAAGATGGCGAGTGATGCATAACTGGCGGCTGTGAAATCTACAATATATGTACCGACTATGCTGGGAATGTTTCTATCGCCCGTTAGTGCCATTAAGCCACTTTCGGCTTGGGCTATTAGATCGTAGCCGGGTTTAGTTGCGTACGGTCCTGTTTGTCCATAACCGGAAATGGAGCAATAGATTATTCTTGGATTCAATTTGTTGAGCGATTCGTAGTCTAGGCCCAGCTTCTTGGTGGTCCCTGGCCTGAAGTTTTCAACAAGAACATCGGTCTTTTTGGCAAGTTCGAGTAAGATCTGGAGCCCCTCTTCAGTCTTAAGATTGAGGCCGAGGCTCTTCTTGCCTCTGTTCACATTCGCAAAGATAACCGACTTACCTTGGACGAATGGCTCTAAATGACGGTAAGCATCGCCTGACTCATACTCAACCTTGATCACTTCAGCGCCCGCGTCCGACAAGAGCCTTGTGCAGTATGGGCCTGCCAATATGTGAGTTAGCTCTAAGACACGAATACCATTTAGCGGTCTCATTCGACCACCAAAGTCGCATCCGTGTCTTTTCCCTGATTTGCGGGTAGTATCCGTGATCGAATCTATTTCAGCATGGGCATTTTGATGTGTTTTTCCTTAGCAACTTTGATGGCTGATTCGTAACCAGCGTCCGCATGCCTCACGACGCCTATGCCTGGGTCGGTGGTGAGAACCCGTTCGGCTCGTTTCTCTATCTCTTTCGTTCCATCGAGTACTAGGCACATGCCGGCGTGGATGCTGTAGCCAATGCCTACGCCGCCGCCGTGGTGTACCGAAACCCAACTTGCTCCTGCAACTGAATTCAACAGTGCGTTGAGAATTGGCCAATCGGCGATTGCGTCGGAGCCGTCTTTCATGTTCTCGGTCTCCCTTCTCGGCGAGGCGACGCTCCCAGTATCAAGATGGTCTCTGCCGACCCAGATTGGCCCAGCCAATTGACCGGCGGCCACCATGTCATTTACGATCTTGCCCCATCTGGCTCTTTCCCCGTAACCTAACCAGCATACGCGCGCTGGCAGTCCTTGAAACTTCACTTCTTTGCGTGCTTTGTTTATCCACCTTACGAGTTCCTTGTTGTAACCGAATTCTCTCACCATCATGTCGTCGAGCGTGAAAATGTCCTCTGGATCCCCGACGAGTGATATCCAGCGGAAGGGGCCTTTACCTTCACAGAACATTGGGCGGATGTATTCGGGAACAAAACCTGAGAAGGCGAAAGCCTCTTTCAGTCCAGTGTCGTAGGCTTGTTGGCGTATGTTATTCCCGTACTCGAAGGTGATCGAGCCGCGGTTCATCATTTGAACCATAGCCTTGACATGAACTAACATGCTCTGCTTGGCTCTTCGAAGGTACTCGTCTGGGTTCGATACGCGTAGGCGGTCTGCTTCTTCTATGCTCAAACCTGCTGGGTAGTAACCTCTAAGCGGATCGTGGGCTGATGTTTGATCCGTTACGATATCAGGCGTGATGTTCCGTTCGACAAGTTTCGGATGAATTTCTGCTGCGTTGCCGAGCAATCCAACGCTCAGGGCCTGTCCTGATTCCTGAGCTTCTTTCACCATGCGGAGTGCTTCGTCCAGGTTATCGGTCCACTTCTGTAGGTAAGCGTGTTTTAGTCGGCGATCAATCGCCGCTTTATTCACTTCGACTACTAATGCAACGCCGTCGTTCATCGTGACGGCCAGCGGCTGGGCTCCCCCCATCTCGCCCAATCCGGCGGTTAGAACCATTTTCCCTTTGAGGGAACCGTCGAAATGCTTCTTTGCAACCGAGGCTAATGTCTCATAAGTGCCTTGCAGGATTCCCTGGGTTCCGATGTACGCCCATGATCCCGCGGTCATTTGGCCGTACATTATCAGCCCCTTTTGTTCTAGTTCGTAGAAGTAGTCCCACGTTGCCCATTTCGGGACTAGCATTGCGTTTGAAATCAGAACACGAGGGGCATACTCGTGCGTTTGAAAAACTGCCACGGGCTTTCCGCTCTGAATCAGAAGCGTCTCATCAGGTTCCAGCTCAAGTAGACTCTGCGTGATCTTCTCGAAACATTCCCATGAGCGGGCGGCCCTGCCCGTTCCTCCATATATGATTAGATTCGACGGATCCTTAGCGACTTCCGGATCAAGAACATGGTGAATCATTCGATAGGGTCCTTCGATCTGCCAATTCTTGCAATGCAATTTCTTGCCTGCTACCGCTGCAGCCGAGGGCTTGAACTTCAACAAACCTAGTCGTTTTGGACACGTCGGCCAAGAATTTTAGCCTTCAGACTAAACTTCATCACAGATAGCAAGCGACGGGAAATAGTCCAAGACACCACGCCGAGATTGGTATATATCATCATACTCACTTCAGGGCCGGTCGAACGATCAGAACACCACAGGTTACTATCAGCCGTCCTAGACTCATGAAATTCCTATCGGTACGTAGCATTTAGAGTAAAGCAAGGTAAAGTGAAGCAAAATACAGTATGTAGGGAAGTGTTAAGTGGCGATAACTTCGCTTTGCAGATCTGAAACCCTTGTCATCTGAACAACCTACCGTTTTCGTAAGGAAAGCTTCGGGTCTTAGGAGAGATGTCGGGACCTTAAGCGTGTTATCGATAAATGCGCTTGGAACAACTTACGGCATCGGAATTATCTTTGTCATGACATTGGCGTACCTCTTCCCCGGTGGTGATCCTGCGATTGCTACGGCAATATGCACAATACTCGTGATTCCTCAGGCACTAGTTTACGGGCTACTCGCCATAGCGATGCCACGCTCCGGAGGCGACTATGTATTCGTAAGCAGAACGGTACATCCGGCTCTAGGATTCGCCGAGAACTGGAGCATGACTGTCTGGTACATGTTTTACGGTGCGATCTTCACCGAATGGTGTCTTACATTCGGATTCTCACCCGCACTTGCCGCAATCGGGTCGGTCATCAATAACTCCGCGATGCTTAGCTTGAGTTCGCTTGTGCTCCAACCCAATTATATACTTGGAATTGGTTCGGTTATCCTGATTTTAGCAGCCATCTTGACTATCTTCGGCAACAAGTACACATTTCCTTTCCTGAACGCATGCATGATCCTAGGCGTGTTAGGGATTCTGATAGTGTTCGGTCTTCTCGCAACGACTAGCCCTCAAGGTTTCATAACATCATTCAATACGTACAGCAGACCATTCGCGAACGACCCCGATTACTACCATACTGTCATTACGACGGCGCAGGGTCTCGGCTACACGAACGCTCCATTCTCATGGTCCGCAACTATTGGAGTAATTCCGATCGCCGGGTGGGCCCTCGTCTACCTGAGCACCCAGACTTACATTGCGGGCGAAATCAAGAACGTCACCAAGAACTCTTTAATTGGACCAGTGCTCGGCGGTGCGATCATAAGCGGCACTGTGATGACAGTTGGCGCTTGGCTAATGGAAAATGTTGCAGGGTTGAACTTTCTGAATTCCATAGCTGTAGACTACGCAAACGGGAAATACGCGCTACCCGCACCTCCATACTGGAACCTGCTTGGTTCCACACTAACCACTAGTCTCCCTCTACTAATCCTGATTGGAGTTGGGTTCATCGTTTGGAATCCGATGGTAGCCGTGGGTGATTATGTTTTGGATTCGAGGAACATGCTGGCTTGGGCATTCGACAGGATATTGCCTCAAAAGTTCACTTACGTTTCCCCAAGAACAAGAACGCCGGTCGTTGCTCTTGTGACATATCTCATAGGGTCCTTAATCATTCTAGTGCTATTAGATTACTGGGGAAGTATCCTAGCGGCGCTCTCGGCTACGGTCGCTCAGTTAGGCTTCACCTACATCCCGACTGGAATTGCCGCAGTTCTTCTACCACTCCGAAAGAAAACAAAGCGACTGTACGAGTCATCGCCGATAAAATACGACATTGCGGGAATACCTGCTATAACAATCGTAGGCATTTTGCAACTCATTACGATGGGATGGTTCACATACATGTTCGCGACCGTTTCGACGTACGGAGCAAACAGCCCAATGTCGCTTGCTACAGTAATTGGCGTGTTCGTTGCAGGTTTCGTGATTTACTATCTAAGCCTCTTCCTCAATAAGCGAAAGGGCATAGACATTACTCTCGCCTTCAGCGAACTACCCCCCGTCTAACACAACCGAATCGGAAGAGCCAGGTGTGTCACCCAAGTTCACGAGAATCTTCTACGCAACGGACGTTCATGGATCTGAAATCTGCTTCAGAAAATTCCTGGGGGCCGCCACCCACTACAAGGCGGAAGTCCTAATCCTAGGCGGGGATGTCACCGGTAAGGCGATCGTCCCAATCATACAAAACGCAGACGGGACATACAAGTGCAACTTCGCGGGAAAAGAGCAAGTTGCCAAGACTAAGGAAGAAGCACAGCAGATCGAAAACAAGGTCAGGGACAGCGGATACTATGTCCACTATTCTACGCCGGACGAAGCCGTTGAGCTTCAAAACGACAAGGAAAGACTTGACAAACTCTTCCTGAGTGTGATGCAGGAAAATCTGTTACGTTGGGTGCAGCTAGCGGAAGACCATCTCAAAGGGACAAGCGTCATCTGTTACATAACGGGTGGAAACGACGACCACCAAGAAACTATGGATGCGGTGAAGGACTTAG
Organism: uncultured Candidatus Bathyarchaeia archaeon; assembly: GCA_964533505.1. Taxonomy (GTDB): domain Archaea; phylum Thermoproteota; class Bathyarchaeia; order 40CM-2-53-6; family 40CM-2-53-6; genus FEN-987. The sequence goes on along the minus strand of CAZHKA010000025.1, from coordinate 11,688 downwards.
AACATGTCAAGAACCCGGATAATAAAGTCGTGAAGATCGACGAGATCCATGAAATGGCGAACTTGGGTTGGGGGAATCCGACCCCTTGGAACTGCCCGAGAGACTTGCCCAGCGAGGAGGAGCTTGGGAAGGTGATTCAGAAACTCATCGACCAAGTGAAAGACATGCCCAACTGCATCTTCAATTTCCATGTTCCACCAATAGATTGTGGACTCGATAGCGCCCCGCAACTGGATGCTTCAGTCTTTCCACCCAAACCAGTAGTAAAAGGAGGACAACAAGTCATCATCGGCGTGGGGAGCAGCTCAATCCGAACAGCCGTTGAGAAACTCCAGCCATTACTCGTCCTGTCAGGCCACATCCACGAGTCCCGCGGCACTGCCAAAATAGGGAAGACATTGATCATAAACCCGGGTTCAGAATATCCAGAAGGCGTACTGAGAGGCGCCATCGTCAACGTTGGCGACAAGAAAGTGCTCAGCTATCAGCTCACCTCAGGTTAACCCACAAAACCCATTCATGAACCGAACAGAACCTTGACACTCTAGCATTGAGGCAGACTTGGGACTCTAATGAAGAAACTAACCAGAGACCAAGCGGTAGGTTACGAGTTCGCTAAGAAAGACCCGCTTCTCCGAGTCAGACTAGGTGAAGTATTTGAAGTAGAAACCGAGGATGCCGATAATGGATGCATCCGAACCAATGACGATCGGCTCCCGCCCTCCGCGCATTTCAACCCGGTAGCTGGACCAGTCCATGTTGAGGGAGCGAAACGAGGAGACATACTCGTAGTGGATATCAAGGAAGTTGTCCCTGTTCAGGACGGTCACACACTCATTATGGAGACTGGGCATCCGCTTGAAGACTCCGCGAGATGGCCGGAATGCCGAGGACCATACGTTCACATGATTAAGCAGGTCCCAGGCCCAAGCGGGACGATGTCGGACGGAACGGCGATCTTTAACGAGAAACTCAGCTGGAAACTTCACCCATTCATCGGAACAATGGGAGTAGCCCCAGACAACGCAATCGAATCAGGCGCCGACAGTTGCATCGGTCAGGGTCCCTGGGGAGGAAACTTGGACAGCCGCGACTTTTGTAAAGACTCGAAAGTAATGTTTCCGGTCTATCACGAAGGAGGACTTCTCTTCGTCGGAGACGTACACGGATCGATGGCAGACACCGAGTTTACAGGCGTTGCAAATGAAACTAGAGCAAACGTACTTCTAAGCTGCGACATAATTGAAAAGAAGAGCATACCTTTTGTACGTGTCGAAACGGCGGATTCAATCATTCAACTCAACAGCTCTAGGCCGTTGGAGCAAGCCATCACCCAGGCTTTCCTGTGGTTAATGGAATGGTTGATCACAGACTACGGCATGCGACCTAGAGACGCTTATCTCAACATGAGCGTAAATCCTTACGTCAAGGTCAATGTCTATCAAATGGTCAAGTTGAATCGACTCGAGTATACCGTTGGAGCTCAGTTCCCGAAGGCTCATCTTCTGAAACAAACCTGAGTTTAACCGTCATCGCCCTCTTCCCGTAGGAACGGAGCGCCCTCCTTTCGCAACTTGAAATTTGAAATTCGGTAATCAAATTTATGTTACGCGGCTATGAGCCGAAGTCGAATTGAGTGGCTTCGACCATGCTGACGAAAGTTACGATGCCGAAGCTTGGACTTACGATGAAGACGGGCACCGTGGTCGAATGGATGAAGAAAGAAGGCGACTTCATCCAAAAGGGCATGCCACTGTACTCGATAGACACACAGAAGGTCATAGTAGACATTGAATCTCCCGCCACTGGAGTTCTTAGAAGAATCTTTGCAACGAAAGGAACGACTTTTCCGATTGGCGCCCTATTAGCAGTCATTGCGGATCCTAACGAACCAATCCCCGATCTTGAGCAACTAACCCGCGAAGCCACATTTCAACCCGATGCTACGGTTACAGATCAGCACCGCGCAAGTGAGCGAACGGTAACCGATTCTGCCAGAGATCGCGATAAGATTCCGATCTCACCATCCGCCAGAAAACTCGCCCGAGAGCATAACATTGACGTTTCAAAAATCGCCGGCACAGGTCACGGAGGCCGCATACAGAGAGAAGATGTTCTCAAAGCCATTGAGATTCAAGGGCCCTCCTCTCCACAAGCCCCCGAAGCGGAAGAAATTCAGCTTACCCCCATGCGACTTACTATGGTTGAGAGGCTTACCTCTAGCTACACAAACGCATTGCATGTAACCTTGCAGACTGAAGCAGATTTCACGGAGCTCAAAGTGTTCAGAGAGAAATTCGGCCAAGAGGGCAGAAAGATTCCCTCATACACAGACATCCTCGTAAAAGCAGCAGCCATTATGCTCAGTAAGATACGATTGCTGAACTCAACATTCGATGCCACACACATTAATTTGATGAAGGGCATCAACGTAGGAATTGCGGTCGCGTTGAAAGACGGTCTAGTGGTTCCAGTTCTAAGAAATGCTGATCAAATGAAGCTTGAGGAGATAGCTCGCCGGTCTGAAATTCTCATTGAGAAAGCACGAAGTGGCAAGTTGGACCTGGAAGATGTGACGGGCGGAACGTTCACCATAACGAACCTGGGGATGTATGACATCGACAGCTTTAGTCCCATCATCAATCCGCCGGAGGCGGCTATTCTCGCCGTAGGAAGAATTGTAGACAAACCGGCAGTCGTGAACGGCCAAATATGTATCAGAACCAAGGGAACGTTGACCCTCACATTCGATCACCGAATCATAGATGGTGCTGGCGCAGCAGACTTCCTCGGACGACTAGGCAGACTGCTCACAGAGCCCAGCCTGTTGATCTAACCACGCAGCTTCTAACGGGAACGATGTGATTAGGCCATCATAACTTCATTTATTGCGTTCTTGATCCGTTCAGAATTGGGTATAACAGCATCTTCGAGTGCAGGATTGAACGGAATGGGAACATTCCGAGTAGCGACTCTGATGATTGGTGCATCAAGTAGGTCGAAACCATGCTCCGCAATCAGCGCTGATACTTCAGCGGCAAATCCACATCGTTCATAGTCTTCGTCAACGATTACGATTCGTCCTGTCTTCTTCACGGAGCTGAATATTGCCGTCCTATCCAGAGGAACCAATGTTCTTGGATCGATGACTTCTACGGAAACGCCTTCTTTCTGAAGCTGTTCCGCTGCTTCCAGTGCCCGGTGCACCATCATCGCAGTTGCTACTACGGTCACGTCGTTTCCATTTCGCTTAACGTCGGCTTTACCGAGCGGTATCTCGTAAGATTCGTCGGGAACCATGCCGAGCTTCTTATCGTACAACGCTTTGTGCTCGAAGAACATTACTGGGTCGTCTGCTCGAATTGAGCTGATGATTAGACCTTTAGCGTCGTAGGAATTGGAAGGCACAACAATCTTCAGCCCTGGTACGTGTGCGAAAATTGAGTAGAGACATTGAGAATGCTGCGCAGCCGCTGATAAGCCGCCCCCCATCGCCATTCGAATAACCAAAGGAACCTTAACTTGCCCTCCTGACATGTAACGCAACTTACCCGCTTGATTGTAGATTTGATCCATCGCAACCCCCGTGAAATCGGCAAACATCAGTTCGACCACTGGTCTCATTCCCAGTATTGCCGCGGCGACTCCTGCGCCTACAAAACCGTTTTCTGAAATTGGTGTATCTCTGATACGTTCGTGTCCGAATTCTTTTAGGAATCCCGATGTAACACGAAAGGCTCCGTCTTCAAACCCCACATCCTCCCCCATCACAAAGACACGGTCGTCACGTTTGAGTTCCTGGTAGATGCCTTCCCGGATCGCCTCCGCGAACGTTAACTCTCTTGAACTCATAACAAAGCCTCCTCCGGAACGACGAAGACGTCATCTAGCGCTTCCTCGGTTTGTGGAGCGGGACTATTCTCTGCGAATTGGACCGCATCATCAATTAGTTTCTCGACTCCTAATCTGATGCTTCCCAGCTTTGCTTCAGTAACTTTCCCATCTGTGATTAGCCGGGATTCAAATTTGGGGATTGGATCCTTCTTGAACCATTCCTGTTCCTGATCTCTTGTTCGGTAAATCACAGGATCTCCTTCGTAGTGCCCCCGATGCCGATAGGTCTTACATTCAATCAACGTGGGTCCCTCACCCGCTCGCGCCCGTTTCACAGCCACTTTCGCAGCATCGTACACTGCGAAAACGTCGTTTCCATCGACGATCGTGCTCGGAATATTATACGAACCTCCCATCTGCGCTATATCTGAAATATTGACGGTTGCCCAAATTGGAGTAGCTTCTGCATACAGATTATTCTCACACACCCACACAATCGGAAGCTTCCAGACTGCGGACAGGTTCAACGATTCGTGAACTGTTCCGTGATTCGTTGCCCCATCACCGAAGAAACCAACCACCACTTGATCTGTCTTCCGAAGGTGTGCAGTCAGTCCCGCGCCGACTGCTAATGGGCATCCGGCGGCAACAATTCCGTTGGCTCCTAGAATACCTAGGCTAACGTCGAACATATGCATAGAACCGCCCTTTCCTTTGCAGTAGCCGTCGCGTTTTCCGAAGAGTTCAGCCATCATACGGCGCACATCAGCACCGCGGGCGATGCAATGACCATGGCCCCTATGAGTACTTGTGACGTAATCGCTCTCTCTCAGTGCCGCAGCGACACCCACGGCGATCGCTTCCTCTCCGATGTAGAGATGAACAAAACCCGGAATTCTTCCGCTCGCAAACAGGTCTCGAACTTTTTCTTCAAATTTTCTAATCAACAACATTCTTTGATACATTTCGAGCAACCGTTCATTCGCTAGGGATGTCTCCACAACGACCAACTCGACATCGTCTACTGATCTTGTTCACTATTAATCAGTAATCTTCTTTCCAAGTCAGAGAATCAACCCGTCACAACAGCCCGCTCCTTTCTTGAGAGTCGTACCGGTCCCGGAGAGACAAAACACATGTCTTACGCGGAATCAAGCGCGGGTGGAAATGGGAAATGCTGTGCGAGTGGTTCTCATAATCCATCAGTCAGCGAACAGTACGGAGTCATCATTGATACTCCTGCTAAAGAGGGACGGTATATGGCCTCATTGCAATCATTAATCTCTGTTTAACATTCCACCACAATTCAAAGTAGCTGTCTCGGCGGGTACTTCGACGTTTACGCCCAAGAAATTCTCCGCAAGGATCGTTAGGGACCCAGGCTTCTGTTTTCCAGAATCAGGTATGTTGCAGTTCCTTTTGAAACAAGCTTTCCATCCTCGTCCGCGACTTGGCACTCTCCCACGGCGGTTCGTTTGCCCTTATGAACAATCCTGGCTCGAGCTGTCAGAGAGCCAGGTTTGGCGGGGGCAAGGAAATTAACTTGAAGATTGATCGTTGTAATCGTATTACTTTGATCAATCATTGTGCATAGCGCTATGCCGACGGCTGAATCGACTAGTGACGCGGAGACTCCTCCATGCGCAAATCCCGCCTGTTGAGTGAGTCCCCTGCCTACCGCCATCTTGATCTCCGAACGCCCCCATCCTAGCTTGGTTAGACGAATTTCCATATATCGGTAGAATGGCATCTTGGCGGCTAGTTGTCTGACCCAAACAGCTTGACTTGCAGATAAGCGCCTCAAGCAAGTAGTCCTCATTCGAAGTGGTCTTTTGTCGCTTTGCATTAACTTGTGGGTGCCGTGATTTGAATCCGAGACTCCGACCAAGGTGGCTTGTAGGAATACTTTTCGGGTGGCTTGCCGTGGGTCAGACGGTAGTCGCCGCGAGTAGCGCGCAAGAAGGAGTTACATTTCAGTGGATTGAGATATGATGACTGAGGTCGTTCGGACGCATAATAAGTCCAAGGCTCTTTACGAACGCGCCTGCAACTTTCTCCCTGAGGGAGTGAGCTCTCCCGCAAGAGGGCCAAGAAATTACAAACCCTACCCGATTTACATGAAAAGAGGCAGGGGATCTAGAATCTTCGACGTCGACGAAAATGCGTACGTCGATTTTCTAATGGCTTTCGGGCCACTCATCCTCGGACATGCCCCACCAAAAGTAATCGAAGCGGTAAACAAAGCTATGCAGAACGGCTCGATGATGGGGACCGCCCAAGAAATCGATGTGGAAGTCGCTGAAAAAATAAACCGAATAGTGCCAAACGCGGATCTTGTAAGATTTGCAAACTCTGGCACTGAAGCGACTATGCATGCGATTAGAGTTGCGCGCGGGTACACGAGAAAGAAGAAGATTCTAAAATTCGAAGGACATTTTCACGGCAACCATGATTACGTGCTGATTAACGTGGGGCCACCTGCAGAAGCCCTAGGAAGCCGAATCAACCCCACGAAAATACCTAATGGACCTGGAATTCCGGAAGAAACTCTTAGAAATACAATAGTAATCCCATGGAATGATGCAGACCTACTGGAAAAGACCGTTAAACGCCACGCGAAGGAACTAGCAGTCGTGCTAACAGAGCCGATAATGGCAAATTGCGGCCACATCGGTCCGAACCCCGGTTACCTAAAAGCCATGCGCGATATCACAACGGAGAATGATGTGCTTCTACTCTTCGACGAAGTGATAACGGGATTTCGTCTAGCTCCAGGCGGCGCTCAAGAATATTTCGGCGTCGATGCCGATCTAGTAACAATGGCGAAGGCAATGGGTGCAGGATTCCCCGTCGCGGCGTTCGCCGGAAAACGCGAAATCATGAATACTCTCGTAGCTAAGTATGGCGCTCCCGTCCACAATTCGGGCACGTACAACGGCAATACTCTCTGCATGTATGCCGCCCGGGCAGCACTAAACGAGTTAACCGCCAATGACGGAGCAGCCTACAAGCACCTACACTCAATAGGAAATCAAATGATCACGGGAATCCGTAGCATACTTGAAAAGAACAAAGTCCAGGGGATTGTGCAAGGAATCGGGCCAATGTTCCAACTATATTTCACAAAGGCCAAAGCCATCCATGACTACAGAGAGTTTGACGCGGCCGTAGATCAAGCGATCTTCCAACGCTTTGCGACAAAACTCACGGAGAATGGAGTCTACATAAGCCCCAGCGCCAGCGAAAGCTGGTTCGCCTCAACCGCACACACTGACGCAGACGCGGAATTGGCCCTGAAAGCAATTGATAGATCCATCCGCGCTATAAGCCGGTGACACTCGAGAGACATTAACAACGTACGCGTAAGACGATTATAACCCCATACGGACTCGATCGCCTCATCGAAGTTCCTTCACTGAAGCGGAGGATTCTCAACCTGCGCTAATGATACTCGATCACGATCTACCCTTCGCAATCTCAATTGCACGCGTGGCGAGTACTTGAGTTGCGTCAATGATTGGCACGCTCAGATCATCGATCTTGAGGGTGAGCGGAATTTCTGTGCACCCGGCAACGACCGCCTCTGCGCCAGACTCAATCAACTTGCGCCCTACATTCTTCGCCCTGGAATCGGATGATGCTGAAGGACCGAGCGCTTTTACAGAGTAAATAGCGTCCATCAACATTTTCTGATCATCGTCCGTTGGTAGGACCGTGTTGATTCGCAGTTTCTTGAATTGCGCTTGATAGAGGCCGGCCCGAACAGTGCCTGTTGCTGCGAGGATGCCAACAGTCTTCAGTTGCGGGTATAATCGAACGGTTTCCTTCGCTGTCTCTTGAATCATGTCTACGATGGGAATCGGAACCACACTTCTGATTTCTTCAATCCAGTGATGAGCGGTGTTGCAAGGCATTACAATGAACTCTGCTCCGGCAGTTGCAAGTTTCCTGGCGGATTCAATCAGCATTGGGAGAGGAGACGGCCCATTTGCCAGAATTGCTTCTTGCCTGCTAGGGACCCAAGTGTTGTTGTCAATTATCAATCGAAGGTGATCCTGATCCCTAGTCGCATCAGTGGAGTGAACGATTTTAGAAAAGAGGTCTATTGTAGCCTCTGGTCCCATCCCGCCAAGCACGCCAACGATAACGTGTCGAGTCATGATTTATCCGAGGCAGCATGAATTGAATGCCGCTGAGTGATATTTATTATTCATAACGAAAGGCTTACTGTGATTGAAGTTAGGCGTGCGGAAGGACTGGTGAATATGGTATCATTAGGGCGATTACTCTTTGTAAGGTCAAAATCCAGCGCTAGTCCGCGTTATGGGCACATTCGATGCGTTCGGACTGAACAGACCGCCTAAGGCTAGCCGTCCAGCCGCCAATGTCTTCTCGTCATAGATTCCATTACAGAGACTGGTAGTATTCTCTTCGCAAGAAGGTAACTCTTCTCTTTCCCTACGGCGTAGTGCAGCGCCGGTGAGGGGCTCTCGATTATTTTCACAATCGTCTCAGCCACCTCCTTTGGGTCAGCACCCTTACTGAACGATTTCCCGAGAGCGCCTTGCGCCCTCTTTCGTGTCTCGTCGTAATCGGTGATGGGGTTTGCCGCAGTTATTCGACTGTTGATTAGATTCGTCCTGAAGAAGCCGGGCTCGACAACCGAGACCTTAACCCCTAGGCTCTTCACTTCCTGCCGTAAGACTTCGGTGTACGTGATGAGCGCCCCTTCGCCGCCCCGTAGTAACCCTCGAAGGGTACTGGGAACGTTCCCGCTAAGGAGGCTACGTTGACGATCCGACCGCTTCTTCGCTTCCTCATATCCGGTAGGACTGCATTCACCATCCTGACGGCGCCGAAGAAATTAGAATCAAAGTGCGCTTTCGCCTCCTCAACAGACGTTTCCTCCAAACCACCCGTGAGCACCTGACCAGCATTGTTAACTAACACATCTATTCGTCCAGCCTTCTGGAGTACGTTCGACACGCACTCTTTGACGGATTGGTCGGAAGCAATGTCAAGCTGCACCATCTCAACTCCATCCTGCTTCCCCGAAGCTTTCCTGCTGGTGCCGAAGACTCTGAAACCCCGCTGAGCGAGCAATGAACCGGTCAACTTCCCGAAGCCGGACGAAGCACCTGTCACTAGGACGACAGCTTCAGTTGACAATCTTTCGTTCTCCATCCGGCCACAACGCCGCACATCCGCCTATTAAGCCCGCCATCGGACGCCTTACAAGGCAAACCGGCCGTTGAATAAGCCTTCACCGCTGATTAACTGATTAAACCCTCGCCATCACTGAAGAGCTCGAATCGCAGGCATGAGCAACGCTGCTCGACTACACTGACTAACGGAAATGTTGAATGAATTCCAAAAGGCGTAAGAGCCAAAGTACGGGTATTCAATTAGGGCTGCCTGCCGCGTCTCGCTTCTGCCCCAGTGGAATGTAAGAACAAATTCACTTAATACCAACTAATCTGCTCTGCAGTATCAGACTGAGAAAAACGAGCTGGCCATTCGAGTAGTCTTTCAGATTTTCCCTAGAGCAGGAGCTCAGAGATGGAGCAGGGGATTTTGCCCTCAGGTTACCACGTATGTGGGGCTTCTTGCTTCCACATACATTCAGTAAATATCACTGATAGCCGTGGCGCGTCCGGAGGGATTTGAACTAAATAAGGTTCGAGTCCGGAAGTAACGATCTTTTAGTTTAGGAAAATGCGTGAATTCTTCAATGAGGGCGAGTGAGCGCCTTGCGTGGGCGCCTCCAATTACGGTGCCCTGTTCTCACTCTAGATCGTCTAGTTTCTTTAGAGCACCGAGTGACTCTTTGATCTCAGTTAGCTTGCGGAATGGATGCCACAATGCGAATCTATGCCTCCGATCGTATCGTTGTTTTCCGTCTATTTCAGCATTTTGCCGGCTCGTAAACTGTAATTTGATGCGCCATAGCCAAGGATCAGTCTTTCAGCCAATGCTCAGAGATAGGGCAGAGGATTCAGCCTCTGCGCCGCCATACGGAGTCCCATTTCAAATACGAGATATCGAAAATATATATTGAAAAGTGCAATTGAATTAGCGACGAACTAAACCCAATTGGCAATCTTCGCGTTTTCAGCGTTCGGGCGTCGCTGCACATTTACATACCCAGACGAGGAAAACTCCGTTGAACTCAACCACCCAACCTTCACTCTACCTGGGCACCGCTATCCTCCTTGGACGTGGAGACTCTCTGAATTCTCCGAGTGTTCGAGAAGCTGTGGCCTGAGATAGGGCTCGCTCCAGTTTTGGTGTCTCTCAGATTAACTTCCTATATCGAGTTCCGACATACTGTGTATTATATGCTGTTACACAAACACTTCCCGATTTACCGTGCAATTTCTAAATCGAAAGTTAGCGGTAGCGTTCGCGATCGCGATCTTCCTAATGAGCATCTTTTCAATTATTGCTCCAGCCCAAGCGACGTTTACGTTGGGCAACTCGTCCGGCACCAACCCGTACGATATTCACAATTTTGATCCGCACGTCGCAGGTCCAATCGGTTACGTGTGGCCTGGAGCAGGTCAATGTGCGTATGATGGGTTCCCGAGTACGGTCAACGCTAATTGTGCGCCGGGCTATGAGGCACCTTACCCGAACGGTAATCCGCCAGGTGCACCGAGCAACTCGTGGTATCAGCTGGAAGGAGACACGTACGCGCCTTTCGGCGCCGTACTAACGAACTCAACCGGTGACCTGATCTTCGGAATGAACGCAACCTGCAGTCCCGACCTTTGGAATCCCGCCGCCGTCGCCGCCCTCGCCTGTGCCACGCAGTCCGGTCACGACAACGGTGTCAGAGAATCGGAGATTCAGACGCCCTTGGCCAGCCCATTTGAGTATTGGACTACGTGGATTATTCTTATTCCGCCCGAATTCACGGTTCCCGGCGCGACGACCCGTGACGCCTCACAGATCGTTTCAACCCTATCCAACAGTTACTCCCGGTACCTCGTCGTCAAACTCAGCCCATACGACCGGTACGCGCCTGGATGGACGTTGGTCGCCATAACAGCGGACGGGACAACGAACTTCTTTCCATCTGGAGCCCCGTATTACGCGCATCCGTTTATCCAGTTCACAGCGGCCGGTGAATGGTATTACGTCCGCATTAACGGTGTAACCGCGCCGTCAACAGCCGGACGGTACTTCTTCAAGATGGGCCTGTACAGCGGAAACGATTTCTACGGCGTAGGCCCAACCCTAGCCGGACAGACAAGCCCATTGCCTCCCGTGGACGGCATTGAGGTCCCGGGACCGTTTGTTTGGGTTCCGCCACAGAACTGGCCTGTTATGCTTGTGAAGGGTGAGACTGATCCAGCTATCATAACCGGAACTCTCCGGTATGCCGGCTACAACAGCACGCTTTACCAGCAGCCGATTGCGGAGGCTGGTATGGTGTGGGCGCATATGACGATGCGTCTCGACCCGTACACAGGTCAGAATAGACCGGATCTGCCGACGATCGACGGCCAGGCTTATCTGAATAACACTGCGAACGGCCACTATGAAGTAGAGGGCCTCGCACCTGGTGTTTACGATCTTTACGCTGAAGCCGCCGGTTATCCGCAGACACTCTGCGTGAGCGGCATAACGGTCCTGAAAGGCCAGTCGCTGCACTTCGACTGCTATCTGCAACCTGGTCCGGTGATTCACGGTAACGTCTTCACCAAACACCAGTTCGGTGACGAACCGTGGCCGGGCAACTCGACTACTGGTCAATACATGAAGATCGAACTCTACAACAGCCCGACACTAAGTAACCTAGTCGATCCATCTGCCGGTGCGCCAGTTACATGGTCCCCACTCCCTTGTGTA
>CAZHKA010000024.1:0-63759 GCA_964533505.1 uncultured Candidatus Bathyarchaeia archaeon | reverse complement strand
ATCGAGTTGATTAGCATACTCATCTCTTCCACACTAATCAGCTTCCGCTGAACTTCGGCGTCTACGTCGTTTTCGCTCTTGTAGTGGCGGAGGTAGCGTTTCTGTACGCCGGTCACAGGGTTCTTCTCCACGTACCCTTGGAAGGCTAGATATTCGTAGAATGATGATAAGACTGTAAAGTTGTTTTCGAGGGTCTTCTGGCCAACATGCTTCTGGCGCACTAGCTGAGTTTTCCTGAAACGGAGGTATTCGATGAAAATCTGCTTATCGGCTTTGTACGGGGACACATTGTGTTCGTTGAGGAATTTGAAGAAATGCTTCAAGACCGATCTGTAGCTCTGCATCGACCCTTCTGTCATTTCCCTGTCGCGACAGTCCTGCACGAACGATTCCAGTAGCTGATCAGGGGAAGGCAGTTGAATTATGGTCTGCTGCATCATTCGCCTATCCACTTCCAACCGCGACGGGTCTTTCTGATTAGACCGTAGGCCTGAAGGTTCTCAAGCTGATTACTTACAGCTCGCACCAGATCTGTTTCCTTCGGATTTATTCTGAGGAGCCGCAGTAGATTATCGGAGTCAACCTCGTGCCCTTTCTTGAGTAGATCGATTAGTTGACGGTCATATTTTCTGTTGCCGCGAAAGTTGTCCTCAAGGAATGGTTCAGCTCGATACCTGCGCAACTCCCTCTCAACATTCTCTAATGCTAATCTGGTGACCCTGCAATCTTCCGTGAGTTTCTCTATGATCTCATCTTTTTCTCGAAGTTGCTGGAGGAGTTCCGATCTGGGCTTATACCCTTCATCACCGGCCTCTTGGCGCAGTGAGTTAGATACGTGTTCGTAAACCCAGTCTGAGGTGGAGACGCCGGTCTTCTTGGCCTTAGCCTTCCAGTCTTTGGCGATTTCAACCGACGGAAGGTAGGTGTAGATGTATCGGGCGTTGATTTCCTTCGTTTTACCCAATTGAAATCCGCTCTAAACTGTGCTGAATGGGATACTTAACGGTTACTAGTAAAAAGGCGCCGGGGGTGGGATTTGAACCCACGAGACCTTTCGATCATCGGATTAGCAATCCGACGCCATACCAGGTTACCAGACCGCTTTTTCAGGGTCTCTTGGCTACCCCGGCAAACGGTAAGTAGAGTCATTAACGCTTATACAATAGAGTTCTGCTCCGGAACTCATCTCGAAACCGAGTATCCCTCGACACTGTCTGAGGTGGCTTTGAATAACGCATCTGTCAGTACGTTTCGAACTCTTCATGCCTAACAGTTTCAGATTGCTCCCAATAGTTCTTCTTTTCATTCTAACCCTTAGCGGTGCAATGTTGCGTTCCGCCGATGCCGAAACCCGGCCGACAATTCAGGTGACTTCCGTCAATTACTCTCCAACTGTCCTGCCTGGCATGGATTTCCAAGTCAAGATTAATGCATGGTATTCGGATCGGTTCCTTTCTGACATCGGAATTTGGGACGTGAATTCTCGGCTGATGGTTCAAACTATGACTTTCATCAGCCAATTCACCGGGCCAGGAAATGTGAACTTCACACTAACCTTAACAGCACCAAGAACGCCCGGCACTTGGCAACTGCTCGCAATAAACAGGGTCTGGTGGCAAAACGCCTGGTATCAAGACCCAAATGGAGGGGAGAGGCGATTCAATGTCACCGTCGCAAACAATCTTACCGTCACTCTGGGCGCGTCGGGGGCTGCCGCAGAGATTTCGGTGGATGGGCATCCTTTCCCAATCCAAAATGGAGGTCACGTCTCCACCACTCTCAAGCCGGGAGCACACATCTTGGCTGCACCGGTGGTCATCAAATCGAGTGTAAATGAGCGTTATGTGTTCGTAGGGTGGAGTGATGGTGTGAATTCAGATCCTCAGTCGATATTTCTAACCGAACCTCTTACCATCTACGCTCTGTATCGAACCGAATACTATCTCTCGGCCCAATCGGAATTCGGGCAGATAGCCGGAGGCGGATGGTATCCGAAAGGTACCGAGTCAGCCGTTGCCGTAACTCAACTCGCTGCTACGAACCAGTCAGGGTTGGCGGGCGAGTACCGATTCACTGAATGGTCTGGAGTTAGCAATTCGACGAGCAACGTCATTGTGGTTACGATGGACGGCCCACAACAGGTTACAGCCAGTTGGGTGGAGGTGGGGCCAACAATCGATTCAAACCTTATCGCAGCGGCCCTTCTATTCCTATGCCTCCCCCTGCTTGGCAGGCTCATATTTCTCCGGCTAAAGCACGGAGGCAAAAGCGATTCAACTCGATACACTCGGAATGCGAACAGGCGGAGTTCGCAGTTGCTGCTTCTGGGCCTGCTTGTTTTGACTTTAGTTCTTCCTCTTCTTCCAATGGCCAATGCCCAATCGCTGCCGCAACCCAGAGCAGCCGTTGCTAACATAGGTGGCGCAGAATGGTACTATTGGGGTCGTCCAGGCAGTGACACCTGTATCGTCTGGCTCGGCGGCGGAATTCCCGAGGAAGCCGAACCTGGATCTTACGCTTACCTGATCAATCCGTTTGATTATGAGTCATTCGACACGATTCGTTTCATTCAAGACCTGAGTAACTTCTATTGCGTCATAGCCCTACGACAAGGTTCGGTTCAGGCTTTCGATCCCACGGCAAATCGGACCATCTACCAGGAACTCTTCCAGCCGGAAAGCACAATGCTAGAAGACGTGCACAGATGGATAATCGGGCAGGGCTATGCGCACACCTTCGTGGTGGGGTATTCCGTTGGAGGGCAAGCAGCCGTGGCCGACCTCACCTTAAATCATCCCGAGGACTGGACAACGGCGGATGGCTTAGTCCTCATAACCGTCCCAATCAGCCCAGACGTTCTGAACAACGCTAAGGAACTCCGAACAAATCTATTCCTAATCTACGGCGGTAACCTTCCCGATTACGAATCAACCGGTATGCAGTTCTACAATGGCACCCAACCTGAAGGCGTTCAGGGATCCCAGTACTATCACAAAGAGTTTCACGTCATTGACGAAGCGGGCCACGAGGTCTGGACCCTCCGCGCGACAGGCGCCTATAACAAGGGCGCTCTCAACCTGATAATCGGATTTATTGAAACATCGAAGGCGTTGCAATTGAAATATAACCCCCAGTTTCCGACCGGTAACTCAACAACCGCCCTGACGGCGGAAATTCTATCTGTTCAAGCCCCATCGACGGTTAACGTAGACGAAGCATTTGTTGTGCAATCCAACGTGAGCTTCAAAGCGCCACTCAAATCGCTAATCCTAGCCGCATACCTGCCCGCGAATATTGGCATATTGAGCGACGTATACCTGACGGACAACGTTAACGCGCCCGCTCGTATTGTCATACCTCCGATCTCGAAGACCACTAAGGTTGCTCTCACCCTAGTAGTTCTGAGGAATTCTAGCGGAAGCTGGGTACAAGCCTCCAACACATACACAACCACCGTAGACATTAACGACACGGATACGCTGATCGTTCAAACCTCTCTTCCAGAACTAAGCTTCTCCTTCGACGGAACCGAGTATTCCACAAATTCCAGTGGCCTAACGGAGATTCTGACTGTGCCAGGTCAACACATCGTAGAAGCACAAGCGTTCATTTACGTGAGCAATGATTCTAGGTTACGTTTCGTAGGTTGGGACGACCTCACTAACCAAACCTCTAGACAAATTAACCTGCAGGGAGACAGAACGATTGAAATTTCATACGTCCAACAATATCTAGTCCAGATTAACTCAACCTATGGGCTAAGCTATGGTTCAGGGTGGTATGACGCCAACTCAACGTTTTCGGCATTAGTTCAGCCTCCAATGCTGACTTCGCCCAATGTCATATTCTCTCATTGGGCAGGTTACGGCAATGATTCTCAGGCGAGCGCTCTGTTCTTTGTTACGTCGCCTCAACAAATTTCGGCGATTTGGGATAATGCAAATGTGACGCCTCCGCCCGGTCAGTTCTTGTTCGATCCGACGCTCATACTATCAATTTTAGCATTCATCACTTTAGTTATACTGAACATCAAACAATACACCTCCAAGAGGAAGCCTCGGTCTTCACAAAGAGTCACTTGAGGTGTGGCAGTCGAAGAAGCGCGCCAGGGTCGATATCTACGCAGACATCCTAGAAGTGCTCAAACATCGGCCTGAAGGAGCTCTGGTTACCAGAGTTTCATATGGTGCGGGTCTGCCGCTTGATCGCATCAAACCGATGCTCCAAACTTTGGCAAACTTCGGATTGCTAACAATCCGACTCTCAGGCGACAGCCGATCCTACCACATAACACGGCGAGGCCTAGAATTCATCGAGGCCTACAGAAAGGTGCAGGGCTTCATGACGTACCTCGGTAACGAGCAGGAATAGGTACTTCAAGCCATCACATTTTGTGACCACACTCAGTCATTACGCAACGTGCCCTGACCTTTAATTGACGAACTTCTACCTCGATGATTTGTGATTGAGATGTTCCGAACCAAGATGTTTGATCTACCTAAGGCTCTGTGCTTCATGTCGAACGCGTGGAGTCAGGTCAAGACATACCACCTCTACAAGCACAGTGTAAGGGTGCCCCGCCAGCTCCACCGGAGAGACCGGGAGGCGCTACGCCGAATTGAATTTAGCCGCGAGTTGGCTATGGCGTATCCGCCTAGGCTTCAGCAAGCCATACGCTGAATGAAAAGGAGAAAGGAAACACGCCCGACGTAACGGTCGCCCGTCGATCAAAAAGCACGCTTAACCACGTAGACGGAGACTTGGAGGTTGAGAGGGACGCCACCGTGTACGCTCAGGACAAATTCGTAACGGTCGATGGGAGAGTAGAAACTGAAGGTCCAGTCATCTTCGAGGGCGGACTGAAAGCGGCCGAATTACATGCAAGAGACGGCGACCTAGACATAAGGGGCGATCTCGATGTCCGTGACGGGATTAAGGTGTCTGACGGGAGCCTCCACGTTTCTGGGGCACTTACGGCTTTCGATGTTGACGTAGACCGACACCTGGAAGTACTTGGGTTGTTAACGGCGAAAACGCTTCAGGCTGGGAGCAGGATTGCAATTCATGGGAAAGTGAAAGCCGATTCTGCTGAAGTGGGCGGGTCTTTAGAAGCAGCCGCAAGTGCAGAGATCGATGACATTGAGGTCGGCGGGTCTGTTCGAATCGCCGACCAAATCGTTGCAAATTCAATTGATGTGGGCGGGTCGGTCAGAGTCGGAGGAGGCACTATCAGGGGAGATATCGATGTTGGAGGAACCTTCGAATCAGACGGCCCGCTGGAATTCAATGACATAGACGTTGGCGGTTCGGTACGGCTGAAGGGTAACTCCTCCGGGGGAAGCGTTGACATAGGCGGCGTTTTCACCGTCTCTGGCAATTTGAAGTTTGAAGACATCGATGTAGGCGGCACTGTGGAAATCGAAGGAGACGCAGAAGGCGGAGATATCGATGTCGGCGGGGTCTTGAAAGTGAGTGGAAATCTTACTCTCACTGGTAGCCTAGAGGTTGGGGGCAGATGTAGCGTCGATCAGGTTCTCATGGCTGATCGAGTTGAGATAGGTGGCTCGTTAGAGGCTGATTTGGTGAAAGTGAGTAATTTTGAAGTTGGGGGTTCAACGTCGACCAAGCGAGGGGTCAGAGCATCCTCCATTATTGTTGCCGATCGAAGTCGCATAAGGGGCCCATTATTCGGCGACAGCATAAGGTTGGGCGAGAAGGCGGGTGTTGAGGCGGTTTATGGTAAGTCGATTGTCTTGGAGGAAAAGAGCAGGTGTACTCTGGTGCACGGCGTAGATGTTCGTATCGAGGAAGGGTGCCGAATCCTTGGCGAGGTCTTGTATACCGGTTCTCTCGAAGCAGATGAGGGTGCAGTGTTCTCAATCCCGCCTAAACGAGTCGAGGTTCTCCCTGCGGAACCCACGTGAAAACGAGTTGAAGCCTAGGCCGTGGGCTTAGGCGTCGAGTCTTCTCGAGGCGGACTCGGAGTGGCAGGAGCCGGGACAACAGGTTTCGATACTGGTTGCGTTGGTGGTGCAATTGGTCTCGGCGCAGGTGAAACCGGTTTGGCGGCGGCTGGCACGGGTGGCTTTGTAGGTGCAGCCGGCTTCGGTGGGGGTGTGGGAGGGACATACTTCAACCCAAGGTATTCATACAGAATCTGGATCCCTTCCTCCTTAGTTGCGATGAATATTTCGTATGGGCCGTGTGCGTCTTCTGCGATCTTAGCAACTCCCTCCGGTTCGAATCCAAGCGACGCGGTGAACTCCGCCCAACCACTAACATTCTTAGCGATTACGTATCTTATGCCATCCCACAGAAGCTCCGCTAGCGCGCGTGGTAATTTAGCGGGCAATCCTCCAAACTTCACAACTTTAGCGCCGTGTTTCTTTGCAATCTCTCCGATCCGTTTCATGTCTAAACGGTCGTTGAATCGAACCCAGAATTCGTCTCCACTGGGATAGGGTACATGTTCGACTTTCTCGATGCCACTGACGAACCTGAGATCAACGAGTCTTTGAAAGTCGTCCACCATTGGCGCAATGCCTCGATTTCGTCGACGCTGAAGAGCCTCGCCTTAAAAATTGAGCGTTCAGAGGCACACGATTATCGGTCTGAAATCTGGTTCCGTTGTATCGACGGGTAATACTTCCTCTCTACGGCCTGTCCCAGAATTGCCTCGTCGTGATGAACTTCAGTTTGGCTTCCAAGAGATCCTTGTAGAAAGATTTGTCATCATCGTGCATTCTCGCTAATATACGACTAGCCGTTTGGGGACCAATTCCGTACACGCACTGCGCTATGACTGCCTTCCGGCCATAGGAAAGGACAAGGTCGGCCGATCTTCGTGCTCGTGAAAGGGTCTCGCGCTCATCATCTTGCAAGGGGTGACCGCCGCGTTTCTTTTCAAGGATTCTCGAGAGATAACCCGAGGACCATGTTGAAACTGCGAGAAGAGAAGAGCTGCAGGACGGGCACTTTGGCTTGTTCGCAAGCCTCTTGACAGTCTCAGCTTGCATTAACTGTCCACAGTCAAAGCAGAGCAAGTCGACGGTCATATTATCGAGGCTGAAGCGCAGTCGCTCGATTGTATCCCTTTCAACCGTCTCAGGTGCCACGAGCTCCGGAACGTCAACATGTTTGTTGAGGATGTGAAAGCCGAGCGGTGTCGGCTTTTCCTCAGACCTGAACACTCCTACTTCCATATCGCCCGCTCGAATTTGCCGGTAAATTTCGCGGACTCCGGGGAAATCTACGTGCAGCATTAATGCCTCGCGAATCGTTTCATCGTATATTGGCGTCATCCTGAACCTCAGGCCCAGTTCCCTCAGGTTGTCGCCAGAAAACATCAGGCCGCGCCTGAGCGCCCCGAAACGTTCTGCTATGAATTTCATGTAATAGCCGAACGGGAAATGCCTGTGCAGTACGCCTTTGAATATGCCTTCTATAACGCCCTCGTCAATTTCGAACAGTTTGCTGCGCATCTGTTCGAGAGAGATGTCTTGCGTTGTCGCGGTCAGTTCAATCAGTATCCGGTATCCGTCCGCCCACCATTGCCTAACAATGCCCTCTCGCGAAAGCAGCTCTTCATAGACTTCGCCTAAGGTGTTGTTTACGGTCTCGCCGAAAGACGCGTGGATTATGAGGAAACGGTCGAAAGCCTCTAGCAGTATTCTTCTATCCGTTGGCACGGGCGCGCCGGTTTCACGATGGCCCTGAAGCTCTTCGACCACTTTGCGAACGGCAAAACGTTCCGTGGGCCAGTTCTGCACGAGCAAGCTAACTGTGTCGGAAGTAGAACCTGATTCCAAAGTTGTCGAGACTTCACCTCGGAGCTGTCCCACCCTCTGAGCCAGCTCAAACGGTATGGGGAGCATCTCTCCATCCCATCCTGGTACCGCTGCCGTAGGGTCTTCGACGGGTGTCACATAGACTCTCGCGTCGTCTGAGATCTGCTCTATTTGCCAAACTTTTCCTTTTATAATGAAATGTAACCCGAGCCTTGCCTTGGTCATCATGAATTCTTCACCCAAAATGCCAACAGCATGTTGGGTTGACACATCGATGACTTGGTAGCGACGTTCGTCCGGGATCATGGAGAGATTCTCAAAATAATACTGTCGAAGTCTGCCGCCTCGCCTGAGGAGGTCTCCGTCCTGGTAGATGTACCGCATCGTCTCCATGAAATTGACGACTCTGTTGAATTCCTCCTCGGTCAAATCACGGTAAGGATATGCACTGCGTAACAGGCCGAGGGCATCTCTGGCTTTGATCTCGCTGTCCGAGTCCAGAAGCATTCCAGCAACTTGATGGGCCATCACATCTAGCGACTTCTCGTGGATCTTGACCGGTTCGACTAACTTGTTCACCGCGTTTTGGATTGCCGCCACAGATTCGAGAATGTCCTCGGTTGACACGGCCATTATCTCACCTTTGGAAACGCGGTCGAGCGCATGCCCCGAGCGGCCAACGCGTTGAATAAGCGCTGACACTTGCCTTGGCGACATGTATTGAATTGTTAAGTCGACGTTTCCGATGTCGATGCCCAATTCCAGGGTGGAGGTACAGACCAAGGCCTTGATCTTTCCATTCTTGAACTCATTCTCAACTCTCACCCGTTCCTCTCTCGGCAGCGAGCCATGGTGTACAGCGACGCTTCGCTTCAACTGGTGAAATTTCGAGCCTAGTGTCTCGGCGTTAGTACGGCTATTAACAAAAATGAGTGTCGACTCATGGCTTTCGGCCAACTCCCAAATTCGATTCAAACGCGCGGCGGCTTCGGGCGCCGTGTACAAAGATTGCGCGAGGATGTTATCCTCATCGGTTGGGTGGGGAAACTCAACAAAATATTTTGCTTCTTTGGGAGGTAACGCTTGGATAACTTCATGAGGTCTTTGTCCGGAGATAAAGCTGCAGACTTCTTCGGGATTGCCTACGGTTGCCGACAGTCCAATCCTCTGAAAATCTCTGTCCGTGACCTTTCGCAGCCTCTCTAAGCCAACCGTGAGCTGCACACCACGCCGGTCACCCGCGAGTTGGTGGACCTCATCAATGATCACCCACCTGACGTGGCGCAAATGGGCTCGCATTCGCCTACCGGGAAGAATCGCTTGAAGAGTTTCCGGTGTGGTCACAAGAAAGTCGGGCGGTCTGATTGACTGCCTACGTCTGTCCTTTTGAGGCGTATCGCCATGGCGAACCTCAACCGTAAAGCCAAGCTTAGATTTCCAATAATCGAGCCTTTTCAGCAAATCGCGATTCAGTGCGCGCAACGGCGTGATGTAGATGACGGATATGCCTTGGCGTTGTTCAGATTTCATTAATTGATCGAGAATCGGAAGGAGGACGGCCTCGGTTTTCCCTGACCCCGTAGGGGCAATGAGAAGCACATTGCTGCCGGCCATTATTCTTGGAATGGCAATTGTCTGTGGAGGCGTAGGATACTTGATCCCCGACTCAGCAAGGGCATTCCGTATCGGTTCTGATAGGCTCTCAAAGACTTGCAAAGGCAACTCAATCCACCGACGAAGAAATCTACGATTGGCTAAACGAACTCAAAAAGATTGGAGGCCATAAACGCTGGCCAACGCTCACTTCCACTGCGAGTCTCGTCATACTTGCCAAATTGCTTTTAAAAGAGGTGACTGATGACTTCTTGTCGGCTTATGTACACTCACAAGGGCGTCAAAATAACCTGGTTAGGGCACGACGGATTCAGGGTTCAGGACGGCCAGACTATCTATATTGACCCATTCCAAATTGGAGGCAACCCGCCCAAAGCGGATGTTGTCCTGATAAGCCACGAACACTTCGATCACCTGAGCTTAGAAGATCTCAAGAAAATTGTAAGCCCCAACACGGTCATCGTCGCCCACAAGCAGTCTCATCCTGAACTATCAAAACTGAAGGTGAAGGAGGTAAAGCTCATGCGTCCCGGTGACACGCTCAAAATAGGAAAGCTGGAAGTCGAAGCCGTTCCCGCCTACAACCTGAACAAGTTCAGGGAGCCCGGTAAAGTGTTTCATCCGAAAGAAGACGGTAAGTTAGGTTTCGTGTTGACGGTAAACGGCGTCCGCATATATCACGCGGGCGACACAGACCACATTCCCGAAATGAAGAATATCCGACCTGAAATCGCCCTCCTGCCAGTCTCTGGGACCTACGTAATGACGGCCAAAGAAGCAGCGGAAGCCGTTGCAACCATCAACCCCAAGGTTGTAATTCCAATGCATTTCGGAGCAATAGTCGGAGAACGTAACGACGCAGAAACATTCAAGAAACTTGTAACATGCCAAGTTGAGATCTTAGAGAAAGAAAACTGAACAATCATCCTCCGTGCTTCGTCAATGCATCTCCTAGACTCCGCCATCGAAGCGGAACTTCAGGCGGACTACCGCTTAGCGATCAAATGCTACCTTCGACTGTCAAGACAAGGATCGCTCCTCGACAGGGTTGGAATATACCAGGCAATCGCCAGATGCTTTGAGAAGTCGGGTTTGTACAAGAAAGCCGCCTACTGGCATGAAAGGGCAGGAGTTACATGCAACTTCCGTCAGCGGTTATGGGAAAGGAAGACCGAGCATACTACGGTTTAATGGAATTCCGCGCCGCGATACAAAACTACGCGCCAAACCTGTCAGGGCGCGGAGTCGTTGACAGCTACATGATAGCCCTCGATATCTGCCTAAAACCTGGGAAGGAAGGTTACAGTCACGAGATGCTCTTCGCCGCTCACTTGTATGCCAAAATGCGCCAATTGAGAAAGGCTGCAGTTTTCTTCGCGGAGACTGGTGCGCAGTTTCAAAAGGAAAGACAGCATGCCTTGGCGCGGCAGTCTTACCAGTTAGGGGCTCAATACTTCGAAAGAACGGGGAACGCTAGAGTGGCTCTGAAATTGCGCGGCGCCGCGGCCGCGCTGAGTTAACTACGCAATTCCTTTTCGTTGCAGAGCCGCTCTTTCTGCCGGTCCCGTGTAGACTACTTCGTCCCAACGTGCGGCTTTGTAGGGTTTATCGTAGTAGAGCTGCTCGTAAGCATGGGCGACTAGGCCGGGGGTTCGACTTACAATGAAGAACCCTTTGCCAATTCGCCAATCAAACCCCATGTCGGAAATAATCGCTGCTATGGCTCCGTCAACGTTCAGTATCAAATGTCTTCGAAAATACTTGTCTGTTAGGTATTCAATGTTTTCGGCTAAATCGATGTGGGTTCCTTGAATTCTTGTGTCTTAAGCCACTTCTAGGAGTTTTTTGGTTCGAGGATCCGCTGTGTGCGTCGGGTGTCCGTAGCCCGGAAGCTTTTCTCTGCTCTGCGTATACTGGTTAAGTATGGCCTCCGCAGTCGCCTGCAATGACTTCCCGTCTGCATGTGCCGCCTTTACTCCGTCCTGCAGAACTTTCGCGGATTGTTCGATTGTGCCCCCATACCAATCTCCGAAGGCTGAGACCCCTGCAGACACTGCGGTCTGAAGGGGTACACCGCATGACGCGACGAAGCGCACGACGTCCACTGACGGTGAGTTTAGGCTATGCTCTATGCAAACTGAGAGTAGCGCCTCCATCATTTGTGACTGTTCGGTGGAGGGGAATTCGCCGCGCCAGACTAGGTACGTAATCCCCGCGTAGGAGTATTTGCCGATCAGATCCATCAAGTCGTATCCCCCGACCACAATCTTGTTTGGTTCAACTTTCGATATGGCTGTCTTCCAAAACGGTTCAGGCAATCAGCTTCCCTTCCAAAGCCTTCTCATGTAGGGATAGTTGATGTTATAGCCTCTTTTGTGCCATGCCTGCAACTTGATTCGCTTTGTTGCCTAGCTTGTTCTTGAAATTTGTCGGCGTCTGCCTAATCATAATTGGTTTGTACGATACCAACGTGTACCGTTACGCTTTGGCGAAAGGCGAGGGAACATTCGACTTCTTCGGAAGAGAGCTTCCAGCGAGGCATACCGTTGTTAGGTTAAGTTTCGGCGTCGTTTTGGTGTTCTATTACGCTGTGGGACTGGTTCTGTTGGTTCTAGGGTAGCAAGCTAGACCTTGGAATATTTGGGCGTATACTGGAATGTTCCGTCTGGCAGTTGGGTTTTTGTAAAGTCTGCATAGAGGAGCGGATAGTCGCGAATGCAAATCTCCGCAACTTGTCCAAAGACCTTTCGGATTTCAACCTCGGCGCTGGGATCGGTGCGCATTTCAATAACCCAACGCAGGGTTCGATGGTTAGCGGTCCACACCATGTTCGTTGCCATCCCGTCCGGGAGAATTCTTCGTAGCGCGGATGTAACTCGTTTTTTCTGCTCGAACGTCATCTTATCCCAGTCGAATTTTGATTCAAGGTCATGGTAGCGTCTCGTGATTTCTTTAACCGATTCCTCAAATTCAGAGGAAATCTTCTGCAGGTCTGGCGGGATCCAAAAAGAGATGTCCTGAGGGCGCACATAACGTAAGCTCTCCTGACTAATCGCTGTGCCAGCCCTGTGTCGCACAATTTCATGCGTTGTCACGCGACTTACGTTTAGGAATGCGAACGTAACTGTCGCATGTTCTAGGATGCTTCCATCGCCTTTCGCAAGGACGTTTGTTAAGTAGTCTCGTGAGTCTTCCCGAATCTTGGTCACGTTGGGGTTTAGGCCCACACCGTAGGATTTGTAGCACATTCTTCCGGAGAGTTCGATTAGGAATTCGCTTTCATTTGATTGGGTGGGCTTTACTCGATTATACCAGTCGGTCGCGTTGTATTGTTCCATGAGTTTCTGAACGCCATTTATGTCCACGTTTGTTTCGGCTATCTTTATCACAACTGGTTCGATCCTGCCCATTTCAATCACCGGTATCTTCCGTACCGCATCATATCTAAGCTAAGCGTCGCTTGCTTCTTTGAGTTCAATTCGATATGCCGTGCATCTAATCCAACCCATTCAGAGTTGCTCATTGTTGGGAATAAGGCTAAATTGTTGGCTTCCTAGTGGCGAGTTCAGTAGGTGCGTACGAGAGTGTCTTGGACTGATGAACGTACTAAGGCGTTGGATGAGATCAAGAAACTTGAGCCGGATGACAGGCTCGGCTTATACGCCTCCTTGATTCGGATGAATTCCGCATTATTCGAGAGTGTTCGCGGCTGGGACGCTTGGCTCAGGAATCCATCCTTCATTAGCACATTCACCCAAGAGGAGCTGGTGGAAATCTTCAAGCAATTCAAGCACGTTTGCACACAATTCCTAGAAGAGGATGTGAAATGGACCGGAAAGAAGGAAAAGAATCTCCCTTCGGCAGCGAAGGTTCCTAAAGGCGAACGCGCCGAGGCCGAGAGACGATACGCATAAATCGCACAGGCTTAGACCGCACAACTGGAAGTCTTAAGGAATGAGCATAGCTCCTTTCGTCCAAACACCGCTCGAAGTAGCCAAGAAAATGCTTGAACTCTCGCAAGTAAAAACCGGGGAGAACTTATACGACTTAGGATGCGGAGATGGGCGCCTCATCATTCTCGCCGGAAAAGACGCGGGTGCAAACGCTACGGGCGTCGAGCTTCGTGAGGACTTGGTTGAACGTGCAAGGACTGAGATCAAGAGACTGAACGTCGAAGATAAGGTGAAAGTCATTCAGGGGAACTTTTTCGACGTCAACATATCAGATGCCGACGTGGTGACCCTATACCTGACTTCGAGCGCAAATGAACGTTTAAGGCCAAAACTCGAATCTGAGCTGAAGCAAGGAGCCAGGGTGGTATCGCACGATTTCAAGGTTCCAGGTTGGAAGCCCAGTGCAGTGTACGACGAGTTGCTGGGTCACACAATCTACACTTACCGGATAGGTCAGCAACTCTAGCTATTAATTCCGAGTCACATTTCAATACTGCCGAAGCTCAACGGTTTTATACTATGCCTTACGTTGGCGCTTAAGTGTCTAACATGAAGATGGGTCGTCAAGCATACGCAGCCGAATTCATCGGCACCTTCGCCCTAGTATTTTTCGGTTCTATGTCCGTTATAGTCTTCTTCCCCGTCATGGGGTACTCATCTCCACAATCATCTTTTCTCGCTGTTGCACTCGCCCACGGCCTGATTCTAATGGTAATGGTGTACGCGATAAGCTGGATTTCAGGCTGCCACATCAATCCTGCAATAACGATAACGGCAGTTGCGTTAAGAAAAATGGAGGTTTCAGACGGCGTAGCATATGTGCTCGCGCAAGTCTTTGGAGCAATACTTGCGGGCGCCCTCGACTTTGTTATTCAACCTGGCAACGGGGCGAATATCATGTTCGGGCTTCCCGAACCGATGCGCTCCATCGGTCAAAGCGAAGGCGTAGCAGCGTTGGTTGAGCTGATCATCACATTCTTCCTAATGCTCTCGGTTTACGCTGTACTGTACACTGGAAAGGTTCACCCAGCAGCTTCGGGCCTACTTATCGGCATGACATATGCGGCCGATATTCTGATAGCGGGACCGCTAACTGGCGGCGCAGCAAACCCCGCACGATGGCTTGGCCCAGCAGTCGCTTCCATGGATTTCACCAGTGCCTGGGTGTACTGGGTGGGGCCAATAGTTGGTGCTCTTCTGGGGGGCTTCACTTTCGAGCATCTCCTAATGCCTGACAAGAAGAAGCGTTAGAATTCGCGTGATGAACTAATCATTTACCGAAAACCTGGTTTACGTCGGCAACTCTCTCGATTACTTGAAGCTCGATCTTCCGCTTTTTCAGTAGAGTACGTAACTTTCTGTCCTTGGATAAGGGCAGCTTACGAAGTAAGCTTGTTGAAGGGTCGACGTGATTCAGTCCGGCCCGTATGAGTTTTCTTCCGTTTGCGTCAAAATTCTCTAGAATAATTTCAGTCCAATGCTCAAGCCTATCCCCATTATGAGCCTCATCGGAGATCTTGCCTTCCAGAATCTCTTTGTAAGGCTCGTAACCTTCGTCAAGGAAGATAGTTTTCTGCACGCTTGGCGGGCTCACTTCCGGAGGCCTGACCCCTACAAACCTGAACGATTTCTGTAGCTCACTCGGGTCGAAATGAACACCTTGAAGAAATAACCTGTGAGGTTCTAATGATTCGGCACGCCTCTGGCCGGTATAGGCGTTATACACGGCGTTTGCGATTAATCGGAAACTGCTCTGCAGCGTAGTAAGCATCTCACCATCATCTTCCGCATAGACACGTAGGGTTCGCATCGCTTCACGGTAGTTCTTCGCGGAAGGGGAAAACTCAAAGAGAAGTTCCAAGGCCTGCTTCACAATGTCTAGAGCTGAGTACTTGGCTAGATTCTGTTGAGGAACTCTGAACCGTCGAAGGTTCAACTGCAGAAGCGCGTCGACGGCTCTCCTCATCTCACGAACAAGAAGCGAATCGAATGGGCAACTCTCGGCGACAGCGTAAAGAATCTTCGGCTCGTCCATCCTGAGTCGCTCCTGAATCCGTGCCGCGGAAAAATGGGCGAATGAGTGATTTAAGCGAAAGTATTTCCCATCACTAAACCGCTAAATGTAGGGATTCTCGCTGACGCATTGGACGACTCGTTGATCAATTTCTACCGTGATGAGAAACAATTCCGCGCCCTGGAAAACAAGCTTCTATCTGTGTTCTGATCGGTCGGAAAGATCGCAGGGAGTGTCTGGCCCCCACCAATACGTGGATGGCTTGTACAAGAA
This sequence comes from uncultured Candidatus Bathyarchaeia archaeon, assembly GCA_964533505.1. Lineage (GTDB taxonomy): Archaea > Thermoproteota > Bathyarchaeia > 40CM-2-53-6 > 40CM-2-53-6 > FEN-987. Next base: position 48,118 of record CAZHKA010000024.1, on the reverse strand, counting down.
CTCCTTAGAAGATGGCTACCGGGTTAAAGAGTGAACCCGTGCCACCTGGTATTCGTAATGGTGCGGCGACTACCATGAACTCCCATCGTTTCTCTTCCTCGCATATCTTGATCAAATCCTCGAATTGAAGGCTATCACATGCGGCCATGCCCATCGCGCATATCTGAAGTGCGTGGATGGGATATGCGACGCCGTCCACGTTGCTCGGCACGGTTTCACCGTCCCCGTCCGGCAGGAAAGCCGCCACTCTGCGTTCATGAAGCATTAGCATGGCACTGGAGTGAAGCCCCGCCTTTCCTTCGCCGTCATAGCCGTTGTTCCAAGGGCCAAGCTCTAAACGCCGACGGTGGTGGCCGGTCCGAAACAGAAACGCATCCCCTTCCCCGAGCTTGACACCCTGAGCCTTCTCAGCTTCTTCTAGCTCATCCGCCATTACTGCTTCACCCGGTTCAAGCCATTTGACTCCGCGTAGACGCGGGATGTCTAGAAGAACGCCTCTCGTCACGATTCCATTGGCGTATGCGGTGATGTCCATGGTGGACGGTCCATATGATGACACAAGGCTCGAGGGTCTGCCGTTGTACAGCTTGCCCTTGTATGCGATGTGGCATAATGCATCGACGTGAGTGTGACAGTCGCCGTGGAACTCGCACGCCAGGTAATCCAAAGCAAACTGTGGCTGTCCGTCCGGGTTCGGGACGTCATATGCTTGGACCATGTAATGGAATGCAGGCCGCGGATTATCCGGCCCAGCTACGGTGTTTATTGGGACCTCAAGGGAAACTGATCTGCCACTGCGCACCAGGGCGGCGGCTGCGCAGACACGTTCTGGTGTAATGTAGTTTAGTGTCCCTAGCTGGTCTTCCTGTCCCCATTTCCCCCAGTTGCATACTCTCTCAAATAACTGGTCGAACTCTCGGTTAGTCATTGGCGCTGGCATGGTCTTAGTGCGTGTGCTCATTCAATGACCAGCCTACCAAAGCAGTCCTCCGTGTCCCGGTCCTCGAGATTCTGGCTAATGCATTCCCCGGCCGCCGGTAACCATGAGAAGCTCTCCGGTCACAAAATTGGAGTCATCGGACGCGAGGTAGAGGGTAGCGTTCGCAACATCCTCCGCTGTCCCATAGCGTTTCATCGGTGTTTCAGCAAGTATCGCCTTTTCAAATGCGGGATCCGAGCTAGCCGTCATTTCGGTCTTAATCCAACCGGGACATACTGCGTTCACTCTAATGTCAGGGCCGAGCTTTAGCGCTAAAGCTCTCGTCAATCCATTCATTCCAGCCTTTGACGCCACGTATTCTATCAAATCTAGAGCTGATGGATGGTAGATTCCTGAATTCGACGAGATGTTAATGATGTTCCCTTTTCTTTGCTTGAGCATAATTGGCGCCACCTCTTTCGCGCAGAGGTAAGCCCCCTTAAGGTTAATGTCCAGGGTCCGGTCCCAAACTTCTTCATCTGCGTCAAGGAAAGTCTTCTGAAACAAAACGCCGGCGTTATTGACTAGAATATCCACTCTTCCGTACTTTTCCATCGTCTTCTTGACAAGCCGTTTCACATCCGCGGGTTTAGAAACATCCGCGCGAACCGTGATCGCGTCGCCTCCCTCCTTTCTAATCTCTTCAACCAGTCTTGACGCATTCTCTTCGGAAGAATTGTAATTGACCACTACTTTCGCGCCTTCCATAGCAAAGGCTCTTGCTATCGCGTGGCCTATTCCGCGTGAAGCGCCGGTAACGATGGCTACTCGATCTTTCAATTTCATGGATTATCTCGCTAAGGGACACTCGTGTTCCCTTTCTAAAATCTTGTTCCGGTTATCGTTCGCTCAATGAGTAAAGCTTGGTCGTGTTCTCCGTTCGATGTTCAAGGCTGCAGCATTATAACTTACCTTCCCTGACGCTAGTTCGTGGTTTGCTGCAGGTTCCATTAGTTTATTGGGTAAACCCGAAGTTCCTGAGAACAGTGTGAACCATGAAGAAGCTAATCAACGACCCATCCAAAGTCACGCTCGAAAGCATCGCGGGCTATTGTCTAGCTCACCCGCAATTTGTAAAGCAAGTTGCACCCCATGCGGTGGCTCGAAAGGACGCACCAGTGGCCGGGAAGGGCGGTGTCGTCGTCGGCGGCGGTAGTGGATATGAGCCGCTATTCTTGGGATGGGTAGGCTTGGGTATGGCGGACGCTGCCGTCTTGGGAGAAGTATTCACTTGGAGCACCACCGCTAATCCTGCAAGCGGCTAACGCAGCGAACGCGGGCCGGGGTCTGCTATTCATATACGGAAACTACGCCGAGGACAACATGAACTTCGGCGTCGCCGCCACCCTAGCCAAAGAGGAGGGAATTGAGGTTGAATCGGTTAGAGTATGGGACGATGTGGCTTCCGCCCCTCCTCAGAAGTTTCGGGATCGAGGAGGCCTTGCGGTCGATTTCTTCGTGATCAAACCCACGCCTCACTTCCAGAGGTCAAACGCGTGGCGGAGAAAGCGAGAGATAACTCAAGAACTTCCGCGGTCGCCGTCAGCCCCGCAATTCTTCCCAGCAGTGGTCAACCGACTTTCACAATCGGTGACAACGAGATGTTCCTCGGAATCGGCGCACACGGAGAGAAAGGAGTTCGAAAGACAACGCTTCTTCCCGCAGACGAGACGGCGATGATTCTAACCGAAGTAGTGCGCGACCTCTGACTTACTGGTGGAGAGGAGGTCAATTTGATAGTCAATGGATACGGTTCCACGACCTTGATGGAACTCTTCATCGTGACCAGAAAAGTCCATGAACTGTTACAACGTCGACACGTGCTAATTCACAAGACTGAGGTCGGCAATTTTCTGACAACCAGGAGATGGCGGGATGTTCCGTGACACTAATGCGACTAGATGATGAGTTGAAGAAAATGTGTGATGCGCCAGCATCGACTCCCGCCTATAGGTTATGACCATTCGAACCTACAGGGCGAACCACGTTGCCGCAGACATTGCATTGCGATAACCTCAAAAATTTCTTAGTAAAGCTTTCCGACCAAGTCTTGGAGACTAGGAGTAAGTTCAACTCTACGGATGCCGCCTGTGGAGCCGGAGACTTCGGGACAACGATGGTCCCTTTTCCTTTCGGCCACATCCCGACAATCTCAAGAAGCTTGATTAGCCGCTTTTGGAGACTGCACGTGACCAATCTATGGCGACGATCACACAGGTACAGGAAGTGGCCCGAAACGAATACGGGAAGCATGGCTTAACGAAGGAAAAGCTCCAAGAAATGCTTAGGAAGATGCTCACAGTTAGAAAGTTCGAGGAGAAAGTTGAGGAATTATTCCTCGTTAAAGGGCTCTTGATTGGGCCGTCCCATCTCTACTTGGGCCAGGAGTCTATCGCCGTCGGAGCTATGATGGCACTTCAGCCTCAAGACTTAAGCGTAACGACTTACCGCGGGCATGGTCACGCGTTAGCGAAGGACGTTCCAGCCAACCTTTGCATGGCTGAACTTTTCGGGAAATCGACGGGAAACTGCAAGGGCCTCGGCGGCTCGATGCACGTAGCCATCTACCCAAAGACCGGTTCATTGTATGCGACGGCGATAGTTGGTAGCGGGATACCAATAACCGCGGGTGTCGGCCTTGGACTCAAGCAGAAGCGAAGCAAACAGATAGCGGCAACCTTCTTCGGAGACGGAGCCTGCAACACAGGAGCCTTCCATGAAGGAATGAATCTCATCGCCGTTTGGAAGCTTCCGGTTCTCCTTTTCTGCGAAAACAACCAATACGCAATGTCTACCCCCGTCAGATTAGCCGTTTCAAGTTCCAGTATTGCGGAACGAGCTCGGGCATACGGTATGGAGACTATGGTGGTAAACGGCAACGATGTCGTAGCCGTCTACGTTGCAACGAAATCCGCCGCTGAAAGAGCGAGAAGAGAATCGCTTCCAACCTTTCTGGAATGCCTCACATACAAAATGAAAGGCCACGGCGTCTACGACAAGGGAGATTATCGGCCGAAAGAAGAAGTCGCGGCATGGCTTGCACGTGACCCCATTACCACATTCAAGAAACGACTAGTCGACCAGAAGATCCTGACAAACACGGAAATCGACCGTCTTGAATCATCTACTCGGCAGGAGATCGAAGATTCAGTCACTTTTGCCATGGCGGGTTCGCCGTTGCCGTTTGATCAGATCATGAACTACGTCTATTCGGAGTGAGCGAATTTGAAAGAACTAACTTACGCCGACGCATTGCGAGAAGCGCTTCGCGAAGAAATGATCCGAGATCCAAACGTGATTCTTCTCGGGGAAGAGATTGGCGTCTTCAACGGGGTTTACAAGGTCACACGTGGATTGCTGGACGAGTTTGGACCCGAACGAGTGCGAGACACGCCGATATCAGAGGCGGCCATTGCGGGGGCGGCCGTGGGCTTGGCGTTGGCAGGCATGAAGCCAGTGGCGGAGATCATGTACATGGACTTCCTTCCGATCTGCATGGATCAACTTTCAACCCAAGCCGCGAAGATACGTTTCATGAGCGGCGGACAACTCAACGTCCCGATGGTTCTTAGAACCCAATACAGCCTTGGGCGGCAGCATGGATCTCAACATTCACAATTCACGCCCGCATGGTTCCTGCAATCGCCCGGGTTGAAGGTGGTCCTTCCCGCGGATCCCAGCGATGCCAAAGGCTTGTTGAAATCGGCAATTCGCGACCCTGACCCAGTGCTATTTGTCGAGAGCGGATTACTCTACAGAACAAAGGGACCCGTGCCGGAAGAAGACTACACCGTCCCACTCGGAGAAGCGGCCGTGAAGAAGAAGGGCGACGACGTCACCATCGTGGCCGTATCGAGAATGGTCAATGAGTCACTCGCGGCGGTGAAAAAACTCGAGGCAAACGGAATCTCAGCGGAAGTCATAGACCTGAGAACACTGCAACCCCTCGACATAGGCACGATAGCCGAATCAGTCAAACGAACTTCACGCCTGGTAATCGCCTCCGACGATGTGAAACGCGGAGGCATAGGAGCAGAAATATCAGCCTCCATCACCGAAACCTGTTTCGACTACCTGGACGCTCCCATCACCCGAGTTGCCTGCGCAGACACACCCATCCCATTCTCGCCACCGCTTGAACAACAGTACATGCCGAACGCCGACCGAGTCGTTCAAGCGGTCAAGGAAATCATAGGAAAGTGATTTGTCATGACCGATGTCGTTATGCCGCGACTCGACCCGGGCATGCAGTCTGGGAAGATAGTGGAATGGCTCAAGAAAGAGGGCGACCAAGTTCGAAAAGGAGACCCCATCCTGGTCGTGGAAGGCGAGAAGACTACTTTCGAGGTCGAAGCGCCTGAAAGTGGGCCGTTGACCAAGATTATCGCCGATGTCGGTACGGAGGTGCAGGTGGCTGAGCGGATCGCTATCATAGGCTCCCCCGGAGTGGCAGTCCCCCTAAGCGCACCACCCCAAGCAAAGGAGAGCGAGCAACATGTCCCTACGCCTCCGAGTGCAGTGTACGGGATGCCTTCGAATAGGGTGGTAGCCTCTCCTGCGGCTAGGAGGTTGGCGCAGGAGTATGGCGTTGACTTAGCCTCTTTGAAAGGTACGGGGCCCGGAGGACGAATCACAAGGGAGGACATCTTAGCCGCGAAGGACGCAGGCCAAACGACGAGCCAGGTGACTCAGTCGGTCTCGAAGATTCCGCAGCCTCAGATTCTGAGGAAGGTGAAGTTGAGTGGGGTTAGGAAGGTGGTTGCGGAAAGATTGTCGTACAGCGCTAGGACCGTGGTTCCGGTTACGATAACGATAGAAGCGGATGCCACGAAGCTGATGGCTATGAAAGAGAAGCAGAGCCACGTAGGGTTCACGGCGTTCAGCGTAAAGGCCGTGGCAAAAGCCCTACGGAACCATCCCGCCGTTAACTCAACCATAGAGAACGATGAAATAACAACGTACTCGGACGTTAACGTGGCCGTCGCCATAAACACCGACCAAGGCCTGATAGCGCCGGTAATCAGAAACGCCGACAAGCTATCGCTGCAAGAGATCAACTCGATGATCGACGACCTCGCAAGTAAAGCCAAAGAAAACAAGCTGGCAATTGAGAACTTGACCGGGGGCACCTTCACGGTCACAAACCTAGGAGCATACGACGTGGAATCCTTTGCGCCGGTCATCAACCCGCCCCAATGCGCAATCCTCGGCCTAGGACGAATAAGCTACAAACCATCTACTCACGGGAAGGATGTGATCGCCAGACCTTCAACCTTGTTAACCCTAGTATTTGACCATAGGATTATTGACGGTGTACCCGCGGCGAAGTTCCTGAGGGACGTCAAACGCCACCTAGAAGAACCGGAAGAACTCTAAGCGCACCATGCTGAAAAGGCCCCACTTTTGCCGGGACTCCCCCTGGGGGGGGCCTAGTTTTCTATGGCAGCGTTGCCATCCCTATTTTGGAGGGCGTAATGCGATCTTAAGCGCCTTTCCGCTCCCCATGAGTTGAAGCGCTTCCTCCGCCCGTTCCAGCTCCATCTCCTGCGAGATTAGGGGTTTTATGGAAACTTTTCCGGACACGATCAGTGTGAATGCTCGTTCAACCGCGGCCGGGGTGTGGTGGAAAGATCCTTGTATGTGTAGTTCGCCGTAATGGATTTTCTCGGCTTCGAACATCGCCTCCGTCCCAGACGCGCAGCCCCCAAAGAGCAGAACCGTACCACCTTTCCTCGCAAGCTTAGGGGCCAGCTCCCACGTCTCCTTCCGCCCCACGGCTTCCACAACCATGTCAGCACCCCTCCCCTCAGTAAACTCAAGGACCTTTTTTGATGGGTTCTCGGTTGCGGAGTTGAAGGTGGTGTCTACTCCAATTCTATTCGCCTCGGCCAACCGTTCTTCAACAACATCGCACAACACCACCCGTTTAGCCCCATTGAGTCTCGCAAGTTGACTGTGCAGCAAGCCGATGGGACCGCCGCCTATGATCACCGCCGTCCCGCCCGGCGGGAAATTCCGTGTAAGGTCCCATCCGTGAACAACGCAAGCCAAAGGTTCCAGACTCGCCACCTCATCCAGCGGCACTCCGTCGGGGATACGGAACGTGTTCTGCCGTACTATCCGTTCAGGAATTCTGACGTATTCGGCGTACGTGCCCGGCCATGTGAACCCCACAATGCTCTCGTTAAGGTGTTCGCATAGGTTCGGTTGATGCATGAGGCAGTAGAAGCATCGGTTGCATGGAGCGGAATTAGCCGCAACAACTTTCATACCAACCCCGAAACCGGCCACCCCGGCGCCGACGGAAGATACGGTTCCAGCGAATTCATGACCCATAATCTGAGGCGGGCGAGCAAGAGGATGCCCCCGCCTATACATCTTAACGTCCGTCCCACACGTTAAAGCGACAGAACTGTGAACAACCAACTCCCCAACTCCGGGTTCAGGAATCTCTACCTGCTCAGCTCGAAGTTTGCCCGGTTCATAAAATCGGACTGCGAGCATTGTTCCCGGCATAGAATGCTCTTCACCCGTCAGCCAATATTAAGTTGAGTTACAATTCTTTCGCTAATCAGTTTTCAACGATGACCTTGACGGCATCAGCCCGTGTAGCAAGCGCCAAAGCATCGACTGCCAGAGATAGCGGCAACCGGTCAGTAACGATCTCCGACGGCCTGATCCGTTTGCTTGCGATGAGTTCAAGCGCCATCTCCATCTCAGTCTCTGAAGTCGAGTAACTCGACTGAAACCGGACCTCTCGCAGAAACATCCTTCCCATGTCTAAGGTGAATTGTGACCCTCTCGTGGGAGCGCCAAATTGAAGAACCGTGCCGCCCTTTCGAACCGTTTCGAAGGCCGACTCCAGAGCTTTGAGGTTCGAGGTAGCGACGATCGCCAAATCAACCCCAATCCCATTAGTGAGTAGAGAGATGGCCCTTGGCGCTTCATCCGTTGTTGGGTCAAACGCTATCTCAGCGCCAAGCTTGATAGCGTAATCCCGACGCTGCTTAACAACGTCAATCGCATACGTCCGTGACGCTCCAAAGCATTTCAGAAGCTGGAGGTGTGACAACCCAACTGGCCCCACGCCGAATATTGCGGCAGTGCTACCGGACCTTACTCCCACTTTGCTGAGGGCGCGAATGCAACAGGCTGTTGGTTCAGCTTGCGAACCTTCTTCGAAGCTCGTTGAGTCGGCGAGTGGGTGCACTGCGCCACTTTTCACCAACGTCTCAGGGACCCGGAACGCCTCCGCTAAGCCGCAAGGATCCAGATTGCTCTTGGAATATTCTTCGCAGAGAGTTTCCAAACCGTTCTTACAATAATAACAATGGCCACAGGATACGTGGTGGTGCACCGCAACCCGGTCGCCAACAGCCAAGTTAACGACTCCGGTCCCCACTTCTTCAATTACCCCGGAAACCTCATGCCCAAGAACGGGAGCAGTGATGCTCTCGCCCCGAACCTTCTCTAGGTCCGTTCCGCAGATTCCGCACGCCCTCATTCGGACGAGAAGATCCCCGGGACCAATTCGCGGAGATGCCAGGTCCTTGAGGTCGACATGTCCCTTACCGGCGATTACCGCCGCTTTCAACATTCAATACCCTCCGACAAACGTAACTCTCGAACAGAACCCCTCACGTCAAATCAATATAAGAATCTCAACGTCATCTTTCCAGACACATTCCATCGTTCCATCTAAGACATTCTCAAGGGTTAGAGACAAGTCTCGTCCCTCAAAGCTGAAATATCGTAACCGTTCTCGGACCAAATGGGGTCGCCGATTGTTGGGAAATGTGAAGTTGCCTCCTGAGGGTTACCACTCGGTCACTCCGTATCTACATGTGAGTAACGTCGGAAAGCTGATCGATTTTCTAAAACAATCCTTCGACGCCGTAGAACTGGAAAGGTTTCTCCTACCCGACGGGCGGATCGAACATGCAGAGGTTAGGATTGGCGATTCGATTGTGATGATATCAGAAGGAACCGAGAAATACCCATCTATGCCCAGCTGGGTCTACGTGTACGTCGCCGACGTAGACGAAACTCATAGGAACGCGGTCCAAGCAGGTGGTACCTCACTAATGAATCCAACCGACGTTTACTATGACGAACGGGTGGGTGGAATCAAAGATCCCTCAGGGGATATTTGGTGGATAGCGACTCGGAAAGAGAACCTCACACCCGAAGAAATAAGGAAACGCCTTGAGGGTCGAACGAAAAATACTTCGTAGGAATCGCCTCTGGGATCTCCGGATTATGGTTTTGGTGGGCCGGGAGGGATTCGAGCCCTCGATCTCCGCCGTGTGAGGGCGGCCTTTGGCCTTCAACGGTGTCCATACCAGGCTAGACTACCGGCCCGAACCACCGAAGAAAGTTCTGTCGGTGCTTCGCATTAAGCGGTCTAACCTCACTAAAAAAGCGGACTGTATCCTCATTAACCGCCGGCCGACATTCATTCCGGTGGGGCATCATACGAGGAGAATATCATCATACGAGGAGAATATCCAAATTGACGCAAGACGCGACATATGTCCTTCGCAAGCAAGGAACTCTTTCCGAACTCAAAGCTGACGATGGCTTTGAATCCTCTTGCAGGGCTTTACGTCTAAAGCCGTATACGCAGCCGTCGGTGTCAAAGGGTCCTCGCAAACAGGCTACGAGGAATGATTTGCGCGCTTGAATACCCATTGGGGGATTCGCGCATGATTAACGATTTTGTTGCCAAATGGTAGGCCTGCAGCGTGAAGCGCCTCGGAGGCATCAGTTGAGTATATCACCAGAAAATTCTCATCTGGTCGAGTTATTCGCAGCCGAGGCGTCATCCGGGGCCTGTGCTAGCTCTAAATAGCAGTTGTCGTTGCATGGGCGAGTCGGGTTGTTTACATGAAGTCGAGCATCAAGACTCTCGTATACGCAGTAATCGGAGGCGTCGTAATAACACTCGTCACAGGGCTGATTAATCATACGCCCGAGATGCTGGTGGGCGCCGTTTACTATGGTTATCCATTTGCTTGGTTAGAGATGCTGGTCGTTGCGCCTCAGTATTTCCCATGGGTCGTCCGCCCGTTGAGGCTCGTCCTTGACATTGTCGTGTGGGCGATTGTCGTGTGGGTTATACTCTTCGTAATCTCGAAGCTAGAAATAGCCGGAAGCTAGCTGAGTTTGAGCTCAGCTAGTACGTTCTCATGTTCCCTTCTGGTAGTGAACCCTAGTTTTTCGCAGAGCTGAATCATCTTGACGTTTTCTCCCATTACTGTTCCATAGATAGTGTCCATGCCTTTCTCCCTGGCGAACTCGATTAACATGTCAACCAGTTTTGTTCCCAGTCCTTTGCTCTGATAATTGTCCGCGACGACTACCGCAAATTCGCCTCGCTTCTTTCCCGGGTCAATAATGAGCCGGCTTACTCCAATCTCTATCGTCCGTTCTCCGTCTCTTGTTTCTGCAACGATGGCCATTTCCCTATCGTAGTCAATGTTGCAGAACCGGACGAGAGCCTCGTGCGGGAGGTCTTTGATTATCTGGAAGAACCTGAACCTGCTTGTCTCAGTTGATAGGCCGCGTACGAATTCTAGCTCTAGGGGTTCGTCTTCCGGCTTGATGGGCCTTAAGGTGACCTCGGTGCCATCTTTCAGCCTCCAGTGTACAATGTACTTGGCGGGGTAAGGTGTGATAACTAAATGAGGGTAGGGCTGATGATCGATTACGTTAGAGTCGATAATGACACGTGCGTCGAGAACGCAGAATTTGCCGCCCGCCGCGACGAGCGGGTTGATGTCCATCTCAGCGATTTCCGGGAAATCAACGATCAAGCTTGAAAAGCGCACCACGATCTCTTCAAGCAGTCTCATGTCTACAGGTTTCTTGTTTCTCAGGCCCTTCGTGAGGGCGCGATAAATCTTAGTTTCCTCCATCATCCTTCTCGCAAGGATTTGATTGAGAGGTGCAAGTCCAATAGACACGTCATTAAGCAGTTCAACACCTATCCCGCCCATTCCGAATAGAATCACAGACCCGAAGTCTTTGTCTTTCTTGGCTCCGAGAATGAGTTCGTAGTCTATGTCAGTAACCATCTTCTGCACATAAATGCCGTCAATCTTCGCGTCGGGCTTAGCCTTGTGTGCCCGTTCAATGATCGCTTTGTACGTATCCTTGACCGCTTGCGCCGAATCAAGTCCGGTTACAACGCCGCCGACGTCAGTTTTGTGAAGTATGTCTTGGGACGATATTTTCAGCGCGACCGGATATCCTAAGTCTATGGCGATTGTAGCTGCTTGATCCGCGCTTTTGGCCAAGGCTCCCTTAGCTCGCGGGATATCATAAGCATCTAAGAACCTATCCACTTCCGATTGGGTCAGCGTCTTGCGGGTCTTAGCCGCATTGCGAATAACGACTTTGAGATGCGCTTTCGGCGGTGACGAATCGACTGGGAGCTCTTGAGGCGTCTGGTAGAGTAGGTCGAGATTCCGCCTGTACTGATACATGTAGGCGTAGGTTTTTACGGCTTCTTCGGGCGTATCATAGGTAGGAATGTTGTTTCTCTGGAAAATTTCGCGCCCTTCCCTCACACTACTTTCGCCCATCCACACCGTTAACATTGGCTTACGTCTGTCCGCGGCGATCTTTGTGATCGCCTCAGCAAGTTGAGTGGGTTGGCTAGTTCCTTGAGGTGTGTAGATGACTAGTAGTCCGTCAACCTTCGGGTCGGCAATGCATGTCTTAACGGCTAATTCATAACGTGAGACGTTCGCGTCTCCCAGTATGTCGAGAGGGTTTCCACGGCTCCAATACGAAGGAAGCGCCTTCTCCATAACCACCATAGTCTCAGGCGAGAGTTCAGCTAATTGACATCCATGAGTAGTCACGGCGTCTGCCGCCAAGACGGCGGGGCCGCCGGCATTGGTGACGATACCTAAGTTGGGTCCAGCGGGCAAGAACCTTGAATCCAAAACGCTCGCGCAATTGAACAGATCTCCTATCTCATCCACCATTACGACTCCGGCCCTCTTGAAAGCTGCCTCATACACCTCGAAGTCGCCTGCCAAAGCGCCTGTGTGCGATGAAGCTGCTTTAGCACCGGCAGCGTGTTTGCCCGCCTTGAGTACTATGATAGGCTTTGTTCGAGCGAACCCGCGAGCGGCGCTCATGAACTTCTTTGCGTTTCCCACGCCTTCCATGTACAGAATTATGCTTCTGGTGTACGGGTCGTCGCCCAAGTAGTCTATGAGGTCGCCGAAGTCGATGTCAAGCGTCGATCCAAGCGACGCAAACATGCTGAAACCAATACCTGAATCCACTGCCCAGTTCAGTATTGCAGCGCCCAAAGCTCCGCTCTGTGAAACAAACGCAATTTGGCCAGGCTTAGGGTTATCTCGAAGAAAAGTCGCGTTCAGATTCACCTGAGGCCTTGCCAAACCGACACAGTTCGGTCCTAGTATACGAACATCTGCCTTTGATCGAATCTCACTGATTTCGCTTTCCAGTTTCTCGCCGGCAGGTCCCACTTCTTTGAATCCGGCAGAGATGACTATAGCCCCATCAACTTCAGCTTGAGCGCACTCCGCAATCAAAGCGGGGACAGTCTTAGCTGGTGTGGCGATTACGGCTAATTCAACGTGTTCAGGGATCTTGGACAGCGAAGGGAAACTCTTCAACCCCATCACCGTCTCCCGGCTCGGATTGACGGGAATGATTTTCCTAACATCACGCCCTTCGAGCAGGTTCTTCATCAGTGATTGCCCGACGGTGCCTTCGGTCTCAGAAGCGCCAATCACCGCAACGGCCTTTGGGTTTAGCATTTTCTCGATGCTGGCCAAGTCTAGTTCACGTGAGCTGAGTCGAATTAAGAGTGATAAACGGATTATCCGTGATTCTTGGCCGCGACAATTTGGGCCGTAACCGACGTCTGAACGTGACCGGCAAATGCCAGAAGCGGTCCAATTTGATACCCAACATCGTATCGACCAGAGGGCAGCTAAGATAGGTTCTTCTGTTTGAGAATCCATGGTCGAAAGTCAAGATTGGAGGTGTCAAAAGCGGTCAGGGAAAGGGCGCAAAACAAGGCATCCGGCATTCAGACCCACATGATGGATAGCGAGCGTGGGACCCAGAATTTGATTTCCTTGGACGCATTATTTGAACTCCTCCCAGCTGGAAAACAGAAGTCCAAGGAGCTCCATGGCCAAGTCGTCGCGTCGCTTACGAGGCCCTTTCCAACCAAAATCGACCCAATCCAGCTTTTCACCGTAGGACGACGAATAGGGGCTACTGCAAGTTATTGGGCACTCCCAGCCAAGGAATCTTGGATCGTAGGCGTCGACCAGGCTACCGAAATAGCCACTGAAGGGCCTCTCAGATTCAGGCAAGCTGCGACCGCGCTGCATGATATCCTCCGTTCGGCGGTTGTCGAGGCAAAGAGCGACCCCGGCCCAATATTCCTAGGAGGATTCAGATTTCGCTCTGAGCCAAATTCCGATGCAATGTGGCAGGAGTTCCACGATGGATTACTCACACTTCCTCGATGGATGATCAGCTCTCAACCCAATGATCAACGCTTATTGACCCTAAACGCCGTCTTGAGTGAACAGACCGATGTTGACTCCTTGCGAAAAGAACTGGCTGCCCAGGCCCTAGTGCTCTTTGCCGAACATGACATCTCGACTGAACCAGCGCCTGCAACAGTGAGCACTGAACCAATGGCAGATGGTTGGGACCAGAAGGTGCAACGAGCTCTACAAGCAATCAAAGAGAGGAAACTGAGTAAAGTCACTTTGGCACGCACTATGAGGCTGCAATCTGAAACCAGCATACATCCGGAAACCGTTCTTCGAAGCCTCACTGCTAACTACCCTGAGTGTCGAACATTCGCTTTCTCCCGCCGCGGAGCAACTTTCCTTGGGGCGTCTCCCGAGGAATTAGTGAGCTTTGATGGAGAAAGCGTCACTTCCACTTGTTTAGCAGGCTCAGCTCCACGCGGCGAATCACAATCCATAGACATAGAACTAGCGAACTGGCTGCTTAGCAACGAAAAGGAACTCATGGAACACAGAGTGGTCGTCGACTGGATCTCAGAACGGATGGGAGCGCTTTGCACTAACTTGCATTGGAGCATCACCCCGTATGTCCTACGACTCGGCAACGTTCAACACCTTGCGACTCGTTTTGAAGGCAACCCAATGAGCGGATCCAACGTTCTGGATTTTGTCGAAGCATTACATCCTACACCGGCCGTCGGTGGAATGCCGCTTGGGCCAGCTCTAGAAATGATACAGCGGCTAGAGAATTTCGATCGGGGTTGGTATACTGGGCCGGTCGGATGGGTCGACGGAAACGGAAACGGCGAATTCTCTATCGCGATCCGATGCGCGCTCTTGCGGGGCAACGAAGCGATCCTTTACGCGGGGGATGGTATTGTTGCGGGTTCTGATCCCGAAACTGAAGGACACGAGACTGCGATGAAATTCAATCCGCTCCTCACGGCCTTGGGTGCGCTCTAATGCCTGCCCCGGCAAACCGGAACTATGCATTTTCGCAACTATTTGTCGAAGAATTGGCTCGATCGGGCTTACGGCATGCGTGCTTCTGTCCCGGCTCAAGATCAACACCTCTAGTCATGAGTTTGGCACAGGAACCGCGTATCAAGACATGGATGCACTTGGATGAGCGTTCCGCGGCATACTTTGCGGTTGGAATCAGCCGAGTACTCGACCAGCCTGTCGCGGTGATTAGCACGTCGGGAACGGCTGCGGCCAATTTCTTCCCAGCCGTAATCGAAGCTCATTATTCACACGTACCACTTCTGGTCGTCACGGCCGATCGTCCCCCAGAGCTGTGGGAATGGGGGGCAAATCAAGCAATGGACCAAGTTCGATTGTACGGAAACTACTCGAAATGGTCGGTGAACGTGGCCTCCCCCGAAATCACGCAGGATCTGCTAAGGTATGTACGCGAGTTGACCTGCCGCGTCTTCGCCGCAGCCATACAAACACCAGCAGGGCCGGTTCACATCAACTTCCCCTTCGGAGAGCCATTAGTACCGAAAAATGTCCCAGCCGACATACCTGAACCTCTGCGTGGGGGTCAAGAAAACTGGGGAAGCCGAGAATCAGGTCGACCATACACGCAAGTCCAGAGTGGAAGACGCGCCGTTGGTATTGAAAAGATCAATCGCCTGGCTGAAGAACTTCAGACGGTAAAGAGAGGGATCATTGTTTGTGGTCCCCAAACCGATCCAAGTTTTCCGTGGACTGTAGCGCACCTAGCCGAAGTGTTAAGGTACCCCATCCTTGCGGATCCACTTTCTCAAGCTCGCTGTGGCAAACATGATCGAGCACTAGTCATAGACACTTACGACGCTTTCCTCCGATCCAAGGAAACGGCCGAGGCTTTCGAACCGAAGCTGCTTTTGCGATTCGGAGCAACGCCCACCTCCAAAGCCCTGCAGAGTTACATTACCCAATATTCCGATGCCCGTCAGATACTCATTCATGACGGCGACTGGCAAGACCCAATGCATACCGCCACCGATGTTATTCAGGCAGACGCCACCAAATTCACAGAGGACCTAACCGCTGCTGCCGAACCTTCTTCCAATGCAGAGTGGACTGATCAATGGCTAGCTGTGACTCAAGCGGCACACGAAATCATTCGCAAGCAACTGGACAGAATTGATGAGATGTTCGAAGGGAGGATTTTCGCGGAACTTGCATCTCTACTTCCGCAAAAGGCCACACTGTTTGCCGGTAATAGCATGCCCGTGCGGGATTTGGACTCATTCTTTCCGACCTTGCCTAAACAAATTCGCTTTCTGGCAAATCGGGGCGCTAGTGGAATTGATGGCGTCGTATCCACCGCCCTAGGTGTCAGTTCAGTGACATCGGAGCCGACCGTACTGGTTGTCGGTGACCTTTCGTTCTATCACGACATGAATGGGCTTCTTGCGGCAAAGCAATACCGTCCTAACGCTACCATAATTATCCTGAACAACAACGGCGGAGGCATTTTCTCATTTCTACCACAACGAGGCTACCCCGAATCATTCGAGAAATACTTCGGGACGCCACACGGCCTAACGTTCCAGGCCGTAGCCTCCCTGTACGGCTTAAACTACTCAACGGCCACCTCTTGGGATGGCTTTCGCGACCTTGCGACGGCAATCGGCTCAGGAACAAATATTGTAGAAGTGCAGACGAACAGGGACAGGAACCTTGAGCTGCATCGTCAAATCTGCTCCGCCGTCGAACAGACTGTGCGAGATGTAATTACTGGGCGGACGTAGACCTGTGCTCGTCAATGGTGTCAACCTCAATGTGAGGACAGTCGGCTCTGGCCCGGCGGTCGTCGCGCTCCACGGCTTCGCGGGGAACGTGTCTACCTGGTCAGAGTTCGTATCAGAAGCACAGAAGAAGTATACAGTCATCACGATCGACCTGTTAGGACATGGCGATTCAGATGCTCCCGCCGTCGTTTCGAGATACCAAATGGAACGGACGATAGATGATATTGCCGCAGCGATACATGACTTGGGCTTCTCACAAGGCTGCTGGTTAGGCTATTCTATGGGAGGAAGAGTAGCGCTCGCCGCGGCCGCTCTACTCCCCAACGTCTGCTCTAGCCTTGTTATCGAAGGCGCCTCCCCAGGGTTACTCTCACCAGAAGCGCGAGCACGGCGGCAAAGAAATGACGAGGCTTTGGCCGACCTAATCCTCAACGAAGGAATTGAAGCATTTACGAAGCATTGGGCGGAGCAGCCGCTGTTTGGCAGCCAAAAATCAGTCCCCTCAGACATCCAAGATCGGATCAGAACTCAAAGACTTACAAGTAATCCTACCGGGCTCGCAAACACATTGCGCGCGGCCGGCTCAGGAGTGCAACCGCCACTCCACAAATTCCTCCCAACGATCAAAATCCCGGTGCTTTGCATTGCCGGCGAATACGATAAGAAATTCACGATTATTGGACGAAGGATGTGTAATAAACTGCCAAATGGGCGTCTTGGAATAGTCCCCGGCGCGGGCCATGCGGCACATTTGGAGAAACCTCGAGAATTCAACAGAGTAGTGTTGGCCTTCCTGGACGAAATGCTTGGGTAGATTGGCGAAGCCTTTGCTCGCTACGACGTTTACCGTAGACTATAATTTCGTTGAAGTTAGTCATTCCCCGCATGCCAAGTGAAAGCTCGACAGGGACGAATCGCTCAGCAAGGCCGCTGGCCGGGATAATTGTCTTAGACGTAAGCCACATACTTTCGGGCCCATTTTGTACCATGCTCCTGGCAGACCTTGGGGCCGCAGTCATCAAAGTCGAGCGCCCGAAGTTGGGAGACCCAGCTAGGCGTTTGGGCCCCCAGGTTGACGGAGACACCGCATATTTCATGAGCGTAAACCGAGGCAAGAAAAGTATCACCATAGACCTCTCCAAAGAAGAGGGACAGAAAATAGTCCGCGAACTTTGCAAGAAATCAGACGTCTTCGTGGAAAACTTCGTCCCAGGCACAATACAGAGGCTAGGCCTTGATTACGCGCAACTTCATGCGGTTAATCCGCGGCTGATTTACGTCTCCATCTCAGGTTTCGGCCAAAATGGCCCCTACGCGCAACACCCCGCCTTGGACATAATTGTCCAAGCCATGGGCGGGATGATGAGCGTCACCGGAGAGCCAAACGGTCCGCCCATACGGCCGGGCGCTTCTCTCGGGGATAGCGTCGCCGGCCTCTTCGGAACCACTGCCATACTTGCCGCTCTTTTGGAGAGAGAACGAACCGGCCAAGGACAATACTTGGACATTTCGATGTTAGACTGCCAAGTTACGATGATGGAGAATGCATTCGGCAGGTACTTCGCTACCGGGAAAGTGCCTGGGGCGCTGGGGTCGCGTCATCCGGCCGCCGTTCCCTTTCAGGCATTTGCTACCTTGGACGGGCACATTGTGGTCGCGCTCATCTCCGATCGATCAGAGCCATGGAATCGATTCTGTACGGTGATTGGTCGCCCCGAATTAGCAGCTGATCCACGCTTCAGCGACGCGAGGTCGAGGGTACAGAACTACGCCGCCTTGGCACCGGAGATCGAAGCCGCTATCCGTAAGAAACCTTCACGTGAATGGCTAGAGGAGTTCTCCAGAAATGATATTCCATGCGGCCCCGTAAACCGCATCGATGCCGTTCCCACCGATCCCCAGGTTATTTACCGAGCCATGATCGCCGAAATTCCTCACAAGAAACTAGGAAAATGGAGGGTTGCCAACACCCCTTTCAGGTTCAATGAATCCCCGTCCCACCCTCAAGGTCCGTCCCCAGAACTAGGCGAACACACGGACCAAGTACTCCAAGAGATGCTCAACTATCCTCCAAGTGAGATCGCCCGATTGAGATCCTCAGGATTAGTCTGAAAAGACCTCTTAAGAATCCAATCATATTAGCGTAGGAATGGTGCGAGCCTGAATTGAACCTAAAAGACATACTTTACGAGAAGAAAGAAGGCGTAGCTTTTGTTCGGATAAATCGACCCGAAGTCCTTAACGCATTTCGGCCGTTGACTATTGAAGAAATGCGACAAGCGTTTCTGGAAGCTTGGTACGATCCTGAAGTCGGAGTTGTTGTGCTTACGGGAACTAATGGTAATTTTTGCTCTGGGGGCGACGTCAGTGTGCGCGGTGAAGCAGGCTATGAGGACGAGTCGGGCACATCGCGTCTCCAAGTTACACAGTTGCACCGGTTGATGCGAGATATCCCGAAGCCAGTTATCGCGATGGTCGATGGATATGCGATCGGTGGCGGGCATGTTCTACATGTGTTATGCGATTTGACGGTTGCGTCCACAAGGGCTGTGTTCGGCCAAGTCGGACCCAAGTATGGAAGCTTCGACGGAGGCTTCGGAGCCATCTACCTCGCACGAATCGTCGGCGAGAAAAAAGCCAGAGAGATATGGTATCTGTGCCGCCGCTACTCGGCGCAAGAAGCCCTCGATATGGGCCTAGTCAACTACGTGTTTCCACCCGACCGTCTTGAAGGCGAAGTCATGTCCATTGCCAAAGAGCTGCTACAGCGTTCTCCCACCGCCTTGCGCTTCATGAAATATGCGTTCAACTCTGATACGGACCATGTATACGGGATTCAAAACCTTGCGCACGGAGCTACTGCCCTTTACTATGGGACCGAGGAGTGCAAGGAAGGCACGAAGGCCTTTCTGGAGAAACGCCCACCGGACTACTCTCGCTTTCGAAAGAAGCCCCCCTGGTAGGAATCTGCCGAGTTGGGCCTCCCTCGTGCAATTGGCGATTACTGATCTCATTTCGCAGCCTAACGCGGGGTTGACCTTGTCCGATAGTAATCGGTTGAGTGTTTGGTATCACGCACTCAGACCATTTTCGTACTCTGCGTCAATTGTCCCGGTGCTCGTGGGGTCAGTCGTAGCTTGGAAAGACAGTGGCCAATTCAATTGGGTGCTCTTTCTGGCCACGTTATGTGGCTCAGTCTTGATACACGCTGGAACCAACCTTGGCAACGAGTATTTCGACTATACTCAGGGAGTGGACCGAGCAGACTCGTTAGGGCCCACCGGTGTCATTCTTGAAGGTAAACTCAAGCCAGAGCAGGTACTCCGAGCAGCAATCCTAGCCTTTCTTTTCGGCGCCATTTTGGGCATGTACATAGTATTCCGAGTCGGATTCGTGATTCTGGCTCTTGGGCTTGCCAGTATTCTGGCCGCATGGTTCTACACCGCGAAACCCGTTTGTTTGGGTTACAGAGGGCTGGGCGAACTGGAGGTTTTCATATTCATGGGGCCGGTAATGGTGATGGCTAGTTACTATGTGCAAACCAGAAGCTTCGGCTGGGTGCCTTTGCTAGCTTCGCTTCCGGTTGGGTTCTTGGTAACCGCGATACTCCACGCGAACAACATCAGGGATGTAGTGCAAGACACGGAGCGAAATCGGATTACCTGGGCTGTCTTGGCGGCGAGGCTTTGGGGCATGAAGCGAGGCCGGAATTTCTCTCGTTGGGTTTACTACGGGATGATTCTCGGAGCCTACGTCACCGTAGTTGGCTTGGTCGCGAGTGGCGTTGCCCCAATATTCACCCTATTGGTTTTTCTAACAGTCCCGCAGGCTTACTCGCTGATCCGATTCTTGGCGTCGGGCGTCGAAGGCAAGCCGCTTAGCCGCGTCGTTCGAGGCACGGCTTTTCTTCATATGTCCTTCGGGGCCATGTTCACGTTAGGGTACCTACTCAGCATTTTGCGTCACTAGAGTGTGAATAAGTTTTGAACAAAGGACCAGTCTGTATGACCCAGCCCTTCGCAACTTCGCTGGCGAGGTAGTCCATTTAGGAATCTAGTGGGCCCTTGTTGTTATGAGCGCGTTCTTGTTTATCGTTCAGCTGCGAAGCTTGCCCTGATGCGTTCTATTGCGTGGGTGTTATAAGGCCGTTCCTTGGGAGCTTCAGTTGGAGAATTCCCGAGTAATTCACGGCGACGCCGTTGTCCACTTTTACGTAGTCGCCCTTCTGAACGGGTTTGGCTAGGTTTCTGAAGTTGTACCTGACAAATGTTTGACCCGACTCATCAACGAGTACGAGCATGAACTGGTTCATGTCGATGATCTTTCCTTCGATGTGTATGTTCCGCATACCATTTCTGATTTCTTCAATCCTCACTGACGGGGTGCCTCCATTGAATTTTGGTTTGCCGAAGAGTGTTTGGGTAAGCTGTCCGCCCGCATCGGGCTATATGGAGCTAGGTGACTTGAGAAATATGCTTCCAGCTCTCTCGCCCGACCCACACAGTTTCCAGCCCAAATATAAGCACTGAAGAATGTAACCTTCTCGGTCTATGGAAAAGCAAGGCGGCTATTAAGACGGAAGTCTTAGGAAGGTTTTAATTACGTACTCCACATTTCTAGGAAACGGTACGTTGCGGATTCTACTTGTGTATTATCGCGCGCGTAACTAAAGTATAGAGTGGTGTTAGTAGAGTATGAGTCAAGAAGGATATGGCGGCCGAACTATGTACAAAGTTACATGTTCAGACTGCGGTGCTGAAACTGAAGTGCCGTTCAAGCCAACACAAGGCCGACCTGTCTATTGTAGAGCCTGTTACCAGAAACACAGGCGCTATTAGGCCGCGTACGGTTTAACGCGGTTGATTCCGTTCGTTTTTCTTTTCTCTTATCTTTTCCATCTTCCGTCTTCAGAAATGCCTTCAAATTACTGAAGCCTAGAGTTACTGATAGGCTGTGGAGTCAATTGGACTTCGACCAAGTTGTCACTAGGCGCCGAATGGTTCGGAACTTTCAATCACGTCAAGTCAAGAAGGATACCATTGAGAAGATTCTTGCAACTGCGTTGCATGCGCCTAGCGCCGGTTTCAGTCAAGGATGGGCCTACGTAGTAGTTACCAAGCAGAGTCTGAGGAAGCAAATAGGCGAACTGCAAGGGGAGCTCGACTTCTACGCGGGCAAGCGCTTCCACAAGTTCATTTCCGAAGCCCCAGTTTTGATTCTCGCTTGTAGCAGCGAAAAAATGTACCACGATAGATACCGGGAAGCGGACAAACTGAATGAGGATGGTACCGAAATCGAATGGCCGACGCCATACTGGTATTTCGACATCGGGTGCGCATGTATGCTAATCTTCCTATCCGCCGTAAACATGGGTTTGGCGGCAGCCTTCACCGGAGTTTTCCGTGTCGCAGAGATGAAGAAGCTGTTGGGAGTTCCAGATCACTTTCATCCCGTTGGAGTAATCTCCGTTGGCTATCCGGCTCCCGATAGGAGGTCACCTTCGCTCAAACGCGGCCGAAGGCAGATACAAGAAATTGTTCACTATGAGCATTGGTAATTTGCTTTATCAGTCGTGGTTGCGCTATTGTTGGATGGATCGTGTCATCTGATTTGAACTCTCAATGATTGCCAGTGTTTTGCCATCTTCGCCTGCGTTTGGTAACTGGTCGCTAGCTTGCAATGGTTTCCAGACGATGGCCAGGTTCTTCTGGAAGATCCTCTCGAAGAGGTCCTTTCTCTTTTTGACTGATTGATCCTCCAAGTAGTGTTGCCCAGAGAAGAAGCACTCGAGGATCAGCTGATCTGGAGATGATCTTATGTTCACACTCTTTACCACCGACCTATGCGAGTAGTCCAATGCATCGGCGACTCGAAGGATCGAAGAAAGCACCGCTACCTTCTCCCTCTCAATACGGCTAAGGGGAGCTATGTTGAAGTGTTTCCTGTCGGGCAGCGCTTTTCTGTGGTATCTCGCGATGCTGCCGATTATGTAGCGTTCTTTTTGGGTGAATGGTAGCGAGGGGTCGTTCAGTACTAGCTCCAGTGAAGCCTTGTGATGCCGTTTGTTGCCTCTGGAAAGGCCTATGTCGTGTAAGATGGCCGCGCATTCCAGCCAGTAGCGTTCCTTAGGCCCAAGGAAGTGAATCCGTTTCGATCTGTTGAATATCGCCACCGCAAGTTTCCTATCTTGGTCGGCGTGGGATTCGTCTGGAAGGTAGTTCTGCGCAACCTCTCTCACTTTCTTTATCGTCGACCGATGCTTCCATAGAGCCTTTCTGGCTAGCGCTATGTCCCGTTTCTCAACGGTCTTCAGACTGACCGCATGTAGTAGCACCTGTACATGACTCTCTGACAGAGACTTCTTCCTCATCTTCCCCGCTAAAGCTTCAACATCGTAACTCACGTTCCTGAATTCGACGGTCAGAGGGCTGAGTTTCAGAACTGCATACTCCGCCTTCGGTTCACCGCTAACCGGCCTACCGACGCTTCCAGGATTTACGAAGGTCACACCGTCGACGTTCCGATTCATCTGCAGGTGTGTGTGACCGGTTATTATGACGTCGGCTTCTCGTCGAGCTGCAATTTCCTTGAGCCGTTCCTCCGGTGAATCGGGATAGATATGCTCGTCAATCGAGTCTAGTGATCCGTGGGTAAGTAGAATTCGAGTGCCCGCAATTTCAAATCTCAACTCTTTCGGAAGCGATTGAAGATAGGCTACGTCCACCGGCGTTAACTCCTTAATTGCCAAATCTTTCGCAGTATCGCCCTCCAATGGTTTGCCGAGCCGTAACGCTTCAAGAATTTCCAAATCAACGTTTCCAAGCACGCTTAGAAACATAGGTGAGCGTAGCGCTTGGACCACTTTACTCGGGTATATGCCGAAGCCTACCGCGTCCCCAGCGTTGAGAAATATTTCGAGCCCCGACTTTTCGGCATCGTTCACAACAGCTTTCAACGCGTCAAAGTTGCCGTGAATGTCAGAAATTAGTGCGATTCTTCTTTCGGTGTTTAACAACTCACCAATTATTTCGCTGTTGGGCCTGATGTCGGTCAGGGCCCTTATTCCATCAAAAAGTCCTTGCGCCTTCGTTTCATCCCACAAAGAGACGAATTCCTTGTACCGAGATGCCCTCTGTTTTCCAAGGTAAACTAGCAGTTTTTTCATACCGTCTCTTGCATCGGCAGGAATCTGTTGTGCCTGCGTTCTGAGATCTTGGATCCAGACGAAATAGTCATGCATTTCGCCGAGAACGTCTTGAAATTTCTTCATTAACTCGATTTGTTCTTTCAATCCCCCTCTGTATAACGGAGCGAAAATCTCCATCGTGTACCTGAGCCGTTTCGCGGCGATTCTCAGCTCGTGATGCTTCGTAACCGCGCTGCTGTCATGGACGAATCTTGACAGCGAAAGTAACTCGTCTAACCTAGCTACTATCTGATCGCCTGCTTTCCTGTAAGTCACTAGCGATTTGACATTTTTTTTCTCGCCGTTCCTGTTCTTTAGAGTTCTGCAAGTGTCAGAAAGGTCTCTTAGGGTTCCCGATGTTTCTATTGCGTCCAGTACCTTAACGACCTCGGACTGCATCAGTAGCCGGCGTGCCTTCTGCAGTCGTATGAGGTAGTCGATTCCGGTCGCTGCAGACGGCTCGAGATTAGTTACATATTTCTCTAGGAATTTTATGAGGACATCCTCGTCTCTCGCTGCTCCGCAAGATGTCGTTAGGCTCTTGACGTGTTTCCTCCAGGACTTGACTTGTTTCTTTGGCAGGCATTCTCCGAATATGCTGAGGGCTGTCCTCAGCCTTCGGGACGCAACCCGGAGTTTGTGTACATATTCGATGTCCTCGTTTCTCTTTGCACCCTCAATCTGCTGTTCGACTTCTGCGATTCGTTTGAGTAGCGTTTCTGCTCCGAAGTTGCAGTACGTGGAACTGTCTTCAGGGAGATTTGATAGGGGTTCCGTTTGTATGCCACGCTCCTGCGTTGTTTATCAGCCACTGCTGAGAGTCGATGACTTCTTCTCCCGGTTCAGGCCTGATTCTCTTGTAGGTCCCGTCCGGGAGGAGGAGCCTGGCTTTCACGTTATCCCTCAGGTGAATTTCCAGAATCTTCAGGATTGAAGATCGTATAGCTGGGTCCGGCACCGAAAATAATACCTCGACGCGTTTCTCGAGATTTCTAGGCATCATATCGCTGCTGCCCAGCAGGACTTCTTCATCACCGCCGTTTCTGAAGTAGTAAATTCTTGCGTGTTCTAGGAATCGTCCGACGATGGAGATTACGCGAATGTTTTCGCTCACCCCTGGAATCTCCGGTCTCAGGCAGCATAGCCCCCTAACGTTCAGGTCTATCTTGACGCCGGCCTGCGACGCTCTGTAAAGTGCTTGAATTATGTTCTTGTCCACAAGCCCGTTCATTTTGAAAGCCAAGTGGCCGCTGCCATTCCGCTCGTGCGTTCTTACCTCACGGTCAATCCGGCTGAGTATCTCGTTTTTCAGCGATGTAGGTGAAACCAAGAGATGCTTGTAGGGCCCGGCTTTGCGAGGGTCGGTCGTCATGCTATAGAAAAGCTCGAGAACTTCGGCCCCTATCTCGGGGTTAGCGGTTAGATAACCTATATCGCCGTAGATCCGAGTCGTGACGGAATTGTAGTTTCCGGATCCGATGTGAGAATATCGAGCAATTCTGTTTTTTTCCGTCCTAAGAATTAGAGCTAGCTTTGCGTGGACCTTAATGTTTGGAAAGTTGTAAACGACCTTAACGCCCGCCTTGGTCAGAATCCTAGCCCAGTTAATGTTGTTCGTCTCGTCAAATTTGGCTTTCAGCTCAATTAATGCCGTTACCGACTTGCCGTTCGATGCTGCTTTCACGAGCGAAGAAATAATTGGGGAACCAGGATCTATTCGGTAAAGTGTAATGAAGATTTCAGTAACATCAGGATCATTGGCGGCGTCAGCGAGCGTATTGATTACCATGTCGAAGCTGTCATACGGGTGGTAAAACGCGAAATCTTTCGCAGCTATTTCATTCATGATGGGCTTTCCTTGTTGAAACTCAGGTAAAATGTATCCGCGTAGCGGCGCGTCCTTCAAGTTTGGTTTGTTCAATCTTAGAAGCCGCCAGAAATCAACGAACCCGAACGGCCCATCAATCTCGTACTGCGCATCTTCAGGGGTTGGAAGGCGAATTGAACCTATGCTACGAGCTAGGTAATCTCTCAGATGCTGAGGCATCCTAGATTCAAACTCGACCCGTGCGGGTTTGCCATGCCGCCTCTGTCTCACGCTCAACTCCATTGTTGTGAGGAAGTCAGTGTTCTCGTCTGCTCTGACCTCTATCTCGGCATTCCGCGTAACTCTAAATTTGTAATAGCCACGAATTCTCGCGGATGGAAGAAGTAAGTCCAAATTCATACCGACGAGGTCTTCCAATAGGATGAAATTATCTTCCTCATTACTCGCTTCACTCGCAGTCGGTACGGGTACAAAGCGTTCGAATTTATCGGAAGGTGATTCAACGAGGAGTTTGGTTGAGGCTTCTTCCAGTCTCGGTTCGTCGACCTCGACTAGAAGATTTACGTGTAGGTTTGAAATGTAGGGGGCGACATATTCCGTATCGGGTTTTTTCATCGTAGGAAGGATTTCCTTGCTGAAGTATTCACGCAGGAATCTGATTTGGGCCTTGTTCAGGTCCTCGGGTTGCAGTATGTGTATTCCTTCTTTGGCCAGTCTAGGGACAAGGCCGTTCCAGCATTGCCTCTGATTCTTGAGGAGTGGGAGAATTTCGCTTCGCGTAACTTTGATTTGTTGGAGCGGTGTCATGCGAGAGCCTGGTGTCGGTTCGAAGTCGCCTCTCTCAATTTGTTGCTCGAGTATGGAAGCTCGGGTCATAAAGAATTCGTCTAGGTTACTACCGCTTATTGCTAGGAACTTCACGCGTTCAAGCAACGGCTGGCTCGGGTCTTCGGCCTCTTCAAGAACGCGGTAATTGAACCTGATCCAACTTACCTCTCTATTAATGAAAAGAGACGGGTCATCCAGCGACCTAGTCGCGCCTAACTTGTCCACTATCTGAACTGACGATACAGGGGCTGATAGTTCAGACGATGTCAATTCTTCTCGCGCTTCCCGGAATAGTGATTGACCAAATCGAATGTTGTCCAGGGTTTGGCGTCCTGGGGGTTGAAGCCTAAACGTTTGATATGCGAGTGTAATGTTGCGACATCGTTTGCTTCAATCTCCATCAGCTGAGGTATGTACGAGAAGTCGCCCGTGTATTCGTCTAGGTCAACAGTAACCCCGTCTTTCAGTGCGTAGCTGCTTCTATGTTTCTTCAGTCGCTGGTACCCGACGAAGCCGATGGATTCGAGTATGAGTCGTGTCGTATCGAAATCAGACACTACTATTTCATACTCCTCCCTGACTTTCGCACTCTTATTAGCAACGAACCTTTTGAATGTTAGTTCGCTCTCGCTCCCTTTCTTGCGTAGGCGTAGCAGGTTGTTCGCTTTAGCGATAGGCTTGGTCGGCATGTCAAAGAACACTGTCTCCACGTCGCCCTCAAACGTCTTGGAAGCTCCGAGAGACCTCAACTTCGCCTCGACTGCGACGCGATCGATCTCCGGTATCTTAACCTCAACTTCCTTCATATAGACCCCTGAACCTGTATTATCGTACAGAACTCTAAACTGTAATTTTCGTTTATCTCGACTTCGGAGAGCGTAAATAAAGTAATTGCTTCTCATGAGCCCCTACAGTTAAATTATCCACATAAGCCGCAGGGCGGATGGCATTGATCGTCGAAGGAAGTCAGTCTTGCATTCGGGGGAAGTTTGAAAGATATTGGCTCCCCGATTTCGTATCAAGGATATCGTCCTCAATCCTAATTCCGCCGATCTTTTCTCCGTAAATGCCCGGCTCAACGCTGTGAACCATTCCGGGTTCGAGCAGGTCCTTTGATTCAACATGTAGGCCAGGAATGGGTTCGTGTACTGCAACACCAATCCCATGCCCCAGTCTGTGAACGAGATACTGCGACAGGCCGTGTTTCCTAAAGATGTCATTCGACAATTGAGCAATCTCAGCACCGCTAACCTCTGGCTTAATGGCTCTTATTGCTGAGCTCTCGGAGTCAAGAACGGCTTCTAACAATATTCGTTGTCTCTTGCTAGGCTTGCCAACGACGAACGTCCTTGTTGTATCCGAGCTGTAACCGCCTGCAATCACATCCAGTTCCAGCATCACAAGATCTCCGCGCCTCATTTTTCTTCTCGAATTTCCTATTACATACTTGTATGCTTCAGCTGTAGTGGATCCCGAGGCGACGAAAGCACAAGCGACCACTCTCCTAGCGCGAAATCGTGTGATACCTTGAGTTACGATTGCATGTTCAATCCTTGAAGACAGCTCTACCTCCGTCAAGCCCGGCTTCAAGTTCCGTTCAAAGGTTTCCAGCCCGACTCGCGCAATTCGATTCACATTCTTGAGCGCTCGAACTTCCAACTCTGTCTTGATTGCGCGGGATTGCACGAGTAAGCGCGAAGCATCTCGTAATTCAAGACTCGTGAGTCGTAGTCTAAGTGCCGCCGTTGTCTTGGCTCCTGTAACCATCGTCTCGTAGCGTAACGGCGTGCCGAGGAGGTGTTCCCATCCCTCCTCTATTCCAACGATGCCGGTGCTTACTCCTAAATCGCCTAACCCTTTTGCCACTTGCGCTATGCCAACGGACAAGGAATCTCCGAGGTGCTCATACGTCTCCCATTTGTATCGCCTAACGTCCTTCACCCACGTCCAAGGCAGCGTCTCACCTATCGGATGGATTAGAATAGGGTCCGCCCGAAGGGGAAATATCAGGTAGCTTAGCCCCCTTCCGGGCCAAAGGTCCGAGACGTATGAGACATTCTCAGGAACTCGAAGCACCAGTGCGCTGAAGCCATCCGTACGCATTCGGTCGCGAATTCGTTCTAGTTTCTTCTCATCACGGGTCATTCAGCAAGCCCACTAAGCGCTCTGAATTTTCTCCTTTGAATAAGACATTTCCGGAACTTGTTGGTTAGCACTAAGATTGCTTTAATATCCAGTCCAGGAATTTTTGCGTGTGATCCGGTTTTGAACTATCGTCGTCTCGGAAACTCAGGGTTGAAGTTGAGTGAACTCTCGCTAGGTGCCTGGGTTACTTATGGAGGGCAGGTCGGTGAGGATGTGGCTCTGAAGTGCATGTCCACCGCGTATGAGGCGGGAGTCAATTTCTTCGATAACGCCGAAGCTTACGCCGGCGGAAAGGCGGAAGTCGTCATGGGCAATGTGTTCAAGAAGACGGGGTGGCCTAGGGAGAGTTTCGTAGTCTCAAGCAAAGTCTTCTGGGGCGGCGAAGGACCGAACGATAAAGGCTTATCGCGCAAGCACATTTACGAAGCATGTCGCCGGTCGTTAAGACGACTGCAGCTAGATTATCTGGACCTATTCTTCTGTCATCGGCCCGACCCAACGACTCCCATCGAGGAGACGGTACGAGCTATGGACGACTTGATTCATCAAGGGTTGGTTTTGTACTGGGGCACTTCAGAGTGGAGTGCTGCCGATATAATGCGGGCGCACGAAATAGCGCGTGAGCATGATTTGGTTCCCCCTCAAATGGAGCAACCGCAATACAACATGCTCCATCGAGAAAGAGTCGAGAAGGAATACCTGCCGCTATACCGGGAGATCGGATTAGGTACGACTATTTGGAGTCCTCTGGCTTCGGGCTTACTGACCGGGAAGTATAACCGCGGCATACCACAAGGGACTCGAGCCTCCCTGCCCGGTTACGGTTGGCTGAAGGACTACATACTGACCCCAGAGAACATCGAGAAGGTCAAGCGACTGAACCCGACGGCTAAGGCAATGGGATGCAGTTTAGCTCAACTCGCCCTCGCATGGTGTCTGAAGAACCCCAACGTAAGCACGGTCATTACTGGCGCTACTCGCGCCGAACAAGTGACCGAGAACATGAAGGCCGAGGAAATCGTTCAGAAACTCAATAATGACACAATGGGAAAAATAGATGGAATTCTCGGAAACAAGCCCGTATTCGAAGAAGATTAGCTTCAGGATTGCAAGGACTCAAGAAGCCCTCGAAGTTTCCGAAAATCCTCCTCCATAACCTTCCTTAGCTGAAACGTGTACAGCGCCGCAGCCGGATGATACATGGGGAAATAAGTCACATTTCCAACTTCGAATGGAACCCCATGCAAATCGGTAACCGATTTATCGGACTCAACCAGCGAACGGATGGCCGAATTTCCCATTGGACAAATAATACGCGGAGCAAGCAAGAGAATTTGACGTTCTAAATATGGCCTACATGCGCTCGTTTCATCTTTGCGTGGCGGTCGATTGTTCGGAGGCCTGCACTTCACGACGTTAGTAATGTAGACGTCCTCCCTCCTTAGCCCTATCGATGCGAGCAGTTCCGTTAGCAATTTGCCGGCAGCGCCGACGAACGGGCGACCCTGGATGTCCTCTTGCTCGCCGGGAGCCTCTCCCACAAACATCACAGCAATCTTAGTTGATCCTTCTCCTGGAACAGCATTCTTTCGGCTTTCGCATAGACGACACTTTGTACACGCAATAACCTCGCCTGAGACCTTACCGATCGAATCGTTGGTTAGGGACAAGGTGAATGCGCCCGATGTCTAAATGTCTAAGACGGGTTGGTAGCAACACACGGTATATATTGCGGTTTTCGCTTCACCCCTCGAAATTGCAAGTGATTCATGATTGCCAATTACCGATGTCGTCAAGAAACAGTTAGCGCAGAAAGTTAGGCTGCACTACAAAGTTTGCAGGGACTGCGGTGCCCGCAACCCAGAAGCTTCCGACCGATGCAGGAAATGTCACGGCCACAGCTTGCGAGCGAAGAAACGCGAACTCGGCGCAAAGTAGTACCTTAACCAATGCTTCAAATTCCGTGCTGGAGAGGGGGGACGACTTCCGAGCTGCGAGCCTTGACGGAAAAGATTGTTCGCGTCTCGTTTCAGGGAGAGCACGGGGCATACAGCGAACAAGCCGCAAACGTGTACTTTGGCGAATTTGCCCGCACTCAACCGTGTGGTAGCATAAAGCAAGTCTTTCAAACCGCGCAAAACGGTTCAGTTGATTTTGGTGTAGTGCCCGCTGAAAATTCGCTCGAGGGGACTGTAAACCAAACCTATGATCTGCTGCTTCAATCGCCGCTCAAGATCAGTGGTGAAATCAAGATTAGGATCAACCATTGCTTGCTTGCGTTGCCCGGAACAAAGCTGAGCGACATAGCCAGAGTCTATTCCCATCCGCAGGCCCTTGCCCAATGCCAAACCTTTCTGGAGAGTCTGCATGTCGCCGTTGAACCTGCATACGACACGGCGGGCAGTGCTAAACGCATTAGGAAAGAGTCTATTCGTAATGCCGCGGCGATAGCTAGCGAAAGGGCAGCTTCCCTTTACGGCCTGGAAATACTTCGCAGGGATATTGAGGACGATCCTGAGAACTACACCCGCTTCTTCGTTGTCGGTAAGACAGATGCGCAGCCTACGGGCAAAGACAAGACTTCAATCGTGTTCGGAACTAAGCACACTCCAGGCTCACTTCACAAGGCTCTCAACGAACTCGCGGCCCGCGGAATCAACCTTACCAAGATCGAATCCAGACCCATCCGTGGAACCCCATGGGCTTACCACTTTTTCGTGGATTTCGAAGGCCATCGCACAGAGAAAGTTTGTTCCGAGGCTCTGATGGCCCTTGAAAGCTCGACGACCTTCGTGAAAGTGCTAGGTTCCTACCCGCGGGCAGACTAAGCCGTTTTTCGACCGAGAATTCCGGCGAAAACATCTACGGCGTAAAGGATTTCTAGGTTGCGAACGCTGGATTTTCAACTGCCATTACTATCGGGGGTTGAACAATTTGACTAAGATTGGAATAGTGCAACTCGAAGTCGGTCCTGAGAAGAAGGAGAACTTGAAGCGGGTTGTCTCGTCCGTTGAGTTGGCGGGGAGGAATTCCGATGTCGTTGTATTCCCTGAATATTCCATGGGATTCCCTAGGGAGCCACTTTCTCGCAAATATCTGGCCGATCTTGCCGAACCCATAACGGGCGAGTTCGTCTCCACAGTTTCGAACGCAAGTAAGCGGCTGGGCGTTGTGGTCGTGGTTCCGATTTACGAGAAGGTTGGCGATTCGATTTACAATACCGCCGTCGTCATAGATCACGGGAAGGTTCTGGGCGGATATCGGAAGGTTCACCTGTTCGATGCCTTGGGCTATCGTGAGTCAGACATGTTCTCCGCGGGCTCAAACCCCGCTGTCTTTAGAGTGGGGGAGATGAAATTCGGATTAGTGCTCTGCTACGACATACGCTTCCCGGAATTAACTCGGGCCGAAGTTATGTCAGGCGCTCAAGCGGTCATTGCGCCTTCGGCCTGGTACGCTGGCCCTCTCAAAGAGGAGCAATGGCAATGCCTTCTCATGGCTCGAGCACATGAGAACACTAGCTATATGATTGGTGTCGGCAACGCGAACCACACATTCATCGGCAGAAGCATTGTGGCGGATCCGTTCGGCGTGAAAATCATGGACCTAGGGTCGGGGGGCAAAGTTGGATACTGTGAAGTTGAAGAGGCGAGGATTCGAAAGGCAAGGGAAGCACTGCCGGTGCTGAAACAGCTGAGCAGTGCCAAGTACGGTGCTTGTATCGACCTTTAAAGCGTTAAAGAGTACTTGGCGGAGGAGGACTAGTAACCCTAGGCAATTCCCATTTGGGCTTTAGCTTCCTCGCTCATCTTGTCGGGGCTCCATGGCGGATCCCAGACAAGTTCGACCTTCGCGTCTTTTACGCCGTTCATAGCTTTGATCTTTGCTTTGACTTCTTCCGCTATCATGCCGCCCATCATGCATCCTGGGGCCGTCAGCGTCATCTTGATGCCTACTTGGCCTTCGTTGGATAGGTCTATGCCGTACACTAAACCCAAGTCCCAAATATTGATCGGTATTTCCGGGTCGTAGCAATCTTTCAGTACCGTTACGACCTCATCTTTAGTTACCAACTTCATTTTCAGCCTCCGAGACGGGTTTTCTTGCTTAGCATGGAGTTTTGGCGGTCTGCTTGCCTATTAATCTTAGTTTGATGCCTTCAGTCTGCCTTGTGCTCTGACCAAGCGATAGGCATGGTGCCGGGGATGGGTTCTAGGAGTTTTGATGCGTTCAACCTGACCGCCCTTGTGACCTCTTCAAAGAGCGGGTTGCTGTAATCCTCTATCTTTCCCTCATCAGCCAACCTGGCTATATCGGGGTCGATGGGGACAGAGCCTAGGAAGGGGATTCCAGCTCTCTTTGCTGCCTCAGCGCCTTTGCTTCGACCGAATATCTCCATCTTCTCGCCGCAATGTGGGCACACTGCGTAACTCATGTTCTCTATCAGCCCTAGCAACTTCACCGTTGCGAGTTGTTGGCTGAGCGTTTTCGCCATATTGATCGCCTTGCTAACGACCATAAGGGCGAGGTCTTGCGGTGTGGTGACGATGATCACTCCTTGCAGGGGTAGTGATTGGAAAATGGTCAACGGGGCATCTCCGGTTCCCGGCGGCGCGTCAACTAGCAAGAAATGTAGGTCGCCCCACTCGATGTCTTGGAACATTTGACGTATCACGCTATTGATTATAGGGCCTCGAACGATCACCGGCATCTGAGGTTCTTCAAGAATCAGGTTCATTGAGACGACTTTGATGCCCAGTCGGGTCGTGGCAGGTAGCACACGTTTTTCGGCCGTCACATAGAGTGGCCCTTTCAGCCCGAACATTTTCGCGATACTCGGGCCGGTGATATCGGCGTCGAGAATTCCAACCTTGTAGCCTAGCCTGGTTAGTTGGACGGCTAGAAAGGCGGTTACGAACGACTTGCCCACACCGCCTTTCCCTGACATGATCGCGACCACATTCCGGATTCCCTTTCTTTCAAGTCGGTTAATGCCAGGAGGCATTTCCTCGCCCGGCTTCACGCGAGCACCCGCCATCTGTGCCTGAATCTTCTTACGTAACTGGTCGAGCTCTTGCTTCGTCATTACAGTTGTTTCGACATTTACTGTCTTTACGCCAGCAAGTTTTGTCACTGCTTTTTGGACGTCTTTTGAAATCGTCTCGGAGAGAGGGCAACCTCCCACGGTGAGCGCAACCTGAACCTTCACGGTATCTCCTTGAACGTCAACATTCTTGACCATTTGCAGATTGACGATAGAGATGTGAAGCTCGGGGTCGATGACGTCTTTCAGGGCCATCATAACCTCATCCTTTGAAACCATCAATTCATTCCTCAGTTGTGTCGCGCTATCAGCGAACAAGCGCCGATAATAACCGTTGTTAATTTTTCACGGCTCAAAAATACTGTCTGTTTGGCTGGCAATCTGACAAAACGGGTTGCTAACCTTTGGTGGGCTCCCACTGGCAAATTGACCTGAACAGGCGTGCCACTGTCCAACTCCGAGCTCGGCTTTGGTTGGAATCTGGATGCTAAGGCAATAGCCGCTCCGGAGTCCTTGGGAAGAGAGTTACCTCTTTGATGTTCTCTTTGCCGAGCAATGCCATTGTGAGTCTTTCGATTCCCAGACAGAATCCGCCGTGAGGTGGGACTCCAAACTTGAAGGGTTCAGTGAACCATTTCATACCCTCTTGGCTGACATTCTGCTCCTTCATCTGTGCGATGATTTTCTCATAACGGTGTTCCCGTTGGCCGCCGGACGATTGCTCAATGCCTTTGTACAGGAAATCTACGCTTCTGGCCCATTGAGGTTCCTCATCGACTCGCATCACGTAGAACGGTTTGACTTTTGATGGAAAACGGTTGATGAAATACGCATCCGCCTTATGTTTCTCGCGCACATGGTTTGAAAGAATGGTTTCACCCTCCTTCCCAATGTCACTGCCGTAAGGAATTTTCTTGCCATATTCTTCTAGGATGTCGTATATCTCGGGATACCGCATCTCCGGGAAAGGTACCTTGGGCAGATGCATGTCCACATTAAGCAACGCGAGTTCCCTGCCGCAGTCTCTCTGAACCCTCTCCAAGGCAGCAATCGCCACCTCCTGCTCAACTGCCATTACGTCGTGCTCGTCTGCGATGAAGCCGAACTCGGCCGCCATTCCTCTATGCTCGCAGAGATGTAACGGGGTGTGTGACAGTTCAGCTCGCCAGTTCGGGCCGAGGTCGTAGATCTTGTCGAGCCCTGCCGCTATGCATAACTGTCGATGCAGTTGTGGGTCTTGGCGGAGGAACGCCTCATTACCGAAGTAGTCCAGTTTGAAGACCTCAGCGCCTCCTTCGGATGTACCCCCCAAGAGGCAGGGTGTGAAGACTTGGAAGAAACCCTTCGCGTTTAGATAGTCGGTCATTCCCTCAGCTAATTTAGACTGTATCTGGAAGATTGCTGAATTCTCGGGCCTGCGGAGGTCTATGACTCGCCAGTCGAGGCGTACGTCGAGGTTTGAGTCGATCTTTCCCGACATGTCGAGCGGCGCGGCGGCTTCTGCTTTGGTTATTAGCTCAATTCTCGAAGGTGTAATCTCTGAACCTACCTTAGCAACACGTTTCTCAACTACCTTGCCTTCAACCGTGATGACGTCTTCTTTCCCAAGATGTTCAGAAACATTGACGACGTCAGGATTGGAGTCTGACTTTGAGATTGTAATTTGGGCAATGCCTTCTCTGTCTCGAAGCCAAACGAATCTTATGCGCGCTAGTTCTTTGACATCATGCACCCAACCTGCTAGAACGACGGTGCCTTTCTCGTTCTCGATCTCGTTCGTGTAGTGTGTTCGCTTTAGCAACTAATGCACATCTCCAATTGTCTTCAGGCGGCGTTCCTTGTCTCGCTTCTGAATGTTCCCTAGCTATTTCTTTACTGCTGCTCCCTCGTTGTGATGTAGGGCCGTTGTTCGGTCGTTTTCTGAGCGGTTTTCTAGGTCTTGACCTCTAACCATTTCTTGTCTGCCAAGACTACGGAGGTTTCTATTTGACGCTGGGAAATCGACCAGTATCTTGCTAACAGCTCATCCTTCTCCCTTGGGGCAACCAAGTGAAACCCATGCTTTTCATAGAATCGAATTGCCCAGGTGGCTGCTTCCCACGTGCCTACCAAGATAGGGCGAGTTGTTCTCTGGAGTAGGTGGGATAGGAGGGCGCTTCCTATTCCGCGATTTCGATTAGATGTCCGGACATATGCGTGTCTGAAGAGAGCTACGTCCTGAACATGTTGTATACCCATTACGCCGGCTAATTCGCGTTTGTTCTCACATACCCAAAATTCGACGCCGCCGTCGATTTCATGTTGCAACTCTCCTTTTGCCATGTAGGATTCTTTCCAGCAATGCGCAGGAATCACGCCTCTGTACGCCTCTGCGGCGTCATTGATGATTGTATAGATTGCTTCGAAATCGCTCTGTGTACA
Source organism: uncultured Candidatus Bathyarchaeia archaeon (assembly GCA_964533505.1). Taxonomy (GTDB): domain Archaea; phylum Thermoproteota; class Bathyarchaeia; order 40CM-2-53-6; family 40CM-2-53-6; genus FEN-987. The sequence continues at coordinate 12,407 of CAZHKA010000024.1, read as the reverse complement.
CCTTCGGATTGTTGTTGTCGCGGTCAAAGGTGAACGGTCCGCGTCTAAGACCGTTTCATTAGCTTGGCAATATCGCCGGGTTTCGAGGCGACCTTAACGCCTGCGTTTCGGAGGGACTCTATTTTCGTTTCAGCTGTCCCGGCCTTTCCTGTTATTATCGCGCCGGCGTGGCCCATTCTCTTGCCAGGAGGTGCTGAGCGTCCGGCAATGTAGGCGACGATGGGTTTTGGATATTTTGTCTTCTTTACGTATTCGGCAGCCATCTCTTCGGCATTTCCGCCGATTTCTCCAATCATTGCTATGGCCTTCGTTGCTGGATCCTTCTTGAACATCTTTAACACATCAACAAAGCTCAAGCCAACAACGGGGTCTCCTCCAACTCCTAGGCATGTTGTTTGTCCGAGGCCGGCGTGGGTGAGGCCGGCTGCGATTTCGTAGGTCAGCGTTCCGCTTCGCGATATTAATCCAACCTTGCCTGGTTTGAATATGTGTCCTGGCATGATGCCTAGCTTGCATTGCGCCGGGGTTATGATTCCGGGTGTGTTCGGTCCAATGATTGTAGTTCCTTTTCGTCGTGCGATCTCCATCATCTGAATCTCATCCTTCACGGGGATTCCTTCGGTGATGACTACGATCGGGTTCAGGTCGGCAGCCATTGCTTCTAAGGTCGCATCTTTGGCATGAGGAGCCGGAACGAAAATGATCGCAGCGTCCGCCTTTCGCTCCAATGCCTCTCGGGCGGTATCGAATACCGGTACGCCATGGACCTCTTGTCCGCCTCGGCCGGGAGTCACGCCTCCCACTATTTTCGTACCATACTCCAGCATGAGTTGAGTGTGGAATGACCCCTGTCCTCCCGTAATGCCCCAGACCAAGGCCTTCGTTTTTCGTCCGACTAAAATTGGCATTTCAGGACACCTTTGGTACCAGCTCAACCGCCTTAGCCGCGGCCGCCTCCATACTATTCAACGACGGAATCTGCGCCGCTGCAAGTATCTTCTGGCCCTCCTTCTCGTTCGTCCCAACCAGTCGGATCACCATCGGAATGTCGATGCCCATCTTCTTCTGGATATCTAGGATGGCACGAGCTACGTCGTCGCAGCGCGTGATTCCCCCCATGATGTTGATGAGCAGAACTTTCACGTTAGGATTGCCTAGTACGATTTGTAGCGCGGCCGCGATTCTTTCTTCATCTGCTCCTCCGCCCACGTCGCAAAAGTTTGCGGGACTACCCTTGTAGTCAACGATCATGTCTAAGGTCGCCATCACGAGTCCAGCGCCGTTTCCGATTATTCCGATGTTTCCGGTTAGTTCAACGTAGGCTAGGCTTTTTTCGCGTGCTTGTATCTCAAGCTTTGTCATGTCGGGTTCGTATGTTTTGGCTCTTTCGAGGAACTTTCTCTGTCTGAATAGAGAGTTATCGTCGAGGAGAATTCTTAGGTCGGCAGCGAAGATGTCGCCGGCTTCTGTTTCAATGAGTGGGTTTGATTCGATTAGTTCGGCGTCGCAATCTGAGGCAATCTGATACAGCTTGCTTACGACCGCGCCTACTTGCATTAACTGCTTTCCTGAATAGTCTAGTTCTTTCGCGATGGTTCGGCTCTCGTAGTCTTGTAAGCCAAGGAGGGGGTCGATTTTGTAGCGGATGATCTTCTCGGGGTGTTGGGACGCGACTTCCTCTATATCCACGCCTCCCTCGGAGGAGCAGAGTATCGTGTAACATCTAGAGCCGCGGTCGACCACAATACTCACATACCTTTCGTGTTTACTGACGAGTTTCTTTTCCACGAGGACCTTCGAGACCTTCTCGCCCTTGACAGTCATCGAAAGAATTCCGGCTCCCACCTGATCTGCTTCGTCTGGCGAGGAGGCGGGTTTTATGCCGCCGGCTTTACCTCGGCCAGCAACCAGAACTTGAGCCTTAACCATCACAGGTCCACCAAGTTTCAAATAGGCTTCCTTCACCTCGGCGGGACTAGAAGCAACCAACCCGTCCGGAACGGGCAGGCCGTACTTTCGTGCGATATCCTTAGCTTCATACTCGAAGAGCTTCAAGATTCAACTGTCGCCTCGAAAATTCGGGGCGAGAGATTAAGCGGGTCGGTAATAAAATAGTCTTAGACTTGCACTTGTTGGTTTTCAGTCGCAAGCAAATTGTTCAAATAGCTTGAAGTGCCATCGTGGCGTGATGACGCTGGTTTCGCGATCGCGAAGCCGGTCGACGACGTGTAGGACTTCAGATGATAGTTGAAAGTTAATGGTAAAGACGATTCTAGATGCATTTTGCGTGAAATCCGGCATCCTCTGCCGTAGATGCGAGGAAAAGCTGGAGAAAGGCCAGATTACAGAGTTAGATCTGAAAGTTATTCAGCGCATGGTGGAGCTTGAGAAAGAATACCCTGTCCTTCAAGACGTGACCTACCACCGTTCTGTTGAAGCGAACGGAATGATGGCTGTTCTAGTCGATCGACGGGATCTGCCCAGATTGCTTGGCGGGGGAGCGAAGGTCGTAAAGGATCTCGGCGAAACGTTTGGCAAACGTGTGAAATTGATAAGCTACGGCGGCGACGATCGAGAGTTTCTTGAGGATTTATTCAGTCCCCTATCCATTCTAACCATTAATACGATCTGGATTCCGGATGGCAGCACTGAGACGAAGGTCATTCTAACGGGCCGTCAGCCTCGAAAAATGCCTGTTGACTTGGACGTCGTTCGGTCTATTGCGAAAGAACTCAAGGGCATGACTTTGAGGGTAGAATTCGAGCGCTTCTAGTGTGCCAGTTCATAGAACTGGCCTTTCGACGGCGTTTCAACCTTCGCGGCGTCTGAGAGGTACTTGCTGTAAAGGCCTGGGTACTCCGTATGAATCGGAAAGAGCCTTCTGGGATGAATCTCTTCGATACTCGACTTCAGCTCGGCCGGCATGATATGCCCCGAACAATGCACATGGTACATTGGCAACCCGAAGTGATCTAGCCAATTCTTCAACCGGTCAAATTCGAATTCCTGCTCTTCATTGAAGGGCTCAGAGGTTGAGAGGACAAAGGTACTGCCGGCGTCGGGTCTGATATCCACTAGTTCTTTAAAATCGGGCATTGAGAAAGCCAGAACGAATTTCCCCTGGTCTTCTCTCAATTCTTTGCTGTCGATTGTTCTGGCCTTATCCATGACATCCTCTTCCCAATCATAGTACCGCTTCTTAGTCCGCCGAAACACCGCTACGCTGTCGCGTCCACCAAACGCATTTGGGAGTCTGAGGTTTGGGTCTGAGGCGAGTTGATTTAGGAGGTACGCCTGTTTGAGGGATATTGCCAAGACCCTATCATTTTGTCTGGCCACTTCATAGAATGTTCTAATCCTATCTACATCGACGTTTGAGAAGTTAGCTAATGCAAGGTTGTTCGTGTTCGCGACGAGGTAGTTGAGCTTGGCACCGACTTCTGCTTCGCTCGTCACCTCACCTCCGAGAATGTTCGTGCCTTCTGCCAGAAGGATTTCAGGGTCAGACTTCGACGCTAAGTGGAGAAAATCGTTTGTAAGCTGTGGCTTAGTTCCATGGACCCTGAAGTCGGCGGTGTACGCTAACGTGCCCTTCGAGGTTCTTACTACGAAGCCGTATGCGCCCGGAATGGAATGGTCGACATGGCAGGGGGTCACTTCGATTGACCCGACTTTCAGCGTTTTACCGGTCCTGAAGGTTTCGAAGCGCAACCCTCTGATGTCCGATTCGAAATGCCTGACTCTGGTTGACGAGATAGATTCCAGTATGCGCGCGCAAGTTTCGCCGCAGTAAATCGGAATCGCACGTTTCAGAAAGGACATGTAACCCCAATGGTCGCCATGGGCATGGGAAAGAAACAAAGCATCTAGGGACGGCGTCGATTCTTCAAATTCGTAGATGCCCTTAATGTTCGGTAAGATGCCAAACTCAAGCAGGTCTCTTTCATCCCCCGGCGACAGGATGGGGTCGGAGAAGAAACGTCGGCGGTCGGAATAACTCATTCCGAAGTCCAACATTATCCTCGTGCCGTGATCTTCAACGAGAATCTTATTCCCGCCAATCTCGCCCACTCCTCCATAGAAGGTTACACCCGTCGAACCGCCTGACATCTCCGACCACAGGTGAACCTCAAGCGAATAACTTACTTAAATCGAATGAAGGGTTATTTCTCGGACCTTCGTATACCGAGAAGGGTGCAGGCCTTGGTACGGGCGGTGCTCATAGACTTAGGTGATACTCTTGTTCACCTAGACCGCTCGTGGGACGAGATTTTCCAAACAAATCTAGAGGCCATGCACAACTACCTCAACTCGCTCGGCATCAAAATTGATGCAAAGAAGTTCAACAAGAGATTTGTTCAAATTTTCAACGATGCCTCTTATCAGGCGGACCTGTTCAAAATAGAGATTCCAATGGAAGAAATCATATCAAAGTCGCTTCGAAAATCTGGACTGCAGATGTTGGGAATCGACCTACCAACGAACGCCACGATTGAGTTCTACAAACCTGAGGTCGAATCCTGGGAGCTATATTCCGACACAGTCGAAACGCTAACCCGACTCAATGAGGACGGTTACGTGATGGGGGTAGTATCAAACGCAAAGAGCGACTGGGCCGTGCGCGCCATACTACGCCGACGCGATCTCGACGGGTTCTTCAAAACCATCGTAACGTCTGCGGCTTTGAAGGTAAGAAAGCCCAGGTCTGAAATTTTCAGGCGAGCACTTATCGACTTGCACGTCGATCCTTCCGAAGCTGTTTTCGTTGGTGATTCGATTCCGGCAGACGTAGGCGGGGCCAAAAGAATGGGAATGTACGCGATCCACATCCGACGCAAACCTCCTGAGTCGTCAAGCTTGAACGTCCCAGACGCGACCGTGACGAATCTGTCCGAAACCCCAGGAATCATCGCTCAGTGGAACAATGGTTCGCGAAAGAAGTGAAAGACCATCCCTGCCGTCCGCGGGCGTCTCCTTGAGAATCGGGAACCATTCAGATATTTTCCGGTCATGCCTTGATTCCATATGATGTCTTAGTCGAGTAAACTGGCGTTCTATGACTGCTTTGCTCTGTCGCGTTACGGTGCGTCTGCGAGGTTGGAGGAGTAGGTTGAAACCGTTTTCGGCATGGGACCAGATGCCGAATCCGTTTCGTTTGAAATTGCCGAAATACGGGCTGGAGGTTGTCCGGTGACGGTCGGCGACTAACACTACATAATTGAATGCCTGGGAGTAGCATCGGCATTGTTGTAGGCCTCGTTTGATTGAGTCGTTGCGAGATTTGTATTCAAACGCCCAATAGTCTTGGCCCTTGAGTGCCGCAACATCAACCCAGCAATGCTCTATCGTCGGGCAGTAGACTTCGTCGGGGTGAACTTGGAATCCTCGGACTCGAAGGAAGGAGATGAGCTGCTTCCTGGCCGACTGATAGTTAGGGTGCGGGCGAACCATATTTCCATCCATACCCTATTGCTTGTAGCATTTTTCGATGTCTTGATGGCGATTTTGCTTCAACCAACGATAGTCTTTGTCGATGCGCATGGTTACCACCATACGATTTTGCGATTGGAAATTCACATTGAGCCCTGAAGCGCCTCGTATAGTGAAATCAGTGTTCAAATATGCGCGCCGTGATTGCCGCTTTTGCGGTTGAGAATTTAGCCTTATGAGAGGAGCGAAAGTGAACCCCAATCTCCTCCACTCGACCCGGTTCAAGTCCGAAGTGCGGGCAAGCAATTTTGCCTCGCGTATCCAAGAGATATGAGGTCATCGTCCGTCCATGTTTCCGCTCGCTCTTGCTCTCATGGTGTTAGCGGTTGCGGCGATTCTCTTGTCCCTCTTCAATTTTCGTTTCCTTCTCTACCCACTCATCCCCAACCTTAACCCGATGAACAAGGCGAAGCACGTAAACTTCAATGGACCTACGCTCTTCATCTCAGACCTACACCTGAAAGCTGATCAGGCGTTTCCGTACTCAGTCGCTATCCGCCAAGTGCTGCAGGAGCAGCAAGTATCCAACTTGGTAGTCGTTGGAGATCTTTTCGATTCTCCGAAAGATGGTCGCATAATCACGGGGAACCGCGACGGGTCGTCGGTCGCTGACATTCTGGGAGTGAGAGGTCTGACGGTCAAATCCTTCTTCATTCAAGGATCACCGGCCCATGATCCTTCGCCCCAAGAGAATACTGCTCTCAACCTATCACCTCTTCTGGAGCTCGGCCGGTGTGCCATCCTCGACTTCGACCGAGTAACTGTAATCGTTTACCATGGGCACGATTTGAGTTGGAAAGGGATGATAGGGCATGGGTGGGACAGGTTCATTTCGAATCTCAGTTTGGAGAGAGCGTGGAAGAAGGTGGCCGGTGTCCCAGCGTCGAGTTGGGTAATCTTCGGTCATACGCACATTCCCGGGATTGATGAGAAGCACCGGGTGGCGAATTGCGGAGGATGGCAACGGATTCCTATCCTAGTGCATCCAGCCCGCACGGGCCTATTACTCTCACCCGAAGACGGGTCATTGGAGATTGTGCATTTTGCCTGATGAAATCGTGCTTCCTAGGAACTTCAGCTGGCTCATCGAATCAAAACTAGGGGGTTGCGGCAGGCCGGAGACGCAGGAGGAAGTTAAGGGGCTGCAAACCGTTGGGATCCGAGCCGTAGTCTCACTGACCAGCACTCCACTGCCCCCTGATGCCATAAGCCGTTATGGTTTTGATTTCTTGCATTCCCACATCTCCAGTGCACCCTCCCCGCTACAACTGAGTGAGATCATTGATTTCATCCAAGCGCGAAACGCCGAGTCCAAACCGGCCCTCGTCCATTGCGGAGAAGGGAAAGGACGAACCGGGACAGTTCTGGCCGCGTACTTAGTGAGTGGAGGGCTCACGGCCGACGAGGCTATCAAAAGAGTGAGGGAACTGCGACCCGGTTCGATTCAAACTCTGGAGCAGGAGAACTCCATACGCCTCTACGAGAAGACGCTGCGAAAGACGTGAACCTTCGCCCTCGCGTTCCGGAGGAATTATCGCGGGCCTTGTCGAAACTTAAATACGCCCAGTTCTCACGCACTTCACAGTGAATCAAATGTATCAAGGCCCAGCCTACGGCCGCGGCTCACAACAAATCCAGTTGCGGCAAATTGACAAATTCATCTGGGAAATTCCACAAAACGCACAGGCCGGAATGACCGTACCAGGCCGCATATACGCAGACGACGCCCTAATCGAAAAAATGCGCACTGACGCAACACTACAACAATGCGCAAACGTAGCCACCCTCCCCGGCCTATACAAATACGCCATCACCATGCCCGACGGACACGAAGGATACGGATCCCCAATCGGCGGAGTAGCCGCAAGCGACTACAACAACGGCATCGTCAGCCCAGGTGGCATTGGCTATGACATAAACTGTGGGGTAAGACTGATTCGCACCAACCTGACCGAAGCAGATGTTCGCCCTCAGCTCGGTAGACTTTTGGATGCCTTGTTCACGAATGTGCCGTCGGGTTTGGGGAGTCGTGGTAAGGTTGGTCGTTTGTCGCCGGGTGACTTGGAGAAGGTTACGACGGAAGGTGTGGAGTGGGCTGTTGATCATGGGTATGGTTGGGCGGAGGATCAGAAGCATTGCGAAGAGAACGGCTGCATGGAAACTGCTAATCCGGATAAGGTGTCGGGAGTTGCTAAACAGCGTGGGGCCCCGCAGCTTGGCAGCTTGGGCAGCGGCAACCACTTCCTAGAGATAGAGAAGGTGGACAAGATCTTCGACCCGCCCGTCGCCGAGAAGCTTGGAATAAGGAAGGAGGGCCAAGTACTAGTCCTGGTGCACACTGGGAGCCGGGGCTTTGGCTACCAGATTTGTAGTGACTACCTTCGAGTCATGGAACATGCCATTCAGAAGTACGGAATCAAACTTCCGGATCGGCAGTTGGCCTGTGCGCCGGCGAGTAGTAATGAGGTTGAGGATTACATTGGGGCAATGTCCTGCGCCGCCAACTTCGCTTGGTCGAATAGGCAGATGATTACCCATTGGACGCGGGAATCGTTTGAGAAGACCTTCGGCAAATCCGCCGACGAATTAGGCATGGGCCTGATCTACGATGTAGCCCATAACATTGCGAAGATTGAGGAACATGCGGTTGACGGAGGAATGAAGAAGGTATACGTCCACCGGAAAGGTGCGACCCGAGCTTTCCCGCCGGGGCATCCGGCCATTCCGCCGGAATACCGCCAAATCGGCCAGCCGGTCCTAATCCCCGGCAGCATGGGCACCGCCTCCTGGGTCCTGGTCGGTGCGCCCAAGTCTATGGAGCTGAGTTTCGGAACCACCGCGCATGGAGCGGGGCGATTTATGAGCCGCTCCGCAGCCAAACGCAGGAACCCAGCTCGGGCCGTGGAAGACCAGCTTTCGAAGAAGGGCATCATGATCAGGGCCGAGAACCTCGGCACGGTCAGTGAAGAAGCCCCCGAAGCCTACAAGAACGTAGACAGCGTCGCCGAAGTCAGCCATCAACTGGGAATAGCTACGAAAGTCGCACGACTCACTCCAATAGGCGTAACCAAAGGCTAGGTTACGTTCCCTTCAGCTCGCCTTCACTGACGCGAAGACTACCTGGAAGCCTCCAGAGACTAGCTAGCTAGGCTGCCTCGAACTAGGCCCCCTCAGATGGGAGGGTACCTTGCCTTGCGCCATCATATCCTTCCCGCGTCTAAGGATCGGGTTGTTTGGGCTGATCGACAATGCCCTAGCCATTGATCGTGAGGATGCTTCAAGGTCGCCGGTCAGGTACTGCGCCCAAGCTCGGTTGTACCAAGCGTATTCGTTGCTCGGATTTCTCCTAGTGGCATCTTCTAGGACGCTTAGGGCCTCTTGGGCTCTTCGCAGGTCTATGAGTGCCCAACCTTTACTGGTCAAGGCAATGTCATCATCAGGGTTCAGGGTTAAGGCCCGCTCCGCATTCTCCAACGCGACTTGCGAGTACTTCCATTCCTTTCTCAGATTCGCTAATTTATTCAACGCGTACGCTTTCAGTGCGATTGCCCTGCTATTCTCCGGGGAAGACTTGATAATGCCATTCAACCTCAGGATCGCCTCCTCCGTCCTATTCCTCGAATAGATCAGTTCGAAGACTTCGTCGCGCAGAGACTCAGGCCTTCCCATCATTCCACCCTAAATCGAGAAAGTAACTCCAGCGAACTATCTTTTACCTTCTCCGATTCTAGATCGCATCCAAACCGGGTAACGTGAAGTTGCCGGTGGATAGCAATCGCATCTTGCGCCGTGAAAAGTGGGTTGATGCCAGAAGGACAGGGCCTTGAGAATCCTATCCTGGAACATAAACGGCTTTACCAAAGCCAATCTATCCATCATTCAAGGCATCTTTTCCAGTTCGAAATACGACGCAATCTTGTTTCAGGAGACAAAGAGCATGAGCATTCCCTTGTCCTTGTCGATGTCCGACTACAAGACGACGCTATTCCCTTCCAAGAGAGTAAATTACGGGGGAACGCTGGCCGCCACAAGGAACCCACCGCTATCGATCGTCAAAGGTCTCGGACCAATAAAGCACGATGAGGACGGGAGAGTGATAACGCTGGAATTCGATAACATCTATCTCGTCAACGCCTACTTCCCGTTTGCTGGAGAGAAGCTAATCAAGCTCGATTCCAAGGTCAAGTTTCTGGTGGGGTTTGAAGAACGCATCAAAGCGCTCAAAGCGAGAAAGCCAGTGGTGATATGTGGCGACCTCAACATTGCGCATAGAGACATAGGCGATTGGACTCCGGCTTCGTTGATTCATTCAGATTCGTGAACGGTCATCTCAGAAAGTATAGCGGTTATTGGTATGGTGACAAGAGCCAAGCTGACAGACTGGACTGTGCTTTGGTTTCGAAGAACATTACCGACAGGATAAGAGGAGCGGACATACTGAATGACGTCGAGGGGTCGGACCACTGGCCAATTACCCTGGAATTGTCTTAGCAGAGCGGAAGCTTGAAATGGGCATCACCGACTTCTCACATCGCCATGAACTCGGTCGCTCAATCGGAGACTTCACAGAACCTTAATGTTTCTAGAGCTTAAGCTTCGTGTTAGACTTCATGCGGATAAGAGCGCAAAATGCTAAAGAGCAAGCAGCTTAGCATGGACAACGTTGAGAGCCATGCCAATCTCGGTGACAGTCAGACAGGTAATGGAACACCCGGTTGTAACGATCGAGTCGAACCAGACGGTTAAGCAAGCGCTCGACAAACTTATTCAATCGAAAATTTGGTCTCTCCTCGTAGAGAGACAAGGGCTCCCTGTAGGCGTTCTTACCGAACACGATATTCTGCGCCGTTGTGTGGCCAAGGGCTATATCGTTGATAAGATACCTGTGGAAGAGGTCATGAGCTCTCCACTTATCACGGTTCCGCCAGAGATGCGAGCCGGCGAAGCTCTGGAGACCATGCTGCAGAAGAATGTGGGGCGGCTCTACGTCGTGGAAAAGGGCAAAGTGATCGGAAGAGTAACCATGTCAGCGCTCTCATCGAACCTACTTGACGTTATGATCGCCCTCTCGAACTTGAAAGAAGCTCTCTGAAAACTGGGCACACCACAACCGCTGACCTACAGATCATCCACCCATTGTATCTACTCTAAGCCGTCAACCGCAGACTATCTGTCACCTTAACGGCTAACGCGTCATTGTCGTTTGGTGCGTGAGGGCGTTTACTTTCGTTTGGTGGTCTAAAAAAGGAAGGTGGCTGGGCAAATTCCAGCTAGCTGTGCTGGAGAGTTTTGTCTAGTATCCGTACTTCTTTGCTTCTTCCCCTAGTGTTGCGACGAGCTTCGGGAACTCTTCCAGACTGAATGCCGGCGATATTTTCGGGTCCGTCTTGAACAGGTAAAACAGGGGTGCAACCTTCTTGCTGAGTTCCTCATTTGAGTCTGCTTCAACTACGAAGAAGCCGTACCTTAAGGTGAACCAAGCAGTGAGAGGCTTCATTCGCTGTATTGCTTCGCCAACTTTCTTCTGTAAGTCAGGGCTTTTCTCGAAGTTGTTCTTCACGTCTACGGGAGGGTAGAGTTCTATGAGATATTTCATGTGTGCAAAAGGAGAGTTTCAAGTATATTAAATCTGCTAGCCTTCGTAACGCGTCGTTACCGTTTGGTCCTTTGGTCTGCTACTTTCCTTTCTTGCATGAATTAGGTGACTTAGCTCTCATGACTGTAACCCAGATCGTGAGTGAAGCTGTGACCCACGTGGCGGCCCAGGTGGCGCGGTCTAGCTAATAGAGTTAGACGTACTTGTAGGCTAGGCCGCATATTCCGCCGAGTAGGACAAGGAAGGCTCCGATTCCCTGTAGATCGATGATTCCAATCACGATCAGGACGACGGCCCACAAGGGTTGGGTGGAACGTTTGGTTATAGCGATGATGATTGCGACAATGCCGAGTATTAAACCCAAAATTTCGTACCCGGGAAAGAGTCGTGGGACTCCGAACATACTAACCACCGCGTATCCCATGAAAGCTACAAGCCTTAACAAAACCATCAAAATTCCGCCGACCAACGCCAATATGAAGGCGAGCGTTCCGAGCCAACTCTTAGCCATATCTTACTACAATCCTTCGGTCCTGTAGGGAAATGTCAAGAATTTATAGTTTAGGCGCCTCGTAACTGCACTTCAGATCCAAGTACACTCTGAAACCGAAGAATGTGTTTGACTTGTCCGCATATCACTTCTCTTTCGGATTATGGATTTACCATATTTACGTTCGGTCCCATGAAGCTTTGAAAGGGAAGATGCCTGCCGAGAAAGTCGGGATAGAAGTTGAGGACCAAGTGGTTGACGATCATTCGAAGTGCAAGCAGAATTAAGGAAGGCGCGGCAGACCGTTTGGTTGCCGCTTTATGAGAGGTTATTTTATTTCTCTTGTGAACTGACTGCAGTCGCAGAGGAGAAGAGACAGCCCACAGAACGCCTTAGCATTCAGTCAAATGGCTGACCCTCATCCAAAACGCAAAGAGAAGAACGACCTAAGTTTCGACTATTTTCATTACGTAAATTCAAAGCAACTCGTAATATCTGCTTGAGTATTATCTTCCTCCTGAGGAGGAAAAGCCTGTGCTAGGAAAAGCCGGTCGTTACGTGGGTGGTCCTTTGTTTTTGATTGGATGGGTGCTTTTTGTCTTAGGCTTAAGCATTTTTCTATGCGGCTCGCCTTATTGGGGTCCCAACTGCTTTAAACTTGGATTTCCAGTGGCCAGCGGACTATCGCTTTTCGGTCTAATATTCGTTGGCGGCGGCATGTTTCTTGTGGGTCGCAGTTCAACTACACACCATTTTTGACCGCCACCAAACGAAAGTAAACAGCCACTCGCACCAAACGTAGACGACGTGTTACCTTACGTAAGGTAACGT
>CAZHKA010000023.1:0-51617 GCA_964533505.1 uncultured Candidatus Bathyarchaeia archaeon | reverse complement strand
TTATCCCAACCAACAGCGGCATAGATTAGGTAAATCAGGCCGGTAAGCAGGGGCCAGAAGGGTAGGTATGCGATCGTCGAGGTGTTCGATGAACCAAACACACTCGCAAAACTCAGACCCGGAACCCATTGAAGCAGCCCGTACGGGTCGCCTCCGTGAGTGACCGCATAACCAAGGCGAACCCAAAGCTCAAAATCAGTAGGATGCGCCGTCCAAAACGAGAAGCCTTCCCGAATCGCGAAACCAAGAACCAGAAGGCTGCTAGCTCTTCGTCGAACGCCAATCTGAACCCGTCCCACAGCATTCATTCTCTGTGGGCTACCTCAGCGATTCTGGAAGACGAAGAGGGTCTGGTCTCCTAACCTGTTGAACGGAAAACGATTGCCCAGTACGTTCTCAAGGCGCTCCAGCACGTATCCGACCTCTTTGAACTTGACGTAATAATCGCTTAGATACGCCGGTGGCAGGAAAGCAGGGAGCCCAACCACTCTAAGAAGTTTGAATTTTGTTCGAAAGAAACGAGCAAATACGGATGGAGGATAGTAGAGTGCGGGTATGTCGAGCCCGCCCACGGAGACCATTACGGGTTGATTTTTTCTGGGCGCCATCTTCTCGAATTGTAGAGTGGCCGCATGGGACAATACTTCACCTAGGCAAAGGGAATTTCTAACGGAGCATGTGAAATATCCGCCCGGAATAAGCACGGTGGCGAGACCTTCGACGAAGTCTTCGAGGTCAGGCTCGCAGTTCAGAGCTCCATTGAACGAGTAGGCGGCATCTGCTGTTTCTCCGTCGAGAATCTTCTTGACCTGATCCACCTCAGCGGCCCTAAGTTTAATTGTGGTTATTTTGTCGAATGCTCTCTTGGCCTGTATCTTCCTTCTTACAATCTCGATCATTTGGTCCGAGATATCGGTTGCTATGATGCGCGCAACGTACGGAGCAACCTCTAACGCTTCCGCGCCTGTCCCACACCCAATTTCCACCAGAGTATCGTTTCTCTCTACAAGACCGAGAAGTTCGGAGATCGAACGTTTCCGGATCCAAGTGTTGATGTAGTTGTGGCTTATAGTAAAGTCATATTCTTCCGATGCCGAGTCGAAAGCCTCTGATATGCTCTCATAGTACCCCTTCTTTTGCGAACGCCAATTCGCATAGGTGCTCGCCGTCTCTCCTTCGCCCTTTATGGCGTCGCGCTCGACGGGTGCCCCTTGCGGGGTAAGGCGAATGACTAACTCCACATTTGAGTACCAATCTTTCACGACGCGTGACCCGTACTTTGTGTCGAACGCGGCGACGGTAGCAGCCCGCTCTTCTTGTGCAGTCTTTGAGACGGCTGTGGGTATCACAATGTTGCCCAACCTAACTTTGGCTCTGCCGGCCTTCAACGCATTCAACACCCAATCGCTACTACTTTTTCCTGCAAGGACAAAGAACGAGCCTTCGCGGAGGACAAAACGCACTCGGACGATGTGTGGGAGCTGGCTCTCTCGGCCTTGAGTGACTATCTTAATGGTGGCCTCGGACTCTGCTGCCTTGAGAGTGGGTGTACCCAGCAACGTTCTGGCCCTCAGTCTTAGTTTCGGAATGCCACTCGGTCCCATGGCACGTGTTTCTTCGTAGAAGTAATTCTATCGCATGCCGCTCCGATAGCTGAAATGAACTCTCCAACCACCGCCACGGGTAAGGCGAGAATCAGCTTCGGCGACCTGGCAAGGGTTCTAACTAGAATGAATAGACCAAGCTTGGGGCTGGTGAAGAGCATTGACTCTAACGTTCTGGGAGCCGCGCCGACTGAGTGAACAATTTGTGCATGCCCGTAAAGTATTCTTCTCCTCTGCTTCATAAGGTCAGAAATTCGATGTGGGACATCTATCTGCACATGAGCCGCTCGGCAAAATTCGATGGAATATCCCTGCTTATAGGCTGAACCCGCTAGGAACGCACCATCGTTGATCGTATCCTGCGGTAATCGTCTAAGAGCGCTCGATCTGACCACGATTAGTTCATCGCAGCAATGGTTGTTCTTTCCTTTGTCGTTCAGTTCTAGTAAGCATTCATTGTGAACGCTCCACATCAGCCTAAGAACGGCATCTGTAACGCCTGGGATGTTACCTAACACAGGTGAGGCTGATACCATTCCTACGTTTTCGTCCGCGGCTATAGCAGAGAGTAACTTGGCGATAGCGCCAGATTCCGGATGCGCATCGGAATTGACCAAGACGAGAAAACTTCCCGTGTACTCTTCCAGTATTCTGTTGATGGCTTCGGCTTTGCCCCTTCGGATAGGTTCCTCGATGCCGATGAAATTGGGGTTCTCGGTTGCGGACCTTCTTAGAAGTTCGCGTGCCCTATGATCGAGAGCGCTCCCCACAACGATGATTGACCTAAGCACAAAACCTGCGGGCCACGATTCCTTTTCGATTGTCTCAAGCAATTCCTTCAGTTTTGCAGCATGATCCGCCGCGCAGATTCCGATCGAGAACTCGTTCTCTAGCGTTGGTGGTCGTGATGATAATACCTGCTGGCCCAAAGGAAAAACCTCAGTTGATGCGACCCGCTAGGCTCCCCAGAGAGCGCTCAGCCACCGGTAGAAGTTTGACGTATAAACGCAGGATACTCGACAGATGTTGGGTTCGAAAGCGCGCAAGTTCTTGCCTTCGGATTTCAGTTTTAGATTGGTGAGGTGCGCACGAACCCGAAGATAGCGACTGAGGATTAGGTAACTGATGCCTTCCGCCCAAACTAGCGGGAACGATAGAAATCGAAATGGAACTTCGGGCGATTTTCTCTCCCCATCAAAGCCCGTTTCAAGGAGACGAAGTGTGTCCCGGTACGGAGTCGAGTAGAATTCCTCTACCCACTTGTTCTCTTCCAGGATTTTTCGATACTTAGGCGTCCCAGCTATTGGTTTCGCCTTCAGCAGTTCACGTGCAAAGAGAGGGTTTGTCCTGCTTCTTCGAGATTCCTTCGAGAAGCCTTCCTCGTCGTGCATATAGCTTAGGCAGAAGGGCAAGAGGTGGGCGGGTCTGAGGCCCAGGATCTTGTACAATCTGATCTGGAGAAGCATCAAGAACATGGACATCCACAGTCTGTTCCGTTCGGTAATAATGAATAAGTCGACGTCATCCCACTTGTCCGCGCTCCCGTAAGCAACACTTCCCGTGACCGCGATTGTACGAATGAACGGTACTAGTTTCGTCAATAGTTTCGCGATGCCAGCGGCCGACTCCAGTTTCGCGGCGGAAACTTTCTCTCTTTCGAAACGGGAGTCTATCGACTGCCTTTCGCTGGTGAATAGGTAGCCGTCTTTGAGTACGAATTTCAGATCTGCGAAGTCAGGATGGGCGAGTAAGGAATGAAGTTGTGCGGCGGTCATGTTTGACCGTGGCAGAAAATAGTTCGCCGCTTCCTCTACAGTGAACGGGAAGTCCAAATATTCCGAAACTTCAAGAAGCTTGCTAAGTCCCTCGTGAATTTCTGGGGTATACTGATGGACTGGGGGGCTTTCCGTTTCAGTCACTTCCTTCAAATTCATAGTGTAAGTTTTGGAGCGTCAGATCGAGGCGAGGGACGCTATAAAAGACTCATTACTAGGCGTGTAGTATGAAGGATTACCTGTAATCAATAGGAAGATCCGTAGCCCTCCGTAACTCTGAATGCAGCTAACCGAGCCATAACCGTATTGTAGAGAAGATAGTAAGCCTTTGCCGTAGAGATCGCGCAACATTTGTTAGTTACACTTGTGGGTGCTGGGTTGCGGCATGACGTGGATTTACTGACCTGCACCGAGGCCCCTCACGCCAGATGAGGAGATGCATCTCCGCTGACCGCAAGAAACCTTAAAGTGACAAGCAAAGCTCCGCTACTACCGATGCCTAGTTGATTAGTCCTCGCATGTATGTTTCCCCGAGCTGGGACGAGATTTATGATATGTTACTCGACCAGGCGATTCGAATCAAGCAATCGGGTTTCCAGCCGGATCTGATAGTAGGTGTATCGAGAGGGGGTTGGATTCCGGGGAGAATCCTCTCAGACCTTCTAAGGAACACGCATACTGCAAACGTGAAGATCGAGTTCTACGTCGGAATAGGTCAGACCTCCAGGAAACCCGTCGTGACTCAACCCATCAGTGAAGACATTTCGAGCAAGCGCATCCTTGTAGTAGATGACGTAGCCGACACAGGAGAAAGCCTTCTCGTTGCCTTGGAGCACGTTAAGGACCGTCATGCCGGCGAGATACGAACGGTAACTGTCTACCACAAACCACATAGCAAATTCAAACCAGACTTCTTCGCGGTGTCAACCCCTAACTGGATCATCTTCCCATGGGAGAGAGTTGAGACAGCGCAACTACTGATTCAAGAAGCTAAGGCGCAAGGCCAGGCGCAAGATAGTGTGAGGGCGACTCTCGGTAGCTGCGGTATGGGCGAGAAGACAGTTGATGCTCTGCTGAAGTTAGCTGATGACGCACAGTGATTTTTGAATTACCCGAAACGAACTTCTATGCTTGGACGTCGGCGTTCAACACGAAGCCGCATAATGTTGAAGAACTGCTTCGTAGCGCGGCCAAGAACTTCCCGGAACTGAACATACAACTGGTGGATCTGGATAAGGTTCCTGGCCAACGCTACATGAAGTTGGCGACATTCAACGCATGCAAGTCATTTCACTCCAAGCAACCGATAGCAAAATCGCTAGCGATGGAGCTGCTCCTCTATCTCTCGGGTGACAAACAGATCATACGCGCCTTGAAGCGCGTTGGGATCACACCAGAAACTCGAAGGACCGCAGCTATTGTAGTCGGTGGGAGCCTCGACCAAGTCCAAGCTGGTGCCAACTTTCTCACGAGTGAACTCGGTCAAGATAGCGAAGATGAACTGTTAAACGACTGGCCGCCGAAGAGAATTGCGAATATTCGCTTTGAGTTTGACATCGGCGAGAAGGAACTTGAAGCTGTCATCCGGAAGAATGAGACCGAACCCATGGCGATCGAACGTCTCGCGGTGGAACGATCAGCCATGCTAGCTGCGAAAAAGTAGGACCATTACCCTTTTCGTTTCTCGCGCTCAACTGAAAGTACATCGTCTGGTTTGACTAACGCCGTTCCGGCCAAATTGCCGATCACGTCAATCATGATGATTTTGTCAGGGTTCTCAAGGTTTACCTTTCTGTCAACCTTCTTTGCTATTGTGTCGATTATCGTCTTGCTCGAGAGGCAGGTGTGGCGTTTTTCAACGGTTATTCTGAATGTTTCGTTATCCATAATCTTCTGCGCCAAGGACAAAACGGAGGACTGGATGGCATCAAGGTTTGCTTCGGAAACTGATTGTATCGGCACTAACCTCAATGTGTATTTGAACTCCCATGGCCGCTCCTTGAGTAGCCCCCGTAGGTCATGAACTGCTTTGATGGGCTCCAACTTGGTTTTCGCGACCACTAACCCTATTGCTGGCGTCGGTTCGACAGTCGACCCACGGTCTCCAACTTCACCGAGAAGATACCACATCTCGCTACACGTGTTTCTCTCGTTGCCTCTACTAGTAGAGACGACGAGGTTGAAGTCCTTTAGCAAAGATATGGCCTGGGTGTAGGGAAGATGCCTGACTAATAGCTATCTTGGCTTACGGCTGCGCAGAACGCTGAGAATTTCTTCCCTGCCCAGCGGACCTTCACGTAGAATGCTCAGCCGAGGCTTGGTTAGATCGATAACCGTTGATGCTACCCCGAGAGGAACTCTGCCGCCGTCAAGTATTAGGTCGACCCGATCCCCGAGTTGTTTGAGAGCCTCTTCCGCCGTCGTCGCGGCGGGCTGTCCGGAAAGATTAGCGCTGGTGCCAACCAGTCCTCCTGAGCAAAGTTCCAATAGCTTCAAACAAAACTGATGTTTCGGCGAGCGAATTCCAACCTTCCCCTCCGGAATCAGAAGTTCAGGAAGACCTGCTCGAGCACGTAGCACAATGGTTAACGGCCCCGGCCAAAACACTTGGGCCAACTTGCGCGCTTTGTCGGGTATGTATGCAAATCTCTCAGCCCAAGCCAAATCTCTTACGAGTATTGGCATTGGTTTGGTTCGGTCCCCTTTCGCGGTTATCGTCCTTCTCACGGCGGAGGCGTTTGTTGGATCACATCCCAACCCGTATAGGGTATCTGTTGGATAGCAGATGACGCTCCCCTTCGCAACGGCCGCAGCCGCCTCCGTGATTCCGTCAAGGTCGGCCTTCAGAATCCTCGCCAAGAATACCCCTTATCCTCCACCCGATAAGACTATGGCAAACAGCTTAAACATTAATCCGGAAATCTTCAGCACGATTAGGCGATCTGATTTGACTTTCAGGATTATAGTCCATGGGGGCGCGGGGTTTTGGCGAAGCGATATCAAACTTGCTAAGGTGGGAGTCGAAGAGGCTGCAAAGGAAGGTCTACGGGTTCTGGTCAAAGGTGGTTGTGCCTTAGATGCGGTCGAAGCGGCTGTAGTGGCGATGGAGGACGACCCGATCTTCAACGCGGGCAAAGGATCGGCGCTGACTTGTTTGGGAACTGTGGAGATGGATGCGGGAATCATGGATGGAAAACAACTCTCCGCCGGCGCTGTTGCCTTGGTCCGGCGAGTCAAGAACCCCGTCCACTTAGCTAGGATAGTGATGGAAAATACCGATCACGTACTGGTCGCGGGTTTGACTGCAGAGAGGCTTGCGAAGGCATTTCACCTTCCCACCGCTAACCCGGTCACGGCTAAGCGTCGCCAAGCGTTGGTCAGAACCACTAGGGCCGCACGTCGAGGGAGAGTTCCGTGGTTGAAGAGAAATCGTGCCCTGCTTCGGAGGCGTCCCGAGATTCTGGGGCATGACACGGTAGGGGCCGTTGCGGTTGATGCGCTTGGCAACTTCGCTTCCGCTGCATCAACCGGGGGCATGGCGATGAAGCTTCCTGGGAGGATCGGCGACACGCCCTTGATTGGCTCTGGGCTCTATTCGGACAACTGGTCAGGATCGGCAACCGTTACGGGATGGGGTGAAGTGGCCGTGAGGCTGGGACTATCGAGGACTGTGTGTTTGAGGATGGAGGGCGGCATGTCCGCGTCGAAGGCTGCTGAAAAATGCGTCCGAATGGCCTCTAACAGGCTTCGTGGGCATGCAGGCATAATCGCCATTGATCCTAGTGGTGGGATGGCGGCAGTTCACAACACAGCCTATATGCCGTGGGCATACGCATCTGAGTCGATGCGGAGCCCAATAGTTCACGTTCGAGGGAAAACGGTGGCCCGACTACCCTAATGCGCTGCCAGGTTACATGCCGAGACCCGTTTGTTCGGGTCTGAAGCTACTAAAAGTTTTAAAGACAGTCAAGGTCGCCTTAGCGCGAGCCTACATTAGAGGCCCTTCTCTTTGAGTGAAGACGACAATTGGGATGGCCAAGAAGACGATGGAACGGATGATGAGTGGGGAGAAGACGAAGGCTGGGGAGAAGACGAGGACTGGTAGGCTAAGCCAGCCAGATTACCTTGAATTGGAGTTCTCGGTGAATTAGTCGAGTCCCGTGCTGAAGGGAGCCTGAGATATGTTACGCGTCGCCACATTGGACAAGGAACACTGTAAGCCGGACGACTGTGGGATACCCTGTTACCGTTTCTGTCCCGAGGTATTGAACAGAAGATATGCGATCAAGTTCATCGCTGGGCAAGAGAAACCAATAATCGATGAGGTCCTCTGCACTGGCTGCGGAATTTGCATAAAGAAATGTCCGTACGACGCGATCAGCATTGTCAAACTCCCGCAAGAGTTAGATGGAGAGTGCATTCACAGTTTCGGCGTAAACGAATTCAAACTCTTCAGGTTGCCTATTCCCCGTAACGGCACGCTGATCGGCCTAGTGGGTCGCAACGGTACTGGAAAGAGCACAGCACTTCGCATACTCGGGGGTGAACTCCATCCGAACTTCGGCTTACCTCAGGCGGAAGCAGATTGGAGCGTTGTTCTAGATAGGTACCGTGGGACTTTGCTCCATGAATACTTCCGTCAGATTTCCGAACATGAATTGAAGATTGTTCACAAACCACAGCACGTCGACAAGCTTGGCGCGGTAATCAAAGGAAAGATCGGCCGCGCATTGAAGCAGGTCGATGAACGAGGAAAACTCACCGAGCTAATCGCCGACTTGGAATTAGAGCACGCGCTTCAACGTGACGCCAAAGTGCTCAGTGGCGGTGAACTCCAAAGGGTGGCAATTGCCGCAGCAATATGCAGACAAGCCGACGTGTACATGTTCGACGAACCGTCAAGCTACTTGGACATCTACCAACGAATCCGAGTCGCCCGAATAATACGCAAGTTGCTAAACGACGAAAAATCCGTCCTCGTTGCGGAACACGACCTCGCAATGCTGGATTACCTCTCCGACGAAATCTACCTAGTCTACGGCCAGCCTGGAACCTATGGCGTAGTCTCCCATGTGCACCCTACACGGAGCGGAATCAACGATTACCTAACCGGATTCCTACCCGACGAAAACATGAGATTCCGAGATGAACCCATCCGGTTCCATATTCGACCCCCGCGCGTAATTGAATTCGAAGCCCAAGAAAGACTTCAATGGCCTAAAGTTTCCAAGAAGATGGGTGACTTCCGGTTAGACGTGGAACCGGGACATGTCGCTGCAGGGGAAATCATCGGGATATTAGGGGCTAACGGAATTGGAAAGACGACGTTCGTCAAGGAACTTGTCGAGTACTACAGTAAGACGGGGCAGAATCAGCTGCAAGTAAGCTACAAGCCCCAATACATCTCTTCCACGTACGAAGGCACTGTTCAAGAACTCCTGACGAGCGTAGTCGACGATTACGCTTCATCAATCTTCAACGATGAAGTCATTAAACCTCTCTCAATCAATAAGCTACAAGAACGAAAAATAAAGGAACTCAGCGGCGGTGAACTGCAAAGGGTCGCAATTACCGCGTGCCTCGGCAAGTCAGCTCAAGTTTACCTTCTTGACGAACCAAGCGCATTCTTAGATGTCGAGGAAAGGTTGAACGTAGCGAACGCCGTAAGGCACCTCGTAGACTCAAGGCAGGCCTACGCTTTCGTGGTTGAACATGATATTGTCACACAGGACTTCCTTGCAGACCGCATGATGATATTCAAGGGCACGCCTGGCGTAAAGGGCGTCGGCTACAAGCCCGAGCCTCTACGGGAAGCAATGAACGAATTTCTCTCCGAGATGGAGATTACATTTAGACGCGACCCCGACACTAAGCGCCCGCGAATAAACAAGTTAGACAGTAAACTGGATAAGGAGCAAAAGAGCTCCGGAGAATTCTACTACGTAACTGAAACAGAATGATATGGGCAGGGTTTAACTAGCGCGCCGTCAGCTTACCCATTGCGACGGAGATCAAAAGCGAAGTGACAACGAACTACTGTTTGGAATGCGGAGGAATACTATCGTATGATAGTGCCCTCAAGCAGTACACTTGCAAGAGCTGCGGGCTAACCACGAGCGCGCAGCAGCTTATGGAGGGCAGGATAAAGCTTCGCGAACGCGAGTC
The DNA here is from genome assembly GCA_964533505.1 of uncultured Candidatus Bathyarchaeia archaeon. Lineage (GTDB taxonomy): Archaea > Thermoproteota > Bathyarchaeia > 40CM-2-53-6 > 40CM-2-53-6 > FEN-987. The sequence goes on along the minus strand of CAZHKA010000023.1, from coordinate 42,073 downwards.
TCCAGATGAGCAACGCAAGCGCAGACAGAACGATTATCTGAAATGGTGGCTCTCCAAGAAAGCAGATTAATCAATCCGAATAACCACGCCCGATCTCAGGTTCGCTTCGAACATCCAACGATCTATTAATCGAACATTCACAGGTCTTTGTGAGCGCGAGCAAAATTGACTGCCGTAGTTGAGATACTCTCGGTTGGAAACGAACTTTTGCTTGGGAATACGATCAATACTAATGCCGCTTGGATAGCCACGCAAGTTACTTCGTCCGGGGCGGAAGTTAGCAGAATAACGACAATTGGCGACAACTTAACGACCATATCGACTGGAGTTAGAGAGAGTTTGCGAAGGAGACCCGAGTTTCTAATAATCACCGGCGGAATTGGCCCCACCTTTGATGATATGACGCTCAGGGGCGTTGCTAAGGGGTTAAGGAGACGACTGACAGTTAATCGAGAGGCCGTAGGATTGATACGCAATCATTACGCACGAAGGTTCGGAAGAAGAAGCATGCATTTGACCAAGGCACGCTTGAAAATGGCCCAGATTCCTGTGGGCGCCGTGCCGTTACTTAACCCGGTTGGAACAGCGCCTGCGGTCCTGTTAACCGCTAAGCAGACCGAGATCTTCTGTTTACCCGGAGTCCCGTCCGAGGCAAAGACGATCTTCCTAGCGTCGATTCTTGCTAAGGTACGGGCGAAGGCGGGAGGACGATCCTACGTTGAGAGTTGGCTTCGAATCAGTGGAATCTATGAGTCTTCTCTGGCACCGATTATAGATCGAGTAATGAAGCACACACCTGGAGTGTACATTAAGTCGCACCCTCGAGGAATTGAGAACAAGCGAGCCAATATCGAACTTCACTTCTCCATATTGGCCTCGACGAGACCGATCGGGTTACGGCATATTGGCTTGGCCGTGAACGAAATGAAGCGGGAATTGCGTAATCGGGCCGTAAAGGTTAGAGTATCCAACACGGCGTCTTGGCTCAGTGGCTAGAGTTCGCCGTATCGTCTGACCTTCTCTTCGATAATGCGGATGCTATTTCGCCAGAAGTCCGGTTTTCGAATGTCGAAACCGAATCTTGCCGCTAACTCGGCGAGTCTCGCTTCGCCCGTGCTGGCGAGGAGAGCCTCGTAGTCCTTAGTGAATTTATTTCCCTGGTCCCTGTATACGGCGTACAATCCTGTGCCGAACAGCAAACCAAAGGCGTATGGATAGTTGTAGAATGAGAATGCGGGAATGTAGTAGTGAACCTTCCAGGTCCACATGTACTTGTTCATATGTTCCTCGTTCAAGCCAGTTCCGTATGTTTCCTTTTGGCAACGAAGCATAATCTCGCAGAAGTCATCTGCTGAAAGCTCGGAGTTGACTCGTCGTTCGAAGACTTCCTTCTCGAAGAGGAAACGTGAGGTTATGTCGATAATGACTTGGCTGGCGCCAATGAGATATGTCTCAAGGATGGCTGATTCTTCCTCAGGGCCGGCGGCCTCCGATAATGCCGCGTTCGTGATGATTGTCTCGTTCATGATCGACGCGGTTTCTGCAAGCGTCATGGGCGTGGAACGTTGCAGCATTGTTTTTCCCGCTAAACATTCATTGTGAAAAGCGTGCCCCAACTCGTGTGCAACCGTGGAAACCTGATCGAGCGACCCATCAAAATTGCAAAGAACCCGTGACTCCTCCACGCCGGGGAGGTCCATGCAGAATGCTCCCCCACGTTTGCCGTTCCGTGGCTCGGCATCGATCCAATTGTTGTCGAAAGCGCGTTTGGCGAGGCGTTCGAGCCTTTCATCAAATGCCCTAAACTGGGTGAGAATAAAACGAACGGCTTCCGGCCAAGTGAACACTTTTTCACTTTTCCCGACGGGCGCGAATAGGTCCCACCATGCCAACTTGTCTTTTCCAAGTTTCTTCGCTTTTACCGTCATATATTCGCGAAAGATTGGAAATGACTCTCGCATAACGGTAAGCAACATATCTAATGTTTCACGATCTATCCTTGAAGTATCAAGAGAATCATGAAGCCCATCCTTCCGGCCGCGCCGTTTGTCTAGGGTTATCGCGCTTCCTTTCACCCCGTTGAGCGCTGCGGCCAAGGGTTCACGGACTGATTCCCAAGCCGCAAGTTCAGTCTCGTATGCCCGCCGGCGGACTGCCTCATCTGGGCTGTGGCTTAGGTTTTGCAGCGCGGTGACGGGAATCTTTTGCAGTTTTCCATCGAGATTGAATTCAACGGTCAATTGGGAGCACACCGTTCCGTGGAGTTTGCTCCAAGCGTTTGAGCCGCTAAGTTCCAGTTCTGCGGCTAGGGCTTCTTCGGGTTCGCTCATAAGGTAACGGCTCTGCTCGGCAGTTTCTTGAAGGTAGAACGCGTGATCGTTTGCTGCACCTGGTTTTGCGAGTATAGCCGGCAAAGTTTCCTTGATTAGTCCGACCCACCCTCTGAAACGAACCTCCTGCTTTTGGAGTCGAACCCCAACGACTTCAAGTTCAGATTCTAGCCGTTTGGCAGTTGTGTTGAACGAATCCGTGCTTACGAAGGATGCGACGTAGGCGTTGATCGTTGAGTGCAGGCGTAGAGTGGAATTTGCGCGTTCCAAGTACCCGTCGATGCATTGTTTCGCCTTCGCAACATCTTGTCTTTGCTCGTCGGGTTCATTTCTCGATATCTTATAGGCGTCGAGAAATAAGTCGAGTGCATCGACTTCAGACTTCAATTCAGAGAGCCCCCTTTTCAGAGCCTCTGATTCAAGAGTGGGATAGACATTAGACAGATTCCATCTAGGCAATTGACCGAGATCGGTGCGGGACAGATGCAAAACCTCATTTTCGTAAAGCGCCGTTTAGCTATTAAAATCAAAACCCCGGAACCTTGTGCGAATAATTTTGATACAAGTCCTACTACTATCGAGAGCGGTTGCCCTATGGCTCTCACATCATCCGATCATGGAACAACGGGTACCTTAGCGTCGGCTACAGCAATTGCAGAGCGGATTGTGGCAGAAGCCAGAAAACAGGGTAGAGCGAACCTGATGGAACCTGAAGCCAAACAGATCTGCGTTGCATATGGAATTCCGACTCCGAGATTCCAGATAGCTCAAAGCCCAAGCCAAGCCGCGTCGTACGCGGAGAGATTCGGCTTTCCTGTGGTTCTCAAGATTGTGTCGCCGGATATTGTGCACAAGACAGAGGTGGGAGGCGTCATGGTCGGGTTGGCGACGAAGGAACAAGTCGAAGGGGCGTATCGAGAGATCATAGCTAGTGTAACAAAACATGCCCAGAATGCCCGCGTCATAGGAGTCCTAGTGCAATCGATGATTATGGCGGGAGTCGAGGTAATCGTCGGAGGCTTGAGAGACAGCCAATTCGGTCCGACGGTTCTCTTTGGATTAGGCGGGGTATTCGTTGAAGTCCTGAAGGACGCAAGCTTCAGGGTGGCGCCCATAACTCAATTGGACTCGCACCAAATGATTCACGAGATCCGCGGATATGAGTTGTTGAAAGGAGTTAGAGGACACCCCGCTTCAGATGAGGAAGCGATAGTCCAGATACTTCAAGCGACATCGAGAATCATGCTAGACAACAGCCAGATACAAGAGTTAGACCTTAACCCGGTCATAGTTCACGCCAGAGGTGCAGTTGTAGCGGATGCAAGGATATTGCTTGGATAAAGGCAGAAGGTGAAAGCAACGCAACCCGTTATATACCTCCAATCGGAGGGAACCTTAAAGCACTCACCCAGCGGGTCCGCATTGAAGCCGAAAGCGACTAATCCATGTCCGACCAAGTTTGCTAGGGTCGCTGCTGGCCGCGGCGAAAAAAGGCGCTGCTGAATGTCTTCCGAGACAATCCAATCGACTCCGATCGATGACCTCTATCGAGAACTCGACGAGTTGAAGAGCAGGAACGCCGCCAAAAGAACTGAAATTGCCGCTCTCCGGCGACAGGCGGATGACTCGGCTAAGAGAAGGGACGATCTCAACGCCGAGGTTAAGCGCCTCTCCGAAGAGGTCAAGAAGCTCAAAGCTAAGCGTGACGCGCTGAATGCGCGAGTTAAGGAACTGAAGATAAAGCGCAACGAACTGAGAGATAAGGCAGCGGAGAAGCGAGAAGACCTATCCAAAGTCTTACAGCAAACACAACAGATGTCCGAACAACTCAAAGGAAGTGTCGCAGAACTCTACAAACAAATCAACAGCCTCGAATGGTACATACAGACTAACCCTCTCGCGCCGAAGACCGAACGGAGCATAATAGCAAAAATCAGCGCTTTGGAATTTGATCTGGCGAAACACAAGGGGTTGAGGAGCGTCAAGGACAAGTTACTCCAGCTGAGAGTGGAGGTAGGCGCGCTGAGGCTTCAGGCTCAGGCGACCCATGAGGAGTTGACTAGGATCGCTGAGGAAAGCGAGAAGATCCACAATGCCATGCAGGAATTGCTTAAGTCTATGCTCAGCAAGCGGAAAGAAGCCGATGCCGCTCACGCCGAATTTGTCCAGAGAAGTGAGATTCGACGTGAAGCGGTGAATGAACTCAGAACCAATATTGAACGCATGGTTCAGCTCCGATCAAAGATAGGCGAAGCTAAAGAGTCTCAGAGCCCCAGACTGAAAGGGGAGAAGGTCAAGTCGAAGTATAAGGAGACCGCAAACGAGAAGGTCCGAACTGGCGGAAAACTGTCGTTCGAAGAGTTCAAAGCTCTTATGGAAGACTTAGGGCCTGATACGGATACGGATCAAGACTAGACCGTGTCGAAAGTTGCCAAGAGTCGCAATCATTGGCGGAAGCGGACTAGAAAACCTCCTGAAAACGGCAAAGCTAGTCCACCTCGAAACTCCTTACGGAACGCCCCCGCCCATCTCCGTGGGACTGATAGACAAAGAAGAAGTGGCGTTCATGCCACGCCACGGCCCGAAACACGACCTGCCACCACATAAAGTCAACTACAGAGCCAACCTTCATTCGCTCAAACAGGTCGGAGTCGAACGCATCGTAGCCACCAACGCAGTCGGAGCAATCAACGACGCCTATACACCAGGCGACCTTGTTATCCCATCCGACATTCTGGATTTCACAAGATCACGAATTGGCACATTCTTTGAATCCGCCCCCGTTACACACGTCGACGTAACCGAACCTTATTGCAGCCAACTCTCAGATTTGTTGATAGAATGCTGTCGCACGATGAAAGTCAACGTCCGCGACAAAGCTGTTCTCGCTGCAACTGAAGGCCCCCGTTACGAAACACCCGTGGAAATCCGCATGCTGCGAAAACTCGGGGCCGATATTGTTGGGATGACTGGCGCGCCAGAGGTGTTTTTAGCACGAGAACTTGAGATCTGCTATTCTGCGGTCTGCTTTGTGTCCAACAAAGCCGCTGGTATGCAGCAGAGATTATCGGCGGTCGAGGTTATGAACGTAGGAAAAGGAGTAATGCCCACGATACTCGAATTGCTCCGTACTGCCGTGGAGCGCATGCCGTCAGATAGGACTTGCATGTGTGGCAAGGCAATACACCAAGCCCAAGTGTGAATTATGCTACCCACAGTCCTCAAGTCAATAGGCGTTTACAGGTTCTATGAGAGATGGCTTGAGGTCGACATAACGTCGAAAGAGATGCCGGAACATGTCGGCATAATCCTTGACGGAAACAGACGATGGGGATTCGAGAAATATCATGAGAAACTCGACGGCCACCTTTATGGAGCACGAACCGGCGAAGATTTCCTCGAATGGTGCCTTGAATTAGGAATCAAGACCGTGACCCTCTACGTGTTCTCCACCGAGAACTTTCTGCGCCCCGAGGAAGAAAAGAGCACGATCCTAAAACTAATTGAAGACGAAACCCGCAAGATGATTACCGATAGGAGAATACATGAAAGTCGAGTGCACGTGAAGGCGCTGGGACGCTTAGAACTCCTACCCGGTTCTCTGAGAGAAGCGTTGGCAGAGATTGAGAGAGTAACCGCCAGCTATGATGAACATTACCTAAACATCGCAGTCGCATACGGAGGAAGAGCCGAGATCGTCGACGCCGCCAAACGAATCATCGACGAAGTGAAGAGCGGCACATTGGATGAAGGGCTGGTCGATGAAGATACATTCAGAAAATACCTGTACACCTCGCACCTACCAAACCCCTACCCCGAACTCATCATACGAACCTCAGGCGAAGCGAGACTGAGCGGATTCCTCCTCTGGCAGGCCGCATATAGCGAATTCGTCTTCCTAGACGTCTACTGGCCCGAATTCCGCAAAATCGACCTCCTAAGGGCGATAAGAACCTACCAACGGCGCAAGAGAAGATTCGGCAAATAGCATGGCTAGCATGCTCACAAATACCTGATTTTCTTCGAATTCAGAGACTTCGTTTCGGCAAAATTGTCTTCCTTGCGTGTTGTCTCGAATGCAGCTGCATGCCAAAATTGACACGGGCTTATCCATACAAATCATCATGAAAGTGTAACCAAGCCTTATCTTCGCACCTCCCTAGCGGGCGACGGTAAACGGCAGTCGCCAAAGCAGTGGGCTTCGCGCGGTTGCAGGGCTGGTTCGAATAGGTATTGGTATATATCAAAAGAATCGACCTAAGGGGTTTCAAGACTTTCGGCAAAAAGGCAACCGTTCACCTGGACCGCGGTCTCACAATCATAACCGGCCCGAATGGATCGGGTAAATCAAACATCTTAGACTCCGTAAAATTCGCCTTGGGCGAACTGAGCCCGAAGGAGCTTCGAGGCGAAACCATCGGGGACCTCGTCCACAAAGGCGCCCAGGCTGCTTACACGAAATCAGCTTGGGTGGCCGTTCAGTTTGACAACCATGATAGACGTATACCAGTCGACGCCGAAGCGGTCACAATCTCCCGCGAATTCCGCCGAGGAGGCGAAGGCATATACCGAATGAACGGACGGAAGATCTCCAGAAAACAACTTACCGACATACTATCCTCAGCCGACATCCAGGTATCTAGCTATAACATCGTGCCTCAGCACGCCATAACCCGACTGGCTGAAGTCACAACCGAAGAACGGCGCAAGATAATTGAAGACATGATCGGCATCGGCGTGTACGACGTCAAGAAAACATCAGCCGAAGCAGAGTTACAGAAAGCCGACGTCAACCTGCAAGTAGCTTCAGCCAAGATCGAAGAAGTCCGTCTTCGAGTGGAATCTCTCGAAAGGGAGCGCAATAACTACCTAAAGTTCTTACAAATTCGAAAGGAACTCACCGAGTCTCAGGCCAAATCGATATCCTACAAGGTCAACAAGTCGCGCCAAGAAACCCAGCACCTAAATGAAGAGTTACAGGGATGCCAACAACAACTCCAAGCCTTGAAAGCCACGAAAGACGAACTGATGCAACAGAGATCTGAAATTGACTCCCAAAAGAGAGAATATGAAGACTCGGTTGCGGCGAAGGAAAGCAGTAGACTTCTCGAAACCCAACAGACCATAGGGGACCTAAACGCCAGAATCGGACGCCTGCGAGCACACAAAGACGTCATTCAAGCGAATATCACCTCGCTTCAGCAGCAAAGGACAGAACTTGAACGAAACTCGAAGGACCTGAACGACAGGATCCTCTCGTCGAAAGAGGAACTACAGAAGCTTGGGCTAACCCACCAAAGCCTCGTTGAACTACACAACGCGAAACAGGCTTCGGTAGACAACGCCCTCCGAGCATTAACAGAGCTGAGAGAAAGAGCCGGCGCAAGAAGCAAAGAAGCAGAAGAACTTGAAAACAGCATAAGTAGACTAAGCCATAGAATAATGAGTTTCAATTCCCAGATCAAGGCGAGCACAGCCAAGATCGACATTCTGAACGGCCACCTCCAGAGCATCACGACCCGCAAAGAGGAATATCTAGCCGTCGTCGGAGAGGTCTCGAAACGTCTCGACGACCTCAAGGCGGCCGCAAAGGACGAGGAAGACAAAGCGCTCAAAGCCGACCAGAAGATCACAGAGTACACAAAGGTAAAAGAACAAAGAACGAAAGAAATCGAAAACGCCAATCATGTCTCCAAAAAGGCAAACGTAGCACTCACAGAGATAGAAACTCGAACGAATATCGTTCGAAACTTCGCCTCAGACGATAAAGCCCTCCAGCTAATCGAAGAAATGGCGGAAGCAGGAACGGTTTCCGGAGTCTATGGCCGACTTGGAGACCTAATTCACATCAAGACACCCGACATCAAAGCGGTAGAAGCAGCCGCGGCAGGGTGGCTCAAAGCCATCGTAGTCAAAGACCTAGATACTGCAATATCCTGCATCGAAGTACTCAAGAGAACCAAGATTGGACGAGTCAAACTCATCCCCCTTAAAGATCTCGCCACACCGCCAAAACGAAGCCACCCGAACCTCCTGGATATCATCGGACCAATCGGAGCGGAAGTAGAATACGAATCACAGTTCCAACCTGCCGTTGACTACGTGTTCGGTGACACAGTACTCGCCCAAAACCAGAAGTCTGCGTTTTCGGCGTCACTGCAAGGCGTGCGGGCGGTCGCACCTTCTGGCGACCTCTTTGAACCTGGCGGGGCAATGGAGACCGGTTACTTCAGACAACCATTCGACATGTCACGGCTTCTCCAGCACGGCCGAACCGTCGAGGAGCTACGGAACACGCTAGGCTCCCTAGTCAAACTAACGGGAAAGGCGGAAGAAGAAATCGCAAGACTCGACCAAGAACTCCAAGAACAAAACTCGGCCAAGACAGGAAGCCTCAACATCATACAACTAACGAAGAAAGAGATTGACGCAGTCACGGAGACTCTGCAACGAGCCGACAACATCGTAAAGGAAACTGCCAACAGAATTCAACAGCTCACACGCGAGGTTGAGACCGAGAAGACCATCATCACCGCATGTATTGCACGAAAGCAGGCATTGGAGCAGCCTATGTCTGAGCTTGAGAAGAACCGAAACACCATCGGAAGCCCAACGTTCACTACCCTAGGACTAGAGCAAGATTACTCGAAATTGGCGAAAGAGGCGAATGAACTTCTTCGGCAAAAAATCGAAACGGAGGGCCGCATAAAGGTTCTAGAATCGACTATAACCGCCATTGAACCCACCGCAACGCAGATGAAGAACCAGATCGCCGACACCATCACGCATAACAGCAAACTCGAAGAGCAACTCAAGCAAATTGAGACCGAGCTACCACAATACGAATCACAGTTGGAGTCGACCCATCAAGGCCGGGAACAACTTGCTGAAGAATTAGCGGTTGTAAGGAAGCGGCGGGACGAATATGATGAGCAGCTGCGGGAAATAGAGAACCAAATCACCTCGACCCTTGACGAACTGGACCCGTTAAACAGTAAGTTGGCCAATCTGATGGCCGCAAGCAAACAACTGCAAATGCAGATCGACTTCCACCAAAATGAACTGAAGGAATTAGGATGCACCGAGATAGCCGAAGTTCCTGAGGATGAGATTCAGAAAGTCGAGAAAATCATACCCATCCTCAAGAAGGAACTTACCGCAATCGGCGGAGTGAACGAGTTAGCGGCCGCCCAGTATGATGAAGTGAAAGGGAACTACAAGCAACTGGCATCTAGAATCTATGACTTGGAGAACGAGAAGCTTTCCATCGTCAAGTTCATGAACGAACTGGACAGACAAAAACTAGAGGCGTTCATGAAAGCATTCAAACAAGTCAGCGATTCCTTTAACGAAATCTTCGCCACCGTAACAAGCGGCCTCGGACGCCTCTTCTTAGAGAACCCCGAAAAACCATTCGAGGCCGGAGCGGACATTAAGCTTCAGTTTCCAGGCAAGACTCTGATGGCGATTGGAAGTGCCAGCGGCGGCGAGAAATCCGTCGGCACGGTCTGCTTCATACTCGCATTGCAGGCCATACATCCGATGCCATTCTACGTGATGGATGAAATCGACGCTCATCTCGACGTGGTTAACTCCCAAAAACTCGCTGAGCTCCTCAAAACGAAATCGAAGGGCTCACAGTTCATCATCGTATCACTCAAGGATGTGACGATCGCTCGCGCCGACACAGTCTACGGCGTCTTCATCCAAGAAGGAGTTTCGCAGGTCGTCAGCCTACCGATGCAGGAGGTAAAGATGGTTGGAAGAAATAACTAAACCATTCTGGATGCGGCCGCCTTACCTAATCCTATTCGACCTGCTGCGACTTCACCGTGTCAAACCCTGGGACGTCGATATTGCCGAACTCCTCAACTCATTTATGGCTCAAATGAAAGAGAACGGGTTCGTAGACTTCTCGGCTTCCGGAACCGCCTTACTATCATCCTCAGTGGTTCATCGAATGAAATCTGAGATTATCCTCAAAATGGAAGAACCGCCAAAACCCCCTGTCCCCAGACCGAACGATGAAGTCCCCCCAGCGCTGCCGTTTCCCCTTCGTTTCGAATACACATCAACCTCAGTCGTTGAAATCTTGCGCACACTGCAGGAAGCCCTCGCGAATGAAAAAGCGGTTCTCGCGAAGAAGCCTTTCATTCTCAGCCCTCCGTCCGTGTTCGAACAATTTGATCAGTTCCTAGCCAATATCGAGGAGAATATCGAGAACTACTACGGCACCTTGATCAAACTAAGCATAAGAGGCGTGCCCCTCTCGTTCAAGGAACTTGTAAAAGACCAGACGTTCATCGAGGCGGTAAGGGTCTTCATCATGCTACTCTTCCTCGCTAACGAGAAGAAGATCATACTAACACAAGACGAAGACGGCTCCGACCTGTATGTAAGATTGGGCGAGGTTTCACCTCCAATTGTCTGAACCCATCCCAGAGCAGAGTCTCCAACAATCCAAGGCGAAGACAAAACTCGCCTTAATCGAAGCGGCACTTTATGTGACCGGCAAACCTCTAGACCTTAAGACGCTTAGTTCGGTTGTGGGTTTCAGATCGGAGGAGAAAGTGAGGGAACTCGGCCGAGTACTCAAAGGTAAGTACGGATCCGACGGCAGTGCGCTAGAGGTTCTGGAGTTGAGCGACGGAAGATTCGTGATGCAACTGAAACCTCAATACGTCTCCGACGTAAAACGTCTCGCCACAAGACAGTTACTAACGCCCGGTCCGATGAAAACGCTCTCATTCATCGCATACCGACAACCAATCACCCAATCGTATGTGGCGAAGGTCCGAGGAAATTTGGCGTATTCGCATGTGAAGCAACTGCGAGAAATAGGATTGATCTCCGAAGAACGACTCGGCCGAACAAAGGTTCTTCGAACGACGCCGAATTTCGCGGACTATTTCAACCTCAGCCATGAAACCCCGGCACTGAAGAAACAGCTGGAACACCTTTTTGAGTATATCAAGTCACAGAAAACACCTAAGGCGCCGCCCCCTGCTCCTTTACCAACCTCGCAGCCTCAAAATCCTTAAATGAAGCGCGCACCGGCAGTCACTGAAATTGTCTAGAAGTGGATCATATGCCTCAATGGCACGGAGATTTGCATAAGCGAAAGAAGAGCGGCGGAAAGAAACACATTTTCCGCGGAAAACGCGCCTTCGAGATGGGCAGTGACCCAACGGAGACGATAGTCGGAGAAAAGCGTGTTTCCGTTAAACGTGTGCGGGGTGGAAAACTGAAGTTGGCAGCACTGGCCGTTAACACGGTCAACGTAACCGATCCGGCAACAGGCAAGAGCCAGAAGACGGAAATCAGACGCGTCTTGAAGAACCCAGCGAACGTCGACTACCAGCGCCGAGGCGTGATCACAAAGGGTGCAGTGCTAGAAACTCCACTGGGACAGGCGGTCGTCACTTCAAGGCCAGGTCAACACGGCGTCGTTAACGCGATTCTGCTTCAGGGCACGCAAGAGTGATCGCGGATCTCCTGCCCGAAGGGATGATCCCTGAAACTCCGTGGAAAGATGGTCATCTGGCCATCTAACCTCGACTCCACAAAGACGCGCCGATTGGGGCGCAAACTCCCAAAGAGCCAATCTGTTCAATCGCCCCGACTCGAAGAATTGAGTGAAGCCGCAAAGACACTATCAATCGATCATGAAATCGTGGCGAGTAAATCGAGGCCTCCCTCATGGTGGGAGAAAGGCGGCTATCTAGTCGTCACGAAGACCTCGCCTAAATCGGAACCGCTCCGCTCATTGGCCAGTGAAGTTCGGAAGATGCGAATCTCCAGGGAAAAGAAGAGTTAGCCAGGTAAATCGCCGGTTAACGTAACCGAGACTTCGGTTCCAGCCTCAATCAGCTGGATATCCTCTGATACGGTGACGATGCCGTTAGCATTCACCATACTCGTCAAAATGGACGAGCGTTGCGCTTCGAGTGGGACAGCCACAAAGCCGTCTCGCACTCTCTTTACTCTGACTCGCACATATGTTCGGCTCCCCTCGATCCCACGGACTCTTTTCTTTAACACTGCCTTGACAGTCGGGTCCACTTGTCCCGGTGCACCGCTTAGCCTAGCTAAGAGGGGGCGTACGAACACCCTGAAGGCTATCATCGCAGAAACGGGAAAACCGGGTAGAGAAACGATCGGCTTGCCCTTAACGACTGCTAATCCAGTGGGCATGGCAGGGCGCATGGAGATACCATGAATGAGCATCCCAGGGCTCCCTAGTGTGTTGATACAGTGTGCGACGAGGTCCTTCTTGCCAACAGACGAACCAGCTGTGATCAAAACAACATCCGTCCTTAAGAGTCCCGCTCTGAGAGCAGACGTGATAGCCCACTCATCGTCCTCAACGATACCCAAATCCACAGGAATGGCTCCCGATTGTTCCAACATAGCTGCGAAGATAGGACGATTGAGGTCAACGATCTTCTCAGGGCGACTCTTTCTAGCTGTGTTTACGAGCTCGTTTCCAGTCGATAAGATCCCAACCTGCACTCGGCGGACGACCGGAACTGTTGCTAGGCCTAATGCTTTCATCATACCAATGTCTTCAGGGCGAAGGCGATTCCCTCTGTCGATAACCGACCTGCCCGGCGTGAGGTCTTCACCCTTCCCCGTCATACCCTCCCGCGGAACGACGGACACTCGAAACTGAATTCTCCCCCGACCCAGAATTCTCGTATTCTCGACCATGACTACCGCGTCGGCACCTTTCGGAAGGATACTTCCCGTGGCGACCGCCACCGTTTCGCCTCTCCCGACGCGGTTCCTAGACGGCTCGCCGAGTCTGCTCTCTCCGACCAGTTGTAGGATCGTAGGGTTTCTCGCGGAGGCATGACGGACGTCAGCCGAGTGAACAGCGTATCCGTCTAGCACAGCTATATCATGAGCCGGAAGATATTTTCTGGACACGATTCGTCGAGCGAGCACCCTACCGAGAGCATCCTGGATTTTGACCGATTCAACCGTTCTCACGGTCTCTACCGTGTCAAGGAATCTGCGCGTCGCATCTTCAACCGAGGTCAGGCGTCGGAATTGGCGGGTTGGCATAGGATTCACGGATAAGCTTACTGAGGGAGGATAATATTCTTAGACCCACTAAACAGGACGAGGCGTCATTGAACTCCTATGTCATACTCATAGTTCTCGTTGTCGGCCTCATCTTTGCGCTAACAGCGGGGTGGGCTTGGTGGTCGCAAAAAAACCGACGGAAGACATCTGAACCACAATTCGAACTAGAGAAACTCACAAATTGTTGGTCCTGCGGATCGCTAATTCCGGAAGGGGTGCGGCGCTGCGCGTTTTGTGGTGCTTGGCAGGCACAACAAGCATCCGGAGAACAAATAAAGCGCTGAAAGCAAATTGCGCCTCGCCGCCGAACAGGCACACTAGCCGCCGTATACGCGAACAGCGCAGACGACAGCTCAGTGGTGGAGCAGCGGACCCTCAACAAACCTTGAAGGGGCTGAAGCTGTTAAACGGGCAGACACCCGTTGGTCGCAGGTTCGATACCTGCCGGCGGCGCCACTATCCAACCTACGGCTTTTCCTATTCCTTATGCCATAACAATACACAATACACTCGATAAAGGTGTGGAAATTACAATGCCCTCAAGCCGAGGGTGACTAGCGGCTTAGGCTCCTCACTGGAACTTCCAACTTCTTTGCAGCTTACGTCCAGATGGGTTCCAACGTGCGTCCAACTTCATCTTACTCTTCCGCTTCTTCGCCATGCAACTTCATCTCCCTACGTAATCTAGCCTTACCTTGTCAGCTATGAACTCAAGCAACTAACTCGTCCGTGGCAGGGACAGCTTGGGGAGGACCACCTTGAAGTGTCATCTTGACCTTCCTCCTCTTGCCCATACGCTTCTTCACCATTCAAGCTCACCTCATTTGCTAACCTGTCCCTGCCTTGTCAGGGAACAAGACACGCAGATTCAACTTGACTTTCCTTTTGTCCACCATTCAAATTCGCCTCGCCAAAATCACCATTAAGAGACATGATTATTTAACCGTATGTTCTACTAGGTGGAAATGCGGAATATTCTCCCTTTATGACTTCTTCTCCAAGCTGCCTTATATGCCTAAACGACGCTCAGATCATTCTAGGCAATTAGTGGAGGTGTTTGGGGTTGGCTAAGAAACGCAAAGTTAAGATGAAGTTAGGTACTGAACACGACAAGAACATTCGACAAGAGGAATTCGTTGCTTAAGGCTCGTACGAGCGGCGGGCCGTTCCGCCTTATTTTCTTATTTTGTTATACTTCACGCATACACGGGCGAAGCCCAATTCTTCCGAAACCCAACTCCAATACAAAATCAGACTAGGCGCCATAAAACGGGGTTCTAGGATGTGCGAGATGTACGTATTGGATAGTTAGGTTGGAAGCTTGCGGTCGAGGGCGCCTCCCTTTCGAGCAAGGCCCAAAATATGCTGTGGGTCTGTGTGTTTATTACCCCGCAATCCTTCACTCTCCACCCGTCTTCGTGTTCGTTTAGCACCTTATCGAAGTCCTCGTTTACGCCAACATCACGAGACCTGTCCTCGTCTCTTTGAGATATCAAGGTCTTAGTGACGTACGGTCTGTAAACCGTCTTATATTCAACGGCCCCCATTTCTGTGCGCCAACCTAATGTCGTGGGCCGCAGGCCCAATTCTATTTTTTATATCTATTTCTTTTCTAATGCCTCGATTCGCTGTCTGAGTTCTGTGATATCCTTCTTTGCGTTCTCTAAGTCTTCCCTGTAGATTTTCCTCTGCAATCTCCAGATTCTGCGAACCATTTTACTGGCAAGTTTGATTTCAGCGTGAACTTCCTTAGTAGTTTTGGCTCTCCCAAACTTCCTTGAAAAATCATGTAGTTCCTTTTTGAATGCCTCATATTCGGCTCGGGTCGATTCGCTCAATTTACTCAATTCATTCAATTGACTCAACTAGAATACTCCAATCGTTGGCTCAGCATTTACGGTTTACGGCTAGTATGCCGATTACTTTCTCACAACACACAGGCTATTATTCAATCCACGTTACGAAATAAATCAGATTCAGCTTCAACGCCAAGTCATGAACTGCCCTAACTGTTCAAGGATGCTAGACCTATACTCATTAGAATACAAATGGAGCGGCACCAGGTTAGAGCCTCTAGCATGGTACTATTGTAGGCACTGCCACAGAATTTGGAAGCTGAAGGACGGCGAACTTACCCAACACATAGAGATGGCACAAGCTCCATGACTTAAGAGGTCGGACGTGAGGAAATCCAATGCCCATACTGTAACGGGATGAGTGGAGATTGGCAATGGGTGCTCGGACCCAAAAAGTATCGTGGTCAAACCGTCGAAACCGAAACAGGCGTCTGGGTTGAATGCCGTGGATGCCACGGACTACGGAAAATTCTTGCCCCGGATCCTTAGCTGAGTCTAGGAAATGCTGTAGGATATGACGTACATGTCGCCGCGGAAAGACAGCTGAGGTGTGTATTGGTAGTATTGGTAGGTTGAGGGCGTCACGTAAGTTCCAGTCACGATGATCCGGATGCCGTTTATTGGGGGCGGCGGTTTCATTGACGTTGGGAAGATAAGGCGGTAATTCACGCCGTTGATCGTAATGTAGTAAAGTGTACCGACCCAGATTGCGCAAGGTGGGCTACTGTAAAGAGCGCATACTGGTGAGACTGCTGTCGTTGTAAGTGGACCGGTCAAGGTCAAGGTCGAGGGTTGGTCCGTTGGGTAGTTGTTTGAAGGAGAGAAGGATGGACTTGACGCTACGCTTGACGTTAGTGAGCTGAGAAGGTATGCCTGAAACGCAATAACAATGATAGCGCTTACAAGTACTGCCCCGAGAATGAATCTTTCTCTTCTCATTGTTTCGTTCCACTCGCGGACGCACCTAGTCCGATGAGCTTTCGCTAAAGGAACTCTAAACTCATCAAGGCAAAGTCGCTAAGAGGCAGACGCTAAAATTTACAGCGACCAGCCATCATATCGAAACAATTCAACTATGGATTCGTCAGAGCGCTGAAGGACTCTCGTCTTTCGCTTGATAAGATACTAGGTCTAACGGAATTAGGATAATACGAAATCCCCTGGCCGTACTGTAACGGCCTAGGCGGAGATTGGCAACGGAAATACGTGGTAGAGTCCAAGCCTGTAGAGATCTTAGCACAAGGAACAGAAGTAGATGTTCCCGGTAGAGGAAGCATCTCAAGAAGAGACGGGGCAGCAATCACGATGGAAGAAGCTGTTGCGCTGATTACGAAATCGTTACAAGCGTAACCCAACAACAGAAGTAATCGAACTAACCTTAACCTATTTTTCTAATCTGCCTTACTTACTGGTCCTAGCGGCTCCATAGAGTTCGATGTAATGGCAGTTCACACACTCATAGACCTTCACAGGTAGGAATACGGTGATGTGCTTTGCTGGTTGTTGGTCAGCAGCTTCTTTGACGTCAATGGCAGCAAGTCCATGAAACGGTGTTTGTGGTGTTGTAACCATCTCGCTTCCACATTTCGGACAAACAACGACCTTGACTTCAGGTAAATTAGTCGAAGACATTGACAATCCTACCTTAACCTATTTTTTCTTAGAACGATTATCACTGCTAACATTGCCGGAAGCAGTAGCCCAAGAGCTGAGGGCGTTTCAGGTACCGGTGTCAGTTTTGTCACCGTGACTCCAACGGCCGGGTCCAGGGTGAATGTTCCTCCCTCTTCTGCTACTACCCCAACGTCATAGTGGCCGGGCGTTGTGCTATTAGGAAGTGTCAATGCTAAGGTGCCTCCGCTGACGGAGAGAGTTCCCGCTGCAACCGGGAATAGACCTGAAGACATTGGCACAGGCACAATTTCAACGGTTAAGCCTGGGCCGGTGATTGGGCCAGTCACAGTAACGGTTACGCGGACAGTATCTCCGGGACTATAAGTGGTCTTATCCGTCGTTACAGTGATAGATGACCCTTGAGCATGGGCTAATCCCATTATTGTTAGCAGTAGGACGCATGCAAGAAGAAGAAAAATCCCCTTAAACCTACTCATACTCACACCCGTATTCCTCAGTTCACTAGAGAATTTAAGTTAAGGCAAATGAAGATTTCCTCATTATCTTCTTCGTCTTCCATCTTCATCATTACTTTGTTCATCATCATTTTCCTCCTCATCTAAACCCATTATTTCTCACCCCTTTCCAACAGTCAAACCGAAGTAAGACTATTCGGAACTCTAGTAAAGCTTCAGCTCTACAGGTGTATGGCATGTCGTTGGTGAGTGGATGGTTGTTCGTAATAGATTATGAGCTAAGCACTAAGAACGAATCTAGGCGCACCTACTTTTACGAAAAAGTCCATAAGATGTTGAACGCCCACTTCGATAAGGCCCACGTAGACTTCAGCACCTTTAGCTGCTACACTACACCTGATGAAGAGTTGGCCAAGAAGTTCTATGAGCTAACCAAGGAATTTTGCGAGACAGCTACCATATACAAGGCACAGAAGATGGATGGCTTCGGAAAGGAGGAAACACAATGACCGAGGATAAGAAGAAAGCTGACGTGAAGAGACCCATCCAATTTGCCGCAACTACTTTCGGCATATAGCTTCTGCACATACAGCAGGTTCAAGAAACGATCGATCAGAGGAGGCCAGATAGGGGATTAAACAGTGTGATATTGTGGTGGTCTAATGGCAGAAACGTATGAAGAATCACTCCCTTCAGACTTTTGAAATCACGATCTCCAATCTCACTGTACTCAGAGAACAGCAGATTCCAGCAATCTGAACTTCTTATCCTGACAGTCAACTTGAGCTAGCACTCCTAAGGGTAGAATGAACTGAGGGTCTGTGTGACCAAAGTCCATGTTCGAGACAATCGGTAGGTCAGGTCGATTGAATTCCTTTGCTACGACAGAAACGATGACATTATCCAACTGCATCTTTTCTGGTTCCGAGTAGTCCCTAGCTCTTCCGAAGAGCAAGCCGCCTATCTTGCCAAAAATTCCGTGCAACCCGTAATTGCGCAACCATCGCTGGACGTTCGTTATGCTCGGTTTCTCTTCTGATGTTTCCAGAAAGAGAATCTTTCCTTCCCAGAAGTCTGGTCTTGGCCAATAGGGTGTCCCTTTAACGAACTCCAATACCTCGATGCATCCGCCGAACAGCTCCCCTTGTGCGCAGGAGTTTCCCTGCAACCAGTTCCAGCCTGTATTGCTTCTTGGTGGTTTTGACTTTACCCAAGTTGGTTACGTCCGTCCAGTCAGGGTAACCGTCAGAATATTCGTCATAGGACTCGTAGAGATACGTTGGCTTTGGGTCGAACAGAAGATCCGAAACGTGGTCAGCGAAAGCCCTTGGTAGATAGTTAAGCTGCGAGAAACCGGCCATAATCGTGGGACCGTGAAAGGTGACCAAGCCGAGTTGTGTGCAATAAGTCAGCAGTGTGGTAATGTCAGAGTATCCCATCAGAATCTTTGGATTAGCTGTAATGACCTCATTGTTTAGTAAAGGAAGAATCCTTGCAGATTCATCTCCTCCAATCGTACATACGATAGCCTTGACTTCCCGATCAGCGAACGCATTGTTCACATCCTCCGCCCGCTTCCTGGGATTCTCGTAATTGGAAATTGATTATCAGCCCTGGCTGTTGGGTATTCCTTCACAACTAGTCCGAGTTTCTCAAGATTCCTTACTCCAAGCTCGTACACCTGAGGGAATTTGCTAGGAAGCCCCTTCGACGGCGAGAGGACCGCTACTATGTCTTTTCGTTTTAGTCTAGCGGGTTTCCTAAACGTCATGGCTTTACCAGATCCTAGGTCTCAATTGACTGAAAGTAATTCCTTTCCTCTTGTCATGGTACCAGTATCGTAGCAGCAGCAAACCTATCACGTTAGGTTTGTCAGCGAAGACTAACTTCTCTCTGTGGCGCCCAATGAGGAAAACCGGCCGGTTCTGATTTTCTCATAGATCAAAGCGGGCATACGCCTATTGAAGACAATTTCATTTGCCTGGGTCCCCCTCAGCGCTCTCCATTCATGGAGGAGGAAAGGAAGTCGAGTGATGTCACCAGCCCAAACCTGAGGCGAAAGCATCAGAGACTAGGAACGGCGTTTTACGTTTTCCAATATGGCGTCGGAGTTGGCATCCTGAGAGCATTATAGGGTTCTATCTTGGAGAAGCGAAAGTGCGCGGCCGTTCGTGGCTTGCGCTTTACGGGTTGGGGATCGCGGCGCTTCTGCACGGCCTTTTTGATACGGTGGCCACGATCTTACCGGATGTGGTCGGGCTCATCGCGATGCTTGCGCTCGTATGGATCGTCTACTTTAAAGTCGTGAAGAAGGAGATAGCCGAGGCTGAGAAAGAGTCCCCCTACCGCCCGATGCGGCTTTCCTGACTATTTCCCCTGAGACAGAACGAGTTCAACAATTCAGCTTCCACAAAAGGGGTTGTTGTAGGAAAGCATATTTTGGCTGCTAATGAAACTACGTCGAGTCGGGAAGTCATTGGAAAAGCGTTTGAGTTTTGAAGATATAGCACTCTTTTCTCAATCATTCAACGAGAACCCCCGAAACAGAAAGGCAATCCTAGGAAATGGCGAGTTGAAAACAGCTGGGGAGCAGCAGTAGGCCATAAAGGGTACATGTACATGATGGATGAATGGTTCGACGACTATCTCTACGAAGCTATTGTGAGGAAGGAGTATCTGTCCCCAGAACTCGTGAAGGTCCTTGACACCGAACCCGTAGTTTTACCCTTCTGGGATCCCATTGGTTCATTAGCGAGGAAATAGTGTCGAATCCGTTGCATGCCCCAGACAAGCGACCGGTCATTACCTTACCACTAACACTGGACAGGTGGCGTGTCGGATTACGGCAGACGCTCCCCAAGATCATGCTGCTCAACAAGCTATGTCCTCTCGAACTTATCGTGATAAGGAAAACAATCTTCGGTCCGCCCCAACGAACGACGACAGTTCAAATTGTGTGCGTACGCACTGATGGTGCGAATCCCGGGGATCTAGGTACTTGGTGTCTGGTTCTGAAGAGACTTCGGACATGTAAAAATCCTACCAACTTGAGCACGATCTTAGCTAGATGATGCCTCATACGCTTATGCGAACAGACTTCGATACGTGACGTTTGAGGGCGGGGCTTTTGAAACTCGTCTCTTCTATGACATTGCAGATTCTTATTCTCTCAGTCTTCCTCCGTCACATATGCGTTCGGCATTCCAATACACAAAACCGCCTCCTACGGAGTGAATAGTCAGGGTTTGCAGATCCGGTTTGATGGCCGCCCTCAACGAACAGAAACGCCTCGAGAATCGCAGAGACTCATCCGTGGTGCACACAAGAGGTGCCGCCCGTTTAAGTGGTGCTTGAATCTTGGTAGCCGTAGTGAACCTGTCATGATTCACGAACATGACCATGAATATCATCATGCGATGCCGTTCGGAGTATTGATGTGCGTTTATTGTGGAGAATGCAAAAATGCCCAGATGAACAAACTGTTGCATATTCCTTCCGCCTGTAGAGCAAAACGTAGGGTAGTCGGCAAATTGGGATTTGATAACTCCGGTTCAAATCGCATGCTTCATCAGGTTCACCGTCAGCGAGAATTTCCTGTTTCGAACTGCAAATTCTGAGCTAGGACTGAGGTAAGGAGTGTAGGTTGCTTGACCGCAAGAAAGCTCATACCTAACAAAGATTTCGCAGTTGCGTGAGCTTCATCTATAGAAGGCATCTTGCCCGGCCACGTCAACAAGGATACCCTTCGCCCCTATTCTACTGGGTGGAAATGGAGTATAATTACCTATTTCGACTGTATCTCCAACTCCCCTTATATGCCGACATGCTTAGGCCTTCCCGGTTAATGATAGGAGGTGTTTACAGATGGCGCCGAGACCAAAAAAGAAAGTTAGAATGAGACTAGATACTGAGCACGACAAGAACATTCGACAAGAGGAAATCGTAGCTTAGGGCTCGCACGAGCGGCGGGCCGTTCCGCCTTATTTTCTTATTTTGTTATACTCCACGCATACACGGGCGAAGCCCAATTCTCTCGAAACCCAACTCCAATACAAAATCAACCCAAACGCCATAAATTCAGACCTTCGGATACACGGGATGCATATCCAATACGGTTCGCAGATGGGAAAATCAAATATACGCATCAATGGGCGCTTAGTGATGCGGAGCTTTTTGTCTGGAGGTGAGGTTCTGATGCCCGTGTACAGATGTGCCGCATGCGGAAGAGAGGCGGTTGTGGCGGAAAACTGTTGTGGACAGCAGATGGTCGTAGTTACTAACTAACTTCGACTAACTAACTCCGACTCACCTAACTGTTCTCTTTCTTCTTGAGACGTAGATTCCTACTAGCAATGCCGGAAGTAGTAACCCTAGAACTGATGGTGTTTCAGGTACGGGTGTCGGGCCTGTCACTGTGAACACAGCGTATGATTCATATGCGTTAAACCCTGACGCCGGGGCTGTGCTGACCTCGACATCATAAAGGCCAAGCGTTGCGTTGTTGGGAATCGTCCATGCCAACTTACCGCCCAAACCACAGACCTCCCCAATAGAATAGAGAGGCAAATTCTGAGATGTGATAGGAGTTATTCCGACGGGGAAGCACGTGTCGGAGGGTACGCTCGAAATCGTAATGGTGATGATGACCGAGTCGCCAGGATGATAAGTGCTCTTGTCCGTGGTAACGGTGATGCCCGGTTGAGCGCGAACTCCCTCAATTATTGTTAGCAGTAGGAAGCATGCAGAAAGAAGAAAAATTCCCTTAGACTTACCCGTACCCTTACCCCTAGCCTAATCGGTTCACTAGAGATTTACAACTTACGTTATTGTTGAGCCTGAGTAGAAAGAGAGGCTTTCGTGAAAATCCAAATCCCCGAAAACCATGTATTTGCTCTTAGAAGAAAGATTGGCTCTTCTCAGAGCCGCTGATGAACGTTGACTTCCACGAAATCTGAGCCGGGAAATCTCTGTACCCCCTTTTGGGTTGGGGTGGGGTATAACGAATTGTAACCCGCTTCTCACCCTTCAGCTTGGTGAAGCTCTACAACAACCGCATTGGGCTACCACATTTCACACAGTTTGGTGTCATTGGTATCAGAGTATTCTGCGTTAGAGCCAAGTCTAATATTCCGATTCGGTGGTCTGCAACGAAAGTGGAGAGCTAACCGAGAACCATCAGGAACTCTTATTACATTAGAATTGAAACGCCCGCTTGATCTTTATGCCCCAAGCCGATCGTAAGACTAGACGTAAGATCCGTCAGACTAAACGTAAAATCCGTAGGACCAAACGTAGAGTAAAAATCGCCAAGAAAATCGTGGGAAGAAAATTAGCCAAAATGGAGAAACGTCTGAGTACCTAAGGACCCGCGACACTTCGCGTATCCCGCAGACATTTTTATTTGACGTAAGAAACCGTTTTCAACGTGTGCGACCTCAATTCCAATCAGTGGATTGAATGGATCAGCAATCTGCCGCCTACGTGCGAGACGAAATGCTCGAAGACTTCCGATCCCTGCTTAGGCAGCCAAGCATTTCTAGCCAAGGACTTGGAATCCGGGAGTGCGCCAATCTCCTACAACTCTTCATGCAAGATTCAGGCATTGAAACTGAAGATACTGCTCTTATCTGCTCTTATCTTATCATTTTCTTCTAACCTCCGTTCTAGGCGGCAGCGGCGACTCCTCGGCTGACAAGGAGTCGCTTGGAAGACCGACTACGTTACAACTGAGTCACATCAAGAGATGCACACGCATAACAACACAGCTCCTAAGATTCATTTTCTTTAATCTGCGATTCAGATTGCGGATATTATGTTCTGTAGCGTTCACTAGGAATAGCCAAGGAGGAGAATGGAGGCGCGATCTTCGCATCGACGCGCCAGGATCTGATTATTGAGGGATGAAATAGACGGTACTGCCGTTCAATGTTGTTGAGTAGAAGATAATCGCGTATTGATTGTTCTGAGGCGCTGTCCAACTCAATAGAGTGGGAGTTGACCCAAACGACCCGCCTTGGCCCAAACTTCCAAGTGTGCTGCAACCACTAGGACTCGTGAGAAGCGAAACTACCGACGAAGGAACAATCATGTAACTGACTGGCGCACCCGATGTCCAGACTTGCGCGGTTACGGACAGTCCGGCTGGAGCATCGAACACGAAATAGTCGTAGTAGAGGCATGGATTTTGGTTTTGGTCATAGAGCGTTCGATCCAGAGTGAAGGATCCGGTACTCGGATTGTAGTAGACGGGTTGTTGGTACCATCCCATTCCAGGATACCAATATCCTCCCCACCCATACCAGTTGGTTGTAGTAGCGTACGTATACGTGAAAGTGGGATTAAACGTGTAACTAGTTTCGTAAGTACGAGTGAAGGTGATTCCCGTCCAAGCTGAAGTGTCGAAGCTAAAACTCGTGAAAAGGCTACGGGTGAAGCTGAAACTCACGGAAGGCGTGAACGAACGTGAGAATGAAGGCGTGAATGAAGCAGTGAATGAGGGCCTGGATCCTGTGAACGAAGGTCCAGCGGTAGGCCGAGAGATAGTTGGGCCCGGCGCGGTAGGGAGGCTGATAGCGGGAGGATTAGGTCGAGGAGGACCACTCCCACGACCGGGAGGACCCCCTCCGCCGGTTCTGGGAGGAGGACTAGGCCTGTTTCCGCCTCCGTCACCTCGATTTTCGATTAGAGTGGCTGTAAAATCTTGTCCATTAGCAACTGCAACCTGAATCATCGGTGTAATCGCTGCACAAAGCAAGAGAAGAGTAACTAACGCCTGCCTCTTTGACATCATCAACACAAACACTTGCGGCGGAAGTAGGTTTAAGTTTTAAGCCTTATGGATTGACGACCCGCCTTGGGGGTACGTTCCGTTCTGTTAGCTTTCCAGGGGCTCATAATGTGGCGTTTTGTCGAACGATCATAGATGCACGTGATGATCTTGAGGATTTCTTCTTCTATCAACGACCGAAATTCAGTGGTACAATGTTTTTCCTCGGTGAACTGCTCGTGCATGCAATCGGGGCTGGAAAGATGCGTCCAGAGGTTTATGATCCGACGAAGCAACCTTATGGCATAAACATCCGGTTGCTTCGAAGAGGATGGGTGCGCTATTTTGGCAAGACTCGGATGTTCGCTGTAACATATGTGGTCAACCCTACTAAACTACTGAAATACATTGCAACGTCTGAAGGGCGATGGCGAGCCGAAAAATACCTGTCACATAGGTGGGATTCAATTGTTCTGGAGGCACGAGAGCAAGCAAAGAAAAAGCAAGAGATTCGCAAATTGCATCGAGCCCTTCTAAGTTGCCCTTCTAAGTTCTTAGAGTTCTTGACTGCCTACCCGGGTAGGCGAATCGCACAGCTTCAACTTGAATCAAAAAATGGGATGAAATTAGCTCGCGAGGAGAAAGAGAACGACCCCGCTATGGGGGTTGGCGGGCTGCTTATTCTGGGGAGACTTCCAGTTGAATCCATCCACAACTTGGACGGCCACAATGTCAAGATACGAACGAGAAACTTGCGGTTGACCTAGACCCAAATAGGTTCAAAGCCCAGCCTAAAACAGAAAGTAGCAACACACACTTCATACTGCCACTGCCAGAAGGACGCTAGGCGAGATCATGAAAGAGGACGCGATTACAGAGTACCTGGAGCATACCCGGAAGACGGTTGAAGAACGCTACATAAAGTAGTGTTGACTGTTGAATCATTATCACCGCAAACGCGTTGGTGAGCACACAAGCGGCTGCTCTCTGTCTCGAGAAAGGAATACAACTTGTTTTTGCCGATTGGTCTGGCAGACCCTTCGGAAGGTTCTGGGCCAGTGCACCCGGAAGAGCAACTGAGATTCGACGAGGGCAGTACCTCAACCAGGATTCGCAACTGGCTTTTGAAATATCAAGGACAATCGTGACCACTAAACTCACGGAACAGAAGAGATTACTCAGCCATCTCAGAAAGAACAGGAAGGCCGGAACAGAAACACTGAACCAAGCGATTCATAACATACAATCAACACTCATGCAGCTTAGTTCGTTTAAATTCACACCGCAATTCAAACAGTCTCTCCTCGGATTGGAAGGATTCGCAGCCTCAGAATACTTCAAAGCCATATCATCTATACTCCCAACCAAGTACGTGTTTGAACAGCGAAGCAGAAAGCCCGCAAGAGACGAGTTCAACTCGATTCTGAACTACCTCTACGGCTACGCCTATTCAGACATCGAGAAGATCGTGATACTCTCTGGGCTAGATCCGAACGCCGGAATCTACCACGCCGACGCCTACGGCAAACCAACACTCGTCTTTGACATAATAGAGATCTTCCGACCAAGAGTTGACCGACTAGTTATCACGATGTTCACGAAGAGAATCATAAGAGACTCTTGGTTTGAAGAAAGAGGCTCAGACACCGAAGTCTACCTGTCAAAAGAAGGCCGACGAAACGCGATGACACGATATATCGGTGAGCTATCGCGTCCGATTCAGAGGGATACTTGGGAATACTGCCGAAAGCTACTTCAACGGTTCATAACTGAGGCATGACCTCATGAAGGAGAACATGTACTATGCAGTCTACGATATCTCAAGCGATAAGACGAGGCTACAAATCATGCAGACGCTCAAGAATGCGGGATTCGTGAGAATCCAGAAGAGCGTCTTCTGCGGCTCCCTATCCTCACAGCAAAAGAAGAATCTAGTCGAGAACCTTAAACAGGCCGCGCGCAAGCCCGAATCAATCTACCTCATACTTGCATGCAAACACTGCTTTGGAAAAATAACCATAATTGGGCAAGGTTTCGACATGGAATACGTATCAAACGAGAAGGCAATAGAAGTAGTTTGAACACCAACCTGACCGTAACTAATGCTCTCGAAAACGCCTTCTGCCCCAAATTCACATACTACGAACTTGTTCTTGGCTTGAAACAGTATGAAGGAAAACAGGGAAGCGTCAAAGCAGGCCGCGCGTACCACGAACGCCACTCAATAACGAACCTCAGCTACATGCCTAGAAAAACCAGAGGAAAAAAAGTCACCGAACTCCAACTATTCTCAGAGAGCCAACTGTTTTCAGGAAAAGTAGATGAAGCCATAGAGACACCTACAGAGGTCATAATCATAGAACGCAAATACTCAGACCACGCCATCGTAGGAACCACAACCAAGACCCAACTAGGGCTACTCTCGCTTCTTGTCGAAGAGGCCCTTGGAAAGAAAGTTAGAAAGGCAATAGTCGTGTTTGACAGAACAAGGAGACGTGAGATCCAAGTCAACATAACCGAAGAGATACGCAACCTAGCGCTTTCTATTCTCCAACGAACAAAGGAAACTTTAGTGTCAGGGAAATGCCCTCCAGCCCGCTACAGCAACCGTTGTCTCACATGCTGCTACAGAAAGGTATGCGAAGTCGGATCCCTTACGCCAAACTTCGCGAAACAGTAGCTGTCCTCCGAAGTACTCCATGCATCCTACGCTATACTTGCCTCAAAGAGTGAGACGATCTTTATAACCGCTAGAATAATTCCACGATCCGAAAATGAAAAACCAACATGAGGCTCAAATCAAACCAAAACAATCGAAAACGACCCAAAAAAGTGGCAGTCGGGAAGACTAATCCATCAAAACAAGGATTGAAACGCGATATACACATGTTCGACATCATTATCGTAGTAAGTCGGGAAGACTAATCCATCAAAACAAGGATTGAAACGCTTTCGGTGTAGGCCAAACTCAAACTATCACGTTATAGTCGGGAAGACTAATCCATCAAAACAAGGATTGAAACCCTCTACTGTCTGCCCAACAAATTATAGAAATCCGTCGGGAAGACTAATCCATCAAAACAAGGATTGAAACGCGTGCAGGCGGAGGTACCCCTTGCATCCAATTCGGTCGGGAAGACTAATCCATCAAAACAAGGATTGAAACGCTACTACGATTCACTCAACGATTACGTGGTCTATGTCGGGAAGACTAATCCATCAAAACAAGGATTGAAACAGGTTCCTCAACGGTTTTCCCGCAACGGAGACATTGTCGGGAAGACTAATCCATCAAAACAAGGATTGAAACTGACATCCTCAAAAGTGTCCATGCCCTGCATGAGGTCGGGAAGACTAATCCATCAAAACAAGGATTGAAACATAATGTAAACCGTCGAACCAAACGCGGTAAGCATAGTCGGGAAGACTAATCCATCAAAACAAGGATTGAAACTAGAAAACTTGATCTGAGGCGACCCAGAGTACCCAAGTCGGGAAGACTAATCCATCAAAACAAGGATTGAAACATGCCTGCGCCCATACCGTAAGCTCGTGCTAGATAGTCGGGAAGACTAATCCATCAAAACAAGGATTGAACCTGACAAATTTCATGAGTAGAAACTCCACGCCCAATTGTCGGAAGCATGGTGTGTGTACTCATCGCCGCATCCGTCGTAATTTGTTCGCTAGACTACCTTTGAAAAGGGAATAGGTGAACCGTCGTTCGTTCGATTTTTTCGTGTGTGTGTGGGTGTGGTGGTGCGGGTGACCAAAATTGAACCGGTTTTCCCGTGTCCTTAAAATTCACCTACGTAGATGCGAATCCTGCCGGCGGCGCTAATACCTCTACAAGCGACATGAGTGAGTTGATTGTCAAGCGTCCGAATCAATGAATTTGATCTCGCGGAATACGATTCGGTTGTACGACTATGGAAGGAAGCTGGGTTGGTTCTTAGGCCCGGGGATGACTTGGAGGGTATACGGTTGAAGCTCCAGAGGGACCCTGACCTCTTCCTCGTGGCCAGGGACGGAAGCGATCTTGTGGGAACTGTTATGGGCGGCTGGGATGGGCGGCGGGGATGGATTTATCATCTCGCTGTGAAACCGTCGCATCAGAGACTTGGCATAGCGAACGAGCTTATCCGTGAGTTGGAGGAGCGGCTAGCAAGCAAGGGCGCGAAGAGAGTGAACGCTCAGATTTACCATTCTAACACTACGTCTCTGCATTTCTTCAGTGCATGTGGTTACGAGGAACGCTCGGACCTTGTGATGATCGGCAAAGCTCTACGAAAGTAGTCATTCAATAAGGTTAAGCTGCTCGAGCTTCAGGAACTGGGAGGTACTCACAGATAGGCGAAGGTTTCTCCAGCACACGGTTTATGGTTACCTCACCAATCATTCGGCAGAACTTAGTGACCTGCCCTAAGTTCCAGACGATGATTCTCAAGCCTGCGGCCGAGGCAGGGTCCTTTACGTGTGCGAGAACTTTCTGCGTTAACTTTCTCTCATCTTCCTCAGCTTCTTCGACCATTTCGACGGCTGAATTCGCTAAGGAGATGTCGCCCGTGAGCAGAGCTTTCATTGTCTGGTCTGAGACTCTGACTGTCTGAGCACCGAACTTCGCGACGTCAGTAAGAATTGACTCACTATTGATCTGTCGATCCTTCAAGGCGATGACTTCGTTTGCGACACTTTCCGCGGAATCCGCCATCTCCTCAAGGGTCTTGGCAACTACCCTGTTGCCCGCGATGTGCACCGGTGATTCTATTCCGATTTTAGTTCCCACGCTCCTGTCGCGGATTGCAAGGAGAAGTTGTCTGACGATCAGCCAGTATATCCTATCGGACTCTTCTTCCATATGGGCGACTTCGGCGGCAAGCTCCGGCCTTCTCTCGACTAAAGCCTTGAGCGATAGGTCGAGCATTGAAGTAAGGATGATGTGTAGGCGCCGCATCAGGCCGTATATTGGAAATCGCGTAGGGTCAACGAAGCTTTGCAGTGTCACTTGTTTCATTGTTTGTTCGACTATGCTGAGCCCGGTAAGGCGTTGTGTCGTTGAGCGTATTTCCTCCAGATGCTCTCGCTTCAGTTCTTCCTTGGCGACGATCTGGATAGTGTCGTGACCTAGAATGTAATTAGCCGTGATTACTCGCGTCAAGAGATGTGGGGAATTGCATAGATCGGCATTTACGATGCAATTTCTCACCTCGTCCCGCTTGTGTTCCGTTCCGGGGACAAGCTTGAGCGACCCGTCATCCTCTCGTTTTATGGAGACTATGTCACCGGCCTTGAGCTTTACATCCTCAACCCAGTCTCTTGGGAGCGATACTGTAAGCGTGGAATAACCGACACGTTGAACCTTTCGAGCTTCCAAAACCGGCACAATTTCAATATACTGTAAGGCCTAGAATATATGCTTCCTTATTCTTTTTCAAAGCCTAAACTAACGTGTTCGAACTATAGAGACTGTCATTTCTAATGGCCAGTAGGCTTCCCGATTCCTAGTTACCAGAGTTTACTTAGCCACCGAAAACGCGAAGGAGAATACGTATTCTCCTATCCGCCTCATCCCGGCATCTATCCTCTCCTCGGGTTCACTAACGAACGTCAAACGGATGTGTCCGACACCCTTCTCTCCAAAGAAGGACCCGGGTATTGCAATCACGCCTTTCTGTTTCGTTAGGTGCGCACACAGTTGTTCGTCCGTAATCTGCATGGTTGCCAAATACTTCCTCACATCAACGAAGAAGTAGAAAGCTCCATCCGGGGTTACGGTATTGGCTTCGGGGAGGTATTTCGCGATAG
Organism: uncultured Candidatus Bathyarchaeia archaeon; assembly: GCA_964533505.1. Classification (GTDB taxonomy): domain Archaea; phylum Thermoproteota; class Bathyarchaeia; order 40CM-2-53-6; family 40CM-2-53-6; genus FEN-987. Next base: position 12,138 of record CAZHKA010000023.1, on the reverse strand, counting down.
CTTTCTGCATGAAATCTCTGCGTTTGACATATGTTGGAATGACAAAGTCTCGAAGATACTTCTCCTTAGTATCGCCGGTAAGGAAGGTCACCATTGCACGTTGACTCAACGTATTCGGCGCAAGACTTGTGTATTGCTTAACTTTCTCCATCGCGTCGATCACTTTCCTCGGCCCTAGAACGTACCCCAACCTAAGGCCTGGGACAGAGGCCTCTTTCGAAAAGCTACCAAGCGCTATGACCCGTTCGTGAGCCCCTGGAAAAGTTGTAAGTTTGGGTTGCGTTTTGCCACGTTCTCCATAAGCGATGTCACGATAAGTGGCGTCGTATACGATCCAGAAATCATTGTCAACAGCGAGGTCAAGCAACCCTCTGACGTAGGGCGACTCAACTATTCTACCAGTGGGGTTGTCCGGGCTAAGTAGAAGGACGATTTTGGTTCGCCGGGTTATCAATGACTTCGTTAGCTCAAGATCGGGTTGGTATTTGTTTTCAACTGAAACTGGAAGCCGTGACACACGTCCGCCGGCGAGTTGCGCCGCCTCCAAGTAGCCCAAGTATGACGGATCGGTAATCAGAACTTCGTCATTCTTGTTCAGTAGAGATTGGAATGCAGCATAAATCGCCTCGGTCGCCCCGTCCATCATCATTACTTCGGATTCAGCGTCGTACGCTTCGCCTTGGTGCTTCGACCAATCTTCGGCGACCAAGTGTCTTAGATGCAGGTATCCCTTAGTCCCTGAATACATTGTGGCGGCTTGCGAATCTTCGGAAACCAATTTTATGATTTCATCGGAGACTTCCTTTGGGGGAGGTAAGCTGGGAGCTCCACCTCCGAAGGATATCAGTTCCTTTCGTTCGGATGCTTCGGCCAACAAAGCGGCAACGCGGCGAATCGGGGAAACATGTAGTCCAGTTACGCGATCAGAGAGCGTAGCCATATTTCACTGGCCTCTACTGTCTTGCAATAACTCAGGGCATCTGGGACGATTCAGGCTTGTGGTATATTAGATGCGATGAGGCATCAAGTTTGATAACCAACAGAAATTCCGAGTAGAGTATTACCTTCAGAAGAATGTGTACACAAAGTATGCTACTGGGGTCGGTGTCAGTGTGCTTGAACTTCATCGAGGAAGGAAGGTGTCACGTGAATGGGAGACCATGCATTCTTGGACCCCGCGGCGCCACGGCAAAGAATGAAGGCCACGAATGCGAATTGCACGGTCACTTCGATGTTTGGATAGCTAACGGTAACATGCTTGTGACCGACTTGGGGTTTCCACCGGAGGAGCCGGTCCAGACTGTTGCGTTAGGCGTCAACGAAACCGTCGCTCTCCAGATCGCATCCGACAAGTCAAGGTTGATGAGAATTCCTCTGACGACGAGTAAGCGTAGATGCATCCAATGCGCAGGATCATATTGGGTTTCTGAGCACATTCACAGTTCAGGCTTTACTAGAAGAGCCTTTGTTAGCTTCTGCCCCGACTGCCTAGGCCGATTTGACCTCTCTACCGTAGAGGGTAAGCTGGGGAAGAATCGCTACTGGTGCGGTTGATTCGGTCTACTGGGCGGCCCATGCTGGGATGCAATGGAAAGGTGCTTGGGGAGCGGACTCTTCTGGTGGATTTGCGCGCACGAATTCCCTTCCTCTTGTAAGCCCTAAGTAGTTCAGTGTGGTCAGCTCTTCTTTCTTTCCTGCCAAGAAGTGCTTTAGAGATTCCTTGAGAAGTTCCTCGCCTATCTTCGGAGCGCATAATTCGATAAACGAGCCGAACATGACTGCGTTGGCAAACATCTTGGTATCCGCCACGGTGCCCTTTGGCACGTCAAACTTCAGTTGATCAGCAATTTCAGTTGCCGGAATACCGAAAGACTTTACGTCATCGCGGTCGGGTGCACTATCAACCAATGATTTGTTGTACATGAACAGGCCTTTGGGACGAAGGTAGTTCAGAAAATCCATGGATGGTTGGTTCATGATTATTTCAACGTCCGGATCCTCCACGATCGGGTTGTCCACTTCCTCATCTGAGATAACCACGTAGCATTTTGCCTTGCCCCCGCGCGTCTCCGGCCCATAGGAAGGCGTGTAGGCGACATGTTTTCCGTCCAACATTGCCGTGTAGGCTATGTAATCGCTGAGGAGGAGGACGCCCTGGCCGCCGTGGCCGGCCACGAGGATCTTGATCTTCGTCATTTGCTCTCCACTCCAAACGTATCCTTGTACAAGCCCAACGGAAACTTCTTGACCAGTTTGTCGTTCACGAATCGCTTCGCTTCGAGAACCGGCATCTTCCAGTTAATCGAGCAGGTGCTTAGCAGCTCAACGAACGCGAACCCTCCGAGGGCTTGAACCTTGAATGCGTTCTCGACGGATTTCTTTGCGTCTAGAAGATTCTTGATGGTGTAGACGCTTCCTCTGACGCTGGATATTTCTTGGATCGCAAGGCTTACTCGCTTTACGTAAGCCGCCCCGTCAATCGTCGCCACGAGCTTCGAGACGTCTAGTTCTGTACCGGTTAGATGAACATCTCTGCCGAACGGCGTTGTTGTTGTAACCTGTCCCTCCATTGTTGTGGGGGCCATCTGTCCTCCGGTCATGCCGTAGATAGCGTTATTCACCAAGAAGATTGTGATTGGGGTAGACCGCTTTGCGGCGTAGATTAGTTCGAGAAGCCCTATTGAAGCAGCGTCGCCATCCCCTTGTACTGAGTAGACCATAAGCTCGGGGTGAACTCGCTTCAGGCCTGCAGCAACTGCAGGCGCTCTTCCGTGGGCGGCGACAATGTGGTCGCAATTGAAGTAATTGAAAGCTAGGACGCTACAACCGACTGAGTCAATCATCACGGTCTTTTCTCGGATGCCTAGGTCGTCCATAGCCGCGGCGATGAGTCTCGTCAGGGTACCGTGCTCGCAGCCCGCGCAATAGTGAGTTGGCGCATCGGTTAGCGCGCCGAGTTTACCCAATTTGACGGTGTATGCAACCTGAGTCATACCGCTACTACCTCCAATCGTCTGAGCTTGCTTTCTATCTCGACCTCGGTTGGAACGAGGCCGCCCGATCTGCCGATGAAGTCTACTGTAACGCCGTCGCCCGCCGCCAGCTTAACGTCTTCCAGCATTTGTCCCATGTTTAGTTCGACCACAAGAAACCGCTTACCTTGGGATGCGAGCGCTTTGAGCTGAGGACTCGGGAATGGCCACAGGGTTATTGGCCTGAATAGACCGATCTTTACGCCCTTAGAGCGCAACTTGTTTACCACCCCTTTCGCAACTCTTGCCGCTATGCCGAAGGCAACTATCACGGTCTCAGCATCTTCCGTACGATAATCCTCGAACCTAACCTCCTTCTCCTGTGCTCGCTTGTACTTCTCGTAGATCCTTTGGAGATGTTTGTAGTGCTTCTGGTGGTCAAGTTCTAGGGAGTTGAGAATATGTGGGGGCCTTCCTTTGGCTCCGGTCGCTGCCCATGCTGAAACATCGAAATCTTCTGGCGTGAATTGAGGGAACTCTACGTCTTCTTTGAGTTGGCCCGTGAACGCGTCTCCAAAGATCAACACGGGGTTTCTGTATTTGAACGCCAACTCAAAACCGACGCTGGGTAAGAGCGCCATCTCTTGAACAGAGTCGGGCGCGAGCACGATCAGATGATAGTTTCCGTGTCCTCCTCCTTTCGTACCTTGGAAGTAGTCGCTCTGTTCGGGTCCAAGGTTTCCGAGGCCCGGTCCTGCCCGGCAGATGTCAACTATCAGCAGTGGAAGCTCCATGCAAGCCGCGTACGACAGCCCTTCCTGTTTCAAGCTGAAGCCAGGGCTAGATGTGGCGGTCATTGCTCGGACGCCGCCCGAGGCTGCGCCGATCACCATGTTGATCGCTTCAAGCTCGCTTGCCGCTTGCAAAAAGAACTTGTATTCAGGATACTTCTTGCTGCCAAATTCCTTGGCGAGCGTTTCAGGGATTTCACTTGACGGCGTGATCGGGTAGGCGAAGTAAGCGTTTAGTCCTGCTTCTAGCGCACCGTAAGCGAGGGCCTCATTTCCTTTCAGGTAAACCCTGTTCCCGCTCATCTATGCTTTCACCCTAACCTCGCTAATTGCGAAATCGGGGCATACCCAATAGCAGACGCCACATGCCGTGCATTCCCCTTTCACGCCCCGGTACGAGAATTCGGCCGGATGAAATCCGGCCGAATTCAGTCGAGTCGACAGTTTCAGGTTACCTTGAGGGCACGCGACCACGCAGAGCTCACATGCCTTGCACCGTTCCTCCAAGACGATAACGTTTGCACGGGGTTCAACCGTGGACACTGTTTGACTCAAATCGTTACAACCTTCTTACTGCTGAAATTCTCTAAGACATAACGGAGCGTTTCATAATGCTGCTCTTCATCCAGCATTAGCATCATTAGTAACGTCTTCAGATGAGGATCGATGACTTGAGCCGAGGCGGAGGTGAATAGGCGAAGAGCCTTCTCTTCCATATCCATTAACCGCAGGAGTTCGTCACGGCTCTCGTTGATTGGGCCGAGTGCCTCCCACTGATTCGTGACCAGATAATTCATGGCGCAGTTTAGGACATCGCAGTGCTGCATGGAGTCACGCATGAGTTTTGAGTAGAGAACCTTGGCGATACTATGTTGGGTCTCGCTGACCTTCCTAGCGTATACTTCCGTCTCATGTTCCTCATGGGAGAGTTGTTCTCTCAACATTGAGACGAGTCTCTGGTTTGACATTTACAGACGCGGCAAGTCGGACATGGTTGTAATTACCCTTAGAAGTTCTGTTGGTACTCTACATGTTTTATTGACCATTGCCTGACTCCAATGCTGGCTTCTAGGCCTAATGAGCAGCGTTGCTGAAAGAGCGCCCACAAGAGGTTGCAAGGCCGCCCACGAACAGACTGAGCTTTGGCCCGAACCCTCGGTAATCAGCCCTGCAATCGGTTGAAGGAATGTGTAGACCCACAAGAATGCAGAAAGCACCAAATCAATTTGAAAGTCTGATAGAGCGAGAGTTCGCTGTAAGACGGGCGCCACGGGAGACAGGTTTACGCGCAGTACGAGAGTTACGAAGATACCGGCGCTTGTCAGCCCGGCCAGGGTCCACCGATTACGAACAGGCACCGCTCAACCTTCTCTTGCTCATTCAGGTGGAGACACCGCATTCGCGATCGCCATGTCTGAGAGAGTGTATTTCCGCAAATTCGCTACCTGCGAGGGGGTAAGGATGGTGCAAGCGAACCCCCAGTGAAATGAAATCCAATCTTCTGGTTTCACGCCGCTCACGAAACTCTTCCCCTGCACTTCCGCCAACACTTTTGCATGAACCGGCCTATCCAAGAACAGTTTACTTTGACGGCGGACCACTGGTTCATACTCAACCGTCAAGTTTCCGGTCTCATCAACCTGGACAACTCTGCCCCATGAGATTCGACACTTATCCATGAGGGGACCAACGGTTTCATCTCTACCCAAGCCGCTAGCGAATGATTCGGGCACCGTCCCCATCGTTGAGAAAGCGTTGAAGACGTGAAGTGCATGATGTGGAAACGGAGCGAAGGATTGCTCTTCAAAGAACTTCTTGATGTGTTCTTTGGGGAATTTCGCCTTGAACCTGGCTTTCAGGTGATCATAGAAATCGCCGGGTGCAATTTTCTGAAGGTAATCGTTACCGATCCAATATGCCTCGGAGGACCTGTAATCGAATGGATCTTGCGATCCGATAGATTTGGCGATGAAGCGGAGGTAAGGATAGGCGGCGTGGAATCCTTGCAGCGCCTTCACTAACTGATCACTACGCACGTTAGCCAGACATGCTTCAAACAGAACCTCGTTCTCATTAGGGCCGCAATAGCCTAACCGATTCGGCTGAAAACTGTGGCGGGCGGACAGTACTGCGCCGTCTATTGAGTTAGATTTCTTTTGCAACCTTCGCCCTCTATGGTTCTCCGCCGTTGAGTTCACGGATCATCTTCCACATTTCCAATACCTCGCCAGCTTCCCCTTCTGACAGTAACTTCACGGCGAAACCGCTTTGGACTAGTACGTAGTCGCCCATTTTCGCCTTCACTAAAGATATGTTGACCTTTTCCCTGACGCCATCCTCACCGTAATCGACCCTTGCCAAGTCCCCAGTTATTCCAACCACTCTTCCGGGGATGGTGAGGCACAACTTCGAACACAGGCATGAAATCTTCATCCGAGAGCTATATTTCTGTGACGCCGTTCCCATGTATGGAGCCAAGCCCCTAGTTAGAAATGGAAGACTAGTAAGCATCTTCTTAACCAATGGAGACCTCCAGCTAAGGGCAGGGCTATGGCTTGTCAAAGGGAGCCGAAGTAGTCACATCCTCCGAGGGCGAGGTGTTCGACATTGAACTTGAAGTCGATATTCTGAAGGAGAACCGCCGACTGGCCGAGGAGAACAAGAAACGGATGCAAGCAAAGGGCATACAGGCCATTGACGTCATGGGCTCAGTTGGGTCAGGAAAGACGTCACTAATCAAGGCGATGATATCGAAGCTCAAGCATTCCTACCGAATAGCCGTGATTGAGGGAGACGTGACCACCACAATCGACTCCGACATAATAGCTTCTGAAGGTGTGCCAACCGTCCAAGTTAACACTGGCAAGGAATGCCATCTGGATGCGAATCTGATCAGAAAGGCGCTTGATATCACACCGCTTAACAACCTTGACTTGATTTTCATCGAAAACGTGGGAAACCTCATCTGCCCTGCAGAGTTTCCGCTTGGATCTGATAGGCGGTTGGTCGTCATAAGCGTGACCGAGGGACCCTACATGGTCGTGAAGCATCCAATGATGTTCCTCGACGCTCAAGTCGTAGCCATCAACAAGGTAGACTTAGCAACGGCCATGGGTGTCGACCCGGAAAAACTCAGCATCGATGTCTCCCATCTTAACCCCAAAGCCTCTACGATCCGCACGAGCTGCAGGACGGGGGCGGGTGTTGACGAAGTAGTCAAGGCCCTTCAATTAAACGCAAGAGGGTAGGAGGTCCCCAATGTGCATGAACTCTCGATTGCAACATCCCTGGTCGAATCGCTACTAGAGATCGCCAAGAAACAGTCATCAAACAAGGTCGTAGCAGTTCAACTTAGAGTTGGAAAACTGAGGCTTATTTCGTTAGACCAGTTGAAATTCTCCTACAAAATCCTCTCCAAGGGTACCATACTCGAAGGATCGCGCCTGTCGATAGAAGAAACGCACGGGATTGCGAGATGCCCAAATTGCGGTTATGCCCGAGAGTTCGAAACTGCGAACATGGAGTTCCACTTTGCTCCACCCTCACTAGTATGCCCTAGATGCACAACGACCCTGAACATTGAGGGTGGGGAAGAATGCCTGATAACGAAAGTACGCATGGCTGCGCCAAGTCGGTTGATGAAAGCGAGTCCGGCATCCTGATGCGGTTATACGGGCCGCTTGAGCATCTGTTCTCTATATAGAATCGCCACACAATATATAACAACATTAACCGTGGAACACCGTTCCGCCGGAAAAGGTGTTCTTTCAGAACATATTGATGGGTGAATAGCGTTGGAAATAAGAAAGGTTCAACGCGTTGGACACTCAACCCTGACCGTTTCCTTACCCAGGGACTGGGTGAGGCAAGTTGGGTTGAAGCAAGGAGGCATTGTCACCCTTAGACTCTCTGAATTCGGAGAACTCGTGGTTACCCCAGGCACAGATTTTGAAGCCGACGAAATGACTGTGTGCAGGATCAACGTGGATGCTTGCAAAGACAGCGAGCTTCTATCACGGATGATTACGGGGAGTTACATACTCGGCCGCGATACGACCATCATTACATCATCCAAGGACCTAACTTCAGAACAGCTTAACGCGATTCGCGACTCCACCAGGAGACTGAGCGGGCTAGGTATCGTCGAACAAACGCCGACTGAAACAGTCATACAATGCTTTCTTGACCCTGGAAAATTCTCCTTAGCAGGACTCATCTCACGCCTTCACAAAGTTGCGACTTCCATGTTAGAACGGACCATGCAAGCCTTGACAGAGCACAAGTGCTCACTTGCGTTGGAGGTCCTAGAACTCGAAAGCGAGGCCGACCGACTTTATTGGCTAATATTACGCCAAATCTTCCGCGCGATTTCGACAATACCGTTGTCACGTCACATAGGCCTAGAGTCAGCAACACATGCGGTCGGTTACCGAGCAGTATCGAAGTACTTGGAAGAAATAGCCGATTGCAGTGAAGCCATTGCAAGCCAAGTAATTTCATTGTCCGACGGAAAGTACGAGACATATTCCTCCGTGATTGACGCAGTCGCAAAGTTTGGCAGTGAGACGCTTTCGGTGACCGACAGCGCCATGGACTCATTTAGCATGATGGATATAGAACTCGCTAACGTTGCTATTGGCCGCTCAAAGAAAATTGAAGAAACTGAGAAGGAAATTACGGAACTGATAGTTTCATCAGTACAAGATAGAAAACTCGCCCTGGTCCTACGAGGAATCGTTTGGAACCTCCTTGATATCGCCCGGTCCGCCAAATTAATTTCGGAAGTAGCCATGAACCGGTACCTTGAAAACAACACAGACTTCTGTCAAATCTGGAAAGAGCGAAGACCCAGGGGAGACGCTCAATACCTCAAGAAGGTAGTAGCCTAGAATCATTTTTCAAACCAAAATCCCTAGCCATCGTCGGAGCATCCGCCGCACCCAACAGAGTAGGCTACACAATATCCGAGAACATGGTCACAAACAGAAAGCGCGGGACATTCAAAGGCCATGTTTACCTCGTAAATCCCAAGCATGACGAAATCATAGGCGAAAAGTGTTACCCGTCGCTTTCAGACCTTCCCGAGCAAGTGGAAACGGTACTCGTAGTAATACCCGCCCCAGGCGTTCCCGCGTTAATTGAGGAAGCAGGGAAAACCGGGGCGAAAGCGGCAATCGTAATCTCATCGGGATTCGCGGAAATTGGAAACAAATCCCTAGAACTGGAAATGGCCAAAGCTGCTCAGGCTCACGGCGTAAGAATCATCGGCCCGAATTGCCTTGGAGTCTACGACGCCTATACGGGCATGGACACCCTGTTCCTGCCGGAAAACAAGTTCCTTTCAGACGGCCGGGAAGTCGTAGCCACACCGCGGCCCAGACCTGGCTCCATCTCATTCCTAACTCAAAGCGGAGCGTTCGGAGCCGCCGCTCTCGACTACATGGCCGGAAATGGGCTGGGCATAAGAAGCTTCGTTAGCTACGGTAATAGATGCGACGTAACAGAAGATGAGTTACTACTCTACTATGAGAACGATCCGAAGACCAAAGTAGTTCTCATGTACCTCGAAGGACTCGCGAAAGGGCGAGAATTCCTTTGGCGCGCGAAGGAGACCTCTAAGCGAAAGCCAATAGTCGCATTGAAGTCGGGCAGAACTGAGGCGGGTACAAGAGCCGCCGTATCCCACACCGCTGCCCTCGCAGGAAGGGACCAAATCTATGATGGCGCGTTCAAGCAGGCGGGCATAATTCGAGCGACGACCGTGGAAGAACTCTTCGACTTCGGACGAGCGCTCGCGCTGCAACCACCAGCCCCCATCAAGAATGTCGCGGTCATAACGAACGCAGGCGGACCCGGGATTATAGCCGCTGACACTCTCGAGGAGTCAGGGTTGACTCTATTACAATTCCCTGACCGAATCAAATCGAAACTAACAGATTACAAAGCCAAGAAACTCCTCCTCCCAGTTCAATCAGGCTTCAACCCCCTAGACCTCACCGCAGAGGCAACCAGCGACATGTTCGTCCTAGTAATCGAAACGGTTCTCGCCGACCCGGAAATAGGAGGACTTCTGTTAATCCCCACCCACCAAACTCCCACCATACTCGATGACGTCGTCGGGAAGATAGCGAAGACCGTACGAAAGTATGGAAAGCCAGTGACCGTCTGCGACATGGGCGCTGCGGAGATGGCACAAACAATGTTGCGCGGATACGAAAAACGAGGCGTGCCATCCTTCGACGTACCCGACAGGGCCGCACGAGCTCTATGGGCTCTAAGCTACTATGGAACCTACCTGAAATCGCAAGACGCCTTACCTGAGCGTATGACCCACGACAGGCTGTATGACGCGGTTTAACTGTCGGCTGCGGCGCTGGATGACATGATCCGCTATTTCGTATGGGCTTCAGACTTGCTTGTCCAACAAGCTACGTTTGTCTGAAACGTGATGGTCGAAATAGAAAGTTCGAGGAAGGGAAAGGGGCAACGAAGTGTCTCGGTTAAGAGACTGAAGTGACGTTGATGTACGAACCTGGACAAGCGGCACTTGTTGGGCTACTATTTGGACCAGTGAACATTTGACCCGAAACGGTCACGAATTGTCCGTTGATTGTAGCGTTGGACGCCAGATTATGTAGCGTGTAATACTGGTACCAGTAGTTTTCTGGGATGTATGCATTGGCGATGACCACTACAAGTTCCGTGCAACCGGACGGCGACTGCTCAGCAAAGCCCGAGCAAGTCACCTGATGGTTCAAGTCTGGCTGGCATGGTCGGTAGTAGTTATCATTCACATAGGCGTAGTAGACTCCGTTGTAGTATCCTAGCGTATTAGGATTAACGCGGTATTGGTAAGGGCCAGGTATGTAAGTGCAGCCAGCAGGCGAGCATTGCAGTTGTCCCGGATTTCCGTAGAAGCTTCCCGTTGACGTAACGATAGCGTAGGTTGCAGTTGCATAGTTGGCAGTTTGCATTTGAGCAGTTGAGGCGTAGCCTTCGGACGGAAATGCCAGAAGGATAAGGAGAGTGACAATCATAACCCCGGCAACGAGTAGGGCACGAGACCTCTTGGGGGGCTTAGGCTCTTGACTTATTATTCCGTTTCGAAGCAAAATTTCAATCCCAAGGCTAGCTTCGTGGGGAGTTTCATTAAACATGTTTCCACTTTGTGGAATCAAAGTCGATTCAGGGCCCGGAGATTATCCTCTTCTCGCCAGTAACTAAGGCTATTACGGGGAAGTGAAATCGAGAGGGTCAAGCGAAAGGTCGAGTCTTGCGATGGCCGCTTCTCTAGCATCAAAGTACATTGAAACTACCAAGAACCAGCCAATCGACAATATGATATCACCTCTGGTTGAAGCACCATCGGACGCTACGCTATCCAGGATTTTGGGCATCCTCAAAGAGCGAGAAGTCTACCAAGTCTTCCTGCCCGGAGGGACCCGGTGCGGGATTATCTCGGAAAGAGAGCTCCTCAAGGAAACAAGCATTGAATTGACCAAACCAGCAACGGTGATCCGATATGTTCCGGTAGTCCGCAAGGAAGCGTTGGTCGCGGAAGTCGCGCGATTGATGGCAGATTACCGGATCAGAGCCGTGCCGGTCTCGGACGGTCGGAAAATCTTCGGCCAAGTGAATTGCAGCGCGCTACTTGGAGAATTAAAGAGACGAGTAGGGGGAGACTACAGGATTACGTCGGTGTCCACGAACAACCCCATCACAATTGACGAAACAGCATCCGTGTCCAAGGCTCGAGACGTGCTTCTCAAGAAACGCTTTGATCATTTGCCGGTAACCAGTGGAAAGCGTTTGACGGGATTGGTCACTTCAACTCACATTGTCTCATTACTCAGAACCCCTGAGCGAGTGGGCAGTAAATCCATGCTCCCACAAACTAAGGCGGACCTCGATTTCCCCGTGGTAGATATTATGGACCGAAGCCCTGTTGCATGTCCTCCCGAGATGCCTGCCGAGGAAGGACTGAGACTCATGCTGGATAGCGGAAAGACTTGCGTTTTGGTAACGCAATGGGATGAACTGCAGGCAATTGCCACACAGAGAGACTTTATGACCTTGCTCGCTGAAGTTGAGCCTGAACCCGAAGTGCCGGTATTCATAGTCGGTCTTCCTGAAGACCCCTTCGAGTCAGAAGCTACGAAAGCGAAGTTCAAACGGATTGTCCGTCAGCTGCAGAAAGTCTTTCCCGACATTGAAGAGGCTCGTTCAATCGTTAAGTCGAAGCACAAGACCGGCGGGGAGCGATCGCGATATGAAGTCACCGTCCAAATCAGAACTCCCAAAGATTCCTTCAGCTACTCTGAAGAAGGCTGGGAGCTCCCCTTGATTTACGACGTCATAACGGATAGACTTAAACG
>CAZHKA010000022.1:0-52563 GCA_964533505.1 uncultured Candidatus Bathyarchaeia archaeon | reverse complement strand
GGCCTCAATTCCGCCTGAAGATGGCCATTTCTAGGCTAAAAATCTTGTGCCCTATTGCATTTTCATGGTGGGGCCGGTGGGATTTGAACCCACGACTTCTGGCCCCGAGACTTTCGATTCTTGGGGACGCCAGCGCCCCAGGTTCACCGCGCGCGTTTGCGCTCTGGTATCCTGTTGGCGGAATCGTGTTCCCAGACCAAGTTGCCCAGAGAGTGTGTTGCGAATCTCTTCTAGACGACGGCCCCGCCTTGAGGAGACACGATGCCGCGGTCATAATAATCTTTCAGCCTCAGTTCCTCAAGGAGGCTTTGGTAGCTCTCCATCGAGCCTTCATGCTTGTAGTGGGAGAGTGCTCGAACTACCGCCCGCCTACCTGAAACTAAATTTGACATGCCTAAAGTTCTGGAGATGCTGCCAAATAGAAAGTATTGGAGAAGCGATGTGACGTTCGCTACCCGCCTAACCATGCTGGCACTCTCAAAATCCACTATGCACGCTTGTGCGTTTTGTCCGACGAGAACGTTCTTGGGAGCATGACTCAGCTCACCATGATCCAACCCGATTGCGTCCAGTTTGAAACATGCATTCAAAAGCCTGAACAGAACCAGTCTCACTGACTTCTTTGAGTTTCGACCTGCGTTTGCCCATCTAAATAGCGGGAGGCCTGGAAACAGTTCCATCACTAGGAAGTTCTTAGTGGCGGTAATGAGTTGTGGTCCGACGTTCACAGAATTAGCGAGGCGCAGTAGCTTAGCCTCTTCATACATGGATGGCCGGTCGGCATCTGAGCGTCGTATCTTTAATGCCACAAGCTTCCCGTCCACTAACGCCTGAGTGACTAGGCCGACGCAGCCTTTCCCCATGATCTGAATTCCTTCAACCATAGACGGACCGACGAATCGAATCGCGGTGCCTCCCAACGCCCTCAGTTCTCTCATCCTCAGCTGCAATTCGGCGTTGTCTGCGTCGGGGTAGTCCAGGATCTTCTCCTGCCGCGTCCCAAGCACAGATTTGAGAGGAACCGGTTGCGGATCATTCAAGCCACGGCGGCCTCCCCGAAAGAAATTGGTTTAAGACCTTAGCAAAATCGAGGTCCCTAGCCACTAGCCTAGCGATCGATCTTCCGCTGAGAATTTCCACTTTCTTTTGAAAGGCGCGCGCGGACTCGGAGGCTACGCCGACGCTTCGTCCCCCGGATTTCAACTCCCCCTTGAGCAGGGAAATGGCACTAGGGCAATTTCGCCTCTTCATGACAACCCACCTATCCTTTTCTATCCAAGGCCCGGCAACGGTATCTTCGCTGCCCATATGCTTCTCCAGAAAAGATGCACTCTCCGCGGCTCTCGAAACAGGCGGCCCCAGACGCCTGCTCGGATCCGAGTGTATGCCCTGTTCTAACTCAAGGATAATCACGTTTAGGGAATGCTCGTCGCTCCAAGCCACGGAGCGCAGCACCGGGAACTCATTATTCTCAAGTAAGGTGACCAGGGCTCTTTCAGTCTTGTACAGTTGGCTCCAGAGTACGTCGACGACCACATTCATTTTGCCCATAACAATTGCAAGAAGCATCGAGCCGCGGCCCGCTACGATCCGTCGGTATGCGACGGGGGTGATGGGTTTGGTTTTCGGTTCGCGGAAGAATGAGGTTGACGGGCTCAGAATAATTTGCCTTGAAGCGGCGACGAAGTTCCACAGCTGATCGTTGCGGACTGAGGCGGCTAGGTTCCTGCCCTTGTCGACTGGATCGATTACAATTAATGGTTCGCGAAAAAGCCTGTGAACCTCATCGCTTCTTCCCTGAAAGTAATTTTCCAAGTCGATATAGTTCGACGCCTGCCAATCGGAGAATTTCTTGATCACACTTACGAAGTTCTGTCGGGAGGCGATCAGGGTTTCGCAGAGCATGCCGCTGAAACCGCCCGTCTTGATATCGGCCCCGTAGGCACTTATGCCCCGCATGAATGCTTTCAGCAAGCGGACCTCGTCGCGTTGCGGTAAGGTCAGGTGCCGGCGGATGTATTCGGTGTGGTAGGGGCTTCGGTCTGTGGCGCTGAGCCATTGACCCGGCTGGACGTTGTAGCATGGAACGACGTTGACACGTAAACTCCCCAGCTGTCCCAAATTCACGAAGGTTTCGACATACGGATGCTCCGCAAACCTCTCCACAATCTCGTTTCCGGCAAGTGCCAGTTTCGCTATTGGTAAACACACGTCATGGAGTTGGGCTTTCGACAGGCCCGGTGAGACCCGCATGAATATGTCGACTTCGGCATAATCCCGCAACCAAGTATCTTTCGCAACAGAACCATCAATTCGCGCCTCCGCCTCTAGCCCCTTCCTTCTCGACTCCCGGTCAACTGCGGCTCTGATCTCCTCGGCCTTCGATTCAACAGCGGTTCTGAGCTTGGGGTTGGGGGCTATTCTGCGTTTGACCTCCTCGCATAGCTGCACGAGGTCGGTCAAAGCGGCTGGGCTCCAATTCTAGGAAGTGGCATTTACTTCGTGCAAGGTGGTGTATATTGGCCCTCGCGGTGTGAGTGTGCTCTTCTTTAGTCGCACGGCGTTGATCGCCATCTTCCCAAACTCGACCTCACGCATGTTTTCAATCGACTTGGCTAACGCCTCCTTATTGAGTCCGGATCTGACTCGGGCGATGGTAAGGTGTGGGCTGAAGCCCTTGTTGTCGGGTTCGAGCCCCATCTGTCGCAACCTAGGCTCTATCTGTTCGAAAATCTTCGCCAACTGCTGCTGGCCCGTTGTTATTCCAATCCAGATGACACTTATTCGTCGAATGTTCGGGAAGACTCCGACGCCCCGAAACTCTGCCTCAAACGGAGAAAAACGAATCTCATCCATTGCTTCTATAACCCGTTGGACGGTCGCTTGCGGAATCTCGCCGAGAAATCTTAGAGTCAGATGCATGATCTCAGGTTGGACAATCTTCAGGCTTGCCCCGGTCTGCTCCAAATCCTGCTGTGTTCTGGTTATTCGATTCTTGATCTCTCCTTCGTCGAGGTCCACGGCTATGAAGCTGCGCACCCGTTCCCCAGACAATTGTAATCTTCCAGCGAAGCCTAATATTGGCAGTTAGAATTTAACGATTGACCGCCAAACCCAAGCAAAGGTAGTCACCCAGCATGCAGGCAAAGAAAGTCGTGCTAGCAATTTCTGGCATGCCTGGCGCGGGCAAAGGCGTAGCGTCCGAAGCCGCCAGGCGATTAGGCCTTGAAGTTCTTGTTATGGGTGATGTGATCAGGGAGGAAACGGAGCGGCGTGGTTTGGAACCTACGCCGGAGAATGTGGGTAAAGTCATGCTCCAGATAAGAAAGGACGAGGGCCCGGCAGTTGTTATGAAGAGGCTCGTACCCAAGATTGAGAGCAGCAAGTCACGCTTCGTGATCGTGGAGGGCATCCGCAGCGAGGATGAGATTCGGGAACTCAGAGCGAAATTCGAAGTCATCACCGTCGGCATCCACGCTTCTCCTAAGACAAGGTATCAACGACTCTTGGCGCGGGGACGCAGCGACGACCCAAAGACATGGGACACGTTCTATGAACGCGACAGCCGCGAACTCAACGTGGGGTTGTGTCGAGTAATCGCGCTCGCCGATGTGCTGCTACTGAACGAGGGCACGATCGATGACCTTCAATCCAGCTTCGACTCGGCCATGAAAAAGCTGAACCCACATTGAACGTGAATGTCACCGTCGAGGCGGCCGTAGAGCCAACTGAGGACGAGAAGAAAGTTGAACGGGCTCTGCTGAAGCTGTTCCCGTCGGAGCGGGCGGAAAGGAAGACTGAAGAGGGAAACACTGTTGGGTTAGTAGTCCGCGGTAGCGGGCTGGAATTCTTATCCGCCCTCCGGAATCTCATTAGGCAAGAACGCATAAGGAATACCGCGCGAGCAATCTTCCTTCGAAGCGCTGAAGAAAGAGTTATGCGCATCTACCTGAACAAACAAGCCGCATTCATGGGGCGCGTATCCTTTTGCGCCCCTGTGGGCGAATCTCCACACGGACCGATCACAATCGCCGTGGAATCGGATCAGATGCAAGTCGTAATCGACTACTTAGCAGCGAATCCCGCCAGAAACCCTAACCTGAATGTCAGGCGGAGACGGGGACCATCTCCATATCCCGAGGAAGAATAGGTCGAGCGAACACCTTCTTCGCCTCGGCCAGCAGTGGGGAGGCGTCTTCGTACATGGCGCTTATGTGGAAGAGCGCAAGCATGTGCGATTTGCTCTTCTTGGCCACGAGCCCAGCCTCCCCGGCCGTCGAGTGGCCATACGCTCTAGCTTTCTCGGCAGCCGACTCCGCAAAACAACTGTCATGGATCAACAAGTCCGAGCCTGAAGCCAGCTTAATGACTGAGGCGCATGGTCTGGTGTCGACGGCGTAGGTTATCTTCACGCCTCGCCTCGGCGGTCCCAGAACCAGTCTGGAAGCGATGCGCCGTCCCTTGATTCTCACGGATTTCCCCGACTGCAACTCCTTCCAAAGCGGTCCCTCTGGGACACCAAGCCTCTTGGCTTTCGCAGCATCGAACCTGCCCGGTCTGGGCTTTTCCTCGAATGCATAGGCTAGGCAAAAAATCCCGTGTTGCGCCGCTCCGACTCGGATATTGTACTCCACATCCTTGATGGTCTGGCCTGGTTTTACTTCGCGGATGCGAATTGGAAAGCGATTATACAGTTTCACGACTTTATTGACGGACGTGACAAGTTCGATTGTGCCTTTCGGGCCGATTATCTCCAACTCGCGAGACCGTCCCATGAAGGAGAGCGAATGAAGCATACCTGACAAGCCGAAGACATGGTCACCGTGCAGATGACTGATGAATATCCGCATCTTCCGGTTAATCCCCGCCCTCGCTTCAAGAAACTGACGCTGAGTCCCCTCCCCACAGTCAAAAAGGAAGATTTCCGGGCCTCTCCTCACTAGCACACTCGGAAGATTTCTAAATTTGCTTGGAACGCTCCCTCCCGTCCCAAGGAATGTCACTGAGACTGAAATACCTCGAAGCCTCCTGGTCTATTCTCTCGAAGAACAGACTTCCGTTAGATCCTTAATTGCTCTTCATGCAGATGCTGGCTCGATCCGCTTTAACCCTTTGACATCATCGTACGCCCTGTCAAACGATATGATGCATCCATCCAGCCTCAGAGCCGTCGCGGCATAGTGCGAGTCAAAGAACCCAAGATGAAAAGTCTGCCTGAGGAAGACTGCGGAGAGTGCCACGTCTGGAGTTAGGGGTTCGAATGTTGCGTTTGGAATTGATGCCAGCGCCGCCATGTCATTCAGAAGCGCGTTTTCTCTTCCCTCACTTCTGTAGACCAACTCCATCTCGACCAGTGCTACGCTTGAGAGGGATACTTTGAGGGCACCAGATCGTATCTTGCCAAAGATTCGATCAGCCGATTTGAACTTTGGGTCTAAACTGTTAAGAAACGCGAAAGTTACGTCATTCTCGATTAGCGGCATCCTGGTTACCTTTGACGTTGGACATCTTTCTCAGCCTCGGCTTCTGCCTGTTTCCTCAGTTCCCTGAAGGATTTCCTAACCGTGAAGGCCCCTCTCAACGCCTTGATCGGGTCCTTGGGGATGGGTATTAACTTCAAGTGGTCTCCCGCGTTTATCACCAGAACCTTGTCTTGAAGTCCGAGTTCACGCCTGTACTCCTTCGGAACCGTTACTCTACCCTTCTTGTCCAACTCTACTAAGCTCATTTCGCCCACCACTAGTATGTTATGTTGCCTAGGTGGGCATTAAACGTTCTTTACCTCAACAGGTGGGAAAAACCCTAGACTGCCGTGCAGAAGGTCTTCAAAGGCACTCCCAATTGCTCTGTAATACCGTAAATCTTCTCGTAAGACTCCGATGGACTCTGACTAGATATTGCTCTTTCACGATTAGACCTCCCTCGTGGGCATATCGCTCTATATCAACCTCGGCGGGCATGGCAATGCAGAGGTGCCCATCCTTCCTCAACAGGCGTGAGGCTTGGGCTAGGAATTCTCGGATGAGGGTGGCCATTTTCACTCCCATTGTCGATGAACCGCGCCCGTAGGGCGGATCGGTAGCCATGGCGTCTACCTCCTCTATAGGGGGGGTCCTGGCGTCGGCGTTCACGTACCCTAAAGCTTCCAAGTTGAAGTATCTTAGATTCTTGCGAGCGCCCCTTAACGCGCGTCGACTTGCGTCGATGCCGGCCACGTTGCAACCGATAACCGCGGCTTCGATTAGTATGCCGCCAATACCGCAGAAAGGATCCAAGAAGTTCGACCCCGGCTTGGCTCTGGAGAGGTTTACCATGCACCTCGCAATTTTCGGTGGCATTGTTGAGGGGTGGAAGACTGGGCGTTTTCGCGGCCGTCGCGGTGCCATGAGGCCTGAGGGTTTCTTGAATCCTGACAAGCCGAAGAGGAATTTGGATTCGTGCAGGATGCAAACGAAAGTCAAGTCGGGGCCTCTAAGCTTCACACGCAATCTGGGCACAGATTTCTTGATGACCGAGCCTATGTCCCGTTCAAGGTTCACGCGGCTAATTGCCCTCGTCACTCCCCCGATCCGAGCGGACCTCACGGCAAAAGTCTCGGAGTTCTTCGCTAGGTCTTCCAACGGTTGACTCTTCACGGTGCGTTCGATTTCCTGAAGCTCGGGATTACACTCGGCCAGGAGTATGCCGCATTGATCATACATTAGGCTACGTTCGGAGACGAGCCTCAGGGCGATCGGGTCTGCGGTTAACGATAGAAACCTGTAGTTCTCAGACAGAGGTTGATACTTGAGACCTTCTGACTCGATGATGGCCCTGACCTCGGCGGCGGGGAGTGAGTCGTGTTCACCGGAGAGTATGAAGAAGAGCTTATGCTCGCCATCGGGCCGTCCGTGCAGCTCCATCATACTTCTCATTGCACGTCGGTTTGAGACAAGTGATGACTATTGAGTTATCTGCTCAGTGTTTGAGGCTTTGTCCGCATTGGGTGCAGTGATTCTGTCCGGCGGGGTTTTCTGTGCCACATTTGCTGCATTTTACCATCCCGGCTGTTGCGGCAGGGGTTGTCGTAGTCGGCTTGGGTGGCGTGGGTTTGGTTTCGGGTTTGGGTTTCCGCTTAGACTTCCAGAATAGGAGGCCGCCGACGATTGCGGCGGCGACGAGGATTATTGCGATTAATGGGATGTAGCTTGTCGTCCAAACAGCGGTGACGGTGTGAGGGCCGTCCATGGTGATTGAACCTTGGGGCGACGTGCCCGTATAGTCTCCTTGCCATTGCACGAAATTCTGCTGTATCGGGAATCCGATTGGCGTGGTTACGGAGAATTGGGCGGGGGTTCCTGCATCGTAGTATCCTGATCCCTGCGGGTTCCCATAGGGGGAATTAACAACCAACTGATATTGCGTCGTGTATTTGGCGACCGCCGTGTATGGTTTGTCTAGGGTTATTGAGACTGGGTTGCCGGATTGTGGTGCGCCGTTGATCTGCCACCCCTTGAATGCGTACTGCGACCCTGCACTACCGGGGACGATTGGTGGCGCCTGGGTTGTCTGAACTGTAGTTCCCGCCGGGAACCATCCACTACCGCCTACCTGTGTTATCCCGCTTGGATCGGTCTGTGCTGTGAACTGGTATTGGGTTTGGTATAAGAACGTGAAACTGCCGCTGGAGGTTACGCTCAACGTGTTCTGTGCGCAGTAATATCGGACTCCCGTGTCGCCTGCCACGTATTGATCAACTGAGATCGTATGTGATGTGTTGAGTTTGAAGGTGAGTTTCTGAATCTGTCCTCCTCCTATCGTGCCTTGCGATACGCCGTCAACCTGTATCTGCGCCGAGTATTGTGATGGGATATTGTTGAGTGAAATGGAAACGTCGTATGTGTTTGGTGACACGTCGAATGCGGCTTGCGCGCTGCTGAGTCCCGAGCAAAAGTCGTTGGCTTGAAACAAAAGTGTCCAATGCCCAATCGAACTTGCCGTTAGCGTCCTGGTTATGCTGTAGGTTCCAGTGAGCATTTGATAATCGAAGACTGATGGTGCCCCCGTCGGAGGCGATATCGTGAGCCTACCTTGCGCGGGCCTATTAGCTGAGATGAGAATCGTCACCGTATCACCCACCGTATATGTCGACTTATCCGTCGCCACACTCACGGAAAGTGGTGGCCCGACTTGCACGACGGTCAGTGTACCTGTCGCAGATCCAGTCTCTGGGTTCGGTGCTCCGGGGGGGCTTGGAAGGGGTCCATCTGTCGCGTTCGTCGCGGTGACGGTGAATGGGTAGGTGCCTGGGCAGAAGAGGCCTGGCGCACCGGTTGTTGGAATCGAGAGTGTCGCGGTTCCGGAACCCGTTCCTCCGCCTGGAGGGGTTGCCACCGGGTTAGGTGAAAAGGACCCTGAACCAGAGAGACCTGCCACGCTGAGATAGAAGGAGGTCGCTAACCCACCTGATAAGGACACGGTATAGGAGGCGCTCGTGCCTTGGGGTACGGATTGGGTGGTGGGTGAAATGGATACGGCGACGGGGGACGCTAATGCGTGGGGTGAGAGAAGGATGGCCCCGAGGAGAGCCACGAGTAAAATCAATGGTCTTGAATATTTCACAATAACCTGACCAGGTTTCCCTAACTAGACCGCAATAATGCACACTATTTAAGATAAATGCCTGAGACAATGCAAGATTAGCTTCTCACATGATCGTTTGCGGCAGTACGGGAGGAGTATCTGAGAACGCTCCCAAAACGCTTAATGAAACTAACGCTGTTGATTTCATGCGACGATGAGGGAATCAGAGTTAACCTGAAACAAATGTTGAAAAGGCATTTACCCCGAGTCGCACAATGGTTAATTCGGTTTTCTAATTTGGTTTCTCGGCGATTAAGAGGAATCGAGATTCAGTAAGTTCCAGTCCATGCTTTGTCCGATATTCCTTGTCCAAAGAAAGCAGGGCGTCGATATCCCTGTCCAAGCTGAAATCTGGAATCGTCCATGGAGTCACGGCCAGCATAAATACGAAGTCACCGAGAATTCCAAAAGCCACCTTGCAATCATGCTCAAGATTAGTGACCACTTTCAGACGCGCAGTTTGGAACCCCTGAGCATATCTTCCTCTGTGATCTCCGGCGTCAGCCATTCTTGGAAAGAACCGTCGTAACTCTTTCCAGTTCTCGCGCCCAACCTGCTGAGTGATGACCTTCCGTTCAGGAGGCAAGACCCGAGCGACTTCTCCTGGATCAAGATCCTCGTGACGATTCAGCACGAGATCGAAGCTGGCATCTTTGAATGGAAGCTCTACGCTTTGGCAGTTCACTACTTGGTAACCCAACTTGGCCAAACGTTTCTTCGCAACCGGTACGTTCACTGTCCATTCTTCCGTGGCAACCACTTGATTGGGCAAGCTGGCAGATGCTTCTGCGAGAAACTCACCCCTCCGCCCGTACCCATATTAAGCACAGATCTCGCGGACCTAGCTGCTCCACGAACCAGTGAACCATAATCCCAAGGCGGCGGAGCCCCTAGGCGTAGCCACGAATCTCTCGGGAAGGTCCACCCAGAGAAATGCTTGGCCCGTTCAACGTACGGTCGAAGTGACTCCACAAACTCTTTGCGATCCGGGTCTGTCATTTATTGTTGCCCTAGCTGCTTTCTCAAGAGAAGCTTGGCGTTACCACTTGGAAATGCTTTCGATTTGGTAGCACTGACTAGCGAATCGAGGTTTTTCCAGCCATACCCATACTCTTTGAACTGCTTGCCTCCGACTATGATGTCTCTGGTCTGGACACGATCTCCTCCGAGTTTCTCGTAGAAGCGCCTTGAAGGATTATCAGCTAGAACCCAGGCTATCATCGAAGCGAAACCCTGTTCAACTCCTTCACAGCGGCGAGCAGGAGCTGCTTTCCGATGCCTCTCCTCTGCATATTCTGAAGGATGTATAGGCCTATGACTTCTCCCTTGTAGGTCGGATCGTTGTCTCTATCCTGTCCACAGATTACGAATCCACAATCTTGTTTGAGTCATCTTCGGCGACGTACACGGCTTTTCGAACAAGTAATCAGTTTCCCAACGATGGCGAGCTTGGTCATAAGTTAGGATGGAAAGAAATTCTTCAGGGTAGATTCCTTGATACGTAGTGTGGAACGAGTCAACGTGTACGTTCGCTATACCTTCGGCATCGTTGACATTCGCCTCCCTGATGTTAATCGGCAATGGATTCGCCCGGCTAATCTCCAACGCTATACCTTTTCACGTGCATTATTCATGCCATCATTGTTTCTCGATGACCGCGACGTACGCCGGATCCTGAGAGCCGAACGTTCTGGTCAGTTTCCAACCTGTCCCGTTCAGAATGTCTCGCATTTCCTTCTTCGAAACGAATAGGTACTCGAACCAGGGCGTCACATAGTTTCTGTATCGGACCCGGAGCGTCAATTGACCTGGGAGTTTTCCCCTTACTCTATTCAGCGTGTGATACTCAAGATGAGCCGGGTCATCGGTCTTGTATGGGTCGATGCTCTCGGCTAGGATTCTCGCGTTCTTGGTTGTCATTTTGTGAAATCTTCTGAGCAACCATTTGGCTCTCTTTGGGTTGCCGAATAAACCGAAGTTGGCGCCGAACATTAGCAAGGTATCGAAGACGCCGATCTTGGAGCTGAGTTCGGTGATTGAAGCGATCCGTGTTTTCTTGAGACCTCGTAGGTTGCAGACTCGTATGGCTAGAGGAGAGGTGTCGACACCGAGCACGTCAAACCCTTTCCCTTGAAGGTATATTGCGATTCTTCCGGCTCCACAACCGATGTCAAGCACACGGCCCTTGACGTAGCGGAGAGCTTTCTTTTCGCGCGGACTCCAGTCCTTATAACTTGATAGATAGTACCTCGGGCCGCTACTGAGGGTGACGTTGAAGAAGCCGTCGTCCCTCTCCACGATTTCTACAACGTCTTTGCCTCTTAGTCGGTCGTAGAGTTGATGCCCGTACGCGTCTTGAGAATCCCTCATCCGGAATCTCACATCGTACAGGCCTGTGAGCGGCTTGCATAGAATCTTTAGGCCTTGGGCCGATACTGTCGATAGTCTGTCTAGTAAGGAGGGGGGCTCTCATGGCTTGACACCTGAAACGATGACCCAATCGGGGAGCTCTAATCCCGATTCGACCAGCATCCTCTTGTATGTTTTATAGAAGCTTGCTTTCACTTCGGCGTTTTTCAGCCAGCTCTTCGCAGCATCCCCTTTTATGACCAGGTGCGCTCTAGGTGTGGTTTTCCGGATTTGGTGAAAGCCAGAGTTCCTCAGTTCTCTGAGGACCAGCCCTGGTTTAGGGGAAAACCATTCCTTTGGTGGGGTCCGAGTCCAGAGTGGGTTCGAGTCGGCCGTTATCAGAAGTTCTTGTCTAAAGTTCCTTGGAATCGGTGAAAGGAAGGAGTATACCGTCACTCCGTTGGGTTTCACAATGCGATAACATTCCTGAATGAATTGATGGGTTTCGTCAGAATCGATTTCTGGGATAAACTCGCTTGAAATAACTGCCTTGTAAGTGTCATCGTTTTGTGTTGTAAGCCACTTCACGTAATCAGAGACAACTATTTGGACACGTTTCATCAGTCTCGCTTTGCCCACGCTGCGTACAAGTGCTTTGTAATTCTTGGAGTAGTTCGTGCCTACGAATCTATCAACAAGAACGAATTGCGTATTCTTAGCACGCATTGCTAGTGGGATTGTAAGTTGCCCTCTTCCGCATCCTATTTCTGCTACTCTCCGACCTTTCCCGAGCACGTCTGCGAATACGAAGGCCAACTTTTCGTATTGCTTAGACCAGACCGCCTAGAGATCTGACGGGTCTGTGACAACTTCGGTCAAAGTTCGATTCCAATGTTAGATTAGTCATCTAAGCCAGGGTTTAAGTTTCAACCTCGAAAAGGACCTCCAGGTTGATCTGTATCCCGAGACGTGTCAATTCGTATGACGAGTGGGCATGCGTTTTTTGATCCTTGTCGTTTATTTGATTGTACTCGGCGTTTCCAGAGGATTGCTCCAGCGTGCGCGAAGTTGATCTCATCCCGTGCTTTTCTAGCCTCTTTCTCTGAATGAGTGTAGTTGACGACCACCCCCTCTTGAGCCCCAAAAAACTATGCCCCCCAGGGGTCGCCGGTAGAAAAAGGCACACTCTAGAAGTCTTCATCAACTATTCTTGGTCCATGTTCCCACATGCCTTCATCCGTGAATAGTTTGGCAGTCGCCTTCCCTGTACCACGATTTGCACCTGTTATGAGCACCACCTTCCCTGTAATCGGCCACTCAACGCGATTCTCTCCGTCCAATTGACTTTTCCGGCGTCGGTTCTATAGCTAATAGGACTGCTCTCTGCTAAGGTTCGCTATGATTAGCAGGCATCATGCTGGTTTTTCTGAGACTTTTTTCTGGGTTTAGAAGTACGTGCTACCCCTACCGCTTGAACCAGAACCTAATGCTTCCGCTTTCCTCTTGCCTTGGATGTATGCTGCGTGGACTATGAAGTAGGCTAGTAGTAGAGCGACTATCACGACCAGGATCACGCTAGTCTCGTCTCTCTCGTCGCCACTTGTTCCCTTGAGTAGCGAGATGCCTCACCGAAACCCTCCGCGTAACTTGCTATGTCCCATACCTCGGCAAATATATTCCAAATCGCGACCGCAATGCCGCCAAGGCTTCTTCTCTTGACCGCCATGATAATGGATTGAATTGTCACCATCAGCCCGAATCCTATTATCAAGAGGCCGAAGAATAGGAAATCCAAGCCTAGCACGGCATCCACGACATCGGCTGTAATGTATCCGAAAAAGTACGCAATGTACCCGACGACGATTAGCATAACGTATGAGGCGCCGCAGTACGCGAGCCCAATGCCAGAATAAGCGACAGCCCGCAACCAAGAACTCCCGCCCCCACGGCGAAGCATCTCAACATTCAAACCGGAAGCGTAGGCATTCCAAACCGAGAAACCGAAGTCAACGACAAGAATCAGAACTGTGAGAATATCAACCATCGATCCGCTTCACCCTCGAGGACTCGACATTGACTCCGTGAGAGGCCGGTTCAAACATAGCTCAAGTTCCCTATAAGACTGAACATCGACCCCTCGAGTTGACTATTCCTCTTTCAACATAAGCAAGGCCGCAAGCGAAATCGATGCGATCACCATGTATAATGAAGGGTCAGAGAGAATTGATGCGCCTGGCCCAACTGTGCCCAAGCTCGCCACGGCGACGGCCATGACGAACCCCGCGCCGAGGATCAAAGTGTCCCGTGCAAGCCGTCTATACAAATGGTTAAGGGATACTCTGAGCGTCTCTGCGTTAAACTCTCGAACCGCAAGAAGTCGCTGGTTTGAGAATTGAGCGCCGTAACTCGAAGTCGTCGTCAGAGCATGCTCGCTCACCAGGATCATCGTAAACGCCAAAAGCAAAATCGGTACGTACACTTCGCCAACGAAGCCGAAGACCACTGCGGATAGGCCTAAGGCGAAGAGAAATGCCTGCACAAACAACGCCACCCAAATCCAGACCATATCCCACTGGGTCACCGCGAAGATAGTGACGACGACACCGACGGTAAAGATCGGAACCACGAGTAGCAACCATCCATTCGGGATTACGCTAAGAATCGAGAGGCCCGTCGCGGCAACTAGGCCAGTTAGAAGAACTCGCAAAAGGTTCCAGCGGTACGCTATTCGTCTTAGGCTCGGGTCCACCTTGTTCCCACCTTTAGCTGTTTCCTTACGGATAGGTCGGGAGAAAGTTGAATTACGCTCGCCATCTTCTGCATCCTCAAAATTCTCAGCCTTCTTTCATCCTCGAAGATTCTTCTCGCGACTCTCGACGACTCCGTCGTTCCGGGTTTCGGCTTGGTGGAGGGTGTGAAGCAGAGAAGGCTGTATCTATTTGCAGCGATGCTCTCGACCATTTCGACGACTTCATCATTGAGCATGGGCGAAATCAGGACAACCAGAGATCTAGATGGAAGAATTGCAGATAGCACAGATTCGGTGGCGTATTTGATGGGCAAAGTAGCCCGCCCGGATTTGACGAATGCCAGGCTGTCAAGTAATCGGAGAAGGTGACGTTTGCCGAAGCCTGGGCTTACCCAAGTCCTGTTGGCGCCGTAAACCGAAAGCCCGACTCTGTCCCCTTGCATGATTAGCTGTGAGCAGAGTGAGGCCGCGAAGTCTATTTGCAATTCCATTGCGTCGTAATCAAACAGCTCCGAGGTTACGCCTTCCGAGCAGTCCAAGAGTATGAAGCCGTCTATGACCTGTTCTCCTTCGAATTCATTCGTAACAAGCATTCCCGATCGGGCGGATGCTTTCCAGTTAACGCGCCGAAGGTCGTCGCCCGCCACGTAGGGTGAGATTTCAAAAAATTCTGTTCCCACGCCGATGCGTCTTGATGGAACTAGGCCTGGCCAGGGCCCGAAACGGCGCCCCTTCAGATCGACGACCCCTAATTTTTCTAGGTTCGGGATCACGATCAACTCGTCCGCGTTGGAAAGCTCATAATCTTTCCTGCGTAGCCCGGTGCTGTCTGAGATGCGAATCAGTGTAGGCCCGATCTGGTAGCTGCCTCTTCTCGGCTTTGAGATCACGTATTCAAACTGCGTCGACTCTCCTTTTCGCAGCGAGAGCATGAATCGGTTGCTCCCTCCGCCAAGCTTCAATTGATCGGGCATTCTATCTTCGATTAGTAAGGAATGAATCATGTTAGGGGAAATGTTGGTCGCCTTTAGGGTTACGTTGACATCGTCGCCTGACACTGAACGCGTGGGCCGGATTTTCCTTTCTACGGAAATCGGACTCGTGCTTAGTCCGGGCAGCGCGAGAGGGATGAATAGAAGAATTGCGATTGGTAGAACGAAAACAGTTAGCCAGGGCGTTCTGAACAAGAGGCTGAGGAAGATGAATGCGTATGCTACGGCAAGGTACCCTAGAGCCTTCTTGGTTAGCGAAGTCAGTCGACCTTTGGCACTGGAACTTTGCGGATAATTTCTTCGATTACCGAAAGAGGGTCGAAACCACGTACCCATGAAGCAGACTTGGGGATTATCCGGTGTGCCAGAGCTTCATTGCAAACCGTCTTTACGTCGTCGGGCAGTATGTAATCTCGGCCGGACATTGCCGCGTTGGCTCGAGCTAACTTGATGAGAGCTAATGAGCCTCGAGGGCTGGCTCCGACTTCAATCTGGTTGTGTGTTCGGGTTTCCCGTACAATATCGGTAATGTAAGATAGCACGGCATCATCTGCGTGTACTCGCTCCACGGATTCTTGCATTTCGATCAGAGTGTCTGTGTTTACAATAGTCTTGATGGTGAAATCGTCGGCGGCACGGTTAAGGCGCCTTCTTAGGATTTCAACCTCTGAATTCTTGTCTGGATAACCGATTCGAAGTTTCATTATGAATCGGTCGAGTTGGGCTTCGGGCAGTAGGTAGACCCCTTCGAGCTCGATTGGGTTTTGGGTTGCAATCACGATGAACGGACTATCCAGATGATGGGCTCTTCCGTCCAAGGTTGTTTGGCGTTCCTGCATCGCCTCCAGCAGGGCGGATTGAGTCTTTGGCGGGCTGCGGTTTATCTCGTCGGCGAGCAGAATGTTGGTAAAGATCGGCCCTTTTCGGAGTTCGAAGTCGCTTGTTTTCTGATTATACACGTAGGTTCCGGTTATGTCTGCGGGGAGAAGGTCTGGCGTGAATTGAACCCTTGCGAACCTGCATCCTAACGTAACTGCCAAGGATTTTGCTATTACCGTCTTCGCTAGGCCTGGATAGTCTTCTATGAGAATATGCGAGTTTGCGAGCACTCCGACAAGAACATGACGAAGGACCGTTGGCTTTCCAACAATTGCGGTTTCGAGTTCCGCAAGTATCCGGTTGCAATTCTCCGCCACTAGCTCGACGTTCATGTCATCCACTCCTCGATTATTTCCAACAACTGCCCTAGATGCGTGTCGCCTTTCTGGAAGATACTATCGCTCGTGGTTAGAGCCTGAAGGAGCTGAGGGTCTTTGATTTTGCTTTGAAGTAGATCCGGTCGCTCCCGAGCCATAGCTCTGAGTACGGCTTCTGAAGTGTTGAGATTGTTCGCCGCGACGGCGAAGGCAAGAGCTCTAACCCTCGCAGAAATTCGATCTTCGGCATTCGGATCGGCTTGATCGATCGCAGCCTTACATAGGTGCTCTAGCAGAGTCAGATCATTCTCGGTTTCTGGAGTACTACGAGTACTCCCCAATTGTCTGGTCGTTCTGGGAGATATGCTCCCCGGCAACGAACTGAATATCAAAACTCCAAATATAATGAATTCGAAGGCTAAAGCAAGCCAAAGCAGAATCTGGTAGCCTCCGAAGAAAAAGTCTAGCACCATGGAAACCGCAACGTACACTATCCCTACCTTGACGAGCGCCATCATATCTTTCTTCATAAACTTCACGCGTCGACACTGCTCAGAGACTGTTCTAGACTTTCAAGCTCACTTAACGCGACGGCACGCTTAGCCTTGTCGATTAGGTGATCGCTATACCTTGCCTCCTCGAAGAGTAACGTGAGGCCTCGAACCGAGTCGCCTCCCAAGCCTAGCTTATCCGACACGTTTCGCGAGAATTCGCTGGCCGTTTCGTGGAGCTCTGTTTTGTAGCCGTGAAGCGAAAGCACCCGGCACATTTCCCGGTAGCAGCTCAGGATCGTTGCCCTATAATCGTCAGTAGCCCTGAGCTCTCTGGCGGCTCGTTGAACGACTTGAAGTGTTTCCCGCCTGGCCGTTTCCGTGTTTATGCTGGAACGGTCTTCATGCACCCAGCTGTAGGCTCTATGGATTCCCCCAATAAAGAGAGCAAAAGATACCAGGACGATTGCAGAGAAGATAACTGCAATGTAATAGAAGAAATAGGGATTAGTTGTCGAGCCGGCGGGTTGTGCAGGCAAAGCGGTTCCAATCTTCAGAATCGATCCCGTTGCGGTGACCGCTGCCTGAAAGGCGGCCAAGAAATGCTGTAGGGCCAAGGTTCTGAAGAGGATGAAAATCAAAATCGCCCCGATCGCGTACCCAATAATGATGCTCCAAGATTTCCCGCCCAAATTTTCCGATTGCCTTCTGCCCAAGAAGAAGGAGGCGAGGGCGTCTATGATTACCCGAGCACTGTAGAGCAAAGCAAGAAGGTATATCGTCAGAAGGGCTGGAATTAGAAATTCTGCGAAACCCCCGATTACCACGGCTTTGGGCTGAGAACCAATTGAAAGCACAGTGAAGATCACAATAATGCCGAGCAGTGCCGCGGATGCGGCCCATCCTTTTTGCGGCATGCACTTCCCCGGGAGATGAACAATTGGAGACTTCGGGATTAAAGGAAAGCGGCTCAGTGAGCTAAGATGCGCTATCGGATTTGTCACTCTGGATGTTAAGTATTAATATTGAGAAGGACAATCGCAATTCGGTCATTGAACATGCCGTTTTACTTGTGTGAGAATTGCGCAAGGGACCGAGTGCGACTTGACCTGACGTACGCTGGCATAAACCAGATGTGGTTGCGGACCTCGCCCAACCCAGACGGTTTCGGTCCACCATGTGATTTCTGTAGCGAGGCTAAGACTATTTACCAAGTTCAGATCGTTGGCACGAAGTTTGACACCGAGAATCTGCACTTGGAGAAGATGAAGGCCGAACTAAAGCCGACCTCTCCCTGAGGATTCAATTTCGATTTTGGAACAGGAATGGTTCTTCGGTTCTTGGAAGCGATCGGGCTTCACCGTAAGGGCGAAGTTTCACTCGAACAGATAATTGACTACATCGAAACACTCCCAACCTACCACGAGTCCGGTGCCCTAGCCTGTTTCGTGGGAGTTGTGCGAGAAGATCCCATCGATGGTTCTGATTCTAAGGTTACTCACTTAAAGTATGAAGCCTACGCGGATGTTGCCTTGAAGCGCATGGAGGAGATTAGGGCCGACGCCAAAAGGCGGGACGGCATTGTCGAGGTCGCGATCCACCATGTCGTCGATTCACTCGCGGTCGGTGAACCAAGCCTTTTCGTTGTTGTATTGGGAAAGCATAGGCAGGAAGTTTTCCCCACATTATCCGAAACTGTAGAACGTGTCAAGAAAGAAGTTCCGATATGGAAGAAAGAACATACAACGAAGAACGCTTACTGGGTATCAACGGAAGAACACACGAATTAACCTCTTTCACAATTTCTAGGCGTGTTTGTGGGCAGGTCCTCGAGGGGTTTCCCCTCTGCTTCACGTTAACCACTCTGGGTTGTGAAATCTTATATCTACTGACCGACAAACCGGACAGGCACGATTGGGCGAGGTGGGAAGGCTGCCGATTAGCGACAGAGTCCGACGATCACTACAAGAAATCGGGCTGACAGACTACGAAATTCGCTCCTACACCTCGCTATTGGAGATAGGGCCGGCCACGGCGAATGAGTTGAGCGAAGCATCCAATGTGCCTTACTCGAAGATTTACGAGATTCTCGGCTCCTTAGAGAAGAAGGGTTGGACAGAGAGCGAGCACGGCCGCCCAAGCAAGTACTACCCGAAACCGCCCTCGGTCGCGATGGAGATCACGAAATCACAACTTGAGAACCAACTCAAGACCAACGAAGCTCTAGTCTTAGGCGAGCTTCAGCCCTTGTACGAGAAGAAAGGCGTTCGCGAGCATCCCGACATCTGGATAGTGCGGGGCAACTTCAACGTACTTGCTAGAATCAGGGAAACTGTCGAACATGTTCAGAAAGAGATTCTTGCCGCAGTCCCAGCGATCCCGGACCCGATCGCGGAAATGCTAGTGCCCCTCGCCAAGTCAATGGCGGGAAGAGGGGTGAAAGTCCAAATCATGACCATGAAAGGCTCATTGAGCGAGACCATGGTCAAGCTGTCGAAGATCTGCGAGGTACGGGTTCGCGAACAAATGTTCGGCGGCGGCGTAATCGCAGACGGCCGAGAGGTCATCCTGCTCCTCGGACAAGAGGGAGAAGAAGCCATCGGCCTAGCGATATGGTCGGACCACATAGGTCTCTCCAAGTTCGCAAAGAACTACTTCGAGTACCTCTGGGCGGAAGCAATCCCAACAAACAACAGTATTCCACTTAAGCGTCTGAATGGCTGAAGCAGGTCGATGCTCTACCTAGTGCCTTCCCGTCACTTACGTTCTCCACAGTTTGTAAGCTACATTCTGGAGATGTATATTCCGAAAATCATTACGCAAATGCCGACCAATGAGACTAGGGGCGGTATGGAGGATGTCTCGATGCATTGAACGGCGGTTACGGCGGCTGGAGTGGAATAGATTAGCGTGGACATTTTCCCTACTTTTTGTAGTCTTGCAAGTCCATTCCATAGGAGAAAGGATCCGGCGCCGCTTACGAGGGACAAGTACCCTAAGTCGAACAGGAAGCTGGGAGTCGCTCTCACCGTATAATCTAGAGGGATAAGGAGAAAGAATACCACGGCGCCGAACAGGAGTTGTGTTGCAACTGTAGCCGTCGGTTCTTGATTCCTGAGTCTCCGGAGATAGATTGTGTAACCTGCCCAACAGAGAGCGTTGATAAGCGTAAGGATCGCGCCCAAGACTGAAAGCGTCCGGTTTTCGATTACCGTAAATGAGTAAACCAGAACGCCTACGAACCCCACTATAGCTCCTGCCCATTCCTTATGGGATGCCTTCTCTGAGAGAAGCAACGAGGAAAGTGGGATTGCGATCAACGGCATCGTATAGCTTAGCACGGCAGATTCTGATGGTGAAACGTAAAGCAAACCAAGGACCCAAAATCCCGCACTTCCGGATGTCAGAACTGATAACAGAATCGTGTCCTTGTTTACTATCGGCCTAAAGGAACGAAGTACCCCGAAGAGAAGGAGGGAGGCGATGAGGAATCGCAGCCCCAACATAACAAACGGTGAAGCGTACTTCAAACTGTCCTGTGCAATTTGGTACTGGAAAGTAGAGAATAGTATGTACGGAACGACGTAAAGCAAAGTTTTCGATGTGAATCCTGATGTTGACACGCACCGTCAAGGTGCACGCCCTAAGGCAACAGCATATAATCCCATACGCATGGAACCATCACCCGTAATCTGCCCAAAATAGCCTGGTCACAATCTTCCGTTTACCCGCAGAAAATCGTATTCGGCCGGCATGCAGAGTTTGTTCTGGGACCGGGGTGTGGGTTCGATGTATGATTCATCCGCTTCGGTTATATCTGCACACAAACGCAACTAGACTGAGTTGGCATCGATTGAAAATTGCCGGTAATCAAACCGCTCTCACTGCGCTCATGTTAACGATATTCTTTCTGACGTTGATGCCGCCCTCTTCGGCTACGGCGACTCCTGCCGCAAATCTCCCGGGGGCACAAGTTTCGTTTCACGGTTCCGGCTTTCTCCCAACCGACACGACCTGCACAATCTCCAGCCCATCCTCTCCTAACCTGATCTTGAACGGGGCATGCGTAATACAGGAAGGAACTGGAATCGCCTACGGAGGGTTCATAATCGGAAACGTTCTCCCCGGCGAATATGTGATTCAAATCACGGGCAACCAAGGCGACTTCGCGCAAACTGTACTGTCCGTCGAGTAGCACAAGCACGCATCCACCGACTGAACCGATGCATGACATGTGCCAGGAAAACCAATACAAAACCCTTGATAGGCGTACGGCTACTTTTTCAAATTCCTCTCACAGCTGAGGATAGATCATGGGGTTCAAGGCGGTTCTATTCGATTTGGACGGAACTTTGCTCAACACGCTCGACGACTTAGCCGACTCGATGAATGCTTCCTTGGCTCGTTTCGGTTATCCTCCTCATCCCGTCGGCGACTACAGGTACATGGTCGGTGACGGTCTTCTTAATCTTGCTTCCAGAGCCCTGCCGGAAGGCCATCGCGATGAGGAGACGGTTAACAAGATTGCTAGCGCTCATAGGGAGGAGTATGTTCGCATGTGGGCGAACAAAACCCGGCCGTACGAGGGCATACCTGAACTGCTGGATGCATTGCAGGGCCGGGGGGTCATCCTTTGTGTTCTGTCAAACAAATCCGACGAGTTTACACGAATGATCGTCCAGAAGTTTCTGCCAAACTGTAAGTTCTCAATAGTCCGCGGCCAGAATAAGGACACGCCAATCAAACCGAACCCGTTAGCGGCGAATCAGATTGCTATGGAACTTGGCATTAGGAACGCTGACTTTCTCTACGTTGGCGATTCAAATACGGATATGAAAACCGCCAACGCAGCTGGGATGTTCCCAGTTGGCGTTCTTTGGGGCTTCAGGACAAGAGAGGAGTTGTTAGCAGCTGGCGCTAAAGCATTGATTGAACGGCCCAGCGAGCTATTGCGCTTTCGGTAGCTTAGTTAACAGCGACCAACCGAGTTAAGCGTCCAAGACTGAATGTCGGAGTTCGAGCAGTGGTAGAATCTGATCCACTTGGTCACCGGACTTCAGTTCAACCGTCGCCCATTTCTCTCCGCCCGTTTCTTCTGCATCCTTCACGCATTCGATTACTCGACTCTCTAGGTTCTCGTCCTGCAGGGCTTTCTTCTCGAAATTGGGTTCAACTGGGAAGTTCAACCACAAGTGTTCGTCGAAATGCACCCAAACCAGGTCTGAGCCTTTCACGCGGTAGACGGGGCACCACTCGCCTGAGATTTCATCGATTTCGATTGTTTCCTCGACGTCCGGCAGGCTTCGAAGCTTAGTCCTAAGCTGGGAGAAATATTTCTTCTGCTTCGGATTTACTTTCTCGAGGAACTCCTGCATGTTCCGTCAGGCCTTTTCTGAGCCTGACTCGACTTTAGACCTATTTGAATTTGATGCGTGCTCTTTCCAAGAGAGAGGCCAAGCAATCTTCAGGAATCTTGCCGGGTTCATGAAAACTCGGGGAACCCTCGACGGAGTCTGTGCATGGATTTCACGCTGTTTTGAAGCGGTGTTACGGATTGAATTTGAGAGTTTGGTCGCAATGATAGGGAAGTCAGGAGAATTTGTTGAATGCTTCGCGGAGTTCGTTCATGAATTTTGTATGCCACTCCTCGAAACCTTCTGGTGAACTTGGATAGTTCATGTAGTGTTGGATGAGGCGCATACTCTTGTGAGCGGTGTACCGTAGGCCTCGAGCGAGTGCCAGTCTCGGTAACGCCCAGATTATTCGGGCGGGGCTGCTGAGGCTTACCTGCTTGAATTCCGGGTGCTCTCTTCTAGTAATGCTATCCACGTCGTCCTGTCCCAGAAAATGCTTCATGCCATAGTTCAGGTCTTCATTGCTGAGGATTTGGAGGAAGCGTCGGAGGATTTCGAAGCTTGCCATACGGTAGCCGTAGGCCTTGACGTATTCCGTGTTAAACTTCCATAATCCCCGTTCGGAGGTGTCTTTCGCTTCGAGAGTTTCCGAAATCACCTTACCCGCTATCGTGCTGGCGTAGATTGCGGGGCCGATTCCTCCGGCGTCGATTGGGCGGGGCATCCATGCTGCGTCGCCCACGATCATGTAACCATTTGCGACCATGCAGTCGTTCTGTCGGCGTACGGGGACTTGCCAGCTTCCTTTCTCGTTCCCCTTATCGTCGACCATTTCCGAGGGTTTCCAGCTTCTGATCACTGGGTTCGTGCGGACATATTCGTCGATGAGCGACTGGAGTGTATCTTTTCTTCCCAGCCTTCGGTTTCTGCGCTCCAAGAGTCGTTTCTGAACACCCAGACCTACATTCATCTTATCCTCTCCTTTCGGGAAGACCCAAGCGTAGCCGCCTGGCGCGATCTCTTGGTCCAGGTGGATGATGCAGTAGTTGGGGTCGAAGAAAGTACTGTCCTTTTTCGCGGCTTCGAATTTGATTATGTATCGGCCGGTGGACTCCATGTCATTCTCTTTGTCTATCTCCTTCTCGATGCGACTCTTGATCGGAAGGCTTGTTCTGAGGCGGGAAGCCGATCCGGTGGCGTCAACCACAAGCTTCGATGACTTGTTGAAGGTTGAATTATTCTTCGCTGAACGGCAGTGAACGCCTGTAATGAAACCGTCGTCTGTGCGCAGGGCTTCGGCATAAGTATCGAAGAGGAACTCTACTCCAAGCTTCTCGGCGTCTCTCAGTTGTCGTTGCGGTAGAAGTTTACGGTTCAGTACGTAACCTTCGCCGTCAAACATTGCCTTGGAAGAATGGTCGGGGGAGTATGCGACGACCCCATGCACAGCCTGCTCAAGCTCAGGCTTGTCATATCGAATATCTACCTCACGGTGAAGGTAATCCAAACTGTTCTTGCTAACCGCATCGCCACAGACCCAGCCGGCCGAGGTCTTCTTACCTGCCTCGTCCTTGGAGTTGCGGTCGATAACAAGAATCCTCAGAGTTCCTTTGGAATGCTTTGCGGCTGAGGCCGCGGTTACCATTCCCGCAACGCCGGCCCCGGCGATAATCACATCGTAGTCGGTATCCATGCCGGGTTGCCCACGGTTGCCTGAGTAGGAATGGATTCACACAAAAACGTTCAGGTTGAAGATGCGGCGGACTGAACCCACCGGGGCGCGTGGCCTACGGTGGCCATGGGAATCTGTGGGGAATTTTTGAACGTACGGTTTGCGTTCTGGTTGTTGCGTCTAGCTCTTGATCATGCCGTTCTCGATGGTTAGGAGTTCACTGCTTGGTGTGTTGAGTGCGCCGAGGGGGCATCCGCAGCCGGCCGCGTGACCTTTGCCTTTCCGCAATGTTCCCTTGTACAGCCCCTGTTCCAGCGTGGTCTTGTGTTCTCTCTCCCATTGTTCTATGGGGATGCCGTATTTTGGTTGGATTGCGTCTCGGTACCATTCTGGGATTACGTTGAACGCACAGAAGGGTATGATTCTCATGTCTGGGCTGAGGTAGTGGATGTCGCATCTTCGTAGGCGTTCTTCGTCGTGGTTGTACTTGTCCATGAAATGCATCATGCCGAGGAACATTGATTTGTGGTGGAATGCGCCTAGGGCGCTGTAGTCGTTCTTCACTAGCGCATTGAAGAGGAGCTTGCTTAGTGCCAAGCCTTTCGGTTGTTTGCTTCTGTCGATGAATGTGCCCATCTTTGCAAGGACTTTGGCGACGACTAGGTACTTGTTCTTGCCGGCTTTGAGTTCGTCGGCCTTCTCTTCCAAGTATTCCAGTAGTCCTTCTAGGTCAACGAACGATGCAATCGGCACAAGTTTGTCGCCGTCCTTGAATACGTATGTTCCGGCTCCACATGCGAAGTGTATGGAGAGTTCGTATCGTGGGCGTTTCGTGAGTGCTTCAACGAAGTGTGTGATTGGGACACAGCTTGGGACGGGGAACCACGATTCTCTTCCGACTTCGCCGTTTGTCTGTTCCTCGATGCGTTCAATGCAGTCGGGGATGGTTATTCGGTACTTTTCCCGTTCGGACTTGCTCAGTCTGCCGGTGAGGGAGACTGGTTGGAAGTTTACGGCGTGAATTACGTCCATGTTCCGTTGGCCGAATCGAATGAGGCCGCCGAGTTCATGGTCGTTTATACTCTTGATGACTGTTGGAACTAGGACGACGCCTAGGTCGACCTTTCTGCAGTTCTCGATGGCGATCGGTGCTTCCCAATGGTTCTTGGGGTTGGTTCTGGGTGTGACGCCGTCGAAACTCATGTAGCCTGTGTTAACGCCTGCGTTGCGGACTTTTCTCGCCATCTCAGGGTCTTGGGCTAGGTTGATTGCGTTGCTGTTGAGCTGTATGTGCTCAACACCTTCCTCTCTGCAGATCTTGATGATCTCGGGCAGGTCGGCTCGTAGGGTTGGTTCTCCGCCGGTTATCTGTATTGCATTTCCGGGTACGGGTCTCTCGGCTCTGAGAACTTGAACCATTTCACGGATCTTATCCAGTGTTGGTTCATAGACGTAAGCGCCTTCGACCCCCTTCTTTGCATAGAAGAAGCAGTACCAGCAGGTTAGGTCGCAGCGATTGGTGATTACGAGGTTGGTTAAGCCTGAATGGCTTAGGTGGCTTGTGCATAGTCCGCAATTCGTTGGGCAAGCGCACTTTTCGAGGGGAACGTTCGGGTTCTCGATTCCCTTGCCGTTGTGTGAGAACTTCGCGAACTTATAGTACATGTCCGCTGAACCGAAGTAGAGCTCTTCTACCTCCCCATGTTCCGGGCAGGTTTTGCCAATCCAAATTTTCCCTTCCCGCTCGTACACTGTGGCGGGTAGAATGCGGTTACAGTCTGGGCAAATGCTTCGGGTTTCACGGATTTGTTTAGTCTCAGTTCTTTCAATCTGAATTGTTTCCGTTTTAACCACCGTCTAAGGTGAACTATCCGGGCGATTTTGCTTCATCTATATTAACAGTTTCCAAACTAAAACTAAGGTGAAAAGTGGGTTCTACCCGTAGAAATACGCCTCAGCCAGACCCAAATCGCCGGACATCTGCCTTGCCGAGAGCCTCATCTCTTATTCTCGAAAGTCAATTAACCGATGAACAACTAGTTCTCTTGCGGGTTTGCGGGCAATGTCTCTCACGCCAAAAACGCCCAGGGAGTCGCTGACGACGATGGTCAGAATTATGATGCCGATGGATGGTAATAACTCGGGCAACGTCTTCGGCGGCACGATCCTTAGGCTCATAGACGAGGTGGGTTCCGTTGTGGCTTTGAAGCATGCACGAACAAACGTCATCACCGCGTCTGTGGATCGAATGGACTTCTACCATCCAGTCTACATCGGGGACATGCTCCGATTGAACGCATCCATCAACTACGTTCACCGAACCTCAATGGAGGTCGGTGTTAGGGTGGAAGCGGAGAACCCAATCACGGGCGAAGTACGCCACACCGGCACATGCTTCCTAACATACGTCGGCCTAGACTCGAATAGAAAACCCACAACCATACCTGGGCTTAAGCTTGAGAGTGATGAGGATAGGAGACGTTGGGCTGAAGCTGAGGAGAGGCGAAAGGCCCGGTTACGGGAGATCGGAAGGCAAGAAAACTCACCGACAACACCGAATCCAACCGCGCACTGTCCGTGACCATCGCTGAAGCATTAACAATCAGCGTTATTAGTTAGGTTCTCGTGGTTCAACCCATGATCGGCGTGGTCATTACCTTCGACGATGCGGAGAGCAAGGCTTGGATCACGGTTTCCGAGCAGAACCTTGATCAATTCATCGGGCACGAAGCCAGCTTCCAATTCTCGAAGACAAAGGACTTCAAGGGAAAGGTGCTCGGCGTCGAAGATGATTTTCTGGTTGTGAAGTTTGAGGAACAACCATTAGGGCTCGGCCAAGGAAGCCAAGTCTCCATAGCAGACTGAACGCGAAACTCACGGTAGCAAGCGGGATTTCCCGTATAGTCTCCAGTGAGCGCTACTTATAATTCACAGACCATCCGCAGTTAACGCGGTACCGTACGCAGATGGGAGCGCTAAGGGGTTGAGGATTTGATTAGGAACATTGAGAAGGATTGGCGGGAGAGAGTTGTGAAGAACAACCTGGACCTGATCGTCCTCAAGCTGCTTCGGTCTAAGCCGCAATGGGGTTATGAAGTGAATATTGCGATTCGGGACCGATACCGCGTATACCTCAGCGCAGGTACGCTCTACCCGCTTCTTCATTCGATGGAGGCGGATGGGTACATACAGGGTGAATGGGAACCCGAAAAGCGGCGTGGGCGAAGAATCTACAAGATAACCGATACCGGCATCAATTTCCTTGAAGTCGGGGAGCGAGCCACGGTGGAGATTGCACGGCTCATGCAGAGCTCCGGATGAGAACAGATAGCGTGCAATTGGAATAATGCAAACCTACATCGAAAGCAATATCAGTGATGACTAGAGTCAGAGGTGTGATGCAAGTTTGGCAAGTGGCTCGATCTCACAGGGCGTACATGTACTCAGGACAAACCCGGTAGCTCGGGTTGCGGTCATCATCGTACTTCTATTCGTCGTTACTTTAGGCTCCGTTGGGGCGCTGCGAATAGCGCTTCACACCGACTCCCCCTTGATGGTAGTCTCTTCGGGGAGTATGATTCCGACTCTGAATGTGGGCGATATCATCGTAGTGCGGGGTACCGACCCGAGCACGGTGACGGTAGGAACGATCATCATCTTTCACAGCCCCTACGACTACCCCACGGCCATCGTGCACCGCGTAATCGCGATAGACGATACGGGCGGGCAAGAATTCTTCGAGACCAAGGGGGACAATAACGCCGTCGCCGACGGCTGGAGAGTCCCATCCGCTAACTTGATTGGAGTTTACGTTATGAAGATCCCGTACATCGGCCTGCTAAGCTTGGAACTTCGCGGCCCGTTAGGATGGATTCTGATAGGGCTTCTAGTGATGCTGATCATCGCTATGGAGTACGATGAGTCCAAGAAAATCCAACGCAAGAAGGAAAGCTTAGCAAAGAACAGCTAGTTAGGGAACCGTAGCGAACCCGGAGACTAATGAACTAGCCGCCGCCGGTGGTTACAAGCTCGCCAACTATTGCGGTATGGGTCCGTAAGACACCTTCAACTGTTTGAATCTTCGTTCTAACGATACTGGTCAGGTGGTTAATGTCCGCTGCCTCGACGAAGGCTATGATGTCAAACATTCCTGTAACCGGGTGTGCGGTCTTGACTCCATCTACTCTTCCGATTTGTTCAGTAATCCATCTGGACTTTCCCGGCGCTATTTTGATTAGAATGTAAACCCCAATCTTCCGCTTCTCAGACATCTGCAACCAGGGTTGCACCTCAGAGACCTTGCTAATTTCAATTGCGGCCTAAGAACATAGACCGGCCGCTGGAAATGATTCCCAACATTGACGAATTTCGTTCAGCCGTACTCGTTCCTGCGCTCGGCGGTGGAACTTGCGGGGCTTACTTGGAATGAGGCACTCTGATGCTTCTTGCCAGGATCGTATTGCAGCCGTAAGTCGAATTCTAGTTATGCGGCGGATTTCAGAGTCAAGGGGTTGTGGTTGTGGGAGCTGCTTGTGCCTGTTCGTAGGTTATGAGGACCTTCTCTTCTAGCGTGTCCTGTAGCTTCGTCACGGCTCGGTGCACTTCAGATTCTTTTTTCGCACCGGTGCAGACAAGCTTGCCGCTTGCAAAGAGCAGGATGACGACTTTCGGGTCGTCCATTCTGTATATCAAGCCGGGGAACTGTTCTGGTTCATACATGGTTCGTTTCAGGGAGTATGTGGACTTCTCTAGGTCTATGTACCCCCCGAGGCCGGCGGAGGCGACGATGTTCTGAATTTGAATTTCGGGCTTTCCAAGAATCACGATGCCGTTTCGCTTCAGTTCGTCAACGACTTTCATAACTGCCTTTCTGGCTTGGCGTTCGGATTTTGCGCCTGTGCAAACCATTTTTCCTGAGCTGAATATCAGCGTCGCCGTCTTCGGTTTCTTTAATCTGTAGACGAGGCCAGGGAATTGCTCCGGCCTATACTCGACCCCTGGAAAAACTCGCACAATTGAGTTCAGATCGATATTCTGATGTAGCGTAGCGGAAGCGACGACGTTCTCGATGTTTATGAAAGCCTTTTTGCCTGGCAGACTTTTCACCCTATATAAGCGGGCAACTTGCTATCCCCTAAACCGCCTGCCTATATAAGGCCTTATTAAGTAAAAAATGCGGGGTTCTGTTCGCTCAACGGCGCTTTCTAGCTCGCGTTCTCCGATGGCGCTTTTTCCCGTTTGTCAAGAACGAAACAAGTAGTACCACGAAGATGAGACCAGTTATCACGGTCGCCCACCAAGCCACATGGAACTCGTCGTAGATTTGTCTTAACGAATACGAGAACTCTACCCCGATGAAAACACTGAAGATAACTAGAATGATGTCGCGTGCATCTTTATCCATTAATGCTACCTAGTTCTAATGACGTGAACTTTGCCTTATCAGTTCTTTCCATCGGTTATGTCCTAAGTGTAGGTCTAAACCCGCTGCTTCTGCTGGTGTCTGACCACCAAGTGCCATGTGTGGTCTAGCGAAGTTATAGTTCAGTTTGATCGCGTCAACCATTTCTTGCGCCGAATCGTCATTATCTAAGCCTCTTTGGGTTTTTGTCCGGTCTTTCAGTGTATTTTGTAGGCGTTCGACACGGTTGTTCTTTCCACGCTCCCTTATGCTGACTGAGCGAAGTTCGTAGGTTCTTCTTCCTCGCTGGCGAAAGAACTCTTTCTTGAAAGCATCCCTGTAAGACTCTAGCCCATCATGAATAACCACCTTCGGTGCGAAAGGTAGCCTCGCTTTTGCATCTTGGAATACTGCTCTCGCATCCTCAGTTGTTCGTCCTTTGGTTATGAGGCTTGAAACCCAGAATCGCGTGTCTGCATCCATCAGGTTCCAAAGCCAATCTAGCTTCCCATTCACATTGACCTTTGTTTCGTCCACATGCACAAACCCGCCTACTTGCGGCTTGAATTGGTCAACATATCGACTTGCGATTTTTGAATAGGAAACTAACCATTCATGAATTGTTGACGGAGACGGTTTCTTACCGAAGAACTGTTTCAAATGGTCTGCTATGTTACGGAAGCTAACGCCCTTGAAATACAAATCCAAGGCCGCGCTGATTGCTTCGGCGCTGTAGTGTCTACGCTCAAACCCATAGTTGAGAGTCATCCACTTACCACACTGAAGGCAACGATACCGTTGAACTTGACCACGTATTCCACGCTTGATTAGCTCCTTGCTTTCGCAAAAACGGCAAACATCTAGAGGGAGAGATGGGATTTGGGTTCTGATTGTTTCTCTCGCAACTTGCTTTCGTAATCGAATGGAAAATCGCACCGAAAGTGCGTGCTTGCATCCGCCAAATCCAAGATTTTCAAAACCAGTGATTCCATCCGCAAACCTAAACTGGAAATCTGGGCAATCACAAATCCATCTTCCATCGATGTGACGAACAGAATAGAATTGTTCGGGATTCGATTGCGACCGTACACGGTAGAAGGTGTTGGATATCCTCGTGATTTGGTTTCCTCGCGCTAGGATTTCTAAGGCACGTAACAAACGTGGATTCTCTTTCATTAGGTACCTACCCATTAGGTACCTAATGCCTTAGGCACCTATTAAGTGTTTAGGTACCTAAACCTTAATAGCGCTGCAGGAACAGTACAGTTACACATGAGACTTCAAAAGCAGTCATCACGCAAGGTTGGAGATAAGGAATATTCAAAATACGTGATTATAGTGCCTCCCGATAGGATAGACCGCCTGGGGTGGCACGAAGGCGAAGAATTGACGGATCAAATTCAAGGAAATAAGCTCGTAATTTCACCGATCAAGAGGAAATCCTAGGAAAGGCAATGTATCAAATGTGGTCTTTCTGGCGGTCGAATCGTTTCAAACACCGCTATAAGGAGATAACCAAGAAGAATCCTCTCCTTGGTCGCGCCGCTGCTGAAGCACTTGAACAGCTACAACAAAGCCAGAATCCTCTCTCTTTAGGACAGCAAAAGACCGGCCCACTCAAGGACTATTGGGCTTACCCGCTTGACTATGGGTGTAGGATCCTCTACAACACCACCGAGTCCACTAAGAACATAAACTTACATCGAATTTGCAGCCACAAAGAATCTTACGGACACTGAACCGA
Source organism: uncultured Candidatus Bathyarchaeia archaeon (assembly GCA_964533505.1). Taxonomy (GTDB): domain Archaea; phylum Thermoproteota; class Bathyarchaeia; order 40CM-2-53-6; family 40CM-2-53-6; genus FEN-987. The sequence goes on along the minus strand of CAZHKA010000022.1, from coordinate 21,993 downwards.
GTTTCAGATTGGGCACTAGTCTTCATTTAGGTCTGCCAGTAGGCTCTTGATGTCTCGGAAGCGCTTTCCCTTTCCTTGCCTGAGTTCATTCTCGCTTTCGACTAGGTCGGCAAGTTCTACCTCACTCAGGGGAGGAGAGGAATCTTCCAACGTCATCACAGCAAAAATGTCTGGAGAAGCACCTGAGAAAGTGTTCACTGATTCACCTTGCGTAAGGGTTGCGCTCATCCCAATCGGCGGGTATTGCGGGATGTAATAAGTCGGACCATACCCAGCTACAGCGCTGCTTCCTGTTGCATTCATTCCTCCCTGAGCGTATGTTGAAGCCATCCCAACTGTACCCATTACGACTTCTGAACCGTAGGCGGCATTCTGCGCAGTTGCCGCAGTCTGGATTGATGTCGAAAGTACGCCTAGGAAATAGGACATGTAGACCCTAGGTTCTGTACTATCGGCGTAGGCAACATCAGCCATTATCAAGGGCAAGTTGGAACACACTTCGTGTAGAGTAAGCTGGTTTCGGACCTCTTATTCACGTGGAAACCTAGTAGTCAATCCGTTAAATAAGCACTCTCACTCTAATCCTAGCGCGAATCCGAGAATGATGCTCTCAGGACCACCTAAAGATGCGTTTGAATTGCCCTTTGAGGCTATTCGCGAAGGATGGAGCATTTACAAGACCAAAGGCGACGCGTTGGTCAAATTGAAGCTCGTTTTGCTGAAACTGTTAGTGATGGGTATAACTGATGATGGAGTGGCACAACTTGCGATGGGTAGCAACGTAATCGTGGCATCAACTGTTCCGCCAAGCATGAAGGGTCTACCATCGAATCAGGCGTACACATTGGAACAGATTGCGAAGGCAGTTACTGAACCAGATTTGCCAGTTGAAACTGTGAAAGAAGAATGGAACGAATACAATGCTGATGGCACCAAGGTAAGCATCAAAGTCGTGGCGACGATCATCTCCAAGACCAGCTTGTTTGACCAGACTGGCGACCCAATTTACCATGTGTATTACCAGTCGATCTTCAAATCGCTGTCAACCCCACAAGACAAGGAGAAATTTCTCAAGCTTAAGGCCGAAAAAAAGCTGCCGACCCCAACGCAACTTCCGCCCACAAAAGCGCCATGACCGAACAAACCTGCTGACGCGCCCTACATCGAACAGAACCAAATGCGGGTTCTGCTGCGAGAAAGGGGCACTATGGGTCCCTACTGCACCGGCGGGGCATAGCCAACGGTAAGGTAACGCGTCGTCTAAGTTTGGTGTGGCAATTCGTTTGGTGGAGATGTTTCGATTTCGATTGTCATGCTGCTTCAGGGATTCCGGTCTGCGTGTTAGAAAAAGGGGAGGGAACGTGTCTCGGTCAGCTGACTTACGGCGGAGATGGGAGAGATGGGAGAGGTGGAAAGGATGGGAGAGACGGGAGGGATGGAAGAGATGGGACAGGTGGGAGAGATGGAGGAGGTATCGCAGGCACTGCGGCGCCTGACTGGATGTGGAAGCTGTTTCCGACGAAGAGGTTCGTAGCACCGGGTACTTGCAGCGCATCGTAAACGGCATTACCTGAAGCGGTATTACTGACCACCCAGTTCCCGCCAGTTGTAGAGTCGAAGTAGAAGCCAATGTCGCCGTTTGACCTAGCCGAGTTACCCGACAACAGGTTGCTGGAGGAATCGTCTTCTAAGTCGAAGCCGACCTCGCTGTTTGAGTTAGCTGTATTACTCTTTACAGTGTTCACATTCGAATCATCGAAGAGGAAGCCGCCAACCTCGTTTGAGTTGGCTGTGTTACTCGTTAGAGTGTTCCCATACGACTCTTCGAGGAAGAAGCCATAATCGGTGTTTGAGTTGGCTGTATTACCAGATAGAGTGTTCCCATACGACTCATAGAAGTCGAAGCCCAGGTCGGTGTTTGATTTGGCTGTGTTACCCGATAGGGTGTTCCCATACGACCCATCGAAGAAGAAGCCCACGTCGTTTGAGTTGGCTGTGTTACCCGTTAGAGTGTTCCCACTCGACTCATAGATGTAGAAGCCCAGGTCGGTGTTTGATTTGGCTGTATTACCCGATAGAGTGTTCCCAGCCGATTCAGCGAAGAGGAAGCCCACGTCGTTTGAGTTGGCTGTGTTACTCGTTAGAGTGTTCCCATACGAGGCTTCATAGATGTAGAAGCCCTCCTGGGTGTTTGAGTTGGCTGTGTTACTCGTTAGAGTGTTCCCATTCGACTCAGCGAAGAGGAAGCCCAGGTCGTTTGAGTTGGCTGTGTTACTCTTTAGAGTGTTCCCAAACGACTCACGGAGCCAGAAGCCTTCGCCGTGGGTGTTTAAGTTGGCTGTGTTACTCGTTAGAGTGTTCCCATCCGACCCTTCGATGAGGAAGCCCTCCGCGGTGTTTGAGTTGGCTGTATTACCAGATAGAGTGTTCCCATACGACTCATAGAAGAAGAAGCCCTCCTCGTTTGACTTGGCTGTATTACCCGATAGAGTGTTCCCAAACGACTCAGCGAAGAAGAAGCCCTCCTGGGTGTTTGAGGGCTGTGTTACCTGAGAACGTGTCATCTATGGAAGCGCCGGTATTAAGCCCGTAGAGGATGACGCAGACGCCAAATTCATTTCCGGTGGCGGTGTTGGCCGTGAAGGTGCTGGAGTTGGTTCCGGCCACGTAAAGGCCGTAGGCGAAATCTGTAATCGTACACTTCTCAACCGTAACGTGTAACAGCTCCTCAACCTCAACACCGTACGTGCCCGGACCTGAGACCGTGTAGCCAGCGCAGTTCAGGGTGATGCCGTTCTTGGCGAGGCTGATTGTGCCGGTACAGTCCGTCGTGAGCGTCGTGTTAGCAGTTAGTCCTGTTGGGCAGGGGGTGAGAGCGTTGACGGGAGCGACGTAGAGGAACATTCCGAGAGGAAGAAGCAGTAGCAGGATGATTATGTTGAGATGTTTATTCAAAATTGAAAACGCGTGAAGTAACTTATACATTTTCATAATTTCCCCACTGCCGTATTCTTATGCTAGCTAGTTATCACTTGCCATTACATACGGCATCAACATAGCTATCACATAGCTGCTATCAGAACTATGCCCCGAAAACGCAGCACAGGGCTAGAATGAACCGTCTACGCAGCAGAACCAAAATGCGGGTTTTGCTGTGCGGTGGGATCATTTCTGACCCCTGCTGCATCTTCGGGCATGTAGGCTCCTAATGATGATTAATGCTTAATCCTTTTTTGCAGTTGAAAAGAAAGGGTGCGTAGCAGGGTTCTGAATCTTAGGAAGATTAGTAACAAACCGTTTGGTAGCTCTCGGTCTAGGGTCGCGTAACAAAATCAGTTGGTGAGCTACGATAGGCAAAGTTTAGGAAAAAGTTGTGGGTTATGCCGAATTATCGTTGTTGGTGCTTGCCATCTTTAGTCTGAACTTACACTGCTGCAAGAGGTCACTTCTTGTGTGTCATCAGCGGCGCAGATGCTTACTGTGGCGGTCGTAGGAGCTAGGACAGTCGCTTCGAAAGTAAACATTGTTTACAACCACTACTACAACAACCACTACAACCACTACTACTGGCCGGGATAACTACTGGACAGTTATCCACAACATTGGTCCTTTCTATCTGAGTCGAATGCCGTGGATGCCACGGACTGCGTAAGATCCTTGCGTAGTCAAGGACGAGCACCTACAAATGTCTTCGGATGCCAGTGGAATTGAAAAGATCATCCTAAGATGGAAGTGTGAAAAACACATTGACCGTTATAGGCGTGGCCGCAATTCTGAAAACCACACCAGAACAGCTGTTAGATTGGAAGTTGCCGCAATAGCTCTGGCTCTGTGACGTGTAACAAAACTGGAAATATGGATTGCAGCCAGCCTGAGAACTGGACTGGTACGGAACCCACACCTGCTGAGCATTCCCATAACTATCCGGCTCAATGACCTGAATCCCGGAAATGTAGCCAGGCGAGAAACGAAGAATCATGTAGGAACCATCTGCCACGCCGCCTACGGTCGGATCAGAACATGGCCCAGGATTACATCCCCCACTCGCAACAAACGCATTCCCATCCTTTATCTCGTATTGGACATTCCCTTGCTGGCTCCCGTTAGCGCCGGTACAGACATTGATTTGCACGTCCCCCGGATTACTCGCCTGATTCCAGTTACCCTGATTACACAAGAAGAAGTTCTGCCTAACAGACACCGAGCCACTAACAGTAGCCATAATCATCAGCGACAACGCGAACCCCATCGTCAACAGCACAAGAGGCCTGTTCATCTTCATCCACTAACAGTGCCGTGAGACTAATGCCTATAGACATTGCGACATCACCCTACAAAATATCAGCAATTTCTTCTTCGCATCCAAGCATGATTTGCCTCAACCCTTTGTCCACTCATACCCTAACCGCAAGCGACATATTTCATTACCCTGTAAAGTGTCGGAATTTCTAATCTTTCGGGAGCGTCTCGGGACATATTCGTTAACTGCACCAGTATTTTCTGTTTTCAGCAACTAATCTCTGGAGTAGATCTTTGAGCTGCGGAGCCGATCTCAAGAATCTGTGTTGCCTCACTGAAAGTAGTTGCCGAATACTGTTCACTTGCAGCTTCCTTCCCAGGAGTATCGATGGAGGGAAAAATCGGGGCTGGAGTTATGTCAGAGGACCCATGTTCTAGTCCGAGATGCACCGCTTTACCTTGAAAAAGGGTCTATCGAACAACAACTCAGCCCATACGCTAAGTTCAGATACTAGTCTCGCGAAGGCTCAACAGGGAACCGAAGGGAAATTGCTTCTACAATACAGCTCTAAAGCGTATAAGCAAGGCCTTAAGCCCTTAAGGCGTAAATCAGAAAACGGCCGCTACGCGCCGGTGCGAGACGATTTCGTCTAGTTCTTGGCTTTACGGTTGACCTTTCTGAGGGCGGCGGTCGATACAATCATGAAGATAGAGGCTAGCAGTGGCACGGTTAGTATTTGAAATTCGGGAATCGGCGTTGGCCAGCTGATGCTAGTCGTCGCTTCCCCGGTGTTACCTCCCGTGTCGTATCCAATTACCGTGACAATGTATGAACCGGGCTGTTGGTATGCGTGGTATCGTACTTCGCTCACTTGGCTTTGGCAGCAGTATGGTACGTCTAAGAATATGCCATCACCGAAATCCCAATGCAATCTCGTGATTTGGAATCCGGGGGCGGCTGTTACTGTGACGCCGAACGCGTAGGCCTGCGGCGAATTTGTGTCCAACTGAACCGAATTAAAGCTCACCGTCAACTGCCCTGTAGTAGTTACAACGTAGATTGAGGTCGTAGTGAACGTGTATGAGAGGGTTGAGGACCCCTGGGGCGAGATCACGGAGGCAGCGGCGTTAACGCTAAAGAGTGCAAGAACCGCCGCGAAGACCATGAACCCAACGACCAGGGAGCGTACGCGCAAATGAAATCGTTAGAAAAACTGAAAACATTGAAGATAAACCTACCCAGCAATGCACGCAACCTCATGTCATTTTCCCGCTAGCGGAAGCGAGTTTGTTAACAACGGATTGTTTCCAGCGGTCAATGCTCCTCATCGAAAGATGTCGGTGAAGGAATTTGCTGAAAAAACGTCAATATTCTAAGAAAAATCAGAATGGGAGAGGAATGATGAGGCGCTCTGTCTCACTTCTTGATGCGCCTGAGGATTGCAAGCGCGGCAACCCCCAGCATTAGGCCCGCGATGATTGATTCCCATGGAAAGCCCGGTATAGCGGGTAGCACCATTGGCGTTGAGATGTAGCTTGTTGCCGAAGTAATCGTGGTCGTAGGAGTACTCGAGACCGTTACCGTCGATACTGTCACGCTTGGCACGGTTGTCGTGAATGAACTTGTAACGGTACTGGAGAAAACGGCCGACGTGGCAGCTGTTGACGTAGGGGCGACGTTCGTAGTCGCTGTCGTTGTCGCTTGGGACGAGCTTGACACTTGGGTGTTTGACACTGTTGTAGTTATCGTGGCTTGCTGACCTTGCTGACCTGCGACTGGAGGATTAAGCGGGTCTAAGTGGAATATTCCCGCCAGAGGAACAGGCGGGGGTGTTACAGTTGGACCAGCTCCAACGGCCCATCCGTCTTGTGTGTTTCCGGGTTGACCGTACACCGAGTTCAGCGCTAGGCCGAGTGCGAGCGGTGGAGATATTGTGGTTGCGGTCCAAATTTGTCCGTCCCAATGCGCGAAAATGGCCTGAGCAGTGCTGCCTGTCTCAGTCGTGCCGCCAACGGCCCATCCATCGCCGTTCCCGGAACCTGTGTTCGGATTGTCTATGTAGACGGACTTGAGAGCGGAGCCTGATGGGTTTGGATCGCCGGCAACTTGAAGTTCGCCGCCACTCCAACCCTGTCCTCCGTTCGTGGTCGTTAGGATCGTTCCTTCTGCTCCGACTATCCAACCGTGGTTCGAATCCGTAAAGAAGACGCTGTACAGATTCGGCGTGAAGGCACCCAATGCTGGAATAGTTACCAAGTTCCAAGTTGCTGAACCTCCGGAAATGGATAACTCATAAACGGTGCCGCCGTTGCCGACAGCCCATCCTGCGTTTGGATTGTTGCCGGGGTTGCTGATGAAGACTGAGTTTAGCTTTGGACTACCGGTCGCTGTTTGAACCAGGCCCCACTGGTTTGTGTTCGAGGTGTAGTGGAAGAATTCGCCGCTATCGCCCACGGCCCAGCCTTCGCCGCTGTTAATCATGAAAACAGACGTCAAAGCACAGGTGCAAACCGGTTGACTTGCAGACGAGCCAGTCCAACTGTTACCATCCCAGTGAATCGCAAACGGAACTTCCGTGGGAGTAACACAAGGATTCGTGCCTGAAGCGGTTGGACAAGCTATACCGCCAACCGCCCAACCGTCACTCGAACCGGACATGTAAATGCTCGTTATGTTGAAGGGATTTCCAGCAAGTTGAGCTGGAGGAGCCACCTGTGCCCGATGCCACTTGGTTCCATCCCAGTGGATCAAAGCGGGCAAATTGCTTGCGAAATCCCAGTAACCGCCGGCCCATGCGTCGCTCTGGCTGATTTCGAATACTGATGTTAGGTTACCGGACTGCAGTATGCCGGTATTGCCGCCCCAGCAAGGGCTTAGGACAGCATTCCCGCAGTTGGAGTTTTGCGTATCAAGGATGACTCCACTTGTCCCCACCGCCCAGCCATTTCCGCTGCCCGGAAATGAAACCCCGATCAGGCTTATGCCTGAGGCCGTGGCGGTTTGGCCTGGCGATGTAAGCGCCAGCCATTGGTTAGTCGTACCAAGAGTGGTTGAGTGAAGAATTACGCTGCTGCTCCCGACGGCCCAACCTTCACTTGAGCTCACTAGAACTACGCCCTCTAGATTCTGCGAAGTAGCACCCGGGCTTACTGGACCTGACCAACTGCCCGCGGAACCACAGCAGAAATGCCAAATCTGGCCAGCGTCGCCTACGGCCCATGCTTCAAGGTTGTTTCCGCCTTGATCTACGAAGACTGAACGAAACGTAACGCCTGAACCGGCCGGTTGACTATCTGTCCAAGAACCACCGTTCAACCGCGCGATGTCGCCAGCGTCGCCCACAGCAAAACCCCCAAGGGCGCCTGATTGATCGACGAACATGTAGACGCTATTGTAATGCGTATTCCCGGCGATTGTGCTGAGGTGAGGACAGGCCCAGCTCCCGCCTGCCTTAGGGTCGCCGTTGAAATTACAAATTATTCCTACGCCAGTTGTGCTTTCTCCCGCTGCGTATGTCAGGCCGGCGCTTGCAAAGGGTCCGCTGCATCCTAATTGTCCTGTTTCGGGTGAATTACAAACCATGAAGACGGAAGTCAAGTTACCCGCCAGCGCAGCGAGTAATCCTGTGTCCACTTCCGTCAGTCCTCCTCCATCCCAGTAGGTAGCAACCGGCGTGGTTCCGCTTACCGTGCCCACAAGCCAACCGTCGGCCACGTACCCGTTTCGCGTGTATGGGCTGCAGAGGGAGCCAACCCCTGGGGCTCCTGGGTTAAGGCAGAAGTTGACGGAGTAATAGGTGGAGCCTGCCACGGGCGGTGATAGGATCGACCAAGAGAACCCGTCATAATGGGCGATGATGCCGTTGCCACTTCCCGAGTCTCCGCCGACAACCCAACCATCGCCTGCGCCGATTGCGGCTGAGCCTCCGGACTTGTATACGTAGACTCCGCGTAAAGTGCCAGCGGGGTTCGCCGTGATATATTGTGTTGGATTGATATCACGCCATCGACCGAACGTAGTTGCAGCTTGAGTAGGAACTACGCTAATGGCCGCAAGCATTCCCAGAAGGAATACGCTAATCCACAGTACTCGAGTTTTCAAAGGATACCTTGGCTCCTAATGATTTTGAAAGCCGAATCCAACTGCCGCTCTATGCGACACGAATACAGAACATTACTCACTTTTCTAGCTCCCTCAAATATTTTCTTACAGCTTCACGAATCACATACGATCGCGACGGAACCTTGTCCTTGTCGATTAAGTCGTCCATCTTATCCAACATCTGAATTGGCAGAGTGGCGGTTATGTTGGCCATTCTCGACCGGCGATTTGGCATCGTTAGTGGTTCAGTCATTACTTTCTCCTCCGACGTTCCATAAGTACGAGGGTCCCTACACCGAGAACTACACCGCCTAAGATCGATTCCAGCGGGAAGCCCGGTATCAAACCACCCGGCGTAACGTTTAGGGTTACAGTGAACACCTGCCCATTACTCAAGACATTGATGGTCTGCGTGGTTGTCACTCCGCCTTTACTGACGGTCGCGGTGTAAGTGCCGGGCGGAACGATGAAAGTAGCGAGTCCCTGCGAGTCGGTGACGGCTTGCAGAGTTCCGGGGAATATGCACGTCATGGACGAGGCGGGTGTAAGTTGGACGGTGGCACCTGAAACTAGGTTGCCCTGGTTGTCAGTAACTTTGACCGTGATCGCTACATTGGGTGGGCATGTTGAGCTGTTAGTCGTTACGGAGGATTCGGTTGTAGTAGTTGTCGAAACCGTTGATAGGACAGTGGTTGTTGAAGTGGCTGTAACTTGCCCCCCGGAAGGCACGAACTGCAACATGGTGGAGAGTGGGGTCTTGAAACCGTAGGGACCAGAGGGCGGCGTTGGACTCGACGCCTGATCGAAATAACAATTGCTCGAAGGGGATGGTGGAATGGAGGATGATGTGCAGTAGTCGAAGTCGGGACTTCCACCGACGATCCAACCGCTAGTCGAGCTCGTCATGTATACGGATGTTAGAATTGGCGGGATTTGTCCGAGGAGTGCCGGCGAGAGCGTTACATGTTGCCATGAGATGCCGTCCCAATGTAGAATTGTCGCTACGAGTACGCCCGGAAAGCCAACTGCCCAACCATCAGTCGGACTGTCGAAGAAGACAGACTTTAGCGTTGCACTAGTATGGCCTGTCGGTGTTGTTCCTCCTGGAATTGATGGTACTGCGACGGGTTCCCATTTTGTGCCGTCCCAGTTGATTATGATTGGCCCGGCTGAGAATGAGCCTTGGGCTTGGACGCCTCCGACTGCCCATCCGCTTGCGGGGTTGAGCATGAAGAGAGATGTGAAGTTAGCGTCGGAGGACTCAGTCGGAGTGCCGCTTACTGTAACGAGGTTCCATGTGCCTACGCCTCCGGTGACGGTGTAGTGCAGAATTGTGGCATTATCCCCAACCGCCCAGCCTTCGTCCTGACTTAGCATGAAGACTGAGTTTAAGCCGTGTATTGGGCCTGGGGTTGATGGCGCTGGAAAGATGGCCCAAGTGCCTACGCCCCCGGAGTTGGTATAGTGGAGAATTATTCCCGTTGGATACGATGAAGCGGCTTGTTCCCCAACCGCCCATCCTTCATTGGGGCTTACCATGAAAACGGATTTCAGCTGATAATTGCCGGGCGGGGGAGTAATCGTGTTCCACGACCCGCCTGTGAAGTGAAGAATCACGGGGCACAGAGGGCCCGAGCAAGAAGGAGTCGGGCGCGGTCCGCCGCCCACGGTCCACACGTCGCCGCTGTTTATCATGAAAACGGAATTCAGGTCATTCGTTGTTCCTATGGAGACGCCTTTCGTCCAAGCGAATCCGTTCCAGTGGTAGATCGTAGGTTCATTCGGCAGTACACCATCCGTAACCGACGCATTACCTACAGCCCACCCGTCGTTAGGATCCATAGGACCGGTCAAGGGCGGCCCGAAAGAGATTGAGGTGAAGTTGTTAATCGTTGGACTTGTAACGGTTCCGTAATTCACCCCATCGAAGTGGACCACTACCCCATCTGTTCCAACAACCCAGCCGTCATTCGCGGAGTTGAAGAAACCTGAATTGAAGTTCAGGTATGAAACTGGCGAAGTCGGAACCAGATTCGAGGGTAGAAGCGTCCAAGACCCTCCATAGTAGTGAAGGATCGAGCCTGCTGCTCCGAATGCCCAGCCCTCAGTAGAGCTAACCATGAAGACGGAGAAGAGATTGTTCTTTGTCGTGCCAGGGCTAACAGGGCCGGACCATGTTCCCGCCGTGTAATGGATTATGACTCCGTTATCGCCAACGGCCCATCCTTCTGTTGGCGAAATCATGTAAACTGATCTTAGCGCGGTGGTAACAGGTGAATTGAAGGAGTTCCACTCGCCGCCGAAATAGTGGTATATGGTCCCGTTTGCGCCAACAGCCCACCCTTCGGTGTCGGAGACCATGAACACGGAATATAGAGGTCCGGTGTTGACTGTTGCTTGTGGCGTGTTCCATCCTCCGCCAAGGCCCGCGACCCCGGTCCAGTGCCAAAAAGTGCCGCCTGCGTGGCCCTTCGCACCGTAGGTCGTGTTCTGACCCACCGCCCAGACATCGGTCGAGCTCACCATGAATGCACTCCAAAGGGGACCCGCGTTTACTCCGCTGAGTCCTGCGACCTGTACCCTCCACGTAGTTCCGTCCCAGTGGAGCGCCGTCGCGTTCGGCTGTCGAGAAGAGTTACAGGTAAACGACGTTGTGTTTGGTGAACATATCGTGCTGTTGTAACCAACCGTCCATCCATCGTTCCTGTTTGCACTTCCAGGAGTTCCAAATGTGACGGAGGTTAGGTTGTAGGCTGATTGAGTGTATGGAAAGTCTGGAAACTTCGGAGCAGGCACCAAGTTCCACGTCGCGCCATCGTAATGAAATATGGCTGGGAGGGCGGTCGTTATGTTCGTGGTGGGGCGTGAGTCTCCGACTGCCCAACCTTCGTCAGAAGAGAACATGTATACTGAGTTCAGCTGTGGATTTGACGCGGGGCTGAGGTAGGAGTCGGGGTTGATGTCGCGCCAGACCCCCACCTGTGCATTTGCAGGAACAGCGGATACGGTTAAGGCGATTAGGGAAATGGCCACAAGAATGGCCCAGAATCTAGCGTTTCGCATTGGGAACCAACTTTACAATGATGAGGCCAGCCTCGTCGGTACAAGTAATAACATTAAGTAAGCATTACATGTTAAACGGGCGCATCTAGGCGCCCTCATTCTTGTCGCAAAGATGATTTACAATGCAGCGGATACTGAAGGCACACACTTCTCCGGTGATTTCTGATAGGGATAAGTTCCAGGCTTACGAAAACCTTGAGGGCCAATCACATTGAGAATTCGTATGAAATTATATGGCGTCTTCAGATCCGCAGCCAGAGCGGACGCTGTTAGCGTCGAACTCCACAACGAGGAGCCGACAGTACGGTCAGCAATCGGCGAACTGGTATCCCGACCCGGTTGCGACGAACTCCAGAAACTGATTTTCGAAAGGCAAGGTTCCGACCCCCGCGCAAACGCCCTAATCCTGCTAGGCGGAAGAGAGATAGACACATTGGCTGGCCTCGATACCAAGTTGAAAGAAAACGATGAATTGTCACTGCTTCCGGTTGCTCATGGCGGTTGAGGATTCATTCATGCTTCCGGATCGGTATCCGCTCATATCTAACGTGACATAAGCAAAGCCCAAGTCGCGAAGTCCCTTGGCAATATGGTCCAACAGTTCCTCTTCGAAGAATAACCTCCTTTCATTCGGCCCAACCTCAACTCTGGCCACGCTGCCATGATCACGTACCCTCAACTCCCTGACCCCCGTCAAAGTTCGAATGAAATTTTCGGCTCGTTCGATTCTCAGCAACCTCTCTGGAGTTATCACCTCGCCGTAGGCTACCCGCGATGACAAGCAAGGCATCGACGGTTTGTCGTAATTCGAGAGGCCCAGATGTTTAGCCAGCTTTCTAACCTCACTCTTTGTCAACCCGGCTTCAGCCAGCGGCCTCAGAACTCCTTTCTCTACCAACGCAGGTGCGCCTGGCCGATGCCCTCTAAGATCTTCAACATTTGTCCCGTCCACAACTACGTACCCGCCGAGCTCCTTCGCCAATTGAGTAAGTTTCTCCGCCAGTTCCTTCTTGCAAAAATAGCACCGATTTGGCGGGTTCCCAAGGTAGTTTGCATCCTCCACCTCATTCGTCTTGATTACAAGGTGCTTGATTCCGATCTCCGTCGCAAGGCGCCTTGCCTCATCCAGTTCCAAAACCGGAACGCTTGGTGAGTTGGCAGTCACAGCCAAAGCGTTCTCGCCCAATGCCATCTTAGCCAAGAGTGCTACAAGAGTACTGTCGACCCCTCCCGAAAAAGCCACTAGCACTTTGCCCGCGCCCTTCAACTCGTCCAGAATGCGTTTCTCCTTCTCGCGAAGCACTTCAGAGATTTCAGTGGATGGTAGCGTTGGAGTTGTCGTGAATGTCCCTTCTGCTAAGATTTTATCGTAGCTCACACAGCTCTTCGTACTTAGGCGTTTCCTAGCAGGTTAAGTTCTTGCGTGAAATTCTCGAAAAACTTGCTCAGGGTAAGATCTCGGTTGATGAGGCGGAGCGAGCCCTGAAAATGAACGTGATAGAAAACGTCTCGAATGTGGCAAAGCTCGATGTGGGGCGAGAAGTGAGGCGAAACACTCCTGAGATTGTCTTCGCGGAAGGAAAAGCAAAGAATGATCTTATCGAAATTTGTGTGCGGATGCTTGAAAAGAATGGACGAGTCATTGCTACGCGCCTTAACGATGAACAGATAGACGCCTTGACGACGCGTTTCAAGAAGTCGGCCGTCCAGAAGTTTCCGCATGCGAGGTCTGTAGTAGTCACGAGTGATACGCGACATCGGATGCAATCGGGTGGGAAGATTGGTGTTCTAACAGCGGGGACGGTGGACTTGGCGGTGGCTGAAGAGGCGACGATGATTGCTCAGGAAATGGGCTGCGAGACTTTCCTAGAAGCGGACGCGGGAGTTGCCGGGATTCATAGACTGGTGCAACCGTTGAAGGCGATGATCGAGCACGACGTCGACTGTCTTATTGTTGTGGCTGGCCGTGAGGGCGCGCTGCCGACAGTGGTCGCAGGTTTAGTTGATATTCCGTTGATCGCCGTCCCGACATCATCGGGCTATGGGTACGGCGGTGGCGGTGAAGCTGCTTTGATGGCGATGTTGCAGGCCTGTTCTCTTGGGTTGGCGGTGGTCAATATCGACTCCGGGATCGCGGCTGGTGTGGTAGCCGCGCAGATTGCTAACCGCGTAGCAAAGGCCCGGTCCGGTCGCGGCTTCAAGGTACAGTGACTGTCTTCAGGTGGCTGCATGCGGCCTTCACAACGTCAACGGACTTCATGAAAGCCGTTCTCTCCTCATCATTCAATTTCATTTCGATGACCCGTTCGACTCCTTTCGCGCCCAATACTGCTGGAACATCGACGTACACATCCTTCAACCCGTACTCTCCGTTTAAATGGGCGGTCAAGCAGAGCACCATTTTCTTGTCCTTGATTACGCTCTCGACCATCCTCGTAATTCCATGTGCAGGGGCGAAGATCGTTGCTCCTTTCAGAGCGATGACCTCCGCGGCTATCTTCCGAGTTCGGTCGATAGCCTCGTTGACTTGCACGGTCGAAAGGAGGTCAGTTATCGGGACTCCGTTCACCGTCGAAAACCTGGGTAAGGGCACCATCGAATCTCCATGTTCACCGATAACTACCGCATGAATAGAGGCGGTCGAAACCCCCAGTGCTTTCGAGATGAAGTACTTGAACCGCATAGTATCCAGCATTCCGCTCTGTCCAAAAACTCTTGCCGGCTCGAATTCGGTAACTCGCCACGCAAGGTAAGTCATTATGTCAAGTGGGTTTGTGACCATGAGCACAAGTGTCTTTGGGGCATACTCTTTGATCTTCTCGCAGATGTTTCGGATGATGGTCTCATTTTTCTCCTGCAAGTCTAGTCGCGTCATGCCCGGTTTGCGCCCTAGGCCACCTATGACAACAACCAAATCCGATCCAGCGATGTCTCTGTAATCGTTGGAACCGACAATGTCTAGATCGGTTCCCTGCTCGGCTATCATCTGACCTAGGTCAAGTGCTTCGCCTTGCGGCAGGCCTTGGATTATGTCGACTAACCTTAGGTCGCCGAGCTCCCTTTGTGCAACTTGAAGGGCCACGGCGGCACCCAACTTGCCGGTTCCAATGATGGAAATTAGTTTACGGGCAGGCAATGAGAACACCGATCAGACAGGTACGTTAGCTTCCATATGGGCTAATCGTTTTTGTGAAGATTCCTGCCCGATCTTATACTAGTTCATAAACTGTTGGTCGTTTTCATGAGAATCTGTCCTTGTTTGGGCTCTCTAGCAAAGGCTTTTATGGACTGGATATCCGCTAACATCAACCAATTCAGAAAGGGGAGGGAATGTTCATTGGCTGAAATGTTTTGTGTAAAGTGTAAGGAGAAGAAGACTGTTCCTGACGATCAAACGACGATGGAGAAGACTGCCAAGGGCCGTAACATGCTTCGTGCGACTTGTCCTACTTGCGGCACGAAGATGACCAAATTCACGAAGTAGACTCAACGCATCGACTGGGTTGCGTTTCCCAAACAACGCCCCCCATATAACCGCCCAAACCTCCCCTTTTCATAAAGAGACATTCATTCGGAAACCTTAGAGGCTGGGCTCAAGCAAGCCCACCGACGAGGTCAGAGGTTGGAAATCAGTTCTTCAAGCCTGACGCTCCGCCTGGCGATGGTCGATATTGAAGAACTGAAACCCCACGAAGAAGTCATTGAGACCCTCGTCACCAAGCTAGCGGAAGAAATACGAAAGGACGATCTCGTCCGAGACCCACTCATTGTGGACCAAGATTATCATATCATTCTTGATGGGATGCATCGCTTCAACGCTCTCAAACGTCTAAAGTGCCGATTCGCCCCCTGCTGTCTACTCGACTACATGAGCCCACAAATCACGGTGGGCTCCTGGTTCAGAGTCTTTACGGTTGAACGGCCCGAGTCTGTTGCTCAAGAAATTCTCTCGAGCATGAGGCTCGACTATTTCGTGGGCCAGATCGAAGTTACAGAGTCTGCCCTCGAACCTGCCACCATCCTAGTCACTAAAGGTGGAACCGAATTTTCTCTGTGCCAATCAATCGACACCTTCGAACACTGCCGAACGGCCACCAATATTGAGAAGCAGCTGGTGAGAAGCGGCTTCAAAGTTACCTATCTGTCAGAATCCTTGGCTATGCAATGGCTCAAATCCGAACGCGCGAATTTCGTGATAGCCCTGCCCACTTTCACTAAGCAGAAGATTCGCATATTCGGTTTAGAAGGGTTGCTTTTACCGCATAAAGTCACGCGCCACGTGATACCTTCTAGGCCGATGGAAATCGACGTGCCCCTCAGTCTCCTTACCGAACCGAATATCTCAACCCAAGAGGCTGATGAAAAGTTTGATGAACTTCTAGAGCGTAGGAGGATTGAACGTAGACCGCCGGGCTCGATTATCGATGGGCGGCGATATGACGAAGAGTTGATTGTCTTCTCGTCCTAGGAGGTCGTTCAGGTTTATATTATCCCGATCTTGATACGCCGCATGGAAGTCGAGAACACTATGCCCGCACAGGTTACGGACACAGAAGAATTTGTCAAAATATCGGAGCGCGCCGTGGAATGCCGCGTCAAACGATTGAAAGACGTCGTAAAGCTCAAGCTTAGAACACCGGCAGAACTCTACACCATAAAGGTGGACCCTGACAAGGCCGCTGAGATGCTTAAGCAGATTCGCTGCGAAGTCATCGAAGCCTAACTTCGGCACCTCCACGTGCGGAACATCACTGACGCTCGGCACAACCACTTACAGCATTCTTCTATCGCTCGGTCTCCTAGCCGTACTAGCCTCAGCTTATTCGTTCTACTTAGCACGGGAATTCGACGAGAACGTCTCCCTGCGCATAAGCAGGGCTCGAAGCGGATTCACACCCACTGCCTGCGTAGTGATGGCATGCAAAGGCGAAGAGCCGAATTTGCAGAAGAATATTGAAGCGATCCTAAACCAATCATATCCGAAGTTTCATTTGATCATCGTTACCGACACTGCGAGTGACCCAGCATACGCGGTTGCTAAAACGGCTATGGACCATTGGCCAACCAAGGAGGTTCAAGTGTTCACTGCCGACCCACATCCTCGAGCCAGCGGAAAAGTCGCCGCATTATTGACGGGATTAGAGAGGGATGGGTGGGCAAGCGAAGCCTATGCATTCCTCGACAGCGACGCGTTGACGACACCAAGCTGGCTGAGGGAAATGCTGGACCCTTTAGGAGAGCCGTCGATAGGCGCCACGACCGGGTTTCGCTGGTACTTCCCGGAGAAGAGAGGTTTCTGGGCACAGGTCGAGTCGGCTTGGAATGCGTCAGGCACGAATCTCATGTTCAGTGAAAAATACAACTTTCCTTGGGGCGGAGCAATGGCAATGTTACGTGATAAAATGAATGAAATCCAGCTTCGCAGCTTATGGGAAACGGCAGTCAGCGACGACCTTTCACTCAACCGTGCGTTACGCGAGCACAATTACCGGGTGGATTTCCTTCCCCAATGTACGGTCGTAACGCATAGCCAACCTACGGCGCGAAGTTTCGTAACATGGGCCATTCACCAAATCGCCTTAACGAGGGCTTTCAACCGAACTTTGTGGAACTACGGGTTAACGGCCTTCAGCTTCTTCACTGTCGCCAGCGCGTGCGGCCTGGCCAGTTTAATCGCGGGAATCATACTGTCCCCAGCTTGGTTACTGCCAGCGGCATTGCTGCTGCTTCCTTCCGTTCTAGGTGTGTTTAGATCCAGTCAACGGGTGCAGGCGTTTAGACAAGCTCTACCTGAATTCGCGTCCGAATTCGAGACGAATCGCTGGGCCCATTCGATAGCAAGCCTTATTGTCCCTTGGATTATGACATACTGCATAATTAAGTCGGCCCGAAACGACGAAATCGAATGGCGAGGCCGTAAATACAAATTGGGTGAACAGGCAACTCTTGCCACATCGTGACGCGTTCCTCAAGCCTCTCTTCAAAAAGGAACTCGATCTCGTCATATTGTTCGTCACATCCACATGCAATGCTCGCTGCCGGACATGCTTCTACTGGCTTGAACTGAATCGGAAAGGCGACATGACGTATGATGAATTGTCTAGGTTATCTTCGACTATGCCGAATTTTCATGACCTCTGGCTGTCTGGTGGAGAGCCATTCCTACGGAAGGACCTAGCAGAGGTCATCGTTCTCTTCTACAGGAACAACCACGTGCGTGGCATTCGGATCCCAACGAACGGGTTACCAACCAAACAAACACTCGAAATAGTAACGGCCGTCCTCGAGCAGTGCCCGGGGCTCCAAGTTGAAATCGACATCTCTATCGACGGATTCGACAAAACACATGACCGAATCAGGGGTGTGCCAGGAAACTTCAGCAAAGTCCTCGGGACTATGCAGCGGCTCGAAAAACTCAGAGGGGCATGGTCGAACCTGATGATTTACGTTAATTCTGTTATAACTAGCGAGAACAGAACCGAAATTCTTCCCCTAGGTCGTTATCTTAGTGAAACCCATGACTTAGATGGGCACTATTTTCAGATCATTCGTGGAGACCCAAAGGACCGAACTCTTCAAGCCGTCGAGCCAGAAGAACTCGATAGAATCTATCGGCAGGCCATCCCGCTGAATTTCCGCTACATTTCACAATCCAGGTCCAGCAGGGGTAGATTGGATAGTTTGAGGAAAGCGTTTTGGCGGGCAGGATACGTCTTTAGTTACGAGAGTCAATTGAGAAATTACGCTTACCACAGCAAATGGAAGATGCCATGCACCGCCGGACAAACATCAATTGTGATCGACTACAACGCCGATGTCCGAGTCTGTGAACTTCGAAAACCAATTGGAAACTTAAGGAAACACGGAATGGACTTCAAAGAGTTCTGGAACTCGATAGAGCGCAAGAGCGAAGTTCGAGAAGTTAAGCTCGACCAGTGTTTTTGCACCCACATTTGCTTCATGTACGACTCAATGCGGCATAGTAAGAGGGTAATGCTATGGGAACTTCCAAAACTCGCAATAAAACATACGCTGAAACCCTTGTTCAAACCAGATGTGGTGCTGGAGAAAAGGAATGAGTCGAATCCGCTGCCCACAATAACTTCTTCGTAGGCCAATTTGCCGGCGCAGGATTACCTCTTCTTAACGTGGGCTAGTAGTCGAGCCACTTTGTTCATCGCGAACCTGCGACTCGTTGTGACGAGTACCAATTTCTTACCAGAACGGAATATGAAAGCAATAATTTTTTCATGAATCAGGATCGAATACTCCGGCTTACCAAAGAATTCGTCTAGGTCTTCTCCCTTCAAAACGGAGACCAGCTTCGCGATCAAATGCGGTGTTTTCTCCAATGGCTCAATTGGCTCAACGCCTTCCCTCATGCCGCCTTCAAGAATCCTCCCGCGTCCGTCCACTACCGCTGCGAACCGAATCTGCTTGTCAAACCGCATCAGACGATCGTATAACTTAGCCAACTACCACTTGCACCCATAGCCCTAAAGCAAAGATTGACTCTAATCTGCATTTCGTCCCACCGAAAAACTACGCCATGATCAATCGCTTCCCTCAGAAAACCAGCAAGCGTCTTGGGAAAGAACAGAAAACCCCAAACATCTCCTCAGTACAACCCCCGACCACGACCAAGGAGCCTTTATTTCCTCGCCCAACATTCACAAAAACCCACAGGGCCGGTCGTCTAGCCTGGTTAGGATATCTGCCTGACACACGCGAACGATCAGCGATCGAAGCAGATGGTCGCCGGTTCAAGTCCGGCCCGGCCCACCATGACACCGCTGATGCTTCACGCTGAGGATTTCGTAACAAATCCTCCTCAAAGTCTTCCAAAGGCCCTGTCGCATCAATCTACTTGACGAGTTTGTTTCTAAGGAGGTTGATTGGTACGACTGTGAAGATCGCGATGAAAGCGATGATCCAGGCTAGGTCGAGTAGGACGGGTATCCCAACGGTTCCGAGAATTAGCGGTCTAATTACCCGAACGAGATGATACAGCGGACTGAAGAAGGCGATGTCTTTCACGATTTGTGGGAGCGGGTCGAGAGGATAAAACACCGGAGAACAGGAAGAGCGGCGTGACGAAGAGCGTGAAGAAGTAGTTTACGTGGTATATGCTCTTGAGGAATGAAGTGTATGTAAGACCGATTACGGCGAACATTAGCCCTCCTAGAACGCCCATGAAGGGCACGAGCACCGCGAACCACGATTGAGCTAGACCCAGGGCGGCCACGACTAGCAACATCACAGTGGCGTAAATGGTGCTCTTAGTCGTTGCCCAGAGTAATTCCCCGACCACTAAGTCTTCGACCGTGACTGGCGTGGCCATCATAGCCTCATACACCTTATCAAAATTGATTCGAACGAATGTGTTTATGGTCGTCTCAAACGAAGCCGCGGTCATGATTGAAGATGCGATGAGGCCGGGCGCAATGAACTCTATGTAGCTTAGTCCTTGAATCCTCGTAACGTAGGCTCCAAGGCCGAAGCCCAGCGCGAGCAAATATATCAACGGGTCCATGAGGTTTGAGATTATTGTGGACCTGTACACGTGCTTGTAGATGCTTACCTCCCTCTGCCAGACCCTGTATGCTGGCGGGGGGAGAAACTGACTGGCTTGAACGGGTTCATTCGGTTAGTCGCCTCCCCGTTAGTTTCAGGAAAACGTCTTCCAATGTGCTTCTGCGTACTATTGCGTAATCTGATTCTATGCCACGGGATTTCAATCGGTCCAACAGCAAGTCGGCTTTATCCGAGTAAAGCAGCAGCAAATCCCGGTATGTATCGAATCCTCGAATCAGTGGATCTTCCTTCGGCACTCGTTCCATCAGGTCCCGCGGGAGCCTCATCTCTAGGACCTCCCTACCAATGTGTTTCTCCATTAGCCCGCTAGGATCTCCTTCCTCCATAATCAGACCGTGATCCATAATCACTAATCTGTCGCAGAGCTGTTGTGCTTCATCCATGTAGTGGGTAGTCACTATCTGGGTGACTCCTCGTTTCTTCAACTCCAAAATCTTATCCCATACGAGATGCCTCGCCTGAGGGTCCAGCCCAGTGGTTGGCTCATCAAAGATTAGCAGTTCAGGATCGCTCATAAACGCTCTAGAGATTAACAATCGCCGCTTCATACCTCCGGATAGATCGACCACTTTCGCCTGTCTCTTCTCAGTCAGCTCCATAAAGCTCAACAATTCCTCCGCACGTTTTTTCGCTATGGATGAAGGTATGTTGAAGAAGCGAGCGTATACGGTCAAATTCTCCTCAATGGGCAGAGCCTCATCTAGATTCGACTCCTGAGGCACAACACCAATCCTAGCCTTGATCTGACGCAAGAACCGTTTCGGATCCAGACCAAAGACCTGAAAGATGCCATCTGACGCAGGGGAAACACAGCCTATCATCCTCATAGTGGTCGTTTTACCCGCCCGTTAGGCCCGAGGAAGCCGAAACACTCTCGCTTTGCCACTGTGAAGCTTATCCCGCGAACAGTCTCAATATCTCCGAACACTTTCCTTAAGCCCGAGGCTCGAACTATCGGTTCATCGAACGGCTCTGATTGCATTTGATTTTCCACTTCTGCGCATGCGTTTAGAGGGAAATAGGTTAGTGAGACACTACTGACCCAAAGCGTAAGCCGTCTGATATCTAGAGGAAGCGGCGGCTTCAATTGTCCCTCGTTCATGATTGAAGTGAACTGCGGTTACTCTCCCATTTACCCAATCCCCCTCCATTACAATCCGGTGCCCTCTTCGCTTCAATTCCCTTCGTACCGCTGATGGGATGCGGTTTTCAAGGTATAGTGCGCCTGGTTCTGCGGTCCTTGGGTAGAATGAGCTTGGAAAGTGTGCACTATGGAACGTTGGAGCGTCGATGGCAGATTGGAGATCCATTCCGAACTCCACAAAATTCAGGAAGAACTGTAGCGTCCATTGATCCTGCTGATCCCCTCCCGGCGTCCCGAAACCCATGTACGGCTTTCCATGTGATGTGACAAGGGTTGGGGAAAGTGTAGTCCGAGGCCTCTTACGGGGCGCGATACAATTCGGATGAGACCCATCCAACGAGAACATTTGTCCGCGAGTGCCAAGGGGGAAACCCAATCCGTAGACTACGGGTGAGCCCCAAATCCATCCGCCGCTTGGCGTGACCGAAACCAGATTGCCATTTGAATCGGCGACATCTAAGTGCGCCGTATCTCCATGAAAAGCCGAGAGTGGTCTGAAGCTTCTTTTGCTAATCATTCCTGGCCGGAGGCTCATCGAGGCTTTCTTGCGGCTAATCAGCTTTCGACGTTTCGCCGCGTAACTGCGGGAGAGAAGCTGAGCAATGGGTACGTCGGTGAAGCGAGGGTCACCGTAGTATTCCTCCCGGTCCGCAAACGCAAGTTTAGACGCTTCCGTCAGCAGATGGATGTAACCTGCCGTGTTGTGGCCTAGCGTACGAAGATCGTATTCCTCTAAGAGTCGGAGCTGCTGTAGAAAGACTGGCCCTTGACTCCAGGGGCCGCATTTGTGCACTCTAAGCCCCTTGTACTCAATCGAAACCGGCCTCTCAAGTGTGGTGCGGAATTGGGC
>CAZHKA010000021.1:0-22506 GCA_964533505.1 uncultured Candidatus Bathyarchaeia archaeon | reverse complement strand
TTCCCATTTCGCTCGCCCGATGCCCCGTATCGACTACGCGGTAGATCTCACCACTTCAGTCCGCCAGAGTAAGCACGCCCACGGTGAAAAAGAACCGCTGCCTTAATTATGGCATGCGAGGGAGGTTGACGCCCGCACATCGCAGAATTCGCACGGAGCAATTGATCCCCATGGTGCGTCCTAAGAAGATGAATTTCCCGCGAAAACTAATCCAAGCTGCTCTAATCGTCACTTGCATTTTTCTCTCCGGAAGCGTCTCCGGGCTAGTGAGTGGCACTCAAATTACGCATCCGGCGGTTAACGCTTTCACCGTGCCCGTTAGCATTCAAACTTATGGTAACGCGTGGGAAGGATACCTCGCTTTTGGACTGTGGGATTTTCCTATCGTTTCGGAAGGCTTCACGCTCACACCACAGGCCTACGTCGTTGTAATGACGACGAATGGTCAGTTGCTTGATCTTCGGTCGGCCAAGGGTCAGATTAATCCTGCAACTTGGATGGCAACCTTCGCGCCCGTAAAATACTTGGGGGATGATACGATCATGTACGAAGGAGATCCGATCACATCGACCCATTTTTGGAATCTGAAGTCAAACCAGACGCTTGATTTTCCGAACGTTTACGGTCACCATGATATGATCTTCAATCCAAAGACGGGAACTTTTCTGACCTTGTGGAGCTCCGTGAGGCAAATAGATGGCAGGAATGTTTTGATGGATACTATCGTCGAACTGGATAGCGAGGGTAACGTGCTCTGGACGTGGGATACTTATTCGGACGGACATTTTGGTTTGAAGGACGAATGCCGTTGCAACGATACGACCGTGGTTGATGGTCAGACGGTTATAGACCTGACGCATGCAAACAGTCTTCAGTGGGATTTTCAGTCGAATACCATCTACATGAACATGCGAGCACTAGACACGTTCTGCAAGATCAACAAAACGACCGGCCAAACCGTTTGGTGTCTTGGTAGACGCGGCGATTTCAAGCTGCTAGGTCCGGACGGGAGACACGTTCCGAGCTTGTGGTACCACGGTCACGACGTTCAAGAGGTTCAACCGGACGTATTCTCGATGTTCGATAACGACTTTGGCAACGCCACTAACAGCACTAACCCCTGCCCCGCGACCTTCGAGGAAACCAACGCACATAGCAGAATGCTTGAGATTACGGTCAACGAACAGAACATGACAGCGTGGACAAGTTGGAGTTGGACGGCTCCTAGGGAGGACTGGTCCCCCTATTGGGGATCAATGGATCGGCTGCCCAATGGGGACTGGATAGCAGCCTTCGGATCTCAAAGCCACTACGTTCCTGGGAGTGGAATAACTTCTCCCCTTCCAAACAGCACGGGCGCCGTATTGGTTGAGGTGAATCAGAACGGGCAAGTGGTGAGAACTTACACTTTCACGTACGGTTGGGGAATCTACCGAGTCGTACCCATAGCTCTACACACAACCAACGACTATGACGGCAACTTGCACAAAAATCCGTTCACCATTAAACTCACCACAACCAACGAACTCTCGGGACCGGCTGACATATTCTACAAGATTAACAACGGGGCAACGCAATCTGTCGCCGCAGATGGACAACCATACATAACGGCACAGGGCACGAACAACACCCTAGAGTATTGGAGCGTCACCAGTGACGGGATCGCCGAATCGCCGCACAACATCTTGACGGGAATAGACCTGCAGAACAACAGCACCTCCGGAATATCTGCAAGCACGACAACCCCCACAGCGCCTGTTCAATCTATCTCCCCCAACATCGCTAGCGCTGCCTTTGAGATACAAGCCGTCATCGCCGCCGCAGCTATAGCCGTGGTCGCGATTCTATTGACGAAGCGGAGCAGGCGCAACTAGGCGACGTTGCGTTAGAAGTCGCGTAAATACGTTAACGTTGAATACTACGGATATGACCCGCCAGAAGACGTAATGAGTACTTAGTTGTCGGAACTTGTCAGCAGTTCCTTTACAATCGCCCGTGGTCTAGCCGCATCAAGCAAGCGAGCGAATTGCTTGATCCAAAGTGGATACAAGTAGAGTTTGCCGTAGAAGAACTCCTCGAAGACCAAGTTGTCCAGTAGGCTGATAGCTCTCCGCACTCTTGAGTATCCGTAGACGGTGGAAAGACGGTCAACGTTATCGAGAGAGGGGAGACACATGAACTCGGACGCGATAGTTGTGTACACGTCTCTCTGTTCCTGACCTTCCTGCAGCTTTCTCAGTCGAAGCTTCCGTAAAGCCAGTCGCTTAAACACCCGCGACTGCTGCAACCGTTCATCGAGAGCGGAATTTTGAGGTAGTTCCATGCGGGCTTCAACTCTCGCCTATTGCTTGGCAGCCCATTTTTAAATTCATGCATGAACGATGGAAGATCAACGTTTGGGTCCGGTGGAGTCTTCACTGTTTCTTGGTAAGTTCCTTGAGGTAACTTGCGTAACTTTCCGGTGTTAACAGGGTTTTCATATCGTCTTCCAAATGTAAAGGCTTAACTACTACAATCCAACCCGCGCCGTACGGGTCTTTGTTCACGAGCTCCGGCGACTGAATCAATTCTTCGTTTCGTTGGTTGATTTCACCCGATACCGGCGAATAGAGTTCCGAAACTGCCTTTACCGACTCTACGGTTCCGAATACTTCGTGTTGTTTGATCTGCTTGCCAATTTGTGGCAGGTCCACGTAGACTACCTCGTGTAGAGATTTCTGCGCGTAATCGGTCACTCCCACGCGGCATTTGTCAGCTTCTACCACCATCCACTCGTGTTCCTTAGTATAACGTAACCCGTCAGGTATCTCATGGCCATCGACGTTCATCGGAAGACACCACAACGACGCTCTCAGAAGAACCCGCAGGGTATTTAGCCGTATTCACTAGGAACCTCACTCGTAACCTCTAACTCAGAGCCATCGTCGTGGCGAATCAGGATGCGGTATAAGCTATCACCGAAAAACACGGTAATAGTTCGCGGGCCGGCTGACGTGACACTTCTCGACGGTCAAGCAACAATTCTAGGCGCACCATTCACGCTCGATAGCCGCAAGACCATCGCCAGCCAGAAGCAGCTACCAATAGAGACGGAAAACCGCGCGGAACTTGAAATCAGCATTGGAAAGCGAGGTGAAGTATTCGAGATTCAAGGAAGCACCATACCCGGCTCATGGAGGTTAGCCGCTGAGACGCTTGAGGAGATGCGAGAGGGCAAGGTTGTCGTTGTTGGACCGCCCGACGTGGGAAAAAGCACTCTGTGCGTCTACCTAGTCAACAGATTATTTGAGGGTGGGCAATCCGTTGCCGTTGTCGACGCTGATATTGGTCAGGCTGACATGGGCCCTCCAACCACAATAGCCAACGCGGTTTCCAGCCAACCCATCACTTCCCTCCAAGAAATGACGCCCGACCGGAGACTGTTCATTGGCCACACAACCCCGGCCGGCGTCGACCACAAGTTGACTAGGGGAATTCAAAGGTTAACGAGTGGGAATGAGAGGCAACTCACAATCGTGAACACTGATGGCTGGATTGCGGACTTGGGTGCGATTCTGTATAAGATCAATCTGTTGACAGAAATTAACCCCGACCTTGTGCTTGGCCTAGCCTACTCAAATGAACTTGAACCTATCCTGGGCGGCGTAGGTTTACATTCAATGAGGATCGGCGCGTCCGAGGACTTTTTGGAAAGATCCAGGGTTGATAGAAGGAGTATACGCGCCGAAGGGTACCGAAGATTCCTAGAAGGAGCCACTACCCATACCATAGATCTGGAAAGAGCACGATTTTCTTTTCCCAAATTGAGCGGGGTAGAACTATCAGATCGCCGTGCTTTCAAAGATCTCATCGTGGGAATACTCGATAAAGAAGGTTTTCTGATTGAAATAGGAATTCTAACTAAGTTCGAACGGGACGTAGCAACGATCTACTCAAGGCATGCCGGAGAATTTCGTAACATAGAAGCGGGTCACGTCAAAATCTCCAAAACCGGGAGAGAGATGGGATTTCTCTAATTCTTCTCGTCCGAAGATTAGACTTTTAATCTTCTAGAAGTTAGCTTCCTGTGGCAATTGCCATTGATCGGCTTGGAAGACTATAGATCGAAGATTCGCGAAACCGACAAGAAGATACTTGCCCTGGTCAGGGAACGACTGGAAGTCGGAGCCCGGGTAGCGGAATCGAAGCGTGAAAAAGGGTTACCCATGATAGACGCCGACGCGGAGCAAACTACACTGAACAGCTTAGTTCAGTTCGCCAGCGAATTAGGTGTTGAGAAGAGATTTGCCGAGCGTTTAGGCCAAATGCTCATCGAGGAAACGGTTCGCGTCGAGGAAACGCCACAACCAGCACAGTCTAAGGACCAGATAATGAAGGAAATGTTCGAGCTAACCCAGAAACTCACGTCACAAGGCCGTAAGGTTACAAGATTCGAGATCGGAGAACCAAACTTTCCAGCACCTAAGGCGGCAATAGAAGGAGTTCGTTCCACATTTCGAAAAGAGAAAGTTGTCGGCTATGGGCCAGCATCCGGGCTACTCGAATTACGAGAAACTATCGCCGATAAGCTTACGAAGCAGCATAACGTCACGATTGACCCAGACCAGATTCTGATCACTCCTGGTGGACGCTTCGGGATCTTCGGCACAATCACCAGTTTTGTCTCCTCACTCGAGCGTGTGCTAATCCCTCAACCAGCATGGCCCGCGTATGAGGAGTGCGTGAACTTCATCGGGGGCCGCGTGGTTCCTTTGAAGACCAGTTTCGAAGATCGTTGGGAAGTCGATTTGGAAAAGCTCGAGCTAGAGTTGAAAAAAGGAGTTAGGCTGTTGGTCTTGAACAGCCCATGCAATCCCACTGGGAAAGTCATCCCGCACTGGAAATTCGAGGAAACGGTCGAACTAGCGGCGAAATATCATACAATGATATTATCGGATGAGGTTTATGATAAGTACGTCCACTCTCCCGCTCCCAGCATATTGGAAAGCGGTTATGATAATTTCGTTTACATTAACAGCTTCTCAAAGCAATTCAGCCTAACCGGTTGGAGAATCGCCTATCTAGCCGCTACAAAGGAGAACGTCATTAGGATCCGACGCGTGTTGCAGACAGCAATAACCTGTGTGCCTGAGTTTATTCAGAACGGAGCTCTGATGGCTATGAAACGGGCTGAGGGAGAAGCGCGACGGAACATCAAAGGCATCATGGATAAGGTTGAGTTTACGTGCCACGAGCTTAGCAAGATAGACGTCTCATTCCACAAGCCTGAGGGGGCATTCTATGTCTTTCCCAAGGCAAACAAACGTAACTTTGACTCATTGACATTTGCTAAGCGCCTCTTGGAGAAATATGGTGTCAGCGTGACCCCTGGCCAATCGTTTGGGGAGTACCCGGAATTCTTCAGAATCGCAGTCTCATTGCCAAAATCTCAAATTCCGGCCGCTGTCAAAGCGATTGGGGCAGCAATCGAATCATGGCCGTAGCGGCCGTAATAGGCGGATCAGGCCGGATGGGGGCATGGTTCGCCAATTTCCTCTCGTCAAACGGATACGAGGTCATCATATGCGACAAGAATGTGACCGCTGCTCGTCGTATGACGAGGAGTAAGGGATTCAAATTCGATCCCAACCCTATACGGGCCGCTCAAGTTTCAGAAATAGTTCTTTTCGCAACACCAACACTTACCACCAAATCACTTCTCAAGAAGATTACTCAGCAAACCGCACGAACAACGCTACTAGTGGAGATCTCATCGATCAAAGAACCCGTAAGGAAGACCATCGAAAACCTGAATCGCAGAGGAGCTAGGATCATGAGCATTCACCCAATGTTTGGCCCGGGCTCAAACTTGATGGGAAAGTCTATCATTATCGCTCAGGAGCCAGCCAATTGCGTCCCCGCCAGAAAGCTCCTCTCAACTTTCACCAAACGAGGTGCTAAGATCATCCGAAGCAGCCTAGAGGACCATGACCAACTTGTAGCTACCACGCTGGCGCTTCCTCACTGGATGAATTTTGCATTTGTTGAAACAATGAAATGTACGGGTCTATCGTTGGATAAGGCTCGCGACATGGGAGGGACAACATTCAAACTTCAACTTCTCATAGCCGAAGCGCTCTACCATGAAAGCCTACACAACGAAGCCTCAATACTCACGGACAACAAACATAACCGGAAAACACTCGCCTACTTCACTCAGCAAATCAAACAACTTCAACGGGAGACACCAACCGAATTATTGGGCCGCCTCCGGAGTGACTCAGCCTACGTTCGAAAAAGTAAGCTATTCAACAGGGCCCATGAACGGTTTATCGCGGCCGTAGAAGCCTCAAGCTAAGCTGGGTAGGCACCTAGTCTTTCTTCCCGAGAACGCGTGGAATTTTCCCGGACCGCAGGCAGTGATCCGCAAGCACAATCGCCACCGCGGCTTCCACAACCGGCACGGCTTTCGGAACAATGCATGGGTCATGCCGCCCTGTAACCTCGACTTTTGTGTCTCGCATTTCCTTCAAATTCACCGTACCCTGTTCCTTAGGAATTGATGAGGGAGGTTTGAATGCGATTCGGACGACGACCGGCATACCGTCTGACAAGCCTCCTAGCACTCCTCCAGCATTGTTTGTCAGGGTTACAATCTTCCCGTCCCTTACCGTGTAGGGATCGTTGTTGACCGAGCCTAACACCGATGAAGCTTGAAAGCCCAGGCCGACTTCAAAGCCTTTGACGGCCGGAATGCTGAACGCCATCTTGGCGAGGTCGGCGTCTAGGCTGTCAAAAATAGGATCTCCGACTCCTGGCGGCAGACCTTCGGCGATGCATTCAACAATTCCGCCAACACTATCGCCATCGTTCCGAGCCTTCTGAATCGCCGCTAGCATCTTCTCGGCCGTTTTCGAATCGGCACAACGAACCGTGTTCGTATATGTGCCCCGAATGATCTCCTCATGCGTTAATTGTTTCTCAAGCCGTATTGTGTGAATTTGCACCGTATGCGCAAAAACGGTCACATGAATTGAGGCAAGTAGTTTCTTGGCGACTGCGCCCGCCATTACGATTGGGGCCGTTAGTCTTCCACTTGCCCGTCCGCCACCGCGGAGGTCGTTGAAGCCTCCATACTTCATCCGAGTAGGATAATCTGCATGTCCGGGTCTTGCCACTGATTTCAGCTTGTCGTAATCCTGCGACCTGACATCCTTGTTTGGCAAAAACATTGCAAGTGGAGCCCCGGTTGTGAATCCGTCGAAGGCCCCCGAGAGAAACTCCACATTATCCTTCTCACGGCGTGCGGATGTTACAGTCGGGTCGGGCGGCATTCGTTTCGCGAGTTCCTCGTTTATTTCTGCGGAATCAAGCTTAAGGCCCGCTGGGCACCCATCGATGACCACAGCCACGCCTGGACCGTGGCTCTCACCGAACAATGTGACGTGAAAAATCTTCCCGAATGAATTATCGCTCAGCAACATCAACCCCCAAAGATCGAAAGTCTTCGAAGAACCTTGGATACGATTTACTCACACACTCCGCATTCCGAATCGTTACGGGCTCAGCGGCGTTAAGGGCCGCCACGGCAAGGGACATAGCTATTCTGTGGTCACCGTGTGAATCAACCGAGCCACCTGTTAGGGCAGACGGGCCGGAAGCAACGAAACCGTCCCCGGTCACTTTAACCTCCGCTCCAAGTTTCCCCAATTCGGACGCCGTAGCCTCCAATCGATCCGACTCTTTATACCGCAGCCTTTCCGCGCCAGTAATTTCTGTCTTCCCTTCAGCGCACGCACCCACAACAGCCATTACGGGCCCCAAGTCGGGGCAGTCCCTGATGTCCACTTTCGCAGCTTTCAAGCCCCGCCCTTCGACATGAAGCCCGTCGGATGAAAAACTTGGCCGGGCACCCATTTGCGCAAGCATCTTCACAAAGGCCGCGTCGGGATCCTCGTCATCTTGCGAGAGTCCAGTGATAACTATCCTTGAATCGGTTACAGCTGCGGCAGCCATCAGAAACGCGGCTGAGGAGTAGTCGCCTGGAATCGAATGTTCGAACGGCGAATACGCCTGAGGCCCATAGACATGGAAAAGCGACAGGTTACTGTTTGTTCGAAGCTTGATGCCATGCTGCTTAAGAGTCTTGACAGTTAGAGCCACGTAACCGCGTGACTCTAGCCGCGAGGTCACGGTTATCTCCAAACCTTCCTTCATCAACGGCCCCGCGAAAAGCAGCCCTGAAATGAACTGTGAACTGATGTTTCCAGGAACCCGGACGGCGCCCCCTTTCGCAAGGCCTGCGCCGACCCTCACTTCATTTCCCTCCGCATAGATCATTACACCGATTTGCTTCATCGCTTCGATAAGGGGTTGAAGGGGCCTTCGCATTAGGCCGGGGCTTCCACTCAATCTGACTTCTGCCTCGGCCAAGGATGCAATTGGAATTGTAAAGCGAAGCGTGACCCCTGACTCGCCGCAGTCTATTCTACCCGAAGGTGGATGCGGTACTCCGTCGCTTTCCACATTCCAACCTTCATCGCCAAGACGCAGCTTGCCGCCAAGGCTGGATACGACGTTCGCCGAAGCTTTCGTATCGTCGCACGAGAGCGGGTTATGTATGGTCGTCGTTCCTCGAGACAGTAGTCCGGCGAATAAGGCGCGGTGAGTCTGCGCCTTGGAGGGGGGCGCTTTCACTTTCCCCGAAACGGATTGTGTGGGGTTGATGAGTACATTCAACCCGGCAACCTCCGCGCCGTTGCTTTCCGGAAGTTGAATGACGTCTCGATAACCCGGCCTTTGATTCTCCGCCATGCAGCGCGAACATCACCTTTCATGGATTCGGGGACGATCGCTGCGACCGCCGGACCTTTCCCCGTCAATCCGGCCGCTATGGCGCCGGAAGCTAACGCGGCAGTAGTAACCGTAGTGTCGTACTTTAGGGCTATCGAGTACAGTAGGCCGTTAAGCGTCATCGAGTTCCAGTAATCCCCTCTCAAGGCTCCGCGATGAGCGGCTCTGATAGAAGCCCTAATCGTCCTGAACGATTGAAGGTTAAGGTCCCGTGTGTACGTCCTCTTCTTCGGTACGTGAATCAGAACTCGCAAGCCATCCGTGGGCCTGAACTGTTTCAAAATCCTCCGCTTCACGTTATCGGTGATGACTATGCCGCCAAAGTAGCATCCACAGGCGTCGTCGAACGCGCCCGTAAGGGTCACTCCGGCCCGGAGGCTGGCTTGGACTCCCAGCCTCACGGCTTCAAGATCAGTGCTTTTTCTTCCTAAGACGCGAAGCGAGGCTAAGGTGACGGCGTTGCTGGCGGCACTACTGCTCTTCAGTCCCACGGCGATTGGTATGTTAGATTCGGTTTCTATCATCGCGCCGAACTGTTTGTCGGCGCCGAAGCGCGCGAACACATGCCGGGCGGCTATTTCAGGTAGGACATTGTCCTCTCTTGGGTCGGTTAGGTTTCTGGCGACGAACGTTCCCGGCTTATTGGTGAGTGTAACGGTTGCCCGCGTCCATAGGTCAACGCCCAGCGCGGCTCCTTGACCAGTAGCCATGGCGTTTACGATGGTTATGGCTCCGTGGCTTAATGCTTCAGCGGCTTGCAGCATTTCTCGAACTCAACTTCTTAGCAACGGCGCGACGCATCTCGGCGATGGGAGCTCTTTTCCCGCTCCATAGGGTGAATGAGCATGCGCCCTGGCACACAAGCATGTCCAATCCACTCACCGTACTGGCTCCTCTGAAAGCTGCATCCTTCAGTAATTTTGTTTGAACCGGCCTGTAAACAATGTCGAAAACGCATTGATCAGCTTGAATCCATTTCCTCTCGATAGGCGGGTTATGTTTCCCATCCATGCCCATCGAGGAAGCATTCAAGATGACATCGGAATTTGTCACCGACTCTTTCAAAGCCCGCCTTGAGAGGGTTAGGGTTTTCACGTTGAGCCCAAAGTTCGCATGCAACGACCTCGCCAACCGTTTTGCGTTCGAAACCGTGCGGTTCGCAACCTGAAGCGAGCAGCCGCGTTCCGCGAACGCGTAGGCAATCACTCGTCCGGCTCCACCAGCGCCGAGAAGTAAAACCGTTCGCCCATCCGGACTCATACCAGCGTCAAGCATGGCCTTTAGGGCGCCCTCGCCATCTGTGTTGAACCCTACCAGCACGTTCCGTTCGTTTTTCACTGTGTTGATCGAGCCGATTTCTGCCGCCTCGGTTTCCACCTCGTCCAAGTGCCGCAGCACAGCCATTTTGTGTGGCGTCGTGACGTTGAAGCCTTTCACATTTAGAGACCTCAAACCCTGAATTGCCCTTTTGAGCTCTGCGGCTCGAACTTGAAATGTCAAATATACGGCGTTCAACCCAACGGAGCGAAACGCAGCGTTCTGAATCGCAGGGCTGAGGGAATGATCGACGGGATCACCGATCAAACCGTAGACCAGTGTGGAACCTGAGATTTCCATCTCACTGGAGCCCAAGGATTTGCCAAGCACTCCGTAGCTCGTCAATCGTCAGTTGTCCATCGCCCGTCGTGGATTTAGCGGAGAGTGCTGCGAACGTGAATTCAGCCCCGAACCAAGGGGACAGAACCCTAGAAGGTACTCCCCGCGCTCCCATAGCGAACGAAACCAATCGCGCGTTTGCGGCTTCACTCTCCACGAAACCAAGAATCGTGAGATTGTCTCGCGGTAGATGGGCAGTGGTCACTATTTTGCAAATGTCGCTTCCCAACTTCTTTTCAGCCCCCAAGATTTCGATTAATCGCTCCGCCGGAGGTGTCAGAGAATAGTCGTGAAATGATAGGATGATTCGCGCGCCTTTAGTCTTCACTTGGCTTATTGTATCCGCGTTGGCGGCGGAGAGATCCAGATCGACGAAATCGAAGCCTACCTCCGCCGCGTATGTGAGTTCTTCGAGTTTACTAGCCAGATTCCGGTTCGATCTGTCTGTTGCGATAAGCGGGCAAGGTTTTCTGTCGGCGATTACTTCGAGGATTCCATGATCACTTAACCTGTCTAGGCGAATTTCGAGCAGGTCCGGTATCTTGGGTGAGATTTGTTCCATCAGAGTGGTGATATTGGTTTCGTCATCTATCATGACTGAAAGGCATGCTTTGCATTTCAGCGTTCGATCACCATCTCGTCGGCAACCAACGTACCGAAATGTCTGCCCCCCTCCTCCATCCTGAGCAGAATGACAGCGCCCTGCTTCAGATCGGAGACCGGGATAGATGTGGAGTCTGAAACAAGACGGACGGTTTCGGCGTTTTGGAGTACCGTAGAGAACATGCGTCCCTCGGCCTCGGCATCCACGACCAGCATTGGCCTGCGCTCGATTTTCACGCGGCCCACGTGTCCATTTCTCGTGGCGCCGGAACGGTCGACAATCAGGACCTCGTCTCCCGCTCTCAACTCGGCCAGATAGCGCGTCTTCATGTCGGGTGTCAGAACATAGGATGAGACGGGGCCGGCGTTCACGCGGAACGGCCTGGGTTCGACGTGAGGATTCCTATGCACCTCAGCCTCGACGAGAAACAGCCCAGCGGATTGAGATCCGACCAGCATGCCTTCGCCCGCCGCCATGAGTTCGCAGGTGTCAACGCAAACCCTAGCACCCTGGCCAATCTGCCTGACTGCAACGACCTTGCCCTTCGTCATCGGGACGAGCTTCCCTTGCTCGGTAAGGTTGTTGAGAACATGCAAATCTCCAGCTGAGGCAGCGGAGATCACGATTCCATCGGTTCCCAGCTCAAGTGTCTGCAAAGCCAGACGGGCCTCGCCAGCGGTCTTGACATCGGCCAGTAGCCTAGTCTTGTTCCGAGTTTTGGCGATCAGGTTTTCGAGCGGTATGACTTTCCAGTCTGGGCAGTTCACTAGCACATATTTGACTCCTGCATTCGCTAACCGCAGGACCCTCGCCTCATCTTCTCGATCTTTCACGGTCACTTCCGCGGCCGCGTTTTCCGGCATAGGACCGATGGCGGGCGTTGTTGAGATTATTCGGATGTCGGATTGATCTGCGATTGAGGCGGTTCGTAGTTTTAGGCCGGTTGCGAGGGGTAGGTCTTCGGGCCTGAGGACCACGGCTTTGAACTGCCCTTCCGCAAGTTTGAGCAGTTCTAGTTTCTTGGTTTTAGGTAGGCTCGGGTCCACTCTGAGCCATAGTTCCTTCATTGGGAACCCACAAGGTGTTTCGCCGCGTGTTTAGCTGTTGATCCGTCATGAACAATAACCGACAACGCTTTGCTCATTAATTCCGGGTTCTTGTGTTGGAAGACGTTTCGGCCGAATGAGAGACCCGCGGCCCCTGCTTTCATAGTGCTTTCGGCGAGGTCTAGCACTTCCATGTCGGTGGTCATTTTTGGTCCTCCGGCTACGACAATCGGGACGGGGCAACTCTGAACTACTCTATGGAAGCTCTCTCTGTCGCCCGTGTAGACGGTCTTGACTATGTCGGCTCCGAGCTCTGCGCCTATTCTCGCCGCGTGAGCCACCGACTCAAATTCATGTTCGTTCTTTATGTTGGGGCCGCGCGGGTACATCATTGCTAGCAACGGTATACCGAAGGAATCACATTGTTCAGAGATGTTCCCGAGGAACTGTAGCATCTGATCTTCCTCTAACGAGCCGATGTTTATGTGGGCGGAAACAGCATCCGCCCCGAGCCTTACAGCCTCTTCCACGGTGCATACGCCGACTTTCAGGTTGGGCTTACTGCCAAGTTTCGTGGATGCGGAGACGTGAATTATCAACCCCGCACCGAGGGTGTCCACATGTTTCGCTATGCCCTTGTGGAAAAGAACGGCATCGGCTCCGCCGCTCACTACACGGTTCACGGCCGTTTGCATATTCTCTAAACCCCTGACGGGCCCTAGTGTGGTTCCGTGATCCATTGCGACCATGAAACTCTTAGCGTCACTCCGCATGATCCTTCGCAACCTTCGTGTTTTCCCCGTTTCCATGGAATTCACCGTCAGACGTATCCTAGTGATTTCATCGATTCGGCTATTAGAATTGCACAGCCCGCGGCACCGCGAATGGTATTGTGGCCTAAGGCAATGTATTTGACACCGGAAAAGACGGGGTCAACGCGAACCCTACCCACGACCACAGCCATACCGCGGCCCTCCGCGCGATCGAATCGAGGTTGCGGACGATCTTGCTCGGCTTTCACTATAACGGGGCGTTCGGGTGCCGTTGGAAGTTTCAGCTTCTGCGGCTCAGCACGAAATTCCTGCATGCAATGAGTGACGTCGGCGGGCGACGCTGGCTTCTCGGTTTGAACGAACACGGCCTCCGTATGCCCATCCAGTACTGCCACTCGATGACAACTCGCCGACACTTGAAAGCCGGCCGCTTGCCCTGCGGCGCCAAGTATCTTCTGCGTTTCCCTCTGCACTTTTTCTTCTTCGCCGTTGATGAAGGGAATCACGTTATCGATAATGTCTAGGGAAGCGACTCCAGGGTAGCCTGCTCCAGATGCCGCTTGCATGGATGACACTATAACGTTCCTTAGTCCGAAGCTATCCGCGATGGGCTTGAGGGAGAGGGTGAGAACTGCGGTTGTGCAGTTGGGGTTAGTGACTATTGCGCCGTCCCATTTTCTCTTTCGCCGCTGTTCATCGATCAGGGATAGGTGGGTGAAGTTGGCTTCAGGGTTCATCAACGGAACGTCCGGATCCATTCTGTGAGATGAAGCGTTACTTACGACTGCAAACCCTTCTCGTGCAAAGTCTTGTTCGATTTGCTGGGCTTGGTCCGCTGGGAGGGCTGAGAAGACCACGTCCGCATCGACATGCTTCGGGTCGGTTGGTTGCACGGTAAGCTCCGCGACCTCACGCTTCAGCCCCGTCTCCATTCGCCAGTTCACCGCTTCCCCGAATCTCATCCCTATGCTTCTCTCTGA
This sequence comes from uncultured Candidatus Bathyarchaeia archaeon, assembly GCA_964533505.1. Taxonomy (GTDB): domain Archaea; phylum Thermoproteota; class Bathyarchaeia; order 40CM-2-53-6; family 40CM-2-53-6; genus FEN-987. The sequence continues at coordinate 8,615 of CAZHKA010000021.1, read as the reverse complement.
ACCGGTTAGCGTCGATATCTGGAACCATTGGTGGTCGTTGAGCAGTTGAATGAATCGTTGGCCGACTAGGCCCGTTGCTCCCAGGACGGCGGCTTTCATCGCAATTCTCCCCGAACCACTTGCTTCATCAACCTTAGCGCCACTTCCTTGTCATCCCACCCGACGAAGACCAGTATGCTTGAGGCGATCGTGATCATCCCGTAAATGTTAATTTTATTTTCTCGCAGATGTGATGAAATTCTTCCAATAATTCCCGGCGAGTCCTCCAACCCGACCCCTTTCACTTTCAGAAACGCTAGGTTGGGTTGAACCGCCATCGCCAAAGCCTCTCCGAACTTCATGATTACGCCGTGCACGGCGTTTAGAAGGGCGCCGGTAGCGGGTTGGGGCACGTAGAAGATTAGGGAGTTGAAGTTCTCAGACAGGCCGTCTAGGGAGGAGTGTTTGCGGATCTCTCTTATGATCTCGCTCAGAATTTCCGGATTCTCCGAGATGCCTTTTCCCGCTATGGTGACGGCCATCACTTGGCTGCTGTCTTCCCAAGTAACTTCAATCTCAGTCGAGATGCCGCCGGTTATCACCGTCCCATCGGCTTCCAGGTCGCCTTTGTTGTGGTTGATGACTCGAACGGGTATGTCTGCGTCCTTATACCTGAGCGCCTTCCTGTGAATGAATTTAGTCCCTGAGTCGGCTAATCCGATGAGTGCTCTGACGTCTATTCTCTCAAGCCTGCGAGCTTCCGGAACAAGCTTTGGATCCGCCGAAAGAATCCCGTCTGCATCCGTGACCAGAATCACCTCGTCCGCGCCGATGCCTTTCGCCATTATGAAAGCGGTCGTGTCACTTCCGCCCCTGCCAATTGTGCTAACCTTCCCATCGGTGGAACGCCCCACGAACCCCGCGATCACCGGGACCGTGCCCCAGTCAAGAAGGGGGACGACGTTCTCGCGGACCCTTTGAAGGCACAGTTCGAGGATGGGGTTTGCGTCGGAGAAGTTGTCATCCGTGATAATCGGCCAGTCCGGCTCACTGGGGTCGAAGTATTTCGCCTCGACTCCCTGCGCCTTGAGAGCTGTGGCGAACACTCTCACACTTGTTCTTTCACCCATGGCCAACACGTCATCCGAATCCGTCTTGTCAGGAGTCGATTCGTGGTTGATCAGGTTCAGCAGCTGATCGGTCATACTCCCCATTGCCGATACAACAACAACTAGGCGTCTTCCCTTCGCAGCCTCCCGCGCGACGAGGCGAGCGGCATTGTTAACCCGGTCTTTGTCGCGTAGACTGGAGCCGCCGAACTTTACTACGAGGGTCTTCGACGTTTGCTTCAAGGCCGCAACTGCACTTGATTTGCTTTCGGTTCTCGCCGGTGCCGTGGACAAAAATCTACCTGGTACAGAGTCGGGTTTGGGCAGGCCAGTAGTAGTCACCGTAAATGTGACCACCGAAGTCAGAACCTCTCATTTCTCTAATGCCTCGCACCGTAACCACGCCAACACGGCTCGGTCTCTTAAAAGAATAGCTAAGCAAACCAACATACCCCGCGCAGCTCCGGCACTCTAGGCGCCGATAAACAGCCGTTCAGCCAAGAAGCTGGGAAGGCCGCTTCGAATAATTTTATCCGCAACCGGCCTAACGTCGTACTCTACGCGATGCACTTCGAACGTGGCTTCGTTTTGAGTTATAGTTAGCACGGCGAAGCTTGCTCGCGGGTCTCCGTCCCTCGGTTGGCCAACACTTCCAGGGTTCGCGAGCATATTTCCGTTGTACCTATACTGCATGGGCATGTGAGTATGCCCTAACAGAACAATGTTCGCGGCAGCCATCTCAACGAACCGACGCCCCATCCCTGCCGTTAGAACCGGGAACACATATTCCATGAGTGGATCTCGTGGACTACCATGATAGAGCCCCAGCGTCTTCCCCTCCACTTCAACTCTAGCCGAAGGCTTCAAGCCGGCTAAGTAGGCGAGATTCGTTCCTGAGATAACCCCCCTCGTCCAATTCACAGCCTTTGCCGCGTTGGACGAGAACCCCTCAACATCCCCACTGACAACTGCCTGATCGTGGTTGCCCATGAGAACCGCAGTTGGCCGGAGCTGATGCAGTGCTTCGATGACTTCATTTGGTTGCGGCCCGTAGCCAACAATGTCACCCAAGCAGAATAGCTCATCGTATGTCGGAAGGTTGTTGACGACGGCTTCGAGTGCGTCTAGGTTGGAGTGGACGTCTGAAAGAACGATGATCCTCATGAACTAGCCTACGTGGCGCATATGTACCCTGAAAACATTTGACCGATTACTCCAAGTCTAGATCCATTTGTACCGCGTACGACAGGTCTTCACCGCAGTACGGGCATGACTTGAATTTGCTGTTAACCCTTTTACCGCATTCGGGACACTCCACTTTGAGTGGGTACCGGCAGAATGGGCATAGGGCGAAATCCTCCGACACCTTGCGGCCGCATTTCTTACACAGGCTCTCTTCCTGTTTCGACTCCTCGCGATTCGGAGACGGGGTTTGGATGATTACAGGCGCGCCTTGCGGCGAATTGCCGGATTCTTTGACTATGTTCTCCCTAAGCACGCGGTGAAGCTGGTAGGCGTCGGATTTCGTTAGGCTACCAATTCTTATGTTCTGCACACCCGACCGCATCAGGATCTCTACACTTGCCCGGTAAACTCCCCGATCTAACTTGATGTTGACCATGTTTGAGTAAGGGTAATCGACAAAACTCTTCTTCAGCCCCAGCCCACCGGTTTTGCGTATGATGATCCGGTGGTCGGTTAAGACCACAACCTCGCTGCCTCGGAGTGCCCAGATGACCTTCTCGTCGTAGTTGACGAGATGTCTCATGTCGTCTGGTATGGGTTGCGATGCCAAATCTCAGGGTCCTCGATCGGGGGTAAAGAGGTCTCGGAAGCTCTGATGATAAGATGTATGTCAAAAAAAGTGATGAAATATCGCCGAAACACTAGCTGGACATATCAATTTCATAGGCGTTTAGTCGGTTTGGTTAAGTAGCTCATACAACCGAGCTTAGACGGATATTTGATGAAGCTTACCGAATATACGTTAGAAGTTGGCACGAGGACGTTCAGAGCTAACTTCATGCAACTCGAGAATGCGGCCGTTGCATTCCTCTTCGAGGACCGTATGAGGCTTGGGACGGTCGCCATCGCCATGCCGGGTCTTCGGGAAGTGGCCGCGGGACGGTCTTCAGTTCTTCTGGGCGCAAAGTACCTCATGGTCAGCAGGGCATTGGCGGAGAAGCTTGCCGCTAAGAGCGGGCAATTAGGGATGGTTTCCTTATTCACCGAACTTGACGAAGCAGAGGCCCTGCGGATTTACACGAAACTATTGGAGAAGATCAACGTGACACAGCCGGCCGCCGACGAGACGCAAGAGTTTGCATCCTCAATAAGACAACACGTTTGAGAGCGGAGACTCGCCGAGCACGGCCGCCGCCGCGTCGCCAACTTGCCTCCGGTAGTTCTCGCGCGTGTAGACGCGGACAATGTTCATGAAGACCCGTAGGTCGTCTAAGATTTTAGATATGTTCGTTATTTTTTGCGGAATCTTTTCGCCGGACCGTGTCTTAGAGAAGATCGGTATGTCGACCGGTCCCATTTCCATCGCGTAATGGTACGGGACCGAGGGTAGTGTGGGGACGTCGATTCCGACTTCATATGCCGGAACTTTCGCTTTTGCAGCGATCTCCTCTTCGAGTTTGAGGCGAACATTCTCTTTTGTGAAGACGCTTGAGGCTAGTTCGTCTTTGGCGTAGAAGGTTCGTTCGTAGGCGCATTTCAGCAATCTTCTGGCCTCAATTTCTCGCACAATCTCCTTCGAGCGTGGGTTCGCCCGGAGCTTTGACCAAACCATGTAATCATCCCACTCCAAATATTCATCCGGCGTCTTCGCCCGAAGAATTGCCAGATCATCTTTGGCCACTTCCAGCGCTTTCAGGAGCATCATCTGAACGGCTCTGCAGGCTCGGTGAAAATAAATCGCCTTGAAAGACTCCAACCGCGCCAGGATAAGACTCTCCAGAGTCGGCAGCGCGGTTACATCAACCGCCAAATTTCCGTCAAGAACGTCCATCGTATAGATGAGGCGAAAGACGTCCACGAAACCGTAACCGGCCCCCGTATGATAAGAATCTCGAACGACGAAATCCATCTTATCGACGTCGAATGAGCTGCTGATTATCTGGCCGAGAAACGACCTGTCGGATTTTGCAGGCTTCCCTACAGCTAGCCCGCTCAATTCTTCAGGGTCAAAGCCTTGACGCTTAATCACATCACCCATAGCCGATTCAGCGATTACCCATTGTGAGACGTCTTCATGGTTCCGACCCATGTACTTCAGCAGCAGTGGTTCAAAGAGATGAGAGAAAGGCGCATGGCCAACATCATGAAGCAACGCGGCCAAACGCACCCTCTGCTTCTCATCCCCGGATAGATGGACCGGAAGGCTGTCGGAAACCACACCGGCCAGGTACATGGTTCCCAGAACATGTTCGAAACGTGTGTGGTTCGCCGCCGGGTAGACAAATTCAGCCCCCGCCAACTGCCTGATCCGCCGCAACCGTTGCACCGCCAACGTATCAATCACATTCCGCTCCACTTCGGTGAGACGAATGTACCCGTAGATGGGGTCCTTGATGAAACCCCAATACTCTTGCGCGCCACTCAAGTGGGAACCCGCCGCTGTGTACCGGACTGAAACCTAAGCATAGGTATTCTGGTTTAATCCTAGAAGTTACCTACCGAAATTTGAGAGATGAGGATTCTCAACTACGCCTAGGAAAGGAACCGTTGGGGTCATGTTCCGGTTGCGAAGAAACTGAATGGCGCATCGTATGACCCTATGTCGGCTGAGTTGAATGGGAGGATGTTGCCTTGACCGTTCGTGTAGGTTGTGTTCCCGAAGACGGTGGGCGGAAAACCCAACTCGAAACTAGCCGGAAATCCATAGTAGAAGTACCCGTACTGGTACAGATATTGTCCTCCGTAGGCGCCCGTGTAGGTGAAGTGGAAGACGGTTCCATAACCCTGTAATGCCAACGTGCAAAGCCAATAGGTTCCCGGCCCAATCATCATCTGATCCCCGGGAAGAAGCACCCACGTCTCCCACGCGGGGCCGAAATCTCCCGTTAGAAAACAGTACCCGTAATGCGTAGCGGCAACCAAAGGCTGGTAAAGCGGACTACTCTGCCCGAATGGACCGCCGTTGTCGCGGTAGACGCCGAATTTAATGCATTGACTCCCATCCGAACCGGAGTACTGCAAGAAGAGGGAGATTGATTGAAGCGTGGTGGCCTGCGTTACGGTGAACTTCGTCAACGCCATAACATAAGACGCTACCAAGGTGGAGGCCGCAGGCTCAACGTTGCTATCTCCCAGAACCGTTGTTGCGAATACCGGGGAAGTGATGGTGCAAGCCAACAAAACCAAGAAGAGCGTTAACCCGCAACATCCGATACTACGCCGAACCATATTCCGAGCCGCCGTTCGAGGAAACGAATGAATGAGTGAGCGTTACTATTAACTTCGCTTCCAACACCATTTTTCCCAGTCTTTTCGGACGCTGCCCGACCGGGGTTAGATATATGGCACTGGCGAGCTATTTCGTCTCAGGGTTGGGGTCGATGGGGCGGCAAGTGATCTGCGAGCTTTGCGGAAGCTCTTTCACATGCCGAGCGGGAGAGGCTGATTGTTGGTGTAGCCACCTCACTCTTTCCCAGGAATCTCTAGACCAGTTGGGAAAGATCGCGAAGGACTGCGTTTGTCGGGACTGCTTAAACAGATTCGCCTTACTCAGCTCTTCAGTGGGGCGCTGAAAGAATACTGGGGAAGCCATATGATTCCTTATGTTATATTGGATGTGACTGTTCGATTGCAGTCTGACATGTATGAAATCCAAGATATGGTTTTGTCAGGTTTGGGTGTGACACGCAAATCTTCTTAATTTCTCAGAGCAGGCTGGATTCCTATCGGTGTGATTGATGACTGAAAGACGAATAATCGACGACGCCTCTTTCCCGAACGAGTGGCCTAAGAAAGAAGACCATGAAGGTCACGAGGTCCGATGGAAGGACGGAGTGAGTAAGGAGTACGGCGTCCACGGTGTCGCGGTTGCAGTAGACTTCGACATCTGCATTGCCGACGGAATTTGCATCTCAGTCTGCCCCGTCAATGTCTTCGACAAGATGGACTTTCCAGCAGAACAGGAGAAGATCGATAAGCAGATTCCAAACGACAGCGGAAAGACCTTGCTGGACAGGTGGAAGGCCGACCCGATGAGAGAACGGGACTGCATCTTCTGCCGTGCCTGTGAAATCCAGTGCCCAGTTCAAGCGATTAAGATCACCGAAGGCGTAGGCCCCTTCGCATAACCACGCACTAGCAGGAAACACACAACCACCCGTCCTCTCCACCCTCGTCTCCGCGGTTAGCGGAGCTTCTAGGTTCTGATTGAGCAGAGGCCCCCGACGCTTTTGATGGACGGCCTTTGTGGGCGTACATCGCCCTGAAGTGGAATACAATTGAGGTAAGGTTCTCGGGAGAGGCCTGCCGCAATGAAACCTACAATGATTCTCCGTCCCGGAGAAAGGATGAGGTAGCAGTCTCTCCCAAGGGTAGGCATCTGTCCGGAACTATTAATCAGTTGCGAGTATGGATGATTTTGAAGTTCACCGGGCTGCATGTGGGAACATGGACCAAGAATTCACACACCCACCAGGAGCCCACGACGACCTAGTCTGGGCATTCGCCCTCGCCGTCTACGCATACCCAGGACCAACCGACTGGATGGGCTTCAGAGTAGGAGTACGCCGCCAAGACTAAGACTGAGAACAACAGCCCACGCAAAAAAAACCCACACAGCAAAGTAACTCATGACGGAGTGGAAAGAGACCACAATGAAAACTTCAGCGTTGTTAAGTCGGCGGCTTATGGGTCGAGTGCTTGTTGCGATTAGTTTCGGTTATCGAGCCAAGTCAACGGAACCGAAACCGTTGAGCTTATGTTGTCGCCGTTGCCGTAGCTTTCGCGTGCGGGGTAAGCCTCTGGCTGTTGCGGGGGTAGGCGGCGTCGAAGCTTAGCTCCCCAGCGCCAAACTTCCACCAACCGGAAGGGCGAGGCCAGGTCAAAGGCGCGAGACACCATGACACCTCGTGTGCGCGAAGCTCAGGAACGTCATGTGATGATGTTAGGAAACCTCGTCCCGTAGGGGTTCAGGGGTTCAAATCCCCTCCCCCGCACCAATGGAAATTCTTGTGGGTTTCTCGCTTTTGGATGTGAGGCTGGCTGACTCATTTCGTCTGTAGGTCTGATCGCGTGATTCTCTGTAACCTCCTAATCTTGTTTTCGAAAAGCTCCGGTCTTAGACCGCGGTATTCGCTGTGATGGTTTAGGACGTGGTAGATGGTGACCAGCATCTTCCGAGCGACGGCGACCAAAGCGATTTGATGTCCGCGACGTTTAGCGATTCGCAGGTAGAAGTGTTTGAAGCGTGGGTCGTGACGGGACGCGTTCTGTGCTGCTTCGATGAGGATCCACCGTATGTGGCTGTTCCCTTCCTTCGTGATGTGACCGTGGATTGTTACTGGTCCGGATTGATGGGTGCTTGGAGCTAGACCCGCGTAGCCGACAAGCTTCTTAGCTGATGGGAAACGTGCGACGGGGCCGATCTCGTTGAGGAGTAGCATGGCACCGTAGTAGTCGATACCCGTGAAGCCCATCAGCAATTTGACTTCTGGGTTGTCGACGGCCGAGAGGGCGATGTTCGCGGTTAAGGCGTCGATGCTGCGGGTGAGGCTGCTGAGTTGTTCTAGGTTAACGTCTAGGATCACTTGGTCGCCTGGTTGAAGTTGCAGGCCGCGAAGCCATTCAAGGCCATGCTTCCCGAATAGGTCTGTGAAGGATGGGTGGAGGTCGTACTTGTCCAGCAGCGTGTGAATACGGTTCTTGAGTATGGTTCGGGTCTGGACTAGGCGGGCTCGTTCACGGATTATGCTGCGTTGGGTGCGGATTTCTCGGGGTGGAACGTAGCTGGCGCTGAGTAGGTTGCCTCTGAGCAGGTCTGCGAGTAGGCGGGCGTCGATGCGGTCGGTTTTGACCTTGTTCTCGGTGAGGGCTCTGGTCTTCTTGGGGTTGGTTAAGACGACTCGAATTTGCTGTTGTTCGAGTCGGTCGTAGATGCGTGTCCAAAGGTTGCCGGTTGATTCGATGGCTACTTGAGTTTCCTGGTGGACGTTGAGGTGGGTTACGAGTTCTTCTAATCCTTGGGTATTATTTTGGAAGGTGAATTCTTCGAGAATTCGGCCTTCCGAGGTTTTTACGCATGCGTTACATCTGGTTTTATGGATGTCTATTCCTACACTGTTCATGGGGGTTGTCTCCCTTGTGTTGGCTGGCCTACAGCGACATGCACCAATTCGGGCTTCCTCGACTGGAGCCCAGTTCGACTGGTCGCTCAGTCGTAGCCCATTCACCACACGAGTCTTCCTTGACTCAGCGGGGAAGCGGGCTTGGCCGGCCACACATTCATTTTCGAGAAATTAGCTACAAGAACGCTTCGTGGCGTCGAGAATTTTCATGTCGACACCA